>CAZVCG010000024.1:1238-17116 GCA_964626265.1 uncultured Rhodospirillaceae bacterium | reverse complement strand
CTCTTTGGTTTAAGCCTCCGTATCCACCTTGTGTACTTTCGGCCCGCCTTTGGACACCGCCACCATCGCCTCGCGCAGCAAGCGGTCTTGGATGGCATAGCCTTCCTGCATCACCTGCACAACCGTGCCTGCGGGTTTGCTGGGGTCGTCGACTTCCATCATCACGCTGTGGAAATGAGGATCGAAGGGCTGGCCCAACGAATTGAGTTTCTTGATCCCGAACTTTTCAAAGCTCGCCAGCAATTGGCGCTCTGTCGCCTCAACGCCCGCGACCAATTGTTTCAACGTATCGTTGTCGGCATGATCTTTCGGGATCGCGTCGAGCGCGCGGCGGAAATTGTCGGCGACCACGAGCATTTCTTTTGCGAAATTGCTCATGGCGTATTTGCGCGTTTCTTCCAGCTCCTTGTTCAAACGGCGGCGCGTATTTTCGGCTTCCGCCATCGCGCGCAGCATCTGGTCTTTCAAATGTTCGACCTCGGCGGCTAATTCTTGCGCGCGCACGCCGGTTTCAGCGCCTGAATCGTTTTGGGATTCTGCCGCTGCCGCTCCTTCGGCGTTAACCGATTCTGGCGTTTCGTTTTCTTTTTTCATATCCTTGTTTTCTTTTCCGTGAGTCTTAGTCATATTTTCACCTGACGCCTGTGATGGCACCTTTTAACTTTCGAAAACGGATGATACAAGCTTTCTGGATGTTGGTAAAATCGCCGGCATTTCAAGTACGTTTTTCAACTTTTTCAGCGTAATCGATGTTAGCGGACCCTTCTTTAACCATTTCCAGTATCGGCGTCATCGTCGGCCTCGACCTTGTCGGCGATGCGCTTATCAAGTTACCCTTCGTCCGCGCCTTGCGCGCGGCTTTTCCGGATGCCACGCTCCACTGGATCACGAGCCAGGGCCCCACGGCCTTCAACGGCCCCTTACGCGAGCTGACGCGCCACCTGATCGACAACGTCTTCGAACAGCCTTCGTGGCTGCCGACAAAGCAAAATCCCAAAATTTCGGACATCGACCCGCCGCACTTTGACCTTTTGATCGACACGCGCGGCAAATGGCGCGAGGCGTGGCGCGCCCGCACGTCCGTGCCTTCCAAGATTTTCATTTCGCCCGCCGCGCGTTTTGTATTGTCGGATCGCGGCAAAGCGTTTTTCCAAAAACGTCCGCCGCACCTTGTCGACAAACTCGTCCAGCTTGTCGAATTGGCTGGCGGCACCTTTTCAATCACGGAAGAACGCCTTCCTGTGCCGGAACTGCTTCTTCTCAAGGCGCGGCAAATGATGCCGAGAGGGGAAACCTATATCGGTCTAGCACCGGGCGCAGGAAACCCTGTAAAAATCTGGCCACGCGGAAACTTTATCGATGTCGCGAATTACCAAATCGCGCAGGGACGTGTTCCCGTTTTCCTGCTCGGCCCACAGGAAGAAAACTGGCTTCCCGAATTGAGAGAAGCCGTGCCTGACGCGATGTTTCCTTTACAAGCGCGCAAAGTGTGGGGAACGCCGGAAATCACCATCGAACAAACTTTGGCTGTCGGCAGCCTGCTTTCAGGCGCCGTTTGCAACGATAGCGGCACGGGCCATATGCTTGCAGCCATAGATTGTCCGCTCGTAAGCCTGTTCGGCCCCACGTCACCTGAGAAATTGGCTCCGCGCGTTAACCACGGCATCGTCGTCCGCGCCCAAGATTTCGGCGGAAAGACCATGGATGCCATACCCCCTAGTGCTGTCCAAAAAGCCATGGATCAGCTCATTTTGTTACAAAATCACGCCTGAAACTATATTAATTATTGAAAACTTACCCCAAAATGGTAATTAATAACCCTTTATGGGTAGTTTTTTCGGGGTAGTGAATTTGTCTTTGTGTTTGGTTGCTCCAAAAGAAGATTTAACCACCGCCGACATGGTCTTTAATGTTGGGGCGTTGGCCAGCTACCGCCTACACAGGCTTCGCGAGAACGATCATGGCGAAATGACCGTCACCCGCATGTGCTGGGACATTCAAAGAGAAATTTATCTCCTCGACGCGCAATCGGTGGGTAAAAAAGAAAACCGCATTAACGACCCTGTGGCAATTGCTTATAGCTTCCGGAAAGGCGTTACGAACTATTTTACTTTGCCAGAAATGAGGGATCCCCAATCGCCCATTCACGCGCTATTTCTAAAAAATAAAGATCGTTTTAGCGAACAACATTGGGATTATCTCATGAATCCCGACTACCAACAGCAATACAACAGCAATCCGGGCACCGCATCTACCATCAGCCGCGAACAGATAGGAAATCCCAATTACGCGGCCATAAGAGCCGACGCCATTCATTCGGTTAGAAGCCAGCTTCGTCCTGACTAATTCCGCCTGTCACCCCCACGGCAACTTCTGCCGCGGGCGGTGGGTTTTCTTTTCCCCAAACGGTTCCTAACCCGTTCTTCCGATTCGCTTTTTCTTCCCTAAAGCGCTGAAACGCAACGCATAACAGGATTGGCACGGAGTCTGCATTAAACGAGCCGGGAACGCGCCGCGTTGCCGGTTTTTTTGCGTTGAATTGGTTGGGAAAAGTCCGATGCAAGCCTCAAGCCTTGTTTTAACGTCGTATCAAGACGCCCTTTCGCGGTCGCTTGATATTGTCGCGAACAACGTGGCCAATTCCAGCACGACAGGGTTCAAGCGTTACGACGTAAAGTTCGAAACGCTTGTCAGCCGCCCGACGGCGAAAGAACAAATCCTCTTCGGCGTTGACCGCGGCACGACCCGCGACGTTTCCCAAGGCCCTCTTGTCATGACGGGCAACGCCTTGGACGTCGCCATTCAGGGACCTGGCTATTTCCAGATTCAGACGCCGAACGGCATCCGCTACACGCGTGGCGGCGCGTTCGTGCTGAACGCCGACGGCGAAATCGTCACGCCCGCAGGCGACAAGCTTTTGGGAGACGGCGATCAGGTCATCACGCTGCCCAATGACGCCACCGACATTCTGATCGGCGCGGACGGCATTGTCTCGGCCAAATCAGGTTCGGGCAAATCCGCGACGCAAGTCGGCAAGTTCAAGGTCGTCAAGTTCGCGAACGAACAGAACCTGCAAAGCGTCGGCAGCAACCAATATACGACGACGGAAACGCCGCTTGCCGACACGGAAAGCAATTTGGTTCAGGGCATGGTGGAGCAATCCAACGTGCAGTCCGTCAACGAAATCGCGAACATGATTTCGATTTTACGCACGTATCAACAGGTCGTGCACATGCTGGAAAAAGAGCACCAACGCATGAGCACGGCGATCGAACGCCTGTCTAAGGCGACGGCTTAGGGTTTTAAGGGAGGTCAGAAAGACTATGAGAGCACTCAGCATCGGCGCCACGGGCATGGCAGCCCAGCAATTGAACGTCGAAGTCATTTCGAACAACATCGCCAACCTTTCCACGCCTGGCTTCAAGCGCTCGCGCGCCGAGTTTCAGGACATGCTGTACGAAAACCTGCGCCGAGTCGGTTCGCCCTCGTCCGACACCGGCACGTTGCTGCCCTCCGGCCTTCAGGTCGGTCTCGGCGTCAAGCCCGTGGCGACTTACCGCATCAATACGCAAGGCAATCTGACCGTCACGGGCAATCAATACGACCTCTCGATCAACGGACGCGGCTTTTTCCAGATTCAACGGCCCGACGGCACGACCGCCTATTCGCGCGACGGCTCGTTCCAGTTGAACGGCAACGGCCAGCTGGTCACCGCCGACGGCTTTCAGGTTCTGCCCGCCATCTCCGTGCCGCAAAACGCGACATCGGTGACGATCAACGCCAGCGGTCAGGTCATGGCCCAGATCGACGGCCAGACGAACCTCCAAAACCTCGGTCAGTTACAGCTCGCGACCTTCCAGAATCCAACCGGCCTCGAAGCCATCGGCAACAACCTGTTGATCGAGACGGAAACGTCCGGCTCGCCAGTCGTCGGCAACCCGCAAGCAGCGGGCTTCGGCAGCGTCGTGCAAGGCTCGCTTGAAACGTCGAACGTCGACATCGTCGGCGAAATTACGAATCTCATCACGGCCCAGCGCGCGTATGAAATGAACTCGCGCGTCATCAAGACCGCCGACGACATGCTCACGACCATTAGCCAATTGAGGTAATCGTCATGATCCGCTTTCTTCGGGTTTTTTTCATCGTCGTTCTCATAGCCCTCGCCACCATGCTGGGAATCGCGCGGGCGGAAGAAATCATCGTCCTCAAGCCTGCCAGCGAGGTCAACAGCCCCTCCGTCAAGCTGTCCGACGTCTTTTCCGGCGTTCCGGTCGCGCTCGACCGCGCCATCGCCACGGCCCCGGCGCCGGGCAAAAGCGTCACTTACGACGTGAACGTCCTGAAAAAGCTGGCCGTTAACAACCGTCTCGATTGGCAACCGGAAAGTCTGGCCGACCGCGCGGTCATCACCCGCGCGGCCACCAAGATTTCGCAGGACATGATCGAATCCGCCGTTCTCGACAAGCTGAAGTCCGAAAAGCTCAACGGCAAGATTGAGATTATGTTCGACAACAAGGCGCTGGAAATCAACCTTCCGGCCGACCGCGCGCCGAAATTCACGTTGAACAATTTCGATTTCGACGCGCTCAACAAGCGTTTCCGTTCGGAACTCGTTGCAGAAACGGGCGCCACGCCTCTCGTTCTTCCTGTCACGGGCCGCGTTGTCGTCAAGCGCGACGTGCCTATGCTGGCGCGCCGCCTTGAGCGGGGCATGACGATCGGCGAATCCGACATCGCCTGGATCACCGTCGCCACGGACAAGCTTACAAACGATGTCATCACCGATCCCTCTCAATTGATCGGGCGCGAACTGAGGCACGATCTTGCCAGCGGTCAGCCTATTAGCGCACGCGCTATCATACCGGCCCGCCTCGTGACGCGCGGATCGCTCGTCACGATGAAAATACAGACTCCCTATATGACAGTCACGGCCCAAGGCCGCGCCCTACAGGATGGCGCGGTAGGCGATGTCGTGCGCGTCACCAACACGCAAAGTAACCGCACCGTCGAAGGCACCGTCGAAGGCGCAGGCGTCATCCGCATCCATACGGCGCAAAGACTGGCTTCGGCGCAATGAAGGGAAATACGATCATGAAATCTCGCCTTTTCATTCTTCTTTGCATGGCCGCCTCCCTCACGGCCTGTAACGCCATGAACCGCATGAACAGCATAGGAGCCGAACCCAAACTGGCCGCCGTGCAAGACCCCTCGCGCATCGCGGGCGTCACGCCCGTCAGCATGCCCATGCCCGCCCCTGTTCTCAGCGAACGCCAACCTAATTCCTTGTGGCAAACGGGATCGCGCGCGTTCTTCCGCGACCAGCGCGCAAGCCGCGTCGGCGACATTCTGACCGTCGTCATCAGCCTCGACGAAAAAGCGCAACTGTCCAACCAGACCAAACGCTCGCGCGACAATTCGGACGACGCCAACCTGACGAACTTTTTGGGCTATGAAGGCAAGCTGGCCGATTTCTTCCCCGAAGGCATCAGTCCGTCGAGCATCGCCAAAATGGGCAGCAAGATGAGCAACGACGGCAAGGGATCGATCGACCGCTCCGAAAAGATCAATCTGCGGGTCGCCGCGACGATCACGCAAGTTCTGCCGAACGGAAATCTTGTGCTTGCAGGCAAGCAGCAAATGGCCGTCAATTATGATACGCGCGAACTGAAGGTCACGGGGGTCATCCGGCCTGAAGATATATCCCCCGAAAATACGGTGAAATACGATCAAATCGCGGAAGCGCGCGTTTCCTACGGCGGCCGCGGCACCATCAACGATGTGCAGCAACCCCGCTACGGCAGCCAGTTCTTCGATATCGTGATGCCGTTCTAGCGTTTTACTTCCCCTTGATAAACAAGGGGAATTTACGAATCTCGGTTCTTGCCTTCGGCAGGCGGTAACGGCATCATGCGGCCCATGTCAAACACGGCCCAATCCGCAACGCATAAAGTCTGCCTCTCGCTCGGCTCGAATATGGGCGACCGTCTGGCGAACCTGCGCGCGGCCAACAAGGCTCTGGCGCGCTATATGACCCTGACAGGCGTCTCGCCTGTTTACGAAACGTCAGCGGCCTATGTAACCGACCAACCGGATTTCCTGAACGCCGCAGTGTCGGGCCATACGGCGCTCGAGCCTCAAGCCCTGCTCTTCACGATCAAGCAAATCGAACGCGATATCGGCCGCACACCGACCTTTCGTTACGGACCGCGCATTATCGACATAGACATCCTCTTTTACGACGACCTTCACATGTCCTCTGCCGAATTGAATGTGCCCCATGCTTTGCTGCACGAACGATCGTTCGTGTTAAAGCCCTTGGCCGACATCGCCGCCGACTGGAGGCATCCCGTGAACGGCAAGACGGTAAAGTCGATGCTCGAAGCGCTGCCGGATCACAACGATCTGCGCGCGATCAACGAAACGCTGTAAGCCGTGGGTACAGCAAACGCTCTTTCCGAACTCGGCCGACGCCCCCTGATCATGGGCATTCTGAACGTCACGCCGGATTCGTTTTCAGGCGACGGGTTGATGAGCGCGAATGACGCCGTTAACGCTGCATTGCGTCAAGCCGAACAGATGATCGCGAACGGCGCGGACATTCTCGACATCGGCGGCGAAAGCACGCGCCCGGGCGCGGTTCCCGTAAACGCCGACGAAGAAATCCGCCGCACGATCCCTGTGATTGAAGCCCTGCGCCACACAATGCCGGATATGCCGCTCAGCATCGACACGATGAAGGCGGAAGTCGCCGCCAAGGCAGTGGCAGCAGGCGCGGCGATCATCAACGACATTTCCGGCGCGCAGCAAAACCCCGCCATGCTCGCCCTCGCCGCGCGACATGGCGTTTTTCTCGTTCTGATGCACAACAGCAGCAGCGCGGATGCCGTCACTAAAGATTTGCGGCTTGGCGCGATGTACGAAGCGCCATCATCCGGCGACATTGTAAGTGACGTTAAAAATCAACTGAAAAATCTGGCAGACAACGCCATGAAAGCAGGCGTCGCTCGCGAAAAGATCATCGTCGATCCCGGCCTCGGGTTCGGCAAAACGATCGAGCAAAACCTGCGTCTGATAAACGAACTCGACAAACTGAAGGAGCTTGGTTTTCCGGTGCTGGCGGGGCCGTCGCGCAAAAGCTTCATAGGCCGCACGCTCGATCTGCCCGTGGAAGAACGTCTCGAAGGCACCGCCGCCTGCGTCGCCGCCTGCGTCATGCGCGGCGCGGCCATCCTGCGCGTTCACGACGTGAAAGAAATGGCGCGTGTCGCGAAAATGACGGCAACGATTGCCTCAACTGTCTGAGAAACCGCTCACCATTTTGTAAATATCTTTACGATGCGCGATCGCAACAATAACAACCTGTTTTTGTTCGGTTGCGATCCGGTAGACGACCCGATAATCACCAACGCGCAACCGCCGATGCCCCTTTAATGAATGTTGTAAGGGCTTCCCGAATCCTATGGGATCGCTCGCCAGTCGTGTTTCAATTGCAGACTTAATTCGGTTCTTCATCGTTTTCGGAAGAGCCGGTATATGTTTTTCAACAACACGCGTAAAATAGCTTATCGTATACATGCTCAAGCAACGCCACTATTTCCAGGCTTCGGCATGCGAAACAAGCTTTTTTCCTTTTTGCTCGCGTTCGCATAGCTCTGCCAATTCCGAAAGAGCCATATCTTCACGGCGTTCCAAGGCATCCAATACAAGCTCTTTTGCAAGACCGGCTACAGTCTTACCTTCTGCCTTAGCCAAACGTGCCAATAGAGCAGCCGTTTCCGGTTGGAAAGTTACATTCAAGCGTGGATTATTAGTTGGCATTTCACGCGCTCCTTTAAAGAACAAGGAGTGTAACACTTTTACATCACCATGTCAATGGGGCTTACGACTTCTTAATCACGCTTTGCGGATCGACGGCTTTTCCGTCCAACCGCGTTTCAAAGTGTAACTGTGGAGTCGAAACGCCGCCGGTGTTGCCGACCGTGCCGATCATGTCGCCCGCCGCGACGATGTTGTCCTTCGCAACCAGCATCCTGTCGAGATGCGCGTAGGCCGTAACCCACCCGCCTTCGTGACGGATCAGCACAAGGTTCCCGAAGCCCTTCATCTCGTTGCCCGCATATACGACCATGCCGCCGGCAGCCGCCACGACTGGCGCGCCTTTGGGCGCGCCGATGTTGATGCCGTCGTTGTTCGTGCCCGTCGGCTTCTTGCCGTATTCCGATAAAATCGGGCCTTGCAGCGGCCATGTGAATTGGATCGAGGAGGATTTATGCTCGGCGGCAACAGGCTCCGTCGTTTTCGCTGCCATAGCCGTCTTGGCGCTGTTCGGCGAAACGGTTGTCGCAAGCGGCTTCGCGGACGGCGGAGGCGGCAAGATCGAGCCTGGCGCGCTTGATGCCGAACCGTTTTTCGGCGGCTCCAGAGGCGCCGAAGTCACGGTCTGGGAAGAAAACGGCTGCGCCGTTATAGGCTCCAGTTGCGTCTGCTCGATGTTCGCCACAGGCGCGGCGGCGGGAACAGGCGCATAATCCTGATTTTTTGCGGGCATAACGAGACGTTGCCCGGTTTTAAGCGTAAACGGCGGTTGCAAGTCGTTCAGCACGATCACATCGCGCATCGACACGCCGTATTTGCGCGCGAGGCCGTAAACGTTCTGATTTTTGCCGACCGTGATTTCCTCGCCGGGAACGATCGTACTGCGATCCGGCCAGCCCTCGCGGACCGGCGGCTTGAACAGCGTGCACCCAGACATCAGAAGGCAGAACGCAGGTATCAGAATATAGTACCTCAATCGATTTTCTCCTTCTGGTTTCTGATCCCTGCCCACTGTCATCTGATGACTTCCATCCCGCCCATGTAGGGGCGCAGCGCTTCTGGAATGATAATCGAACCATCCGGCTGTTGGTAGTTTTCCATAACCGCAATCAAGGCGCGGCCAATCGCGATGCCGGAACCGTTCAGCGTATGAACGAACTCGGTGTTCTTGTCGCCCGGAGCCTTGCAACGCGCGTTCATGCGGCGCGCCTGAAAGTCCCAGCAATTCGAACAGCTTGAGATTTCGCGGTACGTGTTCTGCCCCGGCAGCCAAACCTCGATGTCGTACGTCTTGCACGACGCAAAGCCCATGTCGCCCGTGCAAAGCGTGATGGTGCGGAAGGCCAGCCCCAGCTTTTTAAGAATGGTTTCGGCGCACGCCGTCATGCGCTCATGCTCCTCCCATGACTTATCGGGAGCCGTAATGCTGACCAGCTCGACCTTGTAAAACTGGTGCTGGCGCAACATGCCGCGCGTGTCCTTGCCCGCCGATCCCGCTTCGGAGCGGAAACACGGTGTCATCGCCGTAAAGCGATAGGGCAATTCGTCGCGGTTGACGATGCTGTCGTAAACGATGTTCGTCAGCGGCACTTCGGCGGTCGGGATGAGCCACAGGCCCGTGGTCGTGCGGAACAGATCGTCGGCGAACTTGGGCAAATTCGCCGTGCCATAAACGATCTCGTCCTTCACCATCAACGGCGGCGAGAACTCGGTATAGCCGAACTCCTTCGTATGCGTGTCGAGCATGAGCATGCCGAGCGCGCGCTCCATCCGCGCTAACGCGCCTTTCAAAAGCGTAAAGCGCGCGCCTGACAGCTTGGCGGCCGTCGGAATGTCCATGAGGCCCAAGGCCTCGCCCAATTCGAAATGCTGTTTCGGATTCTTGATATCCGGCGGCGCGCCGACTCGGCGTACCTCCTTGTTGTCGTGTTCGTCCTTGCCGTCCGGAACGTCGTCGGCCGGACGGTTCGGAAGATTGGCGAGAAGTTCCCGCAATTCTTCGTCTTCCAGACGCGCGCGGTTTTCCAGATCGGCCAGCTTGTCTTTCATGTCGGCCACTTCGCGCATGACGGCGTCGGCATCGCCGCCCTTGCGCTTGATCTCGCCGACCTGCTTCGACAGATCGTTGCGCCTGGCCTGCAATTCCTGCATCGCCGTTTGCGTGGCGCGGTATTCCTGATCGAGGCGCAAAATTTCGGCCGACGACGGCGGCAAGCCGCGGCGCTTGAGCGCCCTGTCAAAGGCTTCGGGATTTTCGCGGATCAGTTTGATGTCATGCATGGGCGGGATTCCAAAAATGTTAGTAATACAAGACTATAACGGGAGAAGGCGGCAATGGCTAGGGTATGAAAATCACGATCGTTTGGCTTTTTCTGATCCCCGATCCCCGACCCCTGCCCCCTTCTTTTCCACCCACTTCGCGCCCAAAACCGAGACTTCGTAAAGGATCATAAGGGGAAAGGCGAGGCATAACTGGCTGATGACATCCGGCGGCGTCAGAATGGCCGCCGCGACGAAAATCAATACAATGGCATAGCGGCGGAATTGTGACAGTTGAGCAGAAGACAACACGCCGATGCGCGCCAGCAGCACAAGGATCACCGGCAATTCGAACGCCAGCCCGAACGCGAAGATGATGGTCATGGAAAGCGAAAGATATTCGCTCACCCGCGCCTCAAGTTGAATAGGAAGGCTTCCCGCCATGGCCGGAACCTCGAAGCTCAGGAAAAACTTCCACGCCAAGGGAAAGACGAGGTAGTACGCCATCGCCGCGCCCATCAAAAACAGAATGGGGGTCGCAACAAGGAACGGCAAAAACGCGCGGCGTTCATGCTTGTATAAGCCCGGCGCAACGAACATCCACACCTGCGCAGCGATCACAGGAAACGACAGAAAACACCCCGACCATAACGCCAGCTTGATGTACGTGACGAAAGCTTCGGTCAGGCCCGTGTAGATCAGGCGGCGTTGCTCGCCCTCGGTCGCGCTCGCCAGCGGATGCACGAGAAACGCGTAAATCTCCGGCGCGAAAATGTAACTGACGATAAATCCTGCGACGATGGCCAGCATCGACCAGATAAGCCGCCGCCGGAAATCAATCAGGTGCGTGAGCAACGTGTGCGATGTGAGAGTCTCGGAATGTTCAGGAGCGTCGGTCATGCCTTAGGCTCCGCATCATTTTTTTCGGCGGCTTTTAATTCTTCCGCCCTTTTCTCTTCCAATTCCGCCTCGACGCCGACCTGTTCGATAGCCACGCTAAAGTCATGCATAGCCGCCCGCGCCTTGCCCGCCAAACGCCCCAGCGAGTGCATGACTTTCGGCAGATCCTTGGGCCCCACGGCCACAAGAGCTACCGCGCCGATCACCAGCAGTTCTGGCCAGCCTACGTCCAACATCTTAGGCCGAGGTTTTATCGTTCTTGTCAGAGGGAATTTGCTTGAGCTTGTCGTCATCCGGCGTTTCGCCGTTCAAGCCGGCCTTAAAATTGCGGATGCCCTTGCCCAGATCGCCCATAACGTTAGGCAACCGCCCCGCGCCGAACACGATCAGCACGACGATCAACACCACCAAAATATGCCAAAAGCTTAAACCCATAGCGTTCCTCCTCACCTATACAGGCCAACCTTAACAAATTCGCTGCGCTGCCACAAACAAGCATTTTATCATTTGAAGCAGACAATTACGTCAACCCGTCCTCACAGGTGTCATTAATTACAGAGACTACAAATGCAAGCAATTGATATAAATCATGAAATTATTATTTCTTGGCAAAATATATAAAATATGCCATATTTGCCATTGTTTGCCATTTAATGAGATATTTGCCATGTCCGATCCGCATCATGAATCGCGCACGCGTCTGCAAGAAGGCGGACGGCTGGTTATTCCCGCTCGTTACCGCAAAGCTCTAAGCCTCACGACAGGTGAAGAGCTTGTTTTGCGCATCCAGGATAACGAGTTGAGAGTCGTCCCTGCCTCGCAAGCATTGGCGCGCGCGCGGCGGCTTGTCAAAAAACATGTGCGACGGAAAACATTGACCGCAGAGTTGATCGCCGAACGCCGCAAACAAGCCTCCGAAGAATAACGGCGATGACGTACAAATACGTTATGGACAGTTCCGCGTTGCTTGCCGTGATTAACGAAGAAACGGGGGCTGACGCCGTCGAAGAACGGCTCGGACAATCGGTTGTTTCCGCCGTCAATCTTGCTGAAACCATCGGCAAACTGGCGCTTGAAGGCGTTCCCGCGGACGATCTTCGCGAAACGCTGGCCGACATGGTGCAAGCCATCATTCCGTTCGATGAACACTTGGCCTATTTAGCGGGGCGTATGACGCCGCATACCAAATCCCTCGGCTTGTCGCTTGGCGACCGAGCCTGTCTTGCCACTGCCGAACAGTTGAATCTCGAAGCCGTCACTGCCGACAAAATTTGGAAAAAACTTAAAACGCCCGTGAAAATCAAGGTTATTCGATAGAAATTGGGACAACTGGTTTTGTCCTGCTATATTAAAGCATGGCACCACCCACCCTCTATTTGATAGGCGGCCCGACGGCTTCGGGCAAATCGGCGCTGGCGCTGGAAATCGCGCGGCGCGAGAACGGCGTGATCATCAATGCCGACGCCATGCAGGTTTATAAAGGCCTGCCCATCTTAACGTCACAACCTTCGCCGGACGAAAAAAAAGAAATTCCGCATAAGCTTTACGAAGTCGTCGATCCGGCCGAACGTTCGTCTGTCGCAGGGTGGTTGTTGAAAGCGCAGGAAGCCATTCATAACGCTTTGCGCGATAAACGCACGCCGATCGTCGTGGGCGGCACGGGGCTTTACTTCAAGGCATTGATGGAAGGCTTGGCGGAAATTCCGGACATACCGGACAATGTCCGCGCTTCGACGCAAGAACTTTACGAAAAGCTCGGCCCCGACGAGTTCCGTTCGGAACTCGCCAAGGCAGACCCCGACAGCGCGTCGCGCCTCAAGCCGAATGACCGCCAACGGCTCATCCGCGCGTATGAAGTTGTGCGCTATACGGGTAAACCGCTGGGGCACTGGCAAACGGCGAAGACTCATCATTCGGCCCCTGCACCGCTCGATCCGGAGAAATACGACCTCCGCCCCATCCTGTTGTTGCCCGAGCGGAACAAACTCTACGCCACATGTAACAAGCGGTTCCTAGCCATGATGGAACGCGGCGCGATGGACGAGGTAAAGGCTTTGACGGCGCGCCAGCTTGACCCCGGATTGCCCGCGATGAAGATAATAGGCGTGCCGGAACTTAGCGCGTTATTCAAAGGTGACATGTCACGCGAGGAAGCCCAGCTAAAGGCCCAGCAAGCCACGCGCAATTACGCCAAACGCCAGATCACATGGTTCAAAAACCAGTGGAAAGGTCTGGAAGGGTTGAGGGTTTATTAAACAACCCGTCATTCCCGCGAAAGCGGGAATCTAGCGTCGCGTGTCCACGCGACGCATGACTCAAATGGTCCGCAGACGCAGGCCGCCCGCCTTCGCCAAGGCTTCGGCGGATAAACTGGATCCCCGTATTCACGGGAATGACACGTTATGATTTAGGTTGAGAGAAAAAAGCTTAAAATACCGACAGAACTTATTTACGCCATCGCGCCACAATTCCCCTCGCCCCCGAAAGGGGGAGAGGACGCGAAAACTTAGGTTTGCGACAGCAAGCCTTAGTTTTCGCTGGTGAGGGGGAGTCCAAATAGTACGAGAAATAACCCGGAAACTTACGCCATCGCGCCACAATTCCCCTCGCCCCCGAAAGGGGGAGAGGACGCGAAAACTTAGGTTTGCGACAGCAAGCCTTAGTTTTCGCTGGTGAGGGGGAGTCCAAATAGTACGAGAAATAACCCGGAAACTTACGCCATCGCGCTGAAATTGATTTCTTCGAGGCGGCCCATCGCGCGCTGCAGGCGGTCGTCGTGGGTCGAGAGGGCCTTGGCCATTTCGTCTTGAATCTTCGCGAGCTTTTCGATGGTCACCAGAATATCGAACGCCTGATGTTCGCCATAACGCGCAACCAGATCTTCGTAACGCAAAGGCACGTCGTGAGCCGCGTTTGTGGTGGTGGGGGTCATGTCGTGCTGCGTATCCATAGTAAGTGTCTCCGTTCGAAATATTTGAAATTAATGACGCGCTTTTGCGTAAGCAGGAACGGGGGCCATGTCAGCCATGAAAGCCATCCAGATTTCCTCCAGCGATGTGGTCACGTCGAACTTCTTGCCCATGTAACGGGCCCAGTTCTCCAACATGCCGTACGTCGCGGGTTCGCCGTGGCGGGAAACGAAGGCTTCGAGCTGGCTCATGATAATCTCCTTAAATATGGCCTTTGAAATAGCTTGTAATATAATGTCCCAACAACCGTTCCGATTGTGAAACTATCAAGCAGCCGGGATGAAAGCAATTAAAATCCTGCACGGCGCGGAATTATTTTCCGCTTCCTGTGAAATATGTTTGGCTGAAAGTATTAATTTCGCTTTACCAGACCCCGTTTTACCTATTATAGGTAATTAGTTACCATTTTTTGGGAATAAAGGCTTAACTTGTTTTAACCAAGTAATGTGTTATAAACTATATTCCACATTTTGAGGAACTAATGATCACAGGACGCCAAATTCGCGCCGCCCGGGGCTTACTGGGGTGGGACGCCTCGGCCCTCGCCGAGAAAGCCAACCTCAGCCGCGAGACGATCAGCAACATTGAAAACGGCACTGTGCAGGCGCGAGAAGCGACGCTGCATGGGATTGCGAGGGTATTCGATACGAATGGTGTTGAGTTTATCGATAATCAAGGTGTTCGATTCAAGCCGACAGACATTACTGTATATGACGGCTTGGATGCCTTTGAAGCTTACTATGATTTTATGTATGAGCATTTGAAGCAAAACGGTGGAGATGTTTGCCTAAGCATCTATGACGAGACTTTGCTGGTAAAATTTCGAAAGGATCCCGAAATACATCGGAATCGTATGAGGGAATTAGTAAAACGAGGAGATGTAACGTTTAGAGGTCTTGTAACTAAGAGCGAGTTTTTAACTCACAACTATATGCAACTTAAATGGTTGCCTCATCAGTACCCCGTATCCACGGGATTTTATGCCTTTGGTGAATGTTTGGCTCTGATGTCCTTTGTGGACCCTCTCTCTCCATATGTAATCGTCATTAAATCAGGCCCAATGACACAGGCGTACCGCGAAGGATTTAATATTGCTTGGGAAAATGCTGAAGAGTTGCCGACCGTAAAAACTACAGTCTAATCATAATTAAATGGGTTATAAACAAAGGGAGTTTAATAATGTATGGTTTAGAGAAACTTTTACGAACGAGAATCGATGGGGAATTCAATGTTGTGCCGCTGCCAGATAAGAGCACAGAAGGAGCACTTTATACCTCCTATAACGAACCCAACGGTGTTCCCAAACCAATTGCTGATCTTGTAGCCTTTTGTGATCAGCATAACATACAGATAGATATTCACAGAAAACCCGTTACGTGTGGCTGTATAGAAGCGATACAGGCGCGAAGTCTTGCCTATGGATTAAATATACAAGTTTATCGAGAGCTTAAAACTGTCGTTTTAAAAACTATGGAGAATATTAAGATCGCTTTTTACATGTGCGGGGATCAAGAACTTCCAAAAATGGTGTCGCCGCGCGGCAGGCGTTATGGAATAGATTGTAGTTTGTTGAGCGCAAAAACAGGTTTTACTGTTCTTGGGTTTGATGACGATCCGCAACTAGTTACTGGACGGTTAAATCCTGTAACGCTATTTTTAGATTTTGGGGAACAAGTCGAACATTTTTTTGATATATCGGATTTTGCGCTGAATGGCCCGATGTATACCAATGGTGGGTGTAATACTTGGGGCATTAGGATCGATAATGTATCAAGGATGCTGACAGAAGTTGGTGCACAACGTTTGAAGGGAGTGTGCTGTCCTATATCTAGCGGAACGCGCAGCATAGCGAGGCACGAAGAGGGAATTGCTTCTCCGACTTTTTCCTACAAAGTGGCTTGAGGGAGGCCTCCCTCCTCCCCTCTCTCCGTGCGG
>CAZVCG010000024.1:0-1206 GCA_964626265.1 uncultured Rhodospirillaceae bacterium | reverse complement strand
GGCTTTGTCCCACATGGAATAGAACTGGCGGCGCGAGGCTTGAGCCGCGCTGGCCGAGCGCATTACAATCATCTTCGCGTCCGCCCCCCTTATGTCGTTTTAGGAATATTTTCCTTGACATCGCGCGGCGTTTATGATACCTTTGTCCCCAAAAATCGCGCCATGGAATGAAGGGCTGGCGGCGGCGCGCGTTTGGACGAATGGCGTTTTAGGGAGACGCGGGCGGGATCGGAAAAATTTCGAAATACAGGTAAATACAGGCGAAATACAGGAAAATACAGGCAGAGAGCGGGGCATAACAGGCAAGAAACAGGGCGATGTTTTTCAGGATATAGCGCGTTCATGATTTCGGCTATTGAGGCGAAAAACGTGATTTTCGAGAACCGGAGCGCAGCGTACTTAATAGTACGTGAGCACCGGAAGCGCAGAAAAGCGCGTTTTGCAGCCCAATGGACGAGAGCATGAACAATCTCGCCGATGGCCTCTACCCCTCCTCCACCTGACCCTTGATCCTCGAGGCCAGCGAGGCTTGCAAAAACTTGTCGATGTCGCCGTCGAGCACGTCCTGCGTCTGGCTGGTCTCCACGCCGGTGCGCGCGTCCTTCACCATCTGATAAGGCTGCAAAACGTAGGATCGTATCTGGTGCCCCCATGCGATGTCGCTCTTGCCCGCCTCGACCACCGCCGCCGCATCCTCGCGTTTTTTCAGTTCCATTTCATAAATCTTGGCGCGCAGCATCTCCATCGCCTTGGCGCGGTTCTTGTGCTGCGAGCGTTCCTGCTGGCACGCCACGACGATGCCCGTCGGAATGTGCGTAAAGCGCACCGCGCTGTCGGTCTTGTTCACGTGCTGGCCGCCCGCGCCCGAGGCGCGGAACGTGTCGATGCGCAAATCCTTGTCCAAAATCTCGATGGGGATGTTCTCGTCCACCACGGGGCTCACGGCCACGCTGGCAAAGCTTGTGTGGCGGCGCGCGTTGGAATCATAGGGGCTGATGCGCACCAAACGGTGCACGCCCGACTCCGTTTTCAGCCAGCCATAGGCGTTGTGCCCGTTGATCTGGATCGTGCTCGACTTGATCCCCGCCTCTTCGCCGCGGGATTCGTCAAGCAAAGCGACCTTATACCCGTGCCGTTCGGCCCAGCGCGTAGACATGCGAAGCAGCATCTCGGCCCAATCCTGCGCCTCGGTGCCGCCCGCGCCCG
>CAZVCG010000023.1:1633-31439 GCA_964626265.1 uncultured Rhodospirillaceae bacterium | reverse complement strand
ACAATTAATAAGCCAATTGAGTTTAGCTGATTTAATAGCGGCGTCAAACCGCAACCGGGAAGCTCTACCCCCAACGCCTCCATGGAGTTTAGCTGATTTAATAGCGGCGTCAAACCGCAACATAAACGGCGAAAGCGCGGCTGAGAGTTTTAGTTTAGCTGATTTAATAGCGGCGTCAAACCGCAACGATTCGTTTTTTCGCGCGTGGACGCTAAAGAGTTTAGCTGATTTAATAGCGGCGTCAAACCGCAACCAGAACATCCAACAATTAATAAGCCAATTGAGTTTAGCTGATTTAATAGCGGCGTCAAACCGCAACTACGTAAGCGCAAATCAATTGGTAATTGTTAGTTTAGCTGATTTAATAGCGGCGTCAAACCGCAACGAACGTCTTTGGGCATCGCTGGCGAAAGAGAGTTTAGCTGATTTAATAGCGGCGTCAAACCGAAACGCCTTCCGTATCCCATTGGAGTTTATTCGATGGGGATTTGCAGTCAAGCATCCCCCCCCCCCCCGCGTAGGTAACAGAGGAAAAAACGCATCACGATATTTTTGCAAAATAGTTTTTGAATTATTCTTATTATGATCTTGATATAACGCTTACGCGTTCGCGGCGGGTTCGTTGGGGACTTGATCGACGAGATAGCGGATGGCGTCGTCGTAGCGCTCGGCGGGCAGGCACTTCACGTTCGGGATATTGAAACGGTCGGCGAACTGGCGCTCGACATAGACTTCGTGATGTTTGGTGGTGTGGGCGACGTAGGTGATCAGGGCGGCGATGGAGGTTAGTTCATGTTCGTTCAGCGAGGCTTTGGCGGCGAAATCGTGGCTCATCCAGCCTGGCATGGTTTGGGGCCTTGCCGGAGATTCTTTCACCGGAGCGCTTTTCTTTGTCTGGCGCGGTTTTTTTGTTGGCTTTGGCTGGCGATGTCGGTCGCTCATTGAAAATGTCCTTATGCAATATATGGCTTTATAAAAACGCTATTTAAAATATATTATTTCAATGCTTTATAAACGACTTTATTAAAAGTGAGGGCCGACCCCTGTTGGCAGAGACCCCAAATAAGGGCTATAAGTCGACCCCTCGTCTATATACCTACCAAAAAGGGGGAAGTAAATACCTTTTTTTGGTTGCCAACCCACTTTTCCACATGATATATCTCTATCCCCCTGTATTAGAAATGATGTTACTTTTTACTATGGTTAAAACGCATAAAAAATACTTTGAAAGTAATCAACCGCTTGAAAATGATCGGCCAAAAACGTTAGGAGTCTGGGTCACATGATTATATATTTACGTAGAGTATATTAAAACGATGATTACCGCCGCCCAATTACGCGCTGCCAGGGGTTTGTTGGATTGGACCAGAGCCGACTTAGCCAAGGCCTCCGGCCTCTCGCCGGAAACGATCAAGAATATTGAACACGGTATTTTCAAACCGACTGAAGCAACGACGCTTTCGATTGAGAATACATTTGCAGTTCATAATGTTGAGTTTACTGAGAACGATGGAGTAAGAAAGAGCGAAAGATTATTGAAAACGTTCATTGGTTCCGGAGGGTACATCGGTTTTCTAGAAGACATTATGGAAACGATGAAGGACGGAGGAAAGACCTGTCAATTCAATTACAGCGACTCCATCATTTCTATGCATGGCAATACGCATTTGGACAAGTACAACGAAACCATGCAGTCAATACCTAATTTGGATGCCCGGTGTTTGGTTCCTGAAGGAGATACGTTTTTCCCGGTTAAGCACTGCGTATACAGATGGCTTAAAAAAGCACATGATAGCGCTATCCCATATTATCTTTACGGCGACAAGGTTGCGATGTTGGCAAGCGCTCCGGGGCAAGAGCTACAATGGGTGGTTATCTTTTCGCCTTCATTGGCGCAGGCATACTATAAGCAGTTTGAAAAGTTCTGGAATGAATCGCTGCCCGCGTTGGACAAAAAAAATATAACCGCTAAATAGAGTGATGCTTTATGGCGTATAATAATAATGGCAAAGATGTTTATTTTCACCCCCCAGGCTTCATAGGGATCGACGGGGCACAGTATAAGCTCGTTCGTTTTTCGGAAAATGATTTTCATATGGATGGCGTAAGAACCCATATGAACCTACAAGCGCAAGCGCACGGTTTAACTTTCGCTAGAAGCATGATAAAGCCGTTAACTGAGGCGCTCGTTAACGGCAAATGTTCTGCGGTACTTTGTGTGCGAACCCCGACAAAAAATACTGAACAGGAAAAGGTTGTCGCACTAATGACCTATACACGCGACATTTCAAATGTGGGTGAAATTAATTTCTTAGAAGACATTGTTGTAAGTGAAGAGTATCGAAATCAAAGAATAGGAACAAAATGCCTTAGCAGCTTTATTTTATATTCAAATAGCGAAGGCAAAGAAGGTTTTCGACTGCACACGCGATCAAACAACACTTATGGAACGCAGCTATTCAATCGTTTTGGAAATACTGTATTTAACCCACTCCCGCCAATTATGGAAATACCTCGCGAATGTGTTGATCTTCCTGCCAATGTTGCGCTATTTGGCCCTGAACACATGAATAAGGCTTTCGAAATTCTAGCCACGCAGCTCAACTGGTCAAACATTAGACTGCTATCCGATATAGCCTATAATCGCGCCGAAGGTGCTGAGGGTCTTGTGTGTTTGGATAAAGATAAGGAAGTGACGGGAATCGCGCTCTCTTGTTCTGGTTTCGGTACAGTCGATTGCACAACAAACACGCATATTAATACGATAGCTTCAACAAAGTTTCAAACCGATATACCTGCCTTAATTCAAGGCATAAAACATCGTCACAAACTTAATGGCAGACTAGGGCATGCTATATTAGATTTTCGCGATAATTCACCAGCCATTTGGGGACAGATAAAATATTTAGCAGAGAGATCGGGAGCTACAGCTGTTACACGAGCTGGATCGGAAATGGTTGCTGGAGCACTTGGAGGCGAAGCATTCAAAGTCGATGCAGTTAAAATTGCAGATAAGACGCTAAAGTTTGTGAGTAGAGAATCTTTTTATTCCAAGCCAAGCAAACCACGTGCGCGTAGCCGAATGTCAAGCGCAACACCCATACAGACCTTTGGTGGATCATTACCCCACCTCCAACTCCAAAACACGTAATGTGTCGTCGTTGGTGCGGATGAATTCCAGAACCGCGCCATCGGCGATGGTGTTTTTCACGACAAACGGAAAGCTGAAAGAAAGCGATTCCTCGCTCGCGCAGGATTGTTCGCCGAGCGCCACGCGCACTTTCACGACGCGGGAAAAGCGCTCTTTTTCAGCCTGTTTTTCGATGATCCGGAGGATGCTTTCGCAGAGCGAGACTTCATGCATGGGTGAACTTTTCTTCCCTGAAAACCTTTTAGACACCTTACAAAAAAGGAAGATTTAGTCACCCAAATCGCCCAAAAGCGCCAAAATCTTCACTTATTTTGGCCAAAAAGGAAGAAATCTTCCTCCGCCACAATTCGTTACGCCCAAACCATCCCCGGACTTGGTTAATCATGGATATGGTTAACCCAAAAACTCCCCGCGCACATCGCGTTCGACCTTAACCATAGCGGCCTCGACCTCCTGCGACAACGGCGCGCCGAAAGCGAAGTTCGCGCCTTCGATGCCATAAACAATCAGCCGCTTCGGCAACCGTCCAAGCAGCCTCGCCATCTCGACTGCTTCCCCGAGGCTAAAGAGATGAGAGGAATAGTTGAAAAGCCCTCCTTCTATTTTCTCGTTCGACGCGTCGATCCTGCGCACTGTTCCCACCGGCGCTTTCGACTTCATCGCATCGACGACGACGGTGAGGTTCGTCCCTTCCCACAAATCCATGAGCGATCCACCTTCGCCGAAATGAGGTAAAACTTCCACACCTGCTTTTTTGAGATCAGGATCATCCGACAATTTTTTCGCAAGCATAGGCCCTACGCCGTCGTCGCCGCGGTCAGGATTGCCAACTCCAAGGAAGAGGATTTTTGAGGACATTATAATTTAAGTTTTCGGAAAGTGGCATAAGGCCGGGCTGGATTTCATTATATAGTCGTTTTCCTTTTTATTGAATCGTCAATCAAGCGAAGGGAGCAATGGGGACATAATTAAAAAGGCTATAAAAAGGATGTATAGCCATTTAACCTTACATTGAGCCAAACCATCGCAGCGAGGGAGACACAATAAAAAAGGCTCCGGCAATCATTTGGCTTTTGAACGGCCTTCTGTTGCCTTTTTTATTATGTCCCCATTGCTTCCCTTCACCTGCTTGTTAATTCAATAAAAAGATAAAAGGCTATAAATCACTCCCTCACCATCGTGAGGTTCAGGAAGTGCGTGGCACAGGAGATGCACGGGTCGTAGTTGCGGATGGTCTGCTCGCACCGCCATTTCAAATCCTCGTCGGACAAATGCAGATTGCTTTCGACGACGCCGAGCAAATCGCGTTCGATCTGGGGCTGGTTCTGGGCGGTCGGTGGCGTGATCGTCGCCTTTTGGATCATGCCCTTTGAATCCAGAACATATTTGTGCACGCAAATGCCGCGCGGAGCCTCGGTGCATCCGGAGCCCTCGCCCGCCTTGACCTTGGCCTCGACATAAGCGACATCCGGCTCCTCATAATTCTCGATAAGCCGCAATGCTTCCTCGCAAGCATAGATCGTTTCGACCATGCGCACCAATATGCTCTTGTACGGGTTATTCACAACAGGCCCCAACCCGACTTCCTTGGCCGTTTGTTTCGCCAATTTCGAGAGCTGGTTATAGTTGTTGTTATAGCGCGCGATCGGTCCGACCAGATATGGCTTGCCGTCGCCCTTGATGCCGCCATGCAACGCGTTCGAATGCTGAACGTGTTTTTCATAAAAGTAATCATAGAAGCGGTTCACGGGGATGTTCAGCCCGTGATTGCTGACAATATCGCCCTCGATGATGGCGTACATGTCTGGATGATGCAGCGAGACACAATGATAATCGTACTCGTAATCCGGGAATTCGAACGTGCCGAACAGCTTTGTAACGGCCACCGATTTCTCGATGCCCCATTTCATGGGTTCGATCAATTCGCGCAAAGCCTTTTTGGAGGGAACCTTGTAAAAGCCGCCGACCCGCGTGTTGATAGGGTGAATCGCGCGACCGCCACCGATGACCTCCAGGATATCGTTGCCGTATTTTTTGAGCTTAAGGGCGGTTTTTACGGCATCGGGATTTTTCGCGGCCAATTGAAGAGCGTCCGCCATATGCAAGAAGTCCGGCGCGTGCAGCATCGCAGCGTGCAAGACATGGCTTTCTATCCATTCGCCGCAATACATGATGCGGCGCAAGTCCTGAATGGGCTGCGTAACCTTTATGCCCAGCGCTTCTTCCATCGCCTGTTCGGCCCCCATGAGATAGGCCATCGGGCAAATGCCGCAGATACGCGCCGTGATGTCAGGCGCATCCATATAGCTTCGCCCGCGCAGAAAGGCTTCAAAGAAACGCGGGGATTCAAAGATGCGGAACTTGATGTCCTTGATTTCGCCTTCTTTCACGTGGACATAAAGAGCACCCTCGCCCTCGACGCGCGACAATTCATCGACCTTGATCGTGCGCGTTCTATGGTCGGGCTTGCCATTGCCGTTCGTTTTATTGCTCGCCACTTTTTTCGCGGCGGGTTTCTTCTCCATGGACGCCATATCATGCCTCACATCTAAAAAAATCGAACGATATCAATCTAAAGCCTCGCTGGCCTTGCGAAACGCCTCGGCTCCAGCGTTAAACGAACGGTAGAAATCGCGGATGCTCTTCCTGTCCATGCCCAGCTTGCCCATTTGCTTTGTCAAGCTGGCCGCGTTCGGCGATTCCATAGGGCCAAAACAACCGTAGCACCCACGGTTATAAGAAGGACACAAATTGCCGCAGCCTGCTTGCGTCACCGGCCCCAGGCACGGCGTGCCTTTCGCCACCATCACGCAAACGGTTCCCTTGCGCTTGCACTCGAAACATTGGCTGTAGTGCGGGATATTCGGAGGACGCTTGTTAAGGGTCGCGCTGATTATCTCCACCAAATGCCACTTGTTGACCGGACAACCGCGCAATTCGAAATCCACGGCGACGTGGTCGCGGATAGCCGTGGAAGTTTTCAATGTACTGATATATTCCGGGTGGGCGTAAACGGCGCGGGTATATTCCTCGACATCGGCGAAGTTTCTGAGCGCCTGAATGCCTCCTGCCGTCGCGCATGCGCCGATGCTGATCAACACCTTCGACTGATCGCGGATCTTGCGGATGCGTTCGGCGTCATGCGGCGTCGTGATCGAGCCTTCGACAAGCGATATGTCATAAGGCCCTTTAATCTCGGCCCGCGTGATTTCAAGGAAATAGGCTATTTTGATCTCGGCCGCGACGGCCAACAGCTCGTCTTCGCAATCGGCGATGCTGAGCTGGCAACCGTCGCACGAAGCGAATTTCCAGACCGCCACAGTCGGCCTCGGGCGATGCGGATGGCTTCCGTTCGACTTCCCGTTCGTCTTTTTGATATTCGCGCCTGACATATCAGAGCTCCTTGATGCTGAGAGCCGAAACGACCTGATCGTAACGGTACACCGGGCCGTCGCGGCAAACGAACGACGATCCCCACTGGCAATGACCGCAAAGCCCGATGCCGCATTTCATATTGCGCTCCATCGACAGGAAAATGCGGTCGTTCGTCACACCGCGTTCCTGCAAAGCCTTGCAGGTATAGTGCATCATGATCTCGGGGCCGCACGTAAAGGCCACCGCATTGGTTTTGTCGAACCCGGCCAATGAAACCAGTTTCGGAACAACGCCTATCTTGCCTTTCCAGCCATCCGTAGCGCGATCGACGGTAACCTGAACCTCAAGATCGAACCGCGTGCGCCAGGCCGCCAGTTCTTCAGGAAACAATATGTCTTCGGGCGTACGCGTGCCGTAAAGAATGACGATGTTATTGTAGCGGTGGCGGTCATGAAGCGCCTGATAAATGGCGGGACGCAACGGGGCCAAGCCGATGCCGCCGGCCACGAAGACAAGGTCTTTGCCCTCGGCCACGGACAGCGGCCAAAACGTGCCGAACGGCCCCCTTACCCCTATGACGGCCCCGGCCTTAAGCTCATCCAGAGCTTGCGACACTTTGCCGACGGCGCGCGTCGTGTGGACCAAAGCCGTCGATTTCGTAGGGTCGCCGCTAACGCTTATGGGAATTTCGCCGACGCCGAAAACATACAGCATGTTGAACTGACCCGGCGCAAAGTGCGCCTTGCCGCCGTCCAGAGGCTTCAATACCATCGTGAACGTATCCGACAATTCGCGCTTGACCTCGACCACGCGGAATTGACGCGGCAGCATCGGATCAATGGCCGATACATCGATGGCGTTTTTAGTGTGGCACTTTCCGCAACACGCTGTCTGGCTCATACCGTTTTCCCCTGTGGCAAGTTCCTTTGTAACCGCATCCCTTACCGGCTGCTGTACTTAATGGCTTTGGCTTCTTCCGTAATGTCGATGCCCACCGGGCACCAGGTTATGCACCTTCCGCATCCGACGCACCCCGAAGTCCCGAATTGCTCGTGCCAATTGGACAATTTGTGCGTCATCCATTGGCGGTAACGCGATTTGGCTTCCGTCCGTATGCTGCCCCCGTGGATATAACTAAAATCAATCGAGAAGCAGGAATCCCATTTCCGCCAGCGTTCGGCATGTTCGCCCAACAGATCGGTCGTATCCTCGACGGTATTGCAAAAGCAAGTCGGGCAAACCATCGTGCAATTGCCGCACGTCAAACACCTTTCGGCCACCGACTCCCACCGCGGATGTTCAAGATTGCGTTTAAGAACTTTGTCGATGTCCGGCGCCATCGCGCGCCCCATCTGGCGGCGAGTACGAGACACGACCATTTCCGCCGCCCGAACGTCATTCTCGGCGGCTTTTTTGTGAGCTACTTTTTCAAGAATATGGAGTCCGCGCTCACTGCCGGCTTCGGCGAGAAACTCATGACGGCGGCTGTCGAGCAACTCCGTAAGGACAATATCGTATCCATCTCCTTCCTTAACCTGAGGTCCGCCGCCCATCGAGCAACAAAAACATGTTTTTCCTGCGCGCCCGCAGTTCACGGCGACGATAAAGGCTTTGCTACGCCGCGCCACGTAGCCCGAATCCGCATAGGCATCCGTATGAGGAACGCCTTTCTTGTCGTAACCGAAAACCCTGTCCTGTATCTGAATCGCCATCAATTCGCAGGGTCTAACGCCAAAAAACGCATAGGCGGTCTTATTTTTCGGCTCCGGCGTTATTTTGAATCCGTCCTCTTTCTTGTCGGCTTCCCATAATTTCTTTTGCGGCGGAAACAGGAACTTTTTCCAGCTTGTCGGGCCGCAAACGTATTCGAAATAGGCTCCGGGCGTTCCCTTCACAAGCCTGTAACGGCCACCGTCCTGTTCGTCGGACATGCCAACGGGCAATTCCTTGGGCGATTCGATCTTGTCATAGACGACGGCGCCGTCCCTGACCTGTGGACCGATCGTCTCATAGCCCGCCTTGCCGAGAACCGTCATAAGTTCGGCTATGCCCGTTTCGTCGAGCAACGTTTTGGCCCCGATGGATAGAGGCACGGGTTTAGCCTTTGCAGAAGCCGCAGGCTCTGTATGACCTTTTTGCATTCGGGCACCCTCAATCTTAGGCAAAGCCGCCCTGCGCCTTCAAGTAAAGCGAGTCGGCCGCTACTTTATTAACAGCGCGTTTTTTCAACGCCCTTTATGGTTAACAATTAGTAGAACAGGTATTGATAAATTATTAAAGAGCTTTTGTTCAAAAGTCTTTTATCCTCCGGATCTTTCGGGATTATACTTTTTCTATATTCATGAACTATCACATTGATTCTTTCCGGAGTCACAACGAAAGCATGAGGGATTCGGCGCGTGAACAATGAGACCGAAAATGAAACATAAAGTCGAACGCATCAGCATTTCCGTCGAAAAGCCTTTGCTTGAAAAATTCGAATCGTATTTATCATCAAACAAATTCCCTACCCGATCCGAGGCCATCAAAAATCTTATGCGGCGGGCACTCGTGGAGGAGGAATGGCAAAAAGGATCGGACGTAGCAGGAACGATAAGCCTCATTTTCGATCACCACAAAGGCAACGTGGTCAACAAGCTTCTTGATGCTCAACATGATTTTGGCTCTCTAATCGTCTGTACCCAGCACGTGCATCTCGATCATCACAATTGCATGGAAGTGCTCGTCGTGCGCGGCAAGGCCAACGACATCCGCAAACTTGTAGCAAATCTCAAGGCAATAAAGGGCCTTAAACACAGTTCTCTCATGATGGCGACAACCGGCCATGGTGTCGAATAGACACAGCGTCAATCATTCTTCCTGCCCTCGCTTGCGGTAATACGATATTTCAAATAGTAATATCGGCGCTCGCGACATCCGGAGAGTTCCATGTTTTCCTCAAAGTCCCTTTTTCTCTCTTTCGTCTTGATCTCCATCATGCCGCTCACGCCAATGGCGGCAAGAGCCGCCGAACCCGTCCCCCAATCCTCAGCCGAAGAAAGCGAGGGGGCCGAATACTGCAAGATCAACACGCCGGACGTTTCCGTCGTCGATCCCGGCAAAGCCGAATTCGAAATTGTCTATAATTATTCACGCGCTACCCGCGCGTGGGACAACAACTCAAACGGAATCGAGCGCGGCTTCACGCGCGAACATTCCGCCAGCATGGCGCTGACCGTAGGCCTGCTAAAGAACCTCGATGCGAACATTTCTGCGCCGTATCGCTGGATTAAAGATAAAGACAACGACTTTGACGCTGACGACGATGTCGATGGCCCCTTCAAAGGCAACGGCTTCGGCGACTTAAGCTTCAGCGGCCGCTACCGCTTCTTCGAAAGCGAGAGCCTCGGCATGGAGTCCGGCTACGTCGGCGGGTTTACCGCGCCCACTGGCGGCCGCGCGCGGCTTGCCGAAATGGGCACGAGCCAGGAATTCTGGAGCTGGGACCAAAAACTCATTGCCGTAAAAAACTGGGGCAAGTGGACTGCCAACATGGACGCCGGCTTCTCGCTTCCGTTCGGATCTCATAAAGGCAATGCGCGCGGCACGTTCAACGCCGACCTTGCGGGCGGTTATCAATTAAGAGAGTGGATCATCCCCGAAATCGAATTGAATTACAGCCACGATTTCATCGCCAATGAAGACAATGCGGAATCGCTTGCCGTCACCACAGGATTTGTTATGCCTGTCCACGATCTCCTTAGCGTCAACATGGGCTTTCAACAGGCCGTATGGGGGCGCAATTCCGACAAAAGCACGACTTTCATCCTTTCAGCCAAAACCTTCTTTTAAGGAGCGCGCGATGCATCTACCCAATCACTTCGTTTCCGATCCCGTCAATGTAACGACAGGCATCTTCGCCTTGAGCGCGTTGGCGTATGGCGCGCGCCGCGTGTCGTTTGAGAAAAGCAATCTGATGCTCATGGGCGCCATGGCGGTATTCATTTTCGCCATGCAAATGCTCAACTTCCCCATCAATGGCGGCACAAGCGGACATTTTCTCGGCGCGGTTGCCGCTGCCGCGCTTTTAGGGCCGTGGGCCGCTCTTATCATCATGGCATCGGTACTAACGGTACAAAGCGTATTTTTTGCTGACGGCGGACTGATGGCGCTGGGCAGCAATATTCTGAACATGGGCATCGTCGGCGGCGTATTGATGGTTCCGCTTATGCGGGCCCTTCGCTCAAAATTGCCAGAGAGCAGGTCCGGTTATGCGCTGTCGGTCGCGTTGACAAGTTGGATCAGCATCGTCGCCGCTTCCCTCGCCTGCTCGCTTGAGTTGGCGTTTTCCGGAACCAGCCCGCTCGGCGTCGTCCTGCCCGCCATGCTTGGATCGCACGCCGTCATCGGTCTCGGCGAAGCGATGATCGCTACGGTTATCGTCATTACTGTCGAAGAAATGCGCGCGAACCGCGTCCCGGCATGGAAACTCGCCGGAGCAAGCATGGCCTTGGCGCTTGCTCTGGTCGTATTCGCTGCCCCGTTTGCATCGACGCTGCCCGATGGTCTGGAACGCGTGGCGATAGATAACGGGTTTGAAGCAGGCTAGCGTTTCTTTTTCTTCTTGCCCACGTCCTCCAACCCGAACAGGCGGTAGAACTCCGTCTTGTCTTGCCAGTTCGCGTCGGCTTTGACGTTCAAAAACAGATGGGCTTTGCGGCCCAACGAACGCGTAATCTCCTCGCGCGCCAGTTGTCCGATCTTCTTGATCTGCGCGCCGTTCTTGCCGAGCACGATCGCGCGATGGTTGGGCCGCAACACGACGATGGTCTGACAAATCGCGACGGAACCGTCTTTGCGTTCTTCCCAAGCCTCCGGCAAAACGGCGGCGGCGTAAGGCAACTCGTCGTGCAATTGGTGAAAGATTTGCTCGCGGGTGATTTCCGCCGCCCACAATCGCTCCGGCAAATCCGTAAGCTGATCTTCGGGAAACATCCACGGCCCCTTGGGCATTTTGTCCATCAGGTATTTTTTCAAATCCTTCACGCCGTCGCCCGTGAGCGCCGACACCATAAAAATATCGTCGAAAGCGCCGGTGTCGTTCATCTTCTGCGTCATCGGCAAAAGCCTGGCGCGGCTGGCCTTGTCCACCTTGTTCAGCACGAGCGTCGCCTTGCGTTTTTGCTTGAGCAACACGTCAATGATCGCCTGCGTCTTCGGGTCAGGTTGACGCATCGTCGCGTCGGCAAGCAATAAAATTACGTCTGCGCCGTCCAGACTTTCCCACGCGTCCTGCACCATAGCCTTGTCCAAACGGCCTTTCGGCAAAAAGATGCCGGGTGTGTCTATCAGGGCAATCTGCACATCCCCCTCGGTCAGAACGCCGAGGATCCGCCGCCGCGTGGTCTGCGCCTTGGCGCTGACGATGGAGACCTTTTCGCCGACTAACTGGTTGAGCAGAGTCGATTTTCCGGCGTTCGGCGCGCCCAGAATGGCGGCGAAACCGGCGCGTGTCTTGGTCGTGGCGTTAATCATGTTTGTTGCTTTTTCCTCGTATATTACACGTAAATAATAAGGGGTTATTGACTTTAGCTCCAGCCGCAGGTTAAAGAATCATTAGCATTTTTAAAGCTATTATGCAGGGTAATACTTCTCGAATCGTCCTTATTTTTAGGGAGATGTTGAAGTGGACCAAGCGGCGTTAATACTGGACGAAGAGCCAACCATCGCCGAACCGACCCAGAGCTTGGGCGTGGAACAGCGCCATATGCGCCTTGTGTTTCCTAAAAAACCGCCTCCTGAAAAACGCGAAGAATACAAAAAACAATTTCCCGACCGCGTCGTCGCCTCCGAAGAACTCACGAAACTAATCGCTTCCAACCCTGAATGCATCGACCTCGACACCGCAACGCGCATCGCCGATCTTGCGGGAAGCTTGTATCGCTGCGCCGCGACGCCTGAAGATTTCATGCGCGCCGCAAAGACGGCGCGTTTCGTGCTTCCTTATATTAGCAACGCCGTACGCCAGGACGATTACATCAAAGAGCTGGCCGCCAAGCGCGGAAAGATGGCGTACGATCAAACGTTGGAGGCGGCCAAGGATTTAAACAGCGCGATGGGTTACGTCAAAAGCGGTTCCTTTAATTTGACCCGCGCGGAGTCTTCGTGCGGTTCCCGCGACCCGTTTTTTTTGGCTGAGCAAGTTCGAAGCTTTGCGGAACACCAGCACTTCAAGGATACAGAATGCTGGTATAAAGAGGAAATCCTGAAGCTACTTCTTTGCTGCGTTGACCCAATCGGCAGAGCGAACGACAAAAAGGCGCTCGAGCTTTCGATGTTCGTGGCCAAAGAAGCCGAAGAGGCCTATTTTAGCCTCGGCAGACATGCCAACCCCGTCGTCCCCGAAGCCGAAAAGAACGAGGGGCAAAGAACTCACAGCGAGCTCTATATCCATAAGAAAGTCGCTATGGCCCAAGTCAATCGTTACGCGGCAAGGCACGCCAAAAACGAACATGAAGGCAGCCCTGTTTCCCGTTTGACGCGCGCGGCCATGGCCAACGCTTTCGTCGTGCAAAGATCGAGTTCCAACGGAACGACCAAACACGACGGCAGAAGATTATGGTCAAAACATATGGATGCGTTAGGAAAACTGATCGGTCACGGGCCGCTCATGAAAATGGCCAAATATACGCTGAAGCATTTTACCGTTCCCCATCATCCCCACCAAACGCCCGCTTCGTCGTTCGAACTGCACATCTGGGATAAATACCCGGAACTTGCCAAAAGGCCCGAACACAAACAAGAACAGCCGACTGAACCGGTCGCCAAAGCGGCCTTGGGACAACCTGCTCCTCAGCCCGTCGCATTATCTCTGTGAAGCGGATATGACGTTTTGCATCAAAGCAGCGGCAGCGGCTTTCTCCGCCAACCGTTTTGACGATCCTTCGGCGCGCGCAGGCTCATAGCCTTTCACGGCAACTTCGATAACGAACTTCGGCTCATGGGCCGGGCCTGAACGCTCGACCACTTTATAGACCGGCAACGGCAAGCCCTGTCCTTGCGCCCATTCCTGCAATGCCGTCTTTGGGTCGGCTGGCGCAGGCTCGGAAGCTTCCGCCCCCCGCCAATACTTATGAATAAACGCGCGCGCAGGCTCTAAACCACCATCGAGATACAAAGCCCCGATCACCGCCTCCATGGCGTCCGACAGGGTTCCCACATTTTTCCGCGCCGCTTTCACGTCCTCGCCGTGCGCAACATGCAGATGGCGGTCAAGACCGATTTCCAAAGCCACCGCCTTCAAAGCGTCGCGGTTGACGAGCGATGCGTGACGTTTGGCCAAATCGCCTTCGTTGGATTCCGGAAAAAGCGCAAAAAGCCATTCGGCGATCACCAAACCCAATACGCGGTCGCCGAGAAACTCCAGCCGTTCATAGGGCGAGGAACCGCCCTTCTTGCGCGCTCTGGTTCCCGTCAGCGAAGGATGCGTCAATGCCGCCTGCAACAAATCCGGCTTGGCGAAATCGTGCCCCAGACGCGCACATAGCTCGTTAATATGAGAAATTCCGGACATGTATTAGCGCCTTATAATTAATGTATGCCCATAAATAGCCGATCCCAGCGTATTGCCCACGGCCATTTCCAGAACTGCCAAAAATGCGCGTCCTCATCGAGCGAGAAAAACAAAAACTCGGCGCGGCCAACAAGATTATCTTTGGGCACAAAGCCGACGCCGCCGCGCGGCGCGCGGCTATCCTGCGAATTGTCGCGATTGTCTCCCATCATGAAATAATGGTCCGGCGGCACGGAAAAAACCGGCGTATTGTCAAGCGAAAGGTCGTCGCCTTCCTCGCGGATGACATGTTCATGTCCATCCGGGAATTTCTCCATGAAGTCCGTCGAAAACGACGGCGGCGTTAAATATTTTTCGGCGACGGGCACGTCCAGCTTGCGCCGTTCGACAGGGACTCCGTTGATGTAAAGCAGCCCGTTTCGCACCTGAACCTTGTCGCCCGGCAAACCGACAAGCCTTTTGATGTAATCCGTCTTGTTGTCCTTGGGCCACTTGAACACCACGACATCGCCGCGCTTTGGTTCCTTGAAAAATACGCGCCCTTCAAGAGGCAATAAGCCATAAAGAGATGAACGGCTGCTGTAACCATAGGAATATTTCGATACGAACAAATAGTCGCCGATCAAAAGCCCGGGCACCATCGAACTCGAAGGAATGTTGAAAGGCTCGAACGCGAACATGCGGATCATCATGGCGATGACGATCGCCCAAAGGACTGTTTTCACGGTTTCGTCAAAGCGGTCATCGACGGGAACATTTGGCTTGGCTTTGGAATCGTGATTCAACATACGAACTCGCAACCTTCTGACTCAATAACCGGGCCTTCACGCATTAACCTAAAGCCCACACTACGGCAAGAGTGGGGCATATCATTTAGTAAAACATTTTCCGGAGGGAACATAATAAAAAGGCCTGTACGTCTTTCGAACTCATACAAAATTGATTTAAGCCCTTTTATTGCGTCCCCATCGCACTCGTCGCGCCAGCTCTTCTCACACGGCCTCGATCACGACAAAAGCCTGCGCCATGGGTGTGTCGTCGCTGATCGTCAGGTGGATGACGGCCTTTTTGCCCGGCGGCGTCATTGCCTCGAGCCGCGCCAAAGCCCCGCCCGTCAGCTTCATCGTCGGCTGACCCGACGGCAGGTTGACAACGCCCATATCCTTGAAGAACACGCCACGGTAAATGCCCGTGCCCAAAGCCTTGGCGCAAGCCTCCTTGGCCGCGAAGCGCTTGGCGTAGGTGGCCTCCTTGGTCACGCGTTGAGCCGCCTTGGCCTGTTCTTCCGGCGTAAATACGCGTCCGACGAACCGCTCGCCGTAACGTTCGAGCGATCTCTCAATCCGCCTAATGTCAATCAAATCACTGCCGATGCCTAGGATCATACTTACGGTCTTCTCGGCGATGCCAAGTCTTTTGCTTTAGCCATTTTCTCGGCCAGCCACAACTTGATGAGCGTCTGATATGGGACATCCTTACGGTTCGCTGATGTCTTAATTTGCTCAAGCAAATCCGTCGGCAACCTAATGGAAATGGAAGTCGTCGTGGGTTTGAGCTTCGTAAAACGCGTGCGGCGCGCGCGGCTCCAATCCACATAAGAGGTCGAGTCATGCTTTTCCCAAAAAGCCCTCTCTTCGGCTTCCGAAGCGAATTGCGGCGGCTTCTTAATTTTCTTGGCCATAGATTTCCCGCTCCTTTCTATGCATATCTCGCGCAGAAATCACGCGGATTAGCGTATTCTTTCCTCTAAGAGTAAAAGTAATGTGTAATAATCGATCTTCGTCAGTTCGCCCTAAAGCATGAAATCGTGGTTCCAGCCGATTGTGTTTAACGTCATCAAGGACTAGCAGCGGCTCATTGAAAAAAACTTGCTCGGCCTCAACCTGAGTTACCCCGTGCTTATCGACGCTTTTGCGCTTGTTTCCCTCGTCCCAGTCAAAACCCGCAATATCGTCAAAAGTGATCATTGCGTGTATATATCATATATATACACATAATGCAATATCGGGTTCTTTTATTTAATTGTTTCGCTTTAGTAGTTTGTTCCAGTTTCTCTAGCCTTTTGAAAGAGTTGCTGTTAATGGAGGTCTTATGGCCCTGCCCCAGACCAAAGACACCGCGCCCACGCCCGCGCCCGATGACCCCGTTTCGGGGAACGGGGCAGGCTCCGCCACGCCGCTGATGGCGCAATATCTGGCGATCAAGGCCCAACATCCGGATTGCATCGTCTTTTTCCGGATGGGGGACTTTTACGAAATGTTTTTCGAGGATGCCGTCAAGGCCGCGCGCGCGCTCGACATCGCCCTCACCCGCCGTGGCCAATATCAGGGGCAAGACATCCCCATGTGCGGCGTGCCTTTCCATGCGTACGAAAATTATTTGGCGCGTTTGATCCGGCAAGGCTTTCACGTCGCCATCTGCGAACAGACCGAAGACCCCGCCGCCGCGAAAAAGCGCGGCTACAAAGCCATCGTCTCCCGCGAAGTCGTTCGCATCGTTACGCCCGGCACCGTCACCGAAGAAAGTCTGCTCGACGCGCGCTCAGCGAACATTCTCGCCTGTCTCACGAACACGAACGACTCCTATGCCCTCGCGTGGGTCGATCTCGCGACCGCCGAACCGCGCGCGCAATCTCTCTCTACCGACGAAATCCCGGATGCTTTGGGCCGGATTAACCCAACCGAGCTTCTGGTTCCCCAACGCCTGATCGAAAATCCTGACCTGTTCGAGGCCTTCGTCCCCTGGAGCGACCAAATCACGCCCCAGCCGGACAGCCGTTTCGACAGCGACAACGCCCGCCGCCGATTGTTGCAGACCTATAACGTTCGCGAACTCGACGCCTTCGGGGATTTCAGCCGCGCCGAAGTCGCCGCGCTTGGGGCCTTGCTCGACTACGCCGCCCTCACACAGAAAAGCGACCTTACGCATCTCTCCCGCCCGCAAAGCATCGCGCTAGGTCAAGGCCTCGCCATAGATCCGGCCACGCGCCGCAACCTTGAGTTGATTAAGAATTTGAACGGCGAGCGTCAGGGAAGCTTACTCGCATCAATCGACCGCACCCAAACCAGCGCAGGCGCGCGTCTTTTGGCAGCGCGTTTGTCATCGCCGTTGACCGATATCGCGGCTATCAATCGGCGGCTTGATGCCATCGGTTTCATGCTCGCCAAAACGGCCCTGCGAGAAAAATTGCGCGACGAACTTTCCCAAACCCCCGATATGGAGCGGGCGTTAGCGAGGTTGTCCCTAGGGAGAGGAGGGCCGAGGGACCTAGCTGCTCTTAGGGATGCCTTAAGGCACGCCGAATCCGCCAAAAGCGCATTATTAGATGCAAATAACGAGCAATTAAGCGACGAAATCCGGCATATAACCGTCAATTTGGGCGAACATAATGCTCTTTATGACCGTCTGGCGCGCGCTTTGAGCGACAAACTGCCCATTTTAGCCCGTGATGGAGGCTTTATTTCGCGTGGTTACGCACCCGAACTCGATGACGTTGTTGAACTCAGGGATAACAGCCGCCGCCTCATCGCCGAATTACAACATAAATATGAAGGTTTAAGCGGCGTTCCTACACTAAAAATCCGCCACAACAACGTCATAGGCTACTATATCGAAGTCACGCCAACAAACGCCGATAAGCTCCTGAACAACAAAGAATTATTTATCCACCGTCAAACGCTCGCCAGCGCGGTGCGTTTTACCACGGTCGAGCTCGGCGAACTCGAGCGAAAAATCAACGAAGCCGCCGACAAAGCGCTGTCTATAGAATTGAATATATTCAATATCTTGGTTGATGATGTTATTGCAAGACTTCAAGATTTACGGCGCACGGCGGCGGCCCTCGCAGAACTCGACGTTATCGCCTCCCTCGCCGACCTCGCTCTCGAACAATCGTATTGCCGCCCAAAAGTCGATAATTCTCTCACATTTGACATTAAAAAAGGCCGACATCCAGTTGTAGAGCAATCATTAAAAGCTTCTAACCAGAATTTCGTCGCCAATGCTTGCGATTTGGCTCCCGAACGCCGTTTATGGCTCCTGACCGGCCCGAACATGGCCGGAAAGTCCACTTTTCTGCGCCAAAACGCCCTGATTGTCCTTCTCGCACAAATGGGAAGCTATGTTCCGGCCGAATTCGCCCATATAGGCGTGGTCGACCGTCTCTTCAGCCGCGTCGGAGCAGCCGACGACCTCGCCCGCGGCCGCTCGACTTTCATGGTCGAAATGGTCGAAACCGCCGCCATCCTCAATCAAGCGACCGAACGCTCCCTTGTCATTCTGGACGAAATCGGCAGAGGCACGGCGACGTACGACGGCCTTTCAATCGCTTGGGCCACCGTCGAACATCTTCACGAAATCAATAAGTGCCGCGCCCTCTTCGCCACGCACTACCACGAACTCACGCAACTCGCGGACAGGTTGCATAACCTTCATTGCGCGACAATGAAGATAAAAGAATGGAAGAAGGAAATAATCTTTCTCCATGAAGTCGCGGATGGCGTGGCCGACCGCTCCTATGGCATACACGTTGCCCAGATGGCAGGATTGCCCAAGTCCGTCATTGCGAGGGCGGAACAAGTTTTGCAAAAGCTCGAGAAATCCGAGGTACGAAAAACTGGTAACGCCATCGACGATTTGCCCCTTTTCCAATCGGCCGTTGCTTGCGTCCCATCAGTCAATCCCGAACTTGAAACTCTCTTGAAAGAACAAAATCCGGATGCGTTGACACCACGCCAGGCGCTCGATCTTGTGTATAGACTGCGCGCCATCCTCATGAACTAGATTCATCCGCCCCTCTGTTAATAGCTTTTCCGCCTTGACAATCGGAATAAAGCTCTAATCCAGCAGAGTTATCCACAGAATCGCCCCATACCTATTTTTGTTCCAAAAACGAGAAGTTTAAATGATGTTAACACTTCCATTTTGAATCGGAGGACTCTACACTCGCGCCGCTATCACCATGCCCAATGTGATTCCTTAAACGGAAGGATCGCATGCGCGGCACGTGAAAGTCAGAGCTGCATCTTGTCTTGCCCTATTCAGAGGCGTTGAGGAAAAAATGGTCGATCCTTCAAAGTTGTCCCCCGCTGCTCCTATCCGCACACTTTCGCCAGCCCCCGACCAGACAAGCGCCAAGCCTGATACGGCGACATCTGCGAAAACGTCCGCGCCTCAAGGAATTCGCGCATCGGCTAAGCCGGGAGCAAAATCCTCGTTTTTGAAAAAATCCGCCAACTTTTCCGCCATGCCGTTCTGGATGGGCCTCGCTCTTTCAGTGTTATGGGTCGCCGTCGTCGCATTGGCGTTGATGAGTTCCGGTTCCACGAATACGTTCGGCGGCTTGCCGCTTACCAGTTGGGCCATCGGCATTTCCGCTATTGCATCGCCTGTCGGCTTGATCTGGATGGTCACCGCCTATTTGCAGCGCGCGGCCGACGTGCAATCCGTCACGGAACCTCTGCGCCGCCAGCTTATGATGATCACAGGCGAATCCGGCGCGGCGGAAGTGCGTATCCGCCGCTTCAACAACGCGATCAAGGAACAGCTCGAACTGTTGCGCAGCACGCAAACACTTAACCACAGCGACCTCATGGCCCTGATGGACCGTGTGCGCCAGCACAAAAGCGAACTCGAACAATTCGAGCAGCACAGCGTCTATCAGGTCAAGGAAATCCAAGAAGTGGTCCGCCGCAGCATGCAGCATATCGAGCAACTGCTCGAAGATAAATTCACGATGCTGCGCATCCTTGATAGCAAGCTCGTTCAAAGCGGCGACGAAGTCTCGCGCCAAACGGAATCCGTGCGCGAACAAATCACCGAATTATTACAGGAGATCGAAGCGAACGCGCATGTGATCAGCCTTTCCGTGGAAAAAGCCTCGCGCGACAGCAAGAAACTGGCTGAAACCGCCCACGCCCAGGAAACGAGCCTGATCAGCGCGACCGAAACGGTTTCCGCGTCGATGGAGGAGCTTTCCGGCAAGATCGACATGTCGATCGCGCAATTTCTCGAACGCGTCGGTTCGGCCCGCGACGAAGCGGAACGCCTTGCCGGAACGCTGGACGCGCAAACGCGCACGCTCGACGAAATCAGCAACACATTCCCGAAGCGCGTGAGCGAAACCGAGGCGTTGTTGCGCGGCGTCACCGACCGGCTCTTCGCCAGCGAACAACTGGCGCGCGATCAGGCCACGCATCTCGGCGAACGCCTCGGCGAGCAGGTCGAAGGCTTGCAACAGATGCTCGACCGTTTCAGCCTCCGCCTGAACGACATCGACGGCAATCTGCAACAACGCCGCAGCGACCTCGACGGCCTCGTCGTGCGCATCAGCGGCGCGACGGACGATCTCGCGCAACAGCTCGACAGCAGCATCGAAACCCTTGGCGAACGCACGCAAAACAGCCTGCGGCAATTCTCCGTCGTCACCGAGGAGGCCCGCCGCGGGGCGGAACACGTCGCGGACCAGATGGCGTCCACGTCATCGCATTACGAAGACACCGTCCGCAAACTGAATGCGTTGGCCGAGGGCAGCTCGGCTCACATGCGCGCCATTACGGACGAAATGTCCACGCAGTTCATGCAATTCGAGGCGTTGCAGAACGCCTCGCAACAAGCGGGGCTGGAAGTTCAGAACCGCGCGAACGGCGCACTGCAGAGCTTGCAACACGTTCTCGAACGGCTGCTCGCCGCGCGCGACGCCACGCAAAGCGTCGGCGACACGCTGACGGACAAGCTGCGCCTCGCCATCGAGCAGAACGACCACATCATCACGCGCATCAGCGAAGCCGCGCAGATGACAATCCACGCCCTCGGCGCAGCCGCCGAATCCTTGACCCGCAAGGAAGGCGAAATCGCCACCGGCGCTCATGCCGCCGAATCCGCTCTGCGCACGACGATCGCGCAATTGCAGGATCAGGCCTGGTCCGCCGAACAAATGATGCGCGAACAGAACGGCGCGCTCGTCGCGTTGATGAAGGAAACGCAAGAACGTCTCGACGCCGCCGATGTCAAACTTCAGGACTTCGCGACACGCGCCGCCGCGCCCGTTCAACTCGTCGTCCAGCAAATCGAGCACAGCACGAACCTCGGCACCGACACGCTTGACCGCTACAGCGCCAAGATGATCGAACAAATCGGCCGTTTGCAACAGATGAACGAACGCGTCGGCACGATGGGCGACGAAGTCGGCCGCATGACGGGCGAAACGCTCAACGCGATCGAGCAATTCAACAACCGCTTCCTCACCGTCCGTTCGGCGCAGGAAGAAATGGCGCGCGGAACCTTGGAGCAATTCGCGTCGATGGCCGAACGCCTGCAACGCGAAGTCGGCGTGTTGAACGATCACACGTCGAAGGCCGTCGCGACGCTGCAACAAGCCGCCGCGCAAGTCGGCCAGCAAGCGCAGGAAATGCTGCGCGAAGCCCAGGATTCCGGCACGAAGATCCAGATTGTCACCTCCGCCCTGCAAAGCGAAGCCGTCCAGACGCGCGCCATGCTGCAAAAGCAGGCCGACGATCTCAACGCCGATTTGTCCAGGGCCGAGCGCCAATTCACAGCCGTGGGCGAATCCCTCAAGCAGCGCACGGACGCGGCTTACGCCTTGCTTGACCGCATGGCCGCGCATTACAACGAAACGACGAAGGACGCGACGGATGAGTTCGAAGGACGCGCCACGCGTTTGGGCCAGACCGCCGCAGAGGCTCTCGAAAAAGTCTCGGGGCTCAATACGACCATATCCCAGCAACTGACGCTCATCGGCGGCGGCACGTCGCAGCTCGAAGCCCTCACGGCAAGCATCGTGTCTTCCAGCGGCAAAACGCTCCAGCAACTCAGCGCGCTCAACGAAAAGTTCTCAGTCACGCAGGAAACGACGGCTCAGGGCGCGCAACAAGTCATCACGCGCATCGAAGAAGCCAACAGCGCCTTCCTTCGCCAGAACAACGCTCTGAACGAAACCTCGCAGCATGCGGCCTTGATGATCCAAAAAGCCGGCACGGCGTTCGGCGAACAGGCCAGCAAGATGATGGACACGACCCATCAGGTCGAGCAAAGCATCCGCGGCCTCAACTCGGCTACGACCGCGTTCGCGGAACAATCCACGCAAATCCGCGCGGCCATGGAACAGCACAACCAGCGCCTGATCGCCAGCCTCAACGATGCCGTCGGCCAGCTCGACGGCGCAAGTCTCAAGATGCAGCAGGCCGTTTCCTCGGCGGCGCAAGGCGTCGATACGGCGGCCACGCGCTTCAACGAAGTGACGCAAAACGCTTCGGGCAGCCTCGACGCCACCAGTCAGGAACTGTTCAGCATCGCGGGCAAGGCCGAAAACACGCTTAACGCGCTCGGCGCCAGCATCACCCAGCAAGTGGCCTCACTTAATATAGTGAGCGAACAACTAACCGAACAGCATCGCACGATGACGGCGGCGAACGAGAACCAGCGCGTCCAGCTGCTCGACCTGTTCGACAAGCTCTCCGACGCTCATGGCCAGGCCTCCGACGTCGCCGAACGCACCATCGCGCGGCTCAGCGACTCCCTGCAGCAAATCCACCGCCAGATCGGCGCGCTCAGCGACCAGTCTCAGACGGCGCTGTCCGACGTGCGCACGACCGGCGCCGGCTTCGCGGATCAAGCGACGATGATGCTGCAACACGCGCAACAAGCCGAACAACAGGCCCGCACCGTTCTGTCGGTCACTGCCGCCCTGCAGGATCAGGCGCGTCAGCTCCGCGAAGCCCTCCACGCCGAAGGCGAACGCACCAGCGAATTGTTCGGCCAGCTTTTGGGCAAGCTCAGCGCGGGCAACACCGACCTGCGCGATCTCAGCTCAACGGCGGAAATCACGCTCACAAGCCTTCAAAACACGGTCATGCAGCAAACGTCAGGCCTCGGCGCGACGATGCAGCAGATCGTCGATCGCCAGCGCAGCCTGACCACCGCGCTCGACGCGCAGCGCGACGTGTTGAACGGCCTTTTGAACCGCCTCACGCTGGCGCACGACGAAACGGCTTCGGTGGCCGAGCGCAGCGCCACGCGCCTCAACGAAAGCGCACAGCTCATTTCTCGTCAGATCGAAACGCTCGATACGCAAGCGCAAAGCGCCCTTACCAGCGTTCAGTCGGCAAGCTCGAGCTTTATCGAGGAAGCCGGCACGCTCAGCCGCCACGCCGAACAGGCCGAACAGCTCACCCGCCTTCTCTGCGCCAGCGCGACCACGCTTCAGGACCAAGCCAAGCAAGTTCGCGAGTCCGTGCAGGGCGAAAGCGAAAAGCTCGGCGAAATGCTGGGCGATATGCTGGGCAAGATCGGCGCCAGCAGTTCGACGCTCAACGACATCAGCTCCACAACCACCGCCAGGCTCAGCGACGTGCACACGCTTATCAACGAGCAAACGGCCACGCTGACCAGCGTTATGCAGCAGATCAGCGAACGGCAACGTTCCCTCGCCACGTCGTTCGACTCCCAGCGCGAGACGATGAACGGGTTGCTGAACCGCCTGACGCTCGCTCAAGACGAAACGGCGGCTTCGGCCGAACGCAACGTGGTACGCCTGACGGACTCCACGCAACAAATCACGCGCCAGATGGAAGCCATCGAAGAGCAGGCCCAAAGCACGCTCAACAGCGTCCGCGCCACCACTGCGGCCTTCGCCGACGAAGCCGGCGCGTTCGCCATGCACGCCCAACAAACGGAACAGCAAGCGAAAGGTCTTTTGTCGGTCACGGCCGGAATGCAGGATCAGGCTCGTTCCCTCCGCGAATCCATGCAGAGCGAGTCTTCGCGCGTCATCGAGCAGATGAACTCCGTCGTTACGCAACTCGACGCGACCACCGAAAAGCTCAAGCATCACAGCTCAAGCATGGTCAACAGCATGGATCAATCGGTGCTGCAGATTACGACGCTGGCCAAAACCACCGACGAAGCGCTTGAAAACCACTCGAAGAGCATCACGGACCTCGCCGAAAAGGCCGAAGGCCGCGTGATCGAGGCGACGGAAAAGCTCCGCACCCACTTCAAGACCGTCGTCGACGCCGGCGAGCAAACCGAAAAGCAGGCCCGCCTGCTGGCCGACACGGCGGAACACGCCACCTCGCGCCTCGCTACGTTGCGCAGCACGATGGCAGAGAGCGACAAGGACGGCCAGGTCATCCTCGAAAGCGCCAAGGCGCGCATCGCGGAAATCCGCTCAGCCTTGCACAGCGAACTGCAACAGGTCGCCATCGTCTCGCAAATGGCCGTTCAACAAGTCGAAGAAGCCGGAAAATCGCTCATGGGCGAAAGCGACGCCCTGCGCTCCAACCTGGCGGCCTCCGAATCCGCGCTTGTTCAGGCCGCATCGCTTCTGCGCGACGAAACGGTGCAATTGCCGTCCGTCCTCGACCGCAGCGCGCTGCACCTCGAAGCCGCCCGCAAGGTATTCCAGAGCGAAACCAAGGAAATCGGCGACTCGCTCGTCCAGACCGCCGACCGCTTTATCGGCGTCACGGGCTCGGCGCGCGACACGATGATGGAAGAAATGCGCAACCTCGGCGTCGTGGCCACCACGGCCGAACAGACGCTGCGCCAGTTCAACCAGTCGCTGGCCGATCAGCTGAACGTCATCAAGGGAAGCTCGGCCGCCCTCACCGCCGACCAGAAACAGCTGATCGACAACACGGCCCAGTCCATCGCTCAGCTCACGGCCGCCAGCGAACGTCTGGTTCAGGTACGCGCCAACGCCCTGCAAACGACCGAAAAGCTGGCCCGCGAGTTCGAATCCATCGAAACGATGGCGACCTCAACGACCCAGCGCATGGCCCAGGCGGGCGAAAACCTCGGCAAACAAGTCGCTCAACTTACGCAGATCGCCGACAGCGCCGAAAGCAAGCTCTCCAGCGCCAGCCAAGGCTTCCGCGAGCAGCTTGAGCGCATCCGCTCCGGCGTCCAGATGCAGATCGACGACATCAACCGCGGCCTCATGCAGATCACGGCCCAGCTCGAACGCACGGGATCGACGCTCCGCACGGCCACGGCCGGAACGGTCTCGGACATCGACAAGATCACGAACCGTTTCGAGCAAACCGGCAAGGAAGCCTCGGCCCAGCTCACCGAACGCACGGCCAAGATGCGCGTAGCGACCGAGGAAGTGGCCAAGCTGCTCGGCGGCTTCGGCGACCAGATGGACGTTCTGCTCGACCGCCTCTCGATGGCGGGCGACGGCATCAAGCGCCACGAAAGCGACCTCGTGGGACGCTTGCAGACGGCGTTGACGCATCTCGGCTCGATCACAGAAAAGCTCGAAGCCAACCGCGTGCTGACCGCCGACGTAGCCGACGAAGCTACATCTCGCCTCGCGGAGGTCGCCTCTGTCGTCGAAAAGCATGTCGGCCAGATCAAGGAAGGCTCGGCCGCCGTCAGTTCCATCATGAACGAACTCGGCAAGGTCTATGGCGAAAAGTCCGAAGGGATGAAATCGGGCATCATCGACACGCAAAATCAGGTTCTTGTGATGAGCAAGTCCATTGAAGACATGCAACAACGCACCGATCGCATGCGCGTCGCGCTTAAACTTCAAGGCGACGATTTGATGAATACTCTGGAAAACATTCTGCATCAGCTGGCGACGACCGGCGACGCGTTCAGCGACGCCGTTGCGGATGTCATGAAGCAGAAAACGGGCTCCGAAGATCAGAAGTTTACGTGATACAAAAAGCGTCCTCTCCCCTCGAGGGAGAGGATAGAAAACCTTAGTTTGCAAGCGAACTTAGGTTTTCTTGGCGAAGGGGCATGGTTAAAAAGCCCTGTGCGCCCCCTCTCCTGCAAAAACCAGGAACTTACTTCGTAAGTTCACAGCGAGGGGGACACAATAAAAAAGGCTCCGCCAATCATTTGGCTTTTGAACGGCCTTCTGTTGCCTTTTTTATTGTGTCCCCATTGCTTCCCTTCACCTGCTTGTTGATTCAATAAAAAGATAAACGGCTATACATTCAACATCATGACCTCAGTTCGCCCCCCTTCGTTCTGGACCCAACGCCACGCCATCGAATTGCAAAAACTGGCCCGCGAAGCGGGTAAGCGCGTCATGCATCATCGCGCTGCGTCATCCGAAAACACGGCGCACAAACCCGACGGCAGCCCCGTCACCGCCGCCGATCACGAATCCCAGCAAATCTTGTTGGAAGGCCTCAAAACGCTGACGCCGGACATCCCCGTCGTCGCGGAAGAAAAGCTTAATCCCGCCGAACTTGCCGCAAGCGGCACATATTGGCTGATCGATCCCTTGGACGGCACGCGCAATTACGTCGCCGCAGGCAAGGAATTTTCGATCAACATAGCCTTATTGGTCGACAACGAACCTTGCGTCGGCCTCATTCATGCCCCCGCGCTCGATGAACTCTTTTACGGCGACGCCAACGGCGTTTTGCGCTCAAGAGCCTGCGCCCAATCGTTCCTCGACCCTCATCCGCCGCGCTCGAGCGGCCCGCCACGTCTCGTAGCCAGCCGCCACGACGCCAAAAGATTGAAACTCGACGAATGGCAGAAAGAAGGCATCATCCGGTCATGCAGGCCATGCTCCAGCGCATATAAATTCGGCCTGCTAGCCTCAGGCGAGGCCGACCTCTACCCGCGCATCGGCGAGACATGCGAATGGGATATCGCCGCTGGCGACGCGCTGCTCATAGTCCTGGGCGGAGGAATCGTAACGCCGACCGGAGAAACGATTTCATACGGCAAGCCGGAATTTCTGAACGGCTCTTTCGTCGCTTACGGCCCTACGTGTAGCGCAACTCAATTGGAAGCTTTTTTGAAAAAGATCTAATTCTCGGCTTTTATCGGCTCGACGGAAAAACGCACGACCGTCGTTGCCAGCGTGTCGGAGCCTTTTACGTCTATGCGTAACTTTTCGTTGTCGCGCTCGTATGTGCGCTCGTTGACGTACTTCCATCCCAACTGGGGCAAGCTCTTGTGGTAAAACTGGTAAACGTCCTCGATGTTCACGGAACCCGTCACTGTCGTCTGGGCGATACGCGCATCACCCGAAGTAAACAGCACGTCCTTGTCGTCTTGCGGCGTAAGGCCGGGCATTAACGGCAAATCGTCGATAACCTTGGCGAACTGCGTCACGGACTTTGACTCGACATGACGCTTTTTATCTATATTGGATTCGGCCAACGCGGGCATAGCCGACATAAAAACGGCTGCCGAAAAGAAAACCATTGTAAGTATAAGGCGTGACTTCATGGAATCAATCTAGCCCAACCTTCTCAAGCTGTCACCTTTCAAGTTAATGAGATTCCCCAAGAATTCGGTCTTTTCGACCTTTAACAGTGGGGGTATAGTCGTTTAACGCGGCAATTTAAGGAATTAGCCAATGCGCCTGATTTCATGGATTATTACGCTGCTTTTTTTGTTGGTGGCGCTTGCCTTCACCGTCAAGAACAACGGCGACGTGACGCTCAGCTTTTGGCCCTTCGATGCGGCCATAACGCTGCCGCTTCCCCTTCTGGTTTTCGGGTTGCTCTTCATCGGTTTTTTCATGGGCAGCCTGATGACGTGGTTCGGATCGCTCCATTACCGTTTTGAGGCAAGAGGCTTGCGCAAGGAAAATGCCGCGCTTCATAAAAAGCTCGACGCGGCCCACGCAGAAAGCGCCGCACCCCCCGACTTTACGCCCAAAAACAAACTGCCTTGGTTAGGACCCTGACAATGCCACAAAATCCCGTATTCTGCGCCGTCGATACGCCGGACGTGTCCCATGCCGTCGCTTTATCCTCTAAAATCAAGGACAACATCGGCGGCATCAAGCTGGGCCTTGAGTTTTTCATGGCCAACGGCGCGGGCGGCTACCGCCAGATCGCCGAACTCGGCCTGCCTATCTTTCTCGACGTCAAGCTTCATGACATCCCCAACACGGTAAAAGGCGCGATTCAATCGCTTCTGCCTCTTTCGCCGGCCTACATCACGATCCACACGTCGGGGGGAGCGGCCATGATGCGTGCCGCTGCAGAAGCTGCCGCTAAAGCTTCCGGCGCTCGTCCAAAACTACTTGGGGTTACTGTGCTGACCAGCCTCGATTCCAGCGACATGAAAGACGTAGGCCAAGACGCCGATGTCAGCCAACAGGTCAAACGCCTCGCTCTGCTCGCCAAATCCAGCGGCCTTGATGGCGTAATCTGCGCACCAACGGAAATCGCCATGCTTCGGCAGGTCTGCGGCCCAGACTTTGTGCTTATGGTACCCGGAATCCGGCCCCAATGGGCCGCCAGCAACGACCAAAAACGCGTCATGACTCCCGCCGAAGCCATAAAGGCCGGAGCGACGCACCTCGTCATTGGCCGTCCTATCACCGGCGCGCAAGACCCCGGCGAAGCCGCCGCCCGCATCACTACCGAAATCGCGGCATGACCATCGCTGTAAAAATCTGCGGCATTAAGGACGATAATGCCTTGGAGGCCGCCATAGATTATGGCGCCAAATATGTTGGATTTGTCTTCATACCGGCCTCGCGCCGATTAATCACGACCAGTAAAGCCGCCGCCCTTGCGAATAAGCTACCTCTTAACGTTCAGGCCGTCGGTTTATTTATCAATCCAACCAACGACGAACTATTGAACGTCACCAAACAAGTCCCCCTAAAGGTCATCCAACTCCATGGCCATGAAACGCCGGAACGCGTAACGGAAATCCGTACCCTCACAGGCCTCAAGGTGATGAAAGCCATCCACATAGCCGCCGAGGAAGACTTTGCGAAAGTCCCGGCCTATGAAGCCGTAGCGGATATGCTGTTGTTCGATACGAAACTTCCTTGTGTCATTCCCGCGGAAGCGGGAATCCAGCAGCGAGCGTCTGCGAGCTGCATGACTCAAATGTCGCGTGGACACGCGACGCTGGATCCCCGTTTTCACGGGGATGACAATATTGGAAATTGTTGCAACTCACCCCTCGGCGGAACGGGCAAATCCTTCGACTGGTCGCTTCTTAAAGGCAAAACGTTCGCCAAACCTTGGATGCTCGCAGGCGGATTGAATATCGACAACATCGCCGAAGCCGTCAAAGCCACAGGCGCGCAAATCATCGACCTATCATCCGGCGTGGAAGACGCCAGCGGTCGCAAAGTTCCCGTTAAGATCCGTTTACTGCTCGAAAAAGCCTCTAAATTGTAATGCTGAACATTAATAACCTGTCCAGCTAGCGTATTAAGCCATTGGTTAATTTTGACTTGGGGCGTCATTCTGCTAGTCTCCCTAACCATGCAAAAAACATCCCCCAAGCCCAATTCCTATCGCTCCGGCCCCGATGAATCCGGCCATTACGGCCTCTATGGAGGACGCTTTGTCGCCGAAACGCTGATGCCGCTCGTCCTGTCGGTCGAAGAAGCTTACGCCAAGGCCAAGGCCGACCCAACGTTCCAGCAAGAACTTGATTACTACCTCAAGTATTATGTAGGCCGCCCTTCCCCCCTCTATTTCGCCCGGCGTATGACCGAAAAACTCGGCGGCGCGAAAATCTATTTCAAGCGCGAGGAGCTGAACCACACCGGCGCGCACAAAATCAACCACTGCATGGGCCAGATATTGCTCGCCAAGCGCATGGGAAAAACGCGTATCATCGCGGAAACGGGCGCAGGCCAACACGGCGTGGCCACGGCAACCGTCGCGGCGTTGTTCGATCTCCCCTGCACGGTCTTCATGGGCGAACTCGACATCGAGCGTCAAAAGCCCAATGTTTTCCGCATGAAATTGCTCGGC
>CAZVCG010000023.1:0-1570 GCA_964626265.1 uncultured Rhodospirillaceae bacterium | reverse complement strand
GAAGCCTTGCGCGACTGGGTCGCCAACGTCGATAACACGTATTACATCATCGGCTCGGTGGCCGGGCCTCATCCGTATCCGATGATGGTGCGCGACTTCCAAGCCATCATTGGCCGCGAAACGCGCCAGCAATTGCAAGAAGCCGAAGGACGCCTGCCGGACTCGCTCGTCGCCTGCATCGGCGGCGGCTCAAACGCGATGGGTTTGTTCTACGATTTCCTCGATGAGCCAAGCGTAAAAATGTACGGCGTCGAAGCCGAAGGCCTCGGCATCAAAACAGGCAAGCATGCAGCGGCGATTTCCGGCGGAACCCCGGGCATCTTGCACGGCAACCGCAGCTATTACCTGCAAAGCCCCGATGGCCAGATTCAAGAAGCGCATTCCATCTCGGCGGGTCTCGATTACCCGGGCGTCGGGCCTGAACATTCATGGCTCGCCGACACGGGCCGCGTAACCTACGTCCCCGTCACGGACGATGAAGCCGTGGAAGCGTTTCAAGATTGCAGCAAACTCGAAGGCATCATTCCTGCTCTTGAACCCGCGCACGCGCTGGCTTATGTCAAAAAGCTCGCCCCCACGCTGCCCAAAGATCACCTGATGGTCGTCAACGTCTCCGGCCGCGGCGACAAGGACATCTTCACCGTGGCGGACCGTTTAGGAGTAAGAATGTGAGCACTGTTCCCACAACCCGCATCGCCGCACGTTTTGCCAGGCTCAAGTCCGAGAAACGGCCTGCGTTCGTCACGTTCACTACGGCGGGCGACCCAGATATTGAAACGTCCGCGAAAATCTTTGCCGGATTGCCCATGGCAGGAGCCGACATCATCGAAGTCGGCATGCCGTTCAGCGACCCGATGGCCGACGGACCCGCTATTCAGGTGGCGAACGAACGCGCCTTTAAGGCGGGCATCACGATCCAGAAGATTTTCGATCTCGTGCGCGGCTTCCGCAAGACCGACAACGAAACGCCGATCGTCCTGATGGGCTATTTCAACCCGATCTACTGCTACGGCACCGACAAGTTCCTCAAGGAAGCCAAGGAATCGGGAGCAGATGGTCTCATCATCGTCGACACGCCGCCCGAGGAAGATTCCGAACTTTGCGAACCCGCGCTCAAGAACGGCCTTAACTTCATTCGCCTCGTCACGCCTACGACGGATGCCAAGCGCCTCCCCGTCGTCCTCAAGAACGCCAGCGGTTTCCTTTATTATGTGTCGATTGCAGGCATCACGGGCACGAAGGAAGCCAACTCCGAGCTGGTGCAAAAATCCATTGAAACCCTGCGTAAAAGCACGGACCTTCCCGCCGTGGTCGGCTTCGGCATCAACACGCCGGAACAGGCGCGCGAGATGGGAAAGGTCGCTGACGGCGTCGTGGTCGGCAGCGCGATCGTGAACCGCATAGCCGCGAACCTCGACGCCAACGGCAAGGCCAAACCCGGCCTTGTCGAGGATGTGCTCGGCTTCGTGAAATCGCTGTCGGGACGTTAGTTATAGCCATTTAACCTTTCATTGAGCCAAACTGCCGCAGCGAGGGGGACACAATAAAAAAGGCTCCGCCAATCATTTGG
>CAZVCG010000022.1:0-34529 GCA_964626265.1 uncultured Rhodospirillaceae bacterium | reverse complement strand
CAGGTCGCCGCCGTCATCGAGGATCATGTTGGGCAGCCAGCCGTCCGGGCCGAAGATTGTTTGATCGACGCACCACCAGTATTCCTCTTCGGTTTCGCCCTTCCACGCGAAGACGGGAATGCCCTTGGCCGCGATGGCGGCGGCGGCGTGATCTTGCGTCGAGAAGATGTTGCATGACGACCAACGTACCGATGCGCCGAGGTGGATCAGCGTTTCGATCAGAACGGCGGTCTGGATCGTCATGTGCAGGCAGCCCGCGATGCGCGCGCCCTTAAGCGGCTGTTTCGGGCCGTATTCGGCGCGGATCGCCATAAGTCCCGGCATTTCCGTTTCCGCGATGTCGATTTCCTTGCGGCCCCAGGCGGCAAGGCCCATGTCTCTGACCTTGAAATCCTGATTGGACGGCGCGTTCTTGACGGTTGCGGACGTGGACATGAAAACCTCGCTAATAATCTGAATAGTACGGGTGAAAAACGATCGGGCCGGAAACTACTTCCTTTCTTCCGGCCTGTCAGCAATTTATCGACGGGGGCGTTTGGCAGCTGGCGGCGGGGCTGTTAGCTCTGGCCCTTGATCTAAAAGGGCTTTAATATCCGCCTCGTCATTCTTAGCCATGATGGCTTCGGCGAAACCGATGGCGTTCGGCATACTAAGCGAGCGAATTATCTGTTTAACCATTGGTAGCCGCGAAGGTGCCATCGAAAACTCGCGCAGCCCAAGACCCAAAAGAAGGGCCGTCGCTCGCGGATCGCCCGCAAGCTCGCCGCACAGGCTCACCGGGATGTTCGCGCGCCAGGCTGCGGCTATGGTGAACTGGATCAGGCGCAAGACGGCGGGGTGATACGGATCGTATAAATCCGCCACGCGATCATCGCCGCGGTCGATGGCCAACGTGTATTGCGTCAGGTCGTTGCTGCCGATGGCGAAGAAGTCGCAGACTTTGGTGAGCGCATCCGCGATCAACGCGGCGCCAGGTATCTCTATCATCGCGCCGACAGGCGGCATCACGGCAGGAAGCTTCGCGCCACGCCGCCGCAAGCGTTTTCCGGTTTGATCCAGCCGTTCGCGGACCTGAACGATCTGGTTGGAGCTTGAAATCATGGGGACAAGAATCCTGACGGGTCCAAACGCCGCCGCGCGCAAAATAGCGGCCAGTTGCGTATCAAGTATTTTAGGCTCGCGTAGACCAAGCCGTATCGCGCGCAGGCCCAGAGCGGGATTGACGCTTTCGCCTATAGACAGTCCAACAGCCGTCGCCAATTTCTCGCCGCCGACATCGAGTGTGCGTATGGTGAGAGGCTTGCCTTCCATGCTTTTGACGATTTGGCGCAGGGCTTCAAATTGCTCATCCTCGTCAGGCAGGTCGGTGCGGTTCATGAACATGAACTCGGTGCGCAGCAAGCCGACGCCTTCCGCCCCCGTTTGCATCGCAATAGGCGTTTCGCGCGGCAATTCGATGTTGGCGTGCAAGGTTATCGCCACGCCATCGGACGTAACGGCGCGGACGCTGCTCAGCGATTGCAGTTTGAGGTCTTCCCGCGCAAGCCGGGCCGCTTCTTTACGGTAATGCTGCAGCGTTTCAGGCGATGGCCTGATGATGATATCGCCCTTAAGACCGTCAACGATCAATAAGTCGCCCGTGTTCACGCCGTGCAGCAGGCCGGCGACGCCGAGCACGGCGGGCAAACGCAGCGCACGCGCCATGATGGCGGCGTGACCTTCCGCCCCGCCAAGGACGGCAGCGAATCCCGCTATATGATCGGGATCCATCAGAGCCGTATCGGCAGGCGTGATTTCCTCGGCGATCAGGATGCTTTGCGGCGGCGCGGCGGCGAAGGGATTGTATTGCTGTTGCAACAGGTTGCGGATTAAGCGCATACCGACCTGACGGATGTCGTTCGCGCGAGAGCCTAAATAAGGGTCTTCCATGGCTTCGAAGCTGGCGGCCAGCGAAGCGACCTGTCGCTGGATGGCTGACTCGGCGTTGATTTTTTCCTTTTTGATTTGCTCTTCAACGCCACGCACGAGACGCGAGCCGCTGACCATGGCTTTATACGCGTCAAGAAGAAGCGAGATTTCCTCCTTGGCGCTGGGCGGCAGTGTTTCCGCCTTTTGCTTGAGTTGGCCGAGTTGCTTTTGCGTTTTCGCAATGGCCGCTTGAAAGCGTTTAATCTCCCCTTCTATTTGATCTTCGGGAACGGCGTATTCAGGCACGGGCACGCCAAGTTGCATGATGACGTAGGCAGGGCCAATGGCAACGCCCGGCGAGACTTTGATGCCGCGCAAGATTTGTTCAGAAGGCGTTTCCGAGGCTGGGCGGGTCGGGCTATTCGTTTTCATCGAATTTCCGTTTCACAAGTTCTGACAAAACCATAATCGCGGATTCCGCGTCATTGCCGCAGGCGTAAAGCTTGAGGCGGGAGCCGCGGGTCGCTGCCAGCATCATGAGGCCCATGATCGAACGCCCCGATACGCGCATGTCGTTATAAACAACAGAGATATCTGCCTGAAAATTCTCGGCGGCTTTGACAAATTTCGCGGCAGCCCGCGCGTGCAACCCGCGCTGGTTTTCTATAACGACCAATTCGCACAATTCGTCTTTGAAAAAATCTTCCATAACATAAGCCTTAAGAGGCCGGTGTCGTGAGAGTTTCCGTCACTAACTGAATGTATTTGCGTCCTGCCAGTTCGGCTTCGCGCACGGCATCCAGAAGCGGCGTGTTTTCGCGCAGCGAGACAAGCTTGATCATCATCGGCAAGTTGACGCCAGCCAAAACGACCGCGTTCGTCTTCGGCATGACGGACAAGGCGAGATTGCTCGGCGTTCCGCCGAACATGTCTGTTAGTAAGACAACGCCGGTACCCGAGTTAACGTCTTTGATTGCCGTTAAAATGGCGTTGCGGCATGTCTCCATGTCGTCATCAGGCGCAATACCGATGGCTTTGGCCTGTGGCTGCGGCCCGACGATTTGGCTGAGAGCTTCGAGAAGCTCTTTGCCGATGTTGCCGTGCGTCACCAGTAATATACCGATCATCAGGCGCCTCCGTTCATGATCCCGCTCCGCACTCGAACAATCGCTCTTATAGAATATATAGTCAAAACAAAAGCGATTATGCGTAACTATCTGAAGCGTCTTGTTTCCGAACCCGTGGTTTTGTTCATATCCCTGTGGCCGATGCCCACAATGTAGCCGTGGCTGGCGAGGTTCGTCGCCAGTTGTTCGGCGACAAGAACCGAACGGTGCCGCCCGCCCGTGCAGCCGACGGCAATGGTAAGATAGCTTTTACCTTCCTGTTGATAGCGTGGGAGGAGGGGGAGTAACAGGTTGGTCAGGCTTTCCATGAACGGTTCGTAATCCGGGTCTAGCTGGATGTAGGCCGCGACATCGGTGTCCTGCCCGGACAAGGGCCGCAGTTTCGGGACGTAATGCGGGTTTTTCAGAAAGCGCGCGTCGAGCGCCAAATCGGCTTCGCGCGGCACGCCGCGTCCATAGGAAAAGGACATAACGAACAGCGTAAGCCCCGGCGCTTTGTCCGGGCGGTAATGCTCGACGACAAGGCGTCGCAAATCGTGAATGGTCATGCTCGACGTGTCGATCACAAGGTCGGCGGCGTCGCGCAGGCTTTCGATCATCTCGCGTTCCGTCTTGATGCCATCCGTTAAAGGACGGTCGATGGCGAGCGGATGGCGGCGGCGCGTCGAGGTAAAGCGGTGCTGCAAGGATTCGTTCGAGCATTCCAGAAAAAGCAAATTGACATCGAGATCGCTACGCGCAGCAAGCTCTTCGCGGATGCGCAGAATTTCATCGACGGAAAAATTGACGTTGCGCGTGTCGATGGCGACGGCCAGCGGGCGCAGTTCCTTTGTGTCTTCTTCCTTCACAAGCTCGGGCACGAGTTTCAGGCGCAGATTGTCGACGGCTTCAAAACCAGCGTCCTCAAGCGCTTTTAGCGCTGTGGACAGGCCTGCGCCGGACATGCCCGTGATGAGGACTATGCGGCGGCGGGGCGAGAGATCCTGAATAACTTCTTGATCCGTCATGCATACTGCCAAAAATGGGCTATTCTACGAGCGCATAATTAAGGGCCGCGCGTATTTTCGCCGGAGCTGAGTTCTCAAACGGTTTTAACCTAAACCGCCTGACGGGATGGTCAAGCAGGAAATGCCTATCAGTATCGGGGTAGCGTTCCAGCGCGGCATCATGCGAGACAAGCTCGACGTAGAGGGCTACGGGCACAAATTCCGCGTAGGGTAGGCGCATGAGGCCTATGTGGCGGACCTCAAGAAAGCCCGCGATAGTCGTGGGCGGCGACGCCGTTAGAATGCCGCTATCGACATGAATGGCGGTTTGGTCGTCGGATACGAGTTGCGCGCCGCCGTCGATGAGGCGCAACGCCAAGTCCGATTTGCCGATGCCAGAAGGCCCGACCAGCAAGATGCCTTGGCCATTAATTGCGACACAGGAGGCATGTATAAGGTTAAGATTCATACGGCGAGTGTAAAAGATTATTGGCGGCAAGCCTAGACCATACAGGCCTTTTCCCGCTATCATATGTGCGATGAAACAAGCTTATACTGAATTGGAAGAGACCGGGTCCTCTGGCGCTGTGCTGAAAGGCGGGGTGCTGGCTCTTGGAAACTTTGACGGCGTGCACCGCGGCCATCAGGAGGTCATCTCGACGGCGATCGACGTAGCCCGGCGCTACGGCATCCCTGCGCGTGTGCTCACACTGGAGCCGCATCCACGCAGCCTGTTGACGCCGCAAAACAAGCCGTTTCGCCTTACGCCGGTCTCGGTGAAAAACCGGATGCTGCAGGCGATGGGCATCGATGAAGTGATAACGCTCAACTTCTCGCCGGAGTTCGCCAACAAACCCGCGCATGAGTTTGTCGAAGAAATTCTTGTGCAACATTATCATGCCAAGCACATCGTGGCGGGCGCGTATTTCGTATTCGGCCACAAGCGCGCGGGCACGATGAAACACATGCGCGAATGGCTAGAGCCGTATGGCATCGGCGTGACCGAAGTGCAGCCGCTCACCGATGAACGGGGCGAGCCGATCTCGTCATCGCGTTTGCGCGTCGCGATACAGAAGGGTGATTTTGATTTGGCGCGGAACCTTTTGGGCCGTCCGTGGTCGATCACAGGGATCGTGGTCGAAGGAGCCAAGCGGGGGCGCGTTTTGGGCTTTCCGACGGCCAACATTGAGTTGGGTGATTACGTGCGTCCGCCGTTCGGCGTTTATGCCATCAAGGCGCGGCGCATCGTGTCGCAGAAAATCTGGCCCGGTGTGGCTAACATCGGCACACGCCCGACGGTGGGCAGCGTGCGCGAGATGCTGGAGTTCCATTTATTCAATACGCCTGGCGAACTGTACGATCAGGAATGGGAAGTCGAGCTGCACAAGTTCATGCGGCCCGAAAAAACGTTTCCGAACCTCGAAGAGCTGCAAAAGCAGGTTTTGGAGGATATTTCGCAGGCAAAAACGCTGTTGTTGACGGCCTGAAATGTCGCTTTACGCGCCTAAAACGGCTGGGTATCCTACCCGCCTCTTAAACACCCTTATAATATTGAGTTACCATGTCTTCCGATAAAAAAGCCGATTACCGCGACACCGTATTTCTTCCGAAAACTGAATTCCCGATGCGGGGCAGCCTGCCGACCAAGGAGCCGGAGCTTTTGGCCCGTTGGCGGGCGATGGACCTGCACGGGCAATTACGTGCGCAGGCCAAGGGCCGCGAAAAGTTCATTCTGCACGATGGCCCTCCATACGCGAACGGGAACATTCACCTTGGGCACGCGCTCAACAAGATTTTAAAGGATGTCATCAACCGCAGCCATCAGATGCAGGGCTTTGACGCGCCCTACGTGCCGGGGTGGGATTGCCACGGTCTGCCTATCGAATGGAAAATTGAGGAACAATACCGCGAAAAGGGCAAGGATAAAGATCATGTGCCCGTACTGCAATTCCGCGCTGAATGCCGCGCGTTTGCCGAGCACTGGAAGAACGTGCAATCGGGCGAGTTCCAGCGGTTGGGCGTTGTTGGGGACTGGGAGCATCCCTACAGCACGATGACGCACGCCGCCGAGGCGCAAATCCTGCGCGAAATTCACAAGTTTTTGATGAACGGTCTTTTGTATAAGGGCGTGAAGCCGGTCATGTGGTCGGTGGTCGAAAAGACCGCGCTGGCCGAAGCCGAAATCGAATACCACGATCACAAGTCGACAACGATTTGGGTGAAGTTTCCCATCGTCAAGACGAACTGCAAGGATTTGAACGGCGCGGAGATCGTTATCTGGACAACCACGCCATGGACGATCCCCGGCAACCGCGCGATTGCCTACGGCGATTTTCCGTACAGCCTCATCGAAGTGCAGGAAGCTGCTGAAGGCGCACCGGTCAAAGTTGGTGAAAAGCTTGTGGTGATGCAGGACTTGGTGGCATCGTTCTGCGAGACGACCAAGGTCGTCCGGCACAAGATTGTAAAGACCCTGAGAGAAGATGACCTGAAGGGTAGCGTATGCGCCCATCCCTTCCGCGGACGTGCGGGAAGCGACGGGTATTTCGATTACGACGTGCCGCTCTATCACGGCGATTTCGTCACGACGGAAACCGGCACGGGCTTTGTGCACATCGCGCCGGGTCACGGCGAGGACGATTTCAACCTCGGCCAGAAATACAAAATTCCGTTCGATGAAACGGTGGGGCCGGATGGGCTTTATCTGCCGAACGTGAAGGGTTTTGCGGGTATCGCGGTTTACAAGGCCGATGGCAAAGTCGGCGAAGCGAACGGCGCGGTGATGAAGGCGTTGGCCGAAGCGGGCGCGTTGCTGGCCAAGCAGAACATTACACACAGCTATCCGCATTCATGGCGGTCGAAAGCGCCACTCATTTTCCGCACAACGCCGCAGTGGTTCATTGCGCTGGATGAAAAAATCGAGGGCCGCAAGGAAACGCTGCGTGAACTTGCGCTAAAAGCCATCGCTGATACCGATTGGTATCCCGCCATCGGCGAGAACCGCATTCGCGGGATGATCGAATCCCGTCTCGACTGGTGCATCAGCCGCCAACGCGCATGGGGCGTGCCGATTGCGTTGTTCGTGAGTAAGAAAGACAACAAGCCGTTGAAGGACCCCGAAGTTTTGGAACGTATAGCCAAAACGTTCGAAGCCGAAGGCGCGGACGCGTGGTACAGCCGCAAGCCACAAGATTTCCTCGGCGACAAATACAAGTCCGAAGACTACGAACAGGTATTCGACATCGTCGACGTTTGGTTTGAATCCGGCGCGACGCACGCGTTTTGTATCAATCAGGATCTCGGCAAGGAGTGGCCGAACCTCAAATGGCCTGCGTCGCTCTATCTTGAAGGCTCGGATCAGCATCGCGGTTGGTTCCACTCGTCATTGCTGGAATCGTGCGGCACGACGGGCCGTGCGCCATACGATGCGGTGCTGACGCATGGTTTTGTGCTGGACGAGCAGGGGCGCAAGCAATCGAAATCGCTCGGCAACGTCGTTACGCCGCAGGAAGTTTATGAAAAACTGGGCGCGGATATTTTACGTCTGTGGGTCGTGGCATCGGACTATACGCAGGACTTGGGCCTCGGGCCGAATATCCTGAAACAGATGGGCGACCTCTACCGCCGTTTCCGCAACACGATGCGCTATCTGCTCGGCGCGCTGGACGGTATGAGCGAAGCCGAACGTTTGCCAGTCGATCAGATGCCCGAACTGGAACGTTGGATGTTGCACCGTTTGAGCGAGATGGACGTTTCGATCAGGAAAGACATTAAAAATTACGACTACAACCACATGTTGCAGGAGTTGCACAATTTCTGCGCGGTGGATCTGTCGGCGTTCTATCTCGATATTCGCAAGGATAGCCTGTATTGCGACAAGCAATCAAATCCCAGAAGGCGCGCCGCGCGTACGGTAATGGAACTGCTGTTTGATCATCTGGTGATCTGGCTTGCGCCGTTCCTGAGCTTTACGGCGGAAGAAGCCTATTTGGTCCGCCACCCGGGCACGAAGGGCAGCGTTCATCTTTTGACGTATCCCGACGTACCAAAGTCATGGAAGAACGATGCGCTGGGCGAGAAGTGGGCGAAAATCCGTGAACTGCGCCGCGTCGTCACGGGCGCGATGGAAGTGTTGCGCAACGAAAAGAAAATAGGCTCCAGCTTGCAGGCGCACCCGCATGTGTACCTGAAGGCCGAGCAGGCAGCATTGCTGAAAGGGTTGCCGTTCGAGGAGATTTGCATCAGTTCGTCATTGACGCTCCATACCGAAGCCGCGCCGAAAAACGCGTTTGCGCTGGTAGACGTGCCCGATGTTGGGGTCGTTGTGGCGATGGCCGAAGGCGGAAAGTGCGAACGCTGCTGGCAGGTGTTGCCGGAGGTGAAAGACGATGACGCCCTGTGCAACCGTTGCCGCGATGCGGTGGCGGCTGTGAAAAAGGGATAGGTTATGAACACTATCTTTTATCCATGTGTCATTCCCGCGAAAGCGGGAATCCAGCGCGAGCGATAGCGAGTATATGAGGCAATAGACAACGGGTTTGTGTCGGTTTAGAGATTTGGGGATTCATATGGCGCGTCGACACGCGCCACTGGATCCCCGCTTTCGCGGGGATGACGCAAGAGGATTTCAATGAACGCTCGCCTTGTCACGTTCAGCATCTACCTTGCCGCGTTTGTGGCCTTGTTCGATCAGGGCACGAAATGGTGGATTGTGAACGAAGTGATGCGGCGGGGGGTAAGGGTCGTTCCCGTTACCTCTTTCCTGAACTTCGTTTTGAGCCTTAACAAGGGCATAACGTTCGGCATCTTCAATAACGGACATCAGTATATGTCGTACGTTTTTATCGGCGCGTCGGTCATTATTCTGGGGCTTTTGCTGCACTGGCTGATTCACACGTCGTCGGTTATGGTGGGGGTCGGGCTGGGCCTAGTGATGGGAGGGGCCATCGGCAACATGATCGACCGCGTCAACTACGGCGGCGTTGTCGATTTCATTGATTTTCATCTCTTTAATTACCATTGGTACACTTTCAACGTGGCCGACAGCGCGATTGTATGCGGCGTAGCTCTATTGATGCTTGAAAATCTGGTCAGGACGCAAAAAAAGAGCTAAGACTCCCTTCCTGATAGTCGCCCAATAAAAGCCCTACTTTCCCCTTTCACTTGAGAGCGCCATGAAACGATCCGCTTTGATTGCCTTTGTTGGTTTGTTGGCCCTGCTGACGGGATGCAGCGGTCTTGCCGATTCGCTCGGTTTCGGGCGCAATCCGCCAGACGAGTTTGCCGTTGTCGATCGGCCACCTTTGGCGATGCCGCCTGATTACGATCTTCGCCCGCCGCGACCAGGCGCGCCACGCCCGCAGGAAATCTCCATGAACGCTCGCGCCAGCACAGTGGTGTTCGGGGCGGGCGCTCAAGCCAGTTCGGCTGGACAGGTTTCGTCATCCGACGCCGAAAAGGTCTTGTTGGAGTCGGCTGGCGCGGCGAAAGCCGATGAGAACATCCGCGATGTCGTTGATCGAGAGGCCGCCGAGAAAGTCGCCAGTTCCAAGCACCTGATCGACGATTTGCTGTGGTGGCGCAAAACGACGCCCGAAGGCGCGGTAGTGGATCCGGCAGCCGAAGCCGAACGCCTCAAAAAAGCCAAGGAAAAAGGCGAGCCTGTCAACGAGGGCAAAACCCCTGTCATCGAACGCAGGAAAAGCGGGTGGATAGGATTTTAAGAGAGCATTCGGCATTCACAATTCGGCATACAGGTACGAAATCCCTGAATGCTGGGGGTTGGGCGCTAAATGTCCTGTTGGCGCTGTTTTTAACAGCCGCGCCCGTCCCAACTCATGCCGCCGTCTTTCATCCCCAGACTTTTACATTGGCGAACGGGTTGCAGGTTGTTGTGGTGCAAAATCGCCTGTCGCCTGCCGTATCGCACATGGTGTGGTACAAGGCAGGCGCGGCGGACGAAGACCCGGGCCGATCAGGACTGGCGCATTTTCTTGAGCACATGATGTTCCGCGGCACGGATAATATTCCGCCCGGCGCGTTTAGCCGCATTATCGCTGAGCAAGGCGGCAACGACAACGCTTTCACGAGCTATGATTACACGGCGTATTACGTGAACGTCGCGGCAGACCGCTTGCCGATGGTCATGCAAATGGAAGCCGACCGGATGCAAAACTTAAGGTTGACGCCAGAGGTAGCCGCGCCGGAACTCAGCGTCGTGTTGTCGGAAAGGCAGCAACGAACGGACAACAAGCCAGAAGGAAAATTCAACGAAAAAACGCGAGCCGCGCTGTTTCCCGATCATCCGTATGGGAGACCCATTATCGGGCATCAGGCGGAGGTGGAGAAAATCACGGCGGACGAGGCGCTCGGTTTTTATAAGCATCATTACGCACCGAACAATGCCGTGGTGATTATTAGCGGAAACGTGGAATTGAACGAAGTTATGCGTCTGGCGGCGGGGACGTATGGACGGTTGCCGCCGCGCGACGTTCCAAAGCGCGAGGCGTTGCCCAAACCCATCGAGCCGCGCCAAAAACTTGTGATTATGACGGATGATCGGGTGCGACAGCCTTATATGGCCCTGCACACGGTGATGCCTTCGTATGCCACGGCGAAAGGCAACGAAGCCTATGCGCTGGAAGTGCTGGACGAGGTTTTGGCGGGTGGCGAGGTCGGCTTGCTATACCGCGATCTGGTCGTCAAACAGAGAATAGCGAGCGCCGTGGACATCTCCTACGATCCCCAGGAGCGTGGGTCCTCGGCTTTCGCGATAGCCGCCGTGCCGCAGCCGGGGCGAGGGATTCACGAAATTCAGAAGGCGTTGGCTGATTCCTTGTATGGCCTTGCCAAAAAAGGCGTGAGCGCGAAGGAAGTTGAGGCGGCCAAAGGGCGGTTGAAGCGCCTTGCCGTTTTCGCGCGCGACAGCTTGACCGCGCCGGGACACGTATTCGGGCAAGCGTTGACCGCGGGACAAACAGTTGCCGACGTGGAGGCGTGGCCGGAGCGAATAGGGCGCGTCACGGCAAATGACGTTAACGCTGCGTTACGCGATCTTGTCGCGAGCCGTTACCGCGTAACGGGGATGCTATTGCCGGGTCCGGCGGGGGCGTCGCCATGAAACGGATTCTGTCGTTCGCCCTATTGAGTTTGTTTCTAAGCGGTAGCGTAAGCGCAGAAACGGCGGCGATGCGCGTGCAGGAAGTCACGAGTCCCGGGGGGATCAAAGCGTGGTTGGTGCAGGACGATAAACTGCCGCTTATAGCAATGCGCTTTGCGTTTCGCGGCGGCGTGGAGCAGGATCCCAAGGATAAGCAAGGCTTGAGCGAGTTGACGGCTTCGCTCATGACGCAAGGCGCGGGGCCCTACGACGCCGAGGCTTTCCAGCAAAAGCTGGCGGATCAATCGATACAATTTACGTTCGCGGCGGGACGCGATGCCGTTCAGGGCGCGATCAAGACCTTGCGCGAGTCGCATGGAACTGCGTTTGATTTGTTGCGTCTGGCGCTGATCGAGCCGCGCTTTGATGAAGAGGCCTTCAATCGCGCGCGCAGCCAGCAACTGACGCAGATAAAGATGGAGCTTGGTAACGCCAGTTGGCAAGGCCGCCGCGCATTGTTCGCGCATGTGTTCAAGGATCATCCCTATGCGATGCGGCGTTTGGGCACGGCAGCAACGCTGAAATCTATGACGCGCGAGGATGTGAGAAAACATGCCCGCCGCATTATGGCGCGCGACAACCTGCTTGTGACCGTTGCAGGGGCTATCTCGCCGGAGGAATTGGGCGTAACGCTCGACAAAGTGTTCGGCAAATTGCCAACCCATGCTGACCTAAGGCCTGTTCCCGAATTTTCGGGGCAGTTTGAGGCGTCGAAGCTCCTTATTAAACGAGAAGGCACGCAGACGGAAATGTTGTTGGCCGCGCCTATGTTGAAGCGCTGCGATCCCGATTGGTATGCCGCCGAGATCGTGAATTATATATTGGGTGCGGGCGGTTTTGCCTCGCGCCTGATGAACGAGGTGCGCGACAAGGAAGGGTTGACCTATGGCATCAGTACGGCTTTGGGATCGATGGATCACGCCGCCCTGTTGCTGGGGCAGGCTTCAACCGACAATCCCAAGACGGGCAAGACTTGGGACAAAATCAACGAGGTTTGGCAAAACCTTTATGCCAACGGCCTGTCTGACAGCGAAATCGAGGCCGCCAAGGATTATTTGACGGGATCGCTGCCTTTGGCGTTGACCTCGACGAACGCGATTGCCAGCGTGTTGATGGATATGCAATTGGAAAATCTGGGACGCGATTATCTCGAACGGCGCAACGCGTTGATACGCGGGGTAACCGCCGAAGACGTGAAGCGCGTCATCGCTCGTTGGTTCGATCCGGCCAAGGCGATGCTGGTCATGGTCGGCGCGCCGGACGGCGTAACGCCGGATAGAACACAGGAGCAGGTGACGGAGTGATGAAACGTCTTACGGAAACAGCATCGTGGCAAGCGCTGCAGGCGCACTACGAAAAGACGCGCGCCTTGTCATTGCAAGAACTGTTTTCCAAGGACGAGACGCGGATCGAGCGTTACACTTTCAGCGTTCACGGGTTGACGGTCGATTACTCGCGCAACCATCTCACCGAAGAAACGGCGGCGTTGTTGGTCAAGCTAGCCGAAGAACGCGACGTTCCGGAGATGCGCGCGCGGTTATTACGCGGCGATAAGATTAACGCGACGGAGGGCCGCGCGGCCTTGCACACGGCCTTGCGCGCGCAGAAAGACACGCCGATCCTTGTCGATGGACAGGATGTAATACCCGAAATCCGTGCGCTGCACCGTCAGATGGAAAAGTTTTCGAACGATGTGCATGAGGGCCGTTGGCTCGGCGCGACGGGACAACCGATCAAGGACATCGTGAACATCGGCATCGGCGGGTCTGACCTTGGCCCGCGCATGGTGATGGGCGCGCTCAGCGCCTATGCGACGGGGCCGCGCGTTCATTTCGTGGCGAATGCTGACGCGGCGGATATTTTGGGCGTTCTTGAAAGACTTGATCCGGCCACGACGCTTTTCATCGTCGTATCAAAGACCTTCACGACCCAAGAGACTCTTTTGAACGCCACGACGGCTCGTCAGTGGCTCGTGGCCAAGCTGGGGGAAGGGGCCGTAGCGCGTCATTTCGTGGCTGTCTCAACCAACCGGCAGGCGGTCGAGGCTTTCGGGATTTCTGCCGCGAATATGTTCACGATGTGGGACTGGATAGGGGGAAGGTATAGCCTCTGGTCGTCCGTGGGGCTAAGCATTGCTCTAGGACTGGGGTGGAAGCATTTCAAAGCGTTGCTGGATGGCGCTGCGGCGATGGATGAGCATTTTTCCACAGCCTCTCTCGTCAACAACCTGCCCGTTATGCTGGCTTTGACAGGCATTTGGTATCGCAACTTTTGGGGGACGGTCTGCGAGGCCATCCTGCCCTATAGCGAACGGCTGCGCGACCTGCCCCGCTATCTCCAGCAGCTTGTCATGGAAAGCAACGGCAAGTCCGTGACGCTGGACGGCCAGCCGGTGGACTACCCCACATCCCCCGCCATCATCGGCGAGTGTGGAACTATTAGTCAGCACAGCTTTCATCAGTGGTTGCACCAAGGCACGGACCCGACGCCTGCGCATTTCATCGGCATCCGGCGGGACGAATTGTCACGGCCCGAACATCACCGCGCGATGATCTCGAACATGAAGGCGCAAGCCGAAGCGCTCAAGCGGGGCGTGAAGACGCACGATCCACACCGCGCCAACCCCGGCAACAGGCCAAGCACGCTTTACTGGCTCGAAAAACTCGATCCCTACAATCTTGGTTTGCTGCTCGCGCTCTTTGAACACAAGACGTTCGTGCAAGGCGTGATCTGGGGCATTAACCCGTTCGATCAGTTCGGCGTGGAGCTTGGGAAAAAGATGGCGAAGGAAGTCGTTCTCGATTAAGCCAGCGTATCCAGAAGCTCTTTATCCATATCCGATTGCGAACGGATGATTGCAGCATTCGCTTTGTACGCAATTTCCGCGATTTTCAAATCGACGATTTCAGAAGCGATGTCGACGTTCGGCGCGGCGATAAATCCCTCGGCATTCGCATCCGCCGAATGCGGATCGAACGCGGAAACATAAGCTTGTTCACGCGGTTTGATTTCCGTGCGCACGCCAAGCGCGTTGTTACCGGCGGAATTCGACAAAGCCACAACGTCGGTAGGTCGATAACTCGTCGCTTGTTCGCCTTTCGATTCGGGCAGACGGCCCGTTGACGAAGCGTTAACCAGATTTGATGCCGAATTAACAACGCGGCGCACAGCGGCGTTCAAGCCTGAAACAGCGATTGTAAGAGCTTCGGACAAAAGGAATTTCCTTCGAAAACGCGTTATCCACTTTCTCTAATGTATCACAACAGGGTTAATAGTTTCTCAACCATACCTAGCGAAAACCTAAGAAATTCAGGCAAAAAAACGCGTTTTTTGGCCAAAAAAGTTTTTCGCATTAACTCCAAATTCAGCAATCGACGGTAAGGTGGAATTATAGAGACAAGTTAACCGTGGACTCCAACTCTAGCGAACCATAACAACCGAAAGATTAGTGTCATGGCTCAGGAACGCGAATTTCAGTTTGTCCCCGCAACGGCGGACGAAACACTTGAGAGGCTGGTGACGATGACGAACCAGACCAATCTTGTCGCGCTCGATAAAACGCTTGCGGCGATTCGCCGTTCAAGCATCAGCTACGCGGCCGCCGCCGCGCGCGTTGGCAGTATCGGGGAACGCATTATCCGCGCCGTCCACGAAGTCGGAATGACTTTGCCGCCGCATCTCCGCGCGGTGTAACCCTAACCGTTTCGCCTTTAAGGCAACACACGATAAGGCCCGCGCAAGCGGGCCTTAGTTTTTTGTAAAGGTTTTTCGCGCAACACGCATGCACGTAACATTTAAATAACGCAAAAACTCACAAACAAATCTCGGATATTAGAAAAAGATTCACCATTTTCCGGTAAGGTTATCTCATATTAAGCGATGTATTTTATTAAGGGGGCATTCATATGTTAGGCAATTCTATCGAAGCCGTTGCTGCTTTGGCATTTGCTTCTATGGCTGAGGAGGGGGGCAAAGCATCGGTGTGCAGCTTCTATGGAGCGTCACCTGAACAGCTCAGACGCTTCTTAAATTCCGGGCCGACCAAGGCGAGCGAGCCATTATCGCGGCAAAAGAGGGCTGCCTATAGCCTTTCAGGAGCCGCTTTGAAACTTTAAGCCTTTTCGGTTTTTAACGGTCTCGCCAAGAGGGCTTCGATCGAAGCCTCGACACTTGCATTATGATTGAGCACGGCATCCACTGCCTCGACGATGGGCATGTCGACGTTATGCTTTTGCGCCAAAGCCAAAGCGGCGGCGGCGGTGAACACGCCTTCCGCCACGCTGCTGCGCGCCGCGAGAATATCCGCCAGCTTCGCGCCTTTACCCAGAGCAACCCCAAGCGACATGTTGCGCGATTTTTCGCTGGAACATGTCAAAATCAAGTCTCCCAGTCCTGACAATCCCATCAGCGTTTCGCGTTGCGCTCCCAGCGCGAGGGCAAGGCGCATCATCTCCGCCAATCCGCGCGTAATGAGCGCGGCCCGCGCATTCTCGCCCATGCCGCAACCGGTGGCGATGCCGCAGGCAATCGCTAACACATTCTTAATTGCGCCGCCGATTTGCGCGCCGATGACGTCGTCGCTGAGGTAAGGACGGAACGCGCGGGAGCTGATGGCTTCGGCCAAAGCGTTGCCGAGTTCGGCGTCGGCGCAAGCCAATGTCATCGCGGTAGGATGGTCGGTGGCGACCTGATCGGCGAACGTGGGGCCGGAAAGGATGGCGATGGGATGCGGGGGCAGAACGTCGCTGATGATTGCCGATGGCAACGCCAGCGTTTCCTGTTCGATGCCTTTCGCCGCAATGATGACGGGAATGTTTTTGTCCGCGTCGATTGTTGCAAGATTTTGCGCTGTCGCACGCAGGTGTTGTGTCGGCGCAACGAGAAGCCAAACGTCGCAAGATTTTAAGTCTTCCAGTTTATTCGTGGCTTTTAACTTCGGGTTTAGCTTGATTCCTGCTAAAAACTTTGTGTTTTCGTGCTGGGCGTTGATGACGGCGGCTACGTCGGCTTCACGCGCCCACAGCGTTATGTTGCGTCCGGCGCGGAGCAACGCCTGTCCAAGCGCAGTTCCCCATGCGCCGCCGCCGATGATGCCGAAGTGTTGAAATTGTGCCATAAGGTTCGAAGTTAGGGGTATGTAACGCGGGACTCTAAATTTTTATGAAGTTTGAAATAACATTATGCGAGAAGCAATGACCATTTTTTCAACCCTGAGCCCTGACCCTTGAATCCTGACGGCTGTCCAGCGGCCATCTTGGACGTGCGGCGATATCAAGCGGATCGCTGAGGCCAAGGCGCAAACGCTCCAACCCCGCCCATGCGACCATCGCGCCGTTGTCGGTACATAGGGGGAGGGGGGGAGCCAGGAAGGGGACGCCGTTCTGCTCGGCGAGTTCCGTTAACCGTGACCGGATGGCCTGATTGGCCGCGACTCCGCCACCGACGACAAGGGCCGTTATGGGCTGATTGTCTTGTTGCAGCATTTCGAACGCTTTTTGCGTGCGGTCGGCTAGAACATCGGTGATGGCGGATTGCAGGCTGGCTGCCATGTCGGAAACGTAAGGCGAAAATCCCGGCATTTGGTTAACGATGGTACGCACAGCCGTTTTAAGGCCAGCGAACGAGAAATCACAACCCTTACGGTTATGCAGGGGGCGGGGGAGGTCAAAAGCGCGCGGATTGCCTTTTTGCGCGGCTTTTTCGATCATCGGGCCACCGGGGTAACCGAGGCCGAGTACTTTCGCGCTTTTGTCGAAGCATTCGCCCACGGCATCATCAACAGTAGTGCCAAGTTGGCGGTAATTGTCCACGCCCTTCACGAGCAATAATTGGCAGTGTCCGCCGGACACGAGCAAAAGCAGATAGGGAAACTCCACATCGTGCGTGAGACGCGCCGTAAGCGCGTGCGCTTCGAGATGGTTGACGGCGACAAAGGGAAGCTTCGTCACGGCGGCCATCGCCTTGCCTGTCATAGCGCCGACCATCACCCCGCCGATGAGACCCGGACCACATGTCGCTGCAATGCCATCAAGGTCATCCAGCTTCAATCCGGTTTCATCGAGAGCTTGTTTGATCAGATCGTCGAGCTTGTCGAGGTGCGCGCGCGCGGCGATTTCCGGCACAACGCCGCCATAGGGCTTGTGCTCGGCAAGCTGTGTCGCCACGACGTTGGCGCGGATGCGCTTTGACGGATCGGGGTTGTCGTCAACAACCCCCACTGCCGTTTCGTCGCAACTGGTTTCAAGACCGAGAATAAGCATAATCCATTTTCACCACATTACGGCGCGTAGCGACAAGTCCTCAGAATTCAACGTTATCGTACCGAAGGCACGCTAAAGCGATGCCGGACTATCTTCTCGATTTTTTTCCGTAGTTCAGGCGAGGACTCCTCCGAGGAGCGCAATTCGAAACTCAACACGGTGCCCGGTTCATGGTGATTCTTTTCAGCTTGTCTTTCGAAGTGCTTCCCTCTTCTAACCGATTCTGTGCCATGCGACGCATGGTGCTTTGACACCATGATCCCTTGTTCCTTGAAAGCCGTTTCAAGACTTTCGCGGACGGCGCGGCGTCCGTTCTTGTCGAGAAGACGATGAAAGGCCACGGAAAGCTTTATGGCGTTTTTGTCCTGTTTTGTTTGACTCGTTTGGGTGATAATTGCGTAGCGAAGCATGATAGTGTTCCTCAAAATGGATTTCAGCGGGCCATGCGAGCAAAGGACGCGCAAACGCCTCAAGCCGCATGGCGGGAAGTTCAATTTTCAGGAAACGTCACGGTCGCGGCGCGGGCCTCATCTCCCGCAAAGCGACATAGAAAGAGAACCCGGGCAAAACTGAATTTACCCGCTTCGTAATAAGATTAGGAGTGTTATGCGTTGTGCTATTCACAGCCTGAAAAACCTTGCTCAAGAATACGCTTTATCCTTATCACAAAAACATGGCCGAAGGAAAGCGCAGGAATAGTTTCCTGTCAAACAAACAAATATCACAAGCTTATCAAAGGGTTGTTTTGATCGCGTTTGTCTTTGCCTCGCGGATTTTCTTTGATTTGCCCAACTTTTGGCCCAAGAAATGTGATAAAATCTCCTCATAGGAATGAGTTTCTCCATCGAAACGCCAAACCCAGAAAGAAAGGAGGCCCACCATGCGTACCTCATATGCCGTTGCGGCGCTGACCCTTGTTCTTTTGGCGGGGTGCGCCCAACTTAGCGATCAGGACAGGGCGATGCTGACCGAAACGCGGACGATGGCCATGCAGGCGCGGGATCAAGCGTCGCGCGCGGCGCAGGAAGCGGCAATGGCGCGCGAAAGCGCGGCTCAATCCGCCGCCGCGGCTCAGGCAGCCAGCCAAAGGGCTGATCGCGCTTTTAAGCAGTCTCAGAAGAAATAGGTCATGAGCCAAGTTCGGCGATCATGACAGGGATTCCCGTCGGGTTCGCTATCGCGTCGTCGACGGCGTACCAGTTGACGATGTCCGCGTCCCCGGCAGCTGACTCGATGATGCCGTGGAGATCGGGAATGTCCATTGCGGGCGGAATCTCGTAATCGGCAACGTCGTCGATCATCTGTTGCGGATGAAAGACTTCGAGCCAGAGCCGATTGTCCTTCCAGCCGAGTTTGTAATTCGTGTCGATAATATTTACGCGCGAGCCGATGGCGACCAAGGGAAACAATTCTTCGATGTCTTCGGGGTACATGCGGATGCAGCCGTGACTTGTGCGCCAGCCAACGCCATAAGGCCGGTTCGTGCCATGAATGCGATAGGCAGGCCAGCCGAGATCGAGCGAATAATCGCCTAACGGATTATCGGGGCCGGGAGGAAAAACCTCGGGCAAATCCGGGCTTTCGCGCCGGATGGAGGCGGGCGGTATCCATGTGGGGTTTTTGCGCTTACCTGCGACTGTCGTATGGCCGACAGGCGTTTGCCAACCTTCCTTCCCGATGCCTAGCGGATAGGTCATAACGGTATGCGCATCGGGATAGTAATAGAGCCGCAATTCGGCGAGGTTGATGACGATGCCTTTGCGCGCCGTGGCTGGAAGGATATGCATGGTGGGCAACCGTAATTCCCTGCCTTCGCCCGGTAGCCATGGATCGACGCCGGGGTTTGCCGTCAATACCTCTACAATGCCGAGATCGAATTTCCGCGCGACGTCGTAGAGCGTTTCATCGTCTTCAACGGCGTATTCCGTAATCTCGCCGACGACATCGCCGTCGATGGAATAGGTGGCGGCGAGGAGTCGTTGCGGCGCAAGAAAAATGCCCACAGCGGCGATGCAAGCCATAACAGGCGATATTTTGTGATTAAGGGCAAACATAAATCAGGCTCCTCCCACTATAGAGACTATAGCAAAAAGAGCCTGTATTTTAACAGTGAAGTAATTCGAAGTGTTTTACGCCTTCATCTTCCCCATGATGCCGCGGACGGCTTCTTGAAGGTCGGACGGCAGAACGACGATTTTGCTGTTCGGCGATCCGGCAATGCCGCCGATGGTCTTGATGTATTTTTCACCCAGCAGGTAGAGCAGCGGCGTGTCGGAGCCTGTGGCGGCGGCCATGACTTTCTGGATGGCTTCCGCCGAGGCTTGGGCCAACGTCACTTGGGCTTCGGCGTCGCGCTTGGCGGCTTCGAGGCGGGCTTCGGCTTGCAGAATGGCGGCTTGCTTGTCGCCTTCGGCTTTCGTCACGGTCGCCTTGCGTTCGCGCTCGGCTGCGGCTTGCAGTTCCATCGCCTTTTGCATGGACGGCGAGGGCTTGATGTCCTGAATTTCGACGGATTTGACCGTGAGGCCCCAATCCATCACTTCGTCCGCGATGCTTTCGCGCAAACGGGCCTTGATCTTGTCGCGCGAGGAGAGCGCGTGGTCGAGTTCCATCTCGCCGACGATCGAGCGCAGCGTAGTCATGATCAGGTTGCGGATTGCGTCGGCGAAATCGACGACTCCGTACACGGCTTTGACCGGGTCGGTGACTTTCACGAAAGCGATGGCGTTCGTCAGGATCACGGCGTTGTCCTTCGTGATGACCTCCTGTTCCTGCACGTCGAGCAGAACGTCTTTCGTCACGACTTTTTGCGATACGGCGTCGATATAGGGAATCATGAGGTTCAGGCCCGGCATGAACGTTTCATGGTATTTGCCGAGCCGTTCGATCACCCATTCCTCGCCTTGCGGCACGATGCGAATGCCTTTCAACAAGGTCACGAACACGAAGAGGAAGAGGACTATGACGACAATCAATTCGGGTTGCATTGAGGGGCTCCTTGGTAAAGAGAAGGGCGGATTATACCTTGGTGACGGTCATCAGGCTGCCTTCGACGGTGACCACCTTAACGCGCTCGCCGGCGGCAATGGTATCGTTCGAAATGCACTCCCAGTTGTCGGAACCCATTATGGGTTTCTGGAAACGCACGCGGCCGTTCTTGAACGGCGCGACGGCCTCGATAAGCATCCCGATCTCGCCTTCAACGTGGGCGGACGAACGGCCAACAAGAATTTTGTGCGCGCTGCGCTTGAAGACGCGAAACCAGAGGATGACCATTAAAACTGAAGCGATCGTCCACAGAAGGATTTGAGCGGTTGGGCTTAAGTCCGGCATGATGAGAATCGCGCCCATGACAAGGAACGCCGCCATGCCGCACCACACCAGCACGAAGGCGGGCAGCAAGAGTTCCGCCAGAATGAAGACAAACCCGATAATTGCCCAGTGCCACCACAGTAATCCCGTAAGCAACTCCATCATCGCGATGACATCCTTTTTGTTTGAAAGGGTTTTGTTTTTGGTAAGGGAACAACTCGAGATCTAGGGAATGTATAGAGGCACAGAAAGCGCTGTTTAGCAAACAAGACTTGCCGCGATTCTATATCTTTTCACGTAGTCATAATCTCGACAAAAGCTCTAAAGGGAACGTGCGTGCATAAGAAAGCTTGGTAGAAAAAAGACCGATTGAAGTTGTTTTGACGATATTTAGGCGTCAAAAGGGTGACGTAACACTACATTGTGGGCCGAAATATTTGTTTTGAAAGTAATAAAAAGCGTTGTATTAACCATAATCCACAAGGCCAAATGTTGCTTAGGCGAGTATGAGAAAAACAAATTACGGAGCCTTGAGGTTATATGGTTAACATATAATGGATTTTGGAGGTATGGCTGTGGGAATTGCGTTGAAAGGGATCTCGGTTCTCGAGAAATTCCGGAAGTGCAAGAAGCTGATACTGGGCGTTGGGGCAGTTTCTTTGGCCATGGTTGCCGCGCCCGTCGCAAGACTTGCGAACGCCGAGAATTTATCGTTAGAGTGGAATCCTTCCACGGGCGACCCGGATACCTACGTCATATCATACGGTTGGTTGAGTGGTACATACAACAAAGATGTGGAGCTTTCCGCGGCAACGCATTGCGATAATGGGAAGTGTAGGGCGACTTTTTCCAACGTGCCTCCCCAATATATAACCTTTATAGCAGCCAAGGCGAGAAAAGGGGCCAGCTTTTCGTCTTATTCCAACGAACTGAAAATCAAATATATATTGAAGCCAAACCCAATCAATAGTGAAGCCGGGATCAGTATTTCGGACGATCGTCGACACACCGTCATATTGCCCGATCTGTTTGGCTTTATTTTTTCGGGCATAACAATGGTCGCGAAGCTGGTCCAGTTTGACGTGCCGCCCGGCGACGGGTCCATTCCCATGGGCGTCGCTCCGGTTGCCGATGGCACGGTCCGGCGTTATTCTAAGATATTCACGCCAGGCCAAGGGTGGCGCATGAAAATAACGCCGTTCGACAAGAACGGAGTCATATTTCAAAACACATTATATCCGCCTCAGCTGAACTATGAGCCATACAAGTTTGATCGCCTTATGGGAATTTGGCCGCGCGTGTCTTGGTATGACGCGGCCAATCGTAGGGACGCGACACAGCCTTTGACATCGTCGGCTCCTCCGCTTTTTGTGACAAAAGATCCGGCGACGGGTTCCGCCCTGCAGATTAACGCAAAATACACGCCGGCCGAGGCCTTCATAGATCCTTTCACGTATAATAGCCGCAAGGTTTATAAAAGCGCGGCGGGCGAGCTTTTCATATTCGATGTCGAGGCTCCCAATCCATCGACGAACGTAATGTCAGGCTTTGTGCTGAAAAAGAAAGAGTTTCCGGCCATCGCCAATTGCGTGCCGCAGAATTATTATTACAAGGTCGACGGGAATTTCGCGATCGACTACGCTAACACGGTGACGCACGCAATTACGACTGTTACGCTTGATCCATCCTTGAATATCATAAACACCCAAACGACGCCCAACCCGCTTGCCAACGTTCAGTTGCTCTCCAAGGCGAGCATTGAAAAAGCAACGGGGAAAAGCGGTAAGGTTAATTTGGCGAAGGTGGTCATCGATTCATCGCAAAACAACCGTCGCCCGACTCTTAAGGACGCTTTGCGCGGGCCACAGCGAATCCCGCGCAATTACGCCAAAGCCAGGGGGCACCATATCGCCTGACGCTTGTGGGGCTCGGACAAGCCTTGTTTTGCGCTTCTAAGCGGGCTTAACCTGCCTCTTATGTCCACGATTCGTCTTATTCTGGGTCTTGATCCTGGCCTGCGCCATACGGGCTGGGGCATCATCGGCCAGCGCGACAATAGGTTGAGCTTTGTGGCCGCCGGGCGCATTAGCCCCGATACAGAAGTTCCGATGGCGGAACGACTCAGGGATTTGGCGGAAAAATTGGCGGTCATCATCGATAAGCACAAACCCCACGAAGCTGCTCTTGAAGAGACATTCGTTAACCGCAATGCAGCTTCTGCCTTAAAATTGGGGCAGGCGCGGGGCGTTGTTATGCTGGCGGCTGCACAGGCGGGACTGGACGTTACGGAATATTCGGCTAACAAGGTCAAGCAATCCGTGACGGGCTACGGCCACGCTGAAAAGAATCAGATACAAGCGATGATCGGCGTGTTACTGCCGGGAGCGGGCAAATTGGCGGCGGATGCCGCCGATGCGCTTGCGGTTGCCGTGTGCCATGCGCATCATGGCGTACGGGGCTTTGATGGCTGATTTTATTGTTGAGGAGAATTTGCATGCTTATGGTTCCGACGGAACTTCGGGCCAGTCCCATCCACGGTGTTGGGGTTTTTTTGACCGTTCCTGTTTTGCGAGGCTCCCTCATTTGGCGTTTTGATTCCCGCATTGATAGGATTTATGCTGATCATGAACTCGGGGCGATGCCGGAAATGATGCAGGAATTTATCCGAAAATATTCTTGCTGGGACAGGCTGTCGAACACATGGATGTTCGCGGGTGATAACTCGCGTTTTGTCAATCATTCCGAGGCCCCCTCTCTGGTGACGATCGGAAATAAAACGACAGGCGATGATGTAGCGGCATTTGATCTTCCGGCGGGTGTCGAGCTGACTTCCGATTATCGAGATATATGCGATGAACCCCTTGATTATATTTATTCACAAAAAGCGGCGGCGTGATAGGCAAACTTACAGGACGCATCGATAGCCTCAACGGGCAACAAGCCGTCATCGACGTGCAAGGCGTCGGTTATGTCGTCGCCTGTTCGTCGCATACTTTGCGACAGATCGGCAGTGTGGGTGAGGCCGTTTCGTTGCTCATTGAAACGCACGTTCGCGAGGATGCTATCAGCCTGTTCGGATTTGCCGATGCTTTGGAGCGCGACTGGTTCCGTTTGCTGACGACGGTGCAGGGCGTCGGCGCGAAAGTCGCGCTGGCGATTTTAAGCGCTTTGCCGCCCGAGCGTTTGGCGCAAGCTATCGCCGCGCAGGACAAAGCCGCGATCACCCAAGCCGATGGCGTCGGGCCTAAATTGGGTTTGCGTATCGTGACGGAACTGAAAGACAAAGCCGCGATATTCGGAGCGATGGCCACGTTGCCCACAGGCGGTCCCGTTCCTGCGCAGCCTATGGGCGGCGTGACGGGGGATGCAGTATCCGCGTTGGTCAATTTGGGCTACCGCCGTATGGAAGCGTTCGCGGCTGTTGCCAAGGCCGCTCAGCTTCTTGGCGATGGCGCGAAGCTTGACGCGCTGATCCGCGCAAGCCTCGCCGAACTGAGTAAGGGAGCAAACGCCGCATGACGTCACCCGCGCCTGATCGCCTCATCACCGCCATACCGCTTGCTGAAGAGGGCAACGATGTGGCGTTGCGTCCGCAGAAGCTGGAAGAGTTTATCGGGCAGGCACCCGTTCGCGCGAACTTAAAGGTGTTTATTCAAGCGGCGTCTCAGCGCAAGCAAGCATTAGACCATGTTTTGCTTTCAGGACCGCCGGGTTTGGGTAAAACGACGCTGGCGCAAATTATCGCGCGGGAACTTGGGGTTGGCTTCAGAGGCACGTCGGGCCCGGTAATCGCGCGCGCGGGGGACCTTGCTGCTTTGCTCACGAACTTACAGCCGCACGATGTTCTTTTTATCGATGAAATCCATCGCCTAAGTCCTTCTGTCGAAGAAGTTCTTTATCCGGCGATGGAGGACTTTCAACTCGACCTGATTATTGGCGAGGGGCCAGCGGCGCGGTCGGTGCGGATCGACCTGCCGCCGTTCACGCTCATCGGCGCGACGACGCGCAGCGGACTCATTACGCGGCCGTTACGGGAGCGCTTCGGCATTCCCTTGCGTCTCCAATTTTATACGCCGGATGAACTCAAGCTTATCGTGCAGCGCGGGGCGGATAAGCTCGGGATGCCTTTAACCCCAGACGGCGCGGCTGAAATCGCCCGCCGCGCCCGCGGCACGCCTCGGGTGGCGGGGCGTTTGCTGCGTAGGGTAAGGGATTTCGCTGCGGTGGACGGGCATAAATCCATCGACGCCAAGGCTGCCGATGCCGCGCTAACCCGTTTGGAAATCGACCGTTTAGGCTTCGACACGATGGATCGCCGTTATCTTGCCATGATTGCCGAGAATTATGGCGGGGGTCCGGTGGGCGTGGAGACGCTCGCCGCTGCGCTTGGCGAACAGAGGGACGTTCTGGAAGAAGTGATTGAACCCTACCTTATTCAACAAGGCTTGCTTCAGCGCACCCCGCGCGGACGCATGTTGACGGATACGGGGTACAAACACTTGGGTCTTGCGGTTCCAAAACGGCAGATGGATTTATTGACAGCGGATATGGATTTGGATGACGAGACAGATGACCAAAAAGGAACGCGCGCAATCTCGTCATGACGTTCGGGAGCCTAACAGAGCAACGACCACGCTTATTCGCGTCTATTACGAAGACACCGACGCAGGCGGAGTGGTTTATTATGCGAACTACTTGAAATTCGCTGAACGTGCCCGGACGGAGTTTTTGCGCGATCTGGGCGCGAATCACCATCAGCTGAAAACAGAGCACAACGTTCTCTTTGCCGTCCGCCATGTAACAGCCGACTATCAAGCCCCCGCGCGGCTCGATGATTTGCTGGAAGTCAGCACGGAAGTTGTCAGCTGTGGCGCGTCAACACTGGACATGCGACAGATCATCCGCCATGAAGGGAAAACGCTGGCGGCGATAACGGTGACTCTTGTCGCCATTTCGCCATCCATAAAAGTCACGCGCATCCCTGCGTTTCTGCGCGAGGCTCTGCAAGTCTGGACGCCATCTCAACGTAAGGATTAAGATAAAAATGGAACCCCAAGCCCTGCCGCCCGTAGCCGTCGATGCCGTCAAACTGGCTGGCTCCTCCGCGTCTCTCGATATGTCCGTATTCAGCCTTTTCGGTCATGCCGACATCGTCGGCAAGATTGTGATGATCGGATTGTTGCTGGTTTCGGTGTTCACCTGGGCGCTGATCTTCGATAAAATCTCCAAGATTTCGCGCCTCAAGGCGCGCGCCGGATTTTTCGAGGAACGCTTCTGGTCGAGCGGCTCTCTGGAAGCACTTTACGCCAAGATGAAACGTCCCACGGACCCCATGCAGGCGGTGTTCGTCGCGGGCATGAAGGAATGGCACACGGCGACCGACAAAGGCATGCTGGCGACGCCGCAGGGCCGCTCCAGCGTTCTGGCGCGCATCGACCGCGTGCTGCAAGTGACGATTGGCCGCGAAATGGCGATGATCGAAACGTGGATGACGTTTCTGGCTTCGGTCAGCTCCGTCGCCCCGTTCATTGGCCTTTTCGGCACGGTGTGGGGCATCATGCGCAGTTTCATAGGCATTGCGCAGGCCCAGAACACAAGTCTTGCCGTCGTCGCGCCCGGTATCGCCGAAGCATTGCTGGCGACAGCCGTAGGCCTTGTAGCGGCTATTCCTGCAACAGCCGCCTACAACAAGTTTACGACCGAGATCGGACGCTACGGCGCCCGGCTCGAAAATTTCGCCAACGACTTTATCGCGACTTTGTCGCGCAACATGGAAGAGCGCTGATATGGCAGGAGCTGTTATGAACGGCGGTGGGGGCGGACGGCGCGGCAGACGCGGCAGTTACCGTCCCATGGCGGACATCAACGTAACGCCGCTTGTCGACGTTATGCTGGTATTGCTCATCGTTTTCATGGTGACGGCGCCGATGCTCACGGTAGCGGTTCCCTTGGATTTGCCGCGCACCCAGGCGAAGTCGGTCAATCAGGACAAAGAGCCTCTTGTTATAAGCATCGACATTCAGGGGCAGGTGTACTTGCAGCAAACGACCGTCGATCTGGAGACGCTGGCGGCCAAGCTGCGCGCCCTGACGGGCGCGAATCCGGAAACGCGCATTTTCGTGCGCGGCGACAGGGGCGTGCCCTATGGCCGCATTATGGAAGTGATGGGAACGATCAATGCCGCCGGTTATAGCAAAGTGGCGCTGGTGGCGGAATTGCCGAAGCCCGAACAGGTGTCCGACAGGCCTGCAAGGCGGCGGTAATAGATGAGTGGGACACGGCCCATGATTTTGGATGACAGCGGCCTGCGTAACAGCTTGGTCATCTCGGCGTGCTTGCATGTCGGGATGCTGTTATTCATGTTTTTCGGCTTGCCGCATGTTTTTAAACCCTTGCCTTCGATGCATCGTCCCATCCCGATCGACATCGTTGAAATAGGGGCCATTACCAATACCCGTATCGGCAAAGAAGAGGATAATATGCCGTTGGCTTCGCAAACGACGAAGCCTGCGCCGCCTGCGCCAAAGGTCGAAGAAAAACCGCCCGAGCCCGTCAAGCCGCCCGAACCGCCGAAGCCGGACGTAAAGCCTGCTGAACCCGCCGAAGCGGAAGGCTTGTTGCCGTCGCCTAAGCCGAAAAACAAGCCCGAACCGCCGAGGCCCGCGGAACAACCCCAACAAGATCAGTTGATGAGCGTCTTAAAGAACGTCGCCAAGCTGAAACCGCAAACTTCCGCGCCGCCTGCGCCGGACGCGCCGAAAAGCGATACCAATAAAATAGGGGCTACGAACGTAACCAACGGCGGGCAAAATGGCTTTGGCCCCGCTCTGTCGGATCGCCTTACCATAAGCGCGGAGGATGCCTTGCGCCGTCAGATCCAGCAATGCTGGAACATTCCAGCCGGCGCGCGCGACGCGGAAAAATTAATCGTTGAGGTCTTGATTGAAGTGAATCCGGATCGTACTGTACGTTCCGCGCAGATCGTCGATCAAGGCCGCGCCAACTCAGACCCTTTTTACCGAGCGGCGGCCGAATCGGCGTTGAGGGCTTTGCGCAACCCTAAATGCAGTCCGTTGGAATTGCCGCCGGATCAGTACGAGCAGTGGAAAACCATTCATTTCACCTTTGACCCGAGGGATATGCTATGAACAAAAGGCAGAACGCGGAATACAGGTATCAGAATAAGATGCATGTCTTTGCAAGACAGGCTTTGACGTTGGTTTTCTGTTTTCTGATTCCTGCCATCTTTCCCCTGACTTCGGCGCAAGCTGAAGTCAAGATCGACATCACGCGTGGCGTGGTTGAGCCCATTCCCATCGCTATTCCAGACTTTTACGGCTCAGGCGGCAACGAAGCCCAGTTTGGGCGCGACATCGCGCAGGTCGTGATGAAAGATTTGGTGCGCTCCGGCCTGTTTTCCGCGGTCGATCCTAAATCATTTATCCAGGACAGGGATTCTCTACTTGTCTCCCCGCGTTTCGCTGACTGGCGCGTATTGAACGCCCAGGCCCTTGTGGTCGGACGCATTCAGACGCAGCCGGACGGACGCTTAAAAGTCGAATTCCGCATGTGGGACGTCTTTGGCGAATCCCAGATGACCGGCCTTGCGTATTTCACGATTCCGAACAACTGGCGACGCGTGGCGCACATCATTTCGGATGCTATCTATAAGCGAATAACCGGCGAAGACGGCTATTTTGATACGCGTATCGTGTATGTCGCCGAATCCGGCCCCGCCAACGCGCGAGTCAAGCGCCTCGCCATCATGGATCAGGACGGCGAAAACAACCGTTTGCTTAGTGATGGGCGCGCGCTTGTGCTCACGCCGCGCTTTTCGCCGACGCTGCAGGAAATTACGTACATGGCTTATTACAACAACAAGCCGCGCGTTTATCTGTTCAATATTGACACGGGACGGCAAGAAGTTTTGGGTGACTTTGCAAACATGACGTTCGCGCCGCGCTTCTCTCCGGACGGCAACAAGGTCGTGTTTAGTTTGTCGAACAACGGTAACTCCGACATCTACACGATGGATTTGCGGACGCGACGCACGGCTCAGCTAACCAATCATCCGTCAATCAATACGGGGCCAAGTTTTGCGCCGGACGGCAACCGCATCGTATTTGAATCGGATCGTGGCGGCACGCAGCAAATCTACGTCATGCGGTCGAGCGGCAGCGACGTGCAGCGCATCAGTTTCGGCGAAGGACGTTATGCTACGCCGGTTTGGTCGCCGCGCGGCGACTTGATCGCCTTCACCAAGCAACATCAGGGCCGGTTTTACATCGGCGTGATGAGACCCGATGGATCTGGCGAACGTTTGTTGACGGAATCGTATCACGTCGAAGGCCCGACATGGGCGCCCAACGGGCGCGTCTTGATGTACTTCAAGGATTTGCCGGCTGGCGCCGGCGGCCGTCAACGCTCGTCGCGTCTCTACTCGATAGACCTGACGGGCTACAACGAACGCGAGATGCAAACGCCGACGGACGCTTCCGACCCGGCTTGGTCGCCGTTGATTCCGTGAGCACGACTATACGATTGTGGCAATAGTGAGCCGACAGAGGAACAATTGTTGTTTCTATTTCGAAAAATGTTGCTCACTTGCCACGCATGTGTGATCGATTCAGAATCTTAGAAAATCAGGGTTTTGAGGCTTGATTCACGGGGGGAGGAGGGCTATTTTGGCTCTGGAGCGCATTTTTCGGCGTATGAGCGGGTTAGTTCTTTATTAACTTCCTGTTTTTCCGCGGTAAAGTGTTATCCGAATCGTCGCGTCAGGCTTGCCGGTCACTAGCATGTGAACAAACAGGTTTTACGCGGCTTTTGTCAGTCAACAAACACACATCTCGGCTAAGGCTGGGAACAGAATTCTTAACTGGTCCGGCTGATTCCGCCAAAAGCTCACGAAGGGGGTAACGATGTTCAAGAAATTTTTGTGCCTGATGGCGGCGCTCGTCCTGGTAGCCGCTTGCGACACAACAGGAACCAGTGAAGGCGATGCCGGCGCAGGTGGCGCTGGTGGAGCCGGCAGAATGGGCGCAGCCCGTCCTGGAACTCAGGAAGACTTGGTTGTCAACGTTGGCGACCGCGTATTCTTCGGTTTCGACAAGTCGGATCTGACCGCCGAAGCCCGCGCGACACTCGACCGTCAGGCGGCTTGGTTGAAGAAGTATGCCAACGTTTCAGTGACGGTTGAAGGTCACTGCGATGAACGTGGCACCCGCGAGTACAACTTGGCTCTGGGTGAACGCCGCGCCACGGCTGCGAAGAACTACTTGGTCGCCGCCGGCATTCCTGCCAGCCGCGTCAAGACGGTCAGCTATGGCAAGGAACGTCCCGCCGTTCTCGGCAGCAACGAAACCGCTTGGGCTCAGAACCGCCGCGCCGTTACGGTTGTGGCTCAGTAAGACAGGCCTAAAGGTTTGAAAGTTTGGGCCGCAGCCGAAGGGTTGCGGCCTTTTCTTTTGCCTAAAAGGCAGACTCCCGTTAAGAATAAACCGCGTTTCGTTTGACGTAATATCGACGAAATGTGGATTTAGACTATTATTTCCAACGCTGCCGCACCAACGGATGTGCCATGAATAACGTATTGCGCCGCTCGCTACTTGTCTCAGCCGCTGCCCTTATTGCCCTGTCGTTGCCTGCCGTAGCGCAGGATTCGCCCTATGGAAACGGCAATCTGCCGGGTGCGGGCGTGAACTTCGAAACGCGCTTGTCGAACGTTGAAGACCAACTCCGCGCCTTTACCGGCAAGGTCGAGCAGCTGGAGTTCGCCTTGCGCCGTCTGGACAGCACGCTCCAGCGCATGCAGGCAGACTATGAGCAGCGCATTACCAAGCTTGAGACGCAGGCAGTGCAACCGGCCATTGTGCAAGCGCCGCCTCAACCTCAAGTTCAACAGCAGCCCGTTCGCGCACCATCGCCGCCGTCCCAGACAGCGCATGAAGAGATGGTTGAATCCACGGAAGCAGGAAACGAGCCAGCCAACCCCGAAACGTCCGTGCGGGGATCGCTGGGGGCTTTGAGGGTACAGGGGGAGAGGGTGACGGGGGCCGTCAAAAGCCCCAAGGCGCCGCCTTTGCCTGAAACCCCGCCGGATTATGGATTAACAGCACAAGAACAGTACGACAAAGCCTTCAGTCTCCTCCGTCAGGCCAACTACGACGAGGCCGAAGTGGCCTTTAAGTCCTTCATAGACAAGAACCCAAAAGACAAGCTGCTCGACAACGCCAAGTATTGGTATGCCGAGACCTTCTATGTCCGCTCTAAATTCTCCGAAGCCGCCGGCGCTTTCGCCGACGCTTATCAGCAAAATCCGAAGGGCACCAAGGCTCCGGATAGTTTGTTGAAGCTAGGCCTATCGCTCGGTGCGCTTGAGAAAACGCAAGACGCTTGCATAACGCTGGCCAGCTTGAAGAAGGATTATCCCAACGCGCCGGCAACGATCCGCGCTCGCGCGGATCAGGAGCGCTCGCGGTTGAAGTGCGGTTCGGCCCCAGCCGCGAAAAAGCAATAAGACGTTATCGCGTTTTTGATCTTTCCCCGAATATCGCCGTTCCAACGCGGACTTCGGTCGCGCCACATTTGATCGCCGTTTCGAAATCCGCGCTCATGCCCATGCTGACGTGGGGTAGGCTATGAGCGTCGGCCAGTTTTTTCAGCGCGCGGAAATAGGGTTCGGGATCGTCATCATAAGGCGGGATGCACATCAAACCTTCGATTTTAAGGCCAAAACCTTCACGGCAGTGGCGGAGAAAATCTTTCAGGCCGTCCGGCGGCACGCCCGCTTTTTGCGGCTCATTTCCGATGTTCACCTCTACATAGAGGCTTGGCGACTTGCCGGTTTTTTTCATCGCTTGCGCCAGCGCGGCGGCCAGCTTGGGGCGGTCGACGGTTTGAATGACGTCGAACAGTTCAACCGCGTCATCAACTTTATTGGTTTGCAGCGGGCCGATGAGGTGGAGTTCGATGTTGGAGCGTTTTGCTTTTAGAGATTTAAACTTGGCCTTGGCTTCCTGAACGCGGTTTTCCCCGAAACGGAACTGTCCAGCAGCCAAAGCGGCCTCTATGGCTTCGATGGGCTGGGTCTTGCTGACGGCTATCAGCTTGACGTTCGCAGGGTCGCGCCCCGCGGCTTTAGCGGCGCTGTCGATTTTGGCGTTGATGAAGGAGATATTTGACTCTATGTTTTTCATGATTGGTTAATGAAGCTAACAAAAACACATGACAAACAACATGTTATACAGTACGAAAATTAATCTCGACTCTTTGTTTGAGGTTAGCTAGACTTAGCTTAGCTAATGGGGGCTGCCGTGGAAATTGTCAACATTCATAACGCTAAAACTAACTTGTCGAAGCTTATCGAGTTGGTAGCGCATGGCGAAGAAGTCATTATAGGGCGTAGCGGTAAACCTGTGGCCAAGTTGGTGCCCTATCAGGAACCCGCAATAGAAAAAAGACCACGCAAATTCGGGCAGTGGAAAGGCAAGGTATGGATTGCCGACGATTTCAATGCGCCTGACCCCGAACTGGAAAAGCTTTTTTACGATTCTCCTCTGTTTCCAGAGGATGAAAAATGAGGCTGCTTCTCGACAGTCATGTCATTATTTGGATAGCCGAGGGTCACCCGAAATTAAACGAACAACACAAAAAGTTTCTCGGGGACGCGGCGCATGAACTTTGTGTAAGCCTTGCTTCGCTGTGGGAGTTGTATATTAAGGCAAATGGGGGCAAGTTGCGTTTGCAAGTTGGTTTGCGTGAAATCGTGCAAAGCGCTGATTACACGATTATCGGCATCAATATGGACGATGCCGAGATGGCGGCTGGTTTACCGCCGCATCATCGCGATCCATTTGATCGCATGCTCATTGCACAAGCGCTCAATAACGGACTTGTGTTAGTTACGGCAGATAAAAATATACAAAACTATAAAGTTCCTCTTGTCAGATTGTGAGAAACAACATGTCGACGGTACAGGGTACTACAGGCGAATGGGAAATGGTTATAGGGCTTGAGGTTCATGCCCAGGTGACCTCGAAATCCAAGCTTTTCTCGGGCGCGGCCACGGCTTTCGGCGCGGCCCCCAACGCGCAAGTCAGCCTTGTGGACGCGGCGTTCCCCGGCATGTTGCCCGTCATCAACAAATACTGCGTCGAGCAAGCCGTGCGTACGGGCTTGGGCCTGAAAGCCAAGATCAACCTGAACTCGGTGTTCGACCGCAAGAATTACTTCTATCCCGACTTGCCCGCCGGCTACCAGATCAGCCAGTACAAACAGCCCATAGTCGGCGAGGGCGAGATTTTGCTCGATATGGCCGACGGCTCCACGCGCAAGATCGGCATTACGCGCCTGCATCTTGAACAGGACGCCGGCAAGAGCCTGCACGACCAAAGCCCCAACGAAACCTATGTCGATTTGAACCGTTCGGGCGTCGCGCTCATGGAAATCGTGTCGGAACCCGACATGCGCTCGCCGGAAGAGGCGGCGGCCTATCTCAAGAAACTGCGCGCGATTTTGCGCTATCTCGGCACGTGCGACGGCAACATGGAGGAGGGGTCGATGCGCGCCGACGTGAATCTTTCGATGCGTCGCGTGGGCGTCAAGGAATACGGCACGCGCTGCGAGATCAAGAACGTGAACTCGATCCGCTTCGTGCAGCAGGCGATCGAATATGAGGCTCAACGCCAGGTGGAAGTTCTGGAAGCGGGCGGCGCCGTCGATCAGGAAACGCGGTTGTGGGACACGGCCAAGGGCATCACGCGGTCGATGCGCTCGAAGGAAGAAGCGCACGACTACCGCTATTTCCCCGATCCCGACTTGTTGCCCTTGAGGCTGGAACAGGCATGGGTGGACGACATCAAAAAGACGTTGCCCGAATTGCCGGACGAAAAGAAAGCGCGCTTCATTTCGGAGTATGGCTTGAAGCCCTATGACGCTTCAGTTCTGGTAGCGGAAAAAGCGAGCGCCGATTTCTTCGAGGAAGTCGCCAAGGGACGCGACGGCAAATTGGCGAGTAACTGGGTGACCGTGGAGTTGTTCGGCGCATTGAACCGTCTCGGCAAGACCATCGAGGAAAGCCCTGTGTCGGCCAAGGCTCTGGGCGAGTTGATTGGACTTATCACCGACAACACCATTTCCGGCCGTATCGCCAAGGATGTGTTTGCCGAAATGATTGAAACAGGCAAGGGCGCGGCGCAGATCGTCGAGGAAAAAGGCCTGCGTCAGGTCACGGATACCGGCGCGATCGAGGCGGAAATCGACAAGATTTTGGCCGCCAACGCCGATAAGGTTGTCGAATACAAGAGCGGGAAAGATAAGCTCTTCGGTTTCTTCGTAGGTCAGGTCATGAAAGCGACGGGCGGCAAGGCCAATCCGGCGATGCTCAACGAGTTATTGAAGAAGAAACTGAACGGTTAACCAAATAACCCTTGTTGTTTAGGCGGCATTTTCCATGAATTACTTTCATAGAAGGCATGTTATGCCTTGCATATGATTTCATTGAGTGAAGATATTTTCACGGATAATCAGGGCGTTATTTCTGAATTTTTGTGTGCGCGCGCGCAAGCGGCAGGCATAGCGAACCCGCGCATCCATGTGTCATCGGATAAAATGATCGTCGTCAGTCTCAAAAGGGAGGACGACAAAAACGTATTTTTTATGGGTTTGGATGACAGGGGCGGCGACTATCTGGAGCTTGGCAGCATATTTGTCGGAGAAAAGAATAGGACTTACGCAAACTGAATGGTAGGGCAAGCGAGTTCGCGGGCCAAGAAGG
>CAZVCG010000021.1:23704-34987 GCA_964626265.1 uncultured Rhodospirillaceae bacterium | reverse complement strand
CCATCTTGAATCACACCATTCCTTAAGCCATTCTTAAATTTGCGTAAGTCCTATTCATGAAATAAAGGTTCAAAGAAACCGAGTGAATACAAAATTATGATTGGCGGATAAAAAAGGCATTATTGTCGGGTATTATGAATGCCCTTCGCGCAATAAAACGTTATTTATCGAATCGAGCAATATTCTTGCATTGCCTTGCTGTTGACATGTTTTTATAGTCTATTAGAGCAGCATAAAAACGAACAAAAAACCGGATACAACCGGCATGGGCACGGGCGATCAGTGCCCCTTATATATCATTCAGATCAAGAAAAAGCGCATACCGTATAGCACGCCTCGCAACGACAAAAATATATGGAGGTCATCATGGCAGGAGTAAAACGCGCCTTAACGGGGAGAAATCGGTTTAAACAGGTTAATGTGAAAGCCGAAGCTGAATTGTTTGAAGCACTGGTCATGCTGCGCGACGCGGAAGAATGCCGCCGTTTCATGTACGATTTGTGCACGCCTAAGGAAATAGCCGATCTGGCGGACAGATGGTGGGTGGCGCGCCTTTTGGAAGAAGGCAAAATGTCGTACCGTGAAATTCACGCCCACACAGGCGTGAGCGTCACAACGGTTGGACGGGTCGCGCGTTTCTTGCAGCAGGAAAGCTTTCAAGGCTATCGGTTGATGCTTGACCGGAAAAAGGGCAAGGCTCGAAAGTAGGCTTTCACGTTAACGGTTCGGTCGCCTTAATCAGCCATTCCGCCGTCACGTCGTCGACGAGCGGCCTTATCGCTTGCCTTATGCGAGCGTGATAATCGTTGAGCCATACGCGCTCCGGCGGCGTCAGCATATCCCCAACGATCAATCTTCGGTCAATGGGCGCGAGGGTAAGCGTTTCAAAGGCGAACATCTTGCGATCGACGCCGCTCAGCTCGATCCGTTCCACCACAGCCTGCAGATTTTCGATGCGGATGCCGTAATGCCCGGCTTTGTAGTAACCCGGCTCGTTCGACACGACCATGCCTTCTTTGAGCGGCGCATGGCCGCGGCGGGAGATGTTCTGGGGGCCTTCGTGCACGGAGAGGTAGTTGCCCACGCCGTGACCGGTGCCGTGGTTATAATCGAGTCCCAAAGCCCAGAGGTGTTGCCGCGCCAAGACGTCGAGTTCCGCACCGCTCGTACCATCGGGAAAGACGATGCTGGCCAGCGCGATATGGCCCTTGAGAACTCGGGTGAATCGCTCCCGCATCTCCATAAGCGGCTTGCCGACAAGGATGGTGCGGGTCACATCGGTCGTGCCGTCGAAATACTGCCCCCCGCTATCGAGCAAAAAGAGCATATCCGGCTTGATGACCGCGTTCGTCGCTTCGGTGGCGCGGTAGTGAACGATGGCGCCGTTGGCTCCGGCTCCGGCGATGGTCGCGAAACTGGGACCGCGGTAAAGCTGGTTTTCGGACCGGAAAGCCTGTAGCTTTTCCTCGACGGAAAGCTCGGTGAGTGTTCCCGAAGCCGCGTTGGCGTCGAACCATGCCAGCAGTTTGCATAAAGCCGCGCCATCGCGGCGGTGCGCGGCGCGCATACCGTCCAGTTCGGTGATGTTCTTGCAGGCCTTGGGCATCACGCAGGGGTTGTCGCCGCGTTCGATGATCGCGCCGGCCTCGCCCAGCGCGGCCACGACCCAGTGCGGCGCCTCGTTCGGATCGACCCGCACGCGGTATTTCATTTCGCCAAGACGGCCAAGGGCCTTGCCGAACTCATCGGGCTTGAAGCGCACGACGTCGCTGCCCAAAACCGTATCCAGCCCGCTTGTGATCTTCTTGGGCTCGACGAACCATTCGACGGTCGCGTCGCTTTTCAAAACGGCGAAACTAAGCGGCAAAGGGGCGTGCGGAACGTCGCCGCCGCGCACGTTCAGCAGCCATGCGATCGACGCAGGATCGGTGATGACCGCCGCGTTGATGTTTTCCTTTTTAAGTTCCTCGGCCAATTGCTTGCGTTTGTCGGCGCTTGTCTTTCCGGCATAGGCGACGTCATGAGCATAGATCAACGCCTGCGACGGGGCCGGCCGTTTGTGCCATATCATGTCGATGGGGTTCTTGCGCACCGGCGTTACGCCTGCGCCGGTTTTGGCCATCGCCTTTTGGTAACGCTCGATGGTCGCAGCCGTGTGCAGCCATGGATCGAAGCCGATGTTCTGGCGGGCATAAGTGTTTTCCTTGAGCCAGTCGGCGGGCGACGTTTGACCGCTGTCGATCAGCGTGTACAGACCTTTGGGCAGTTGCTTTGAGGCTTGCAGCGTGTAACGTCCGTCCGTGAAAAAGACGGCCTTGTCGTGCATCACGATCACGAGCGCCGAAGAGCCTGTAAACCCCGTTAAAAACTCAATACGCCGCGCCGAAGGCGGGACGATCTCGCTTTGGAATTCGTCGGCCATTGGCACGAGGAAGCCGTCGAGCTTTTGGATTTTGAGCTCGTCGCGTAAGGATTTCAGTCGGGCGGCGTAATCTGGAGTAGGGGCGTCGGTCATTGGTATTGAAAAACAGGGGCGGGAAACAAGAGGTTAGCACAGAAAAAATGTGATGTCACAAATGTTAAATAACCCAAGCGTCATCCCCGCGAAGGCGGGGATCCAGCGCGAGCGATAGCGAGCACATAATGTAAAGATACTATAATTTCTTAAATCATTGCCTCATATGGCCCGCAGACGCGGGCCACTGGATTCCCGCTTTCGCGGGAATGACGCAACAGGTCATTAAGTCAACCCCACTATCTTGCCGGGAACTTCCATGAAGTGGAGCAGAACGAGGCGTTCGTCGGTGACGGCGGGCCGGACGAGGGAGCGCACCAACGCCAGCATTTCCTTGCCTTCGGCGCTGATGCAGTAAACGGCGGGCTTGAGCGGCTGGTTCGTTTCGTCGAAGGCCATGACGGCCAGTTGCGCGCCGTCTTTTCCCTCGACCCTGTCGCCGGGCGATAGATGCCAGTCGAGAAAGACGGCGGAAAAATCAAGGTGATGTTCGGAAAGGCTATCGAGCAAGGCGCGTGCCGATTCGTAGTCTTTTGCGATATAAACCGTCTTGTCATTGTTGCCGTAAACGTCGGTCTTGATTTCGCGAAAGCCTTTTTTCAGCAAATCGCGCCCGACCATAAGGCAAAAGACCTCAGAGTCGTCGACGATGAGAATGTTCATGGGCATGAGGCTTTAAAGACTGTTGGAAGGGCGTTACAGCAACAGGATGCTCCATTCGCCGAGCGTCATGCGCTCGACGAGGAAAAGCCCTTGCTGACGGTGGGCGGCGAGAACGGCGTTGGCCTGATGATTGAGCAGGCCCGAAAGGATGGCATAACCGCCCGGCAGCAAGCATCGGCGCAGGTCTTTCGCCATTTCGCACAAGGGCCGCGCGAAGATGTTGGCCATGATCAGGTCATACGGCGCATTCTCTTTGACGATCGAAGCGGTATAGCCGCGGCTCTGCGCGACATGCACGAACGCGCCGAGGCCGTTGGCGCGAACGTTGCCTTGCGCGATTTCAACGGAATCCGGATCAAGATCGACGGCGATAGCCTTGCCGCGCGTGGCTTGGGCACACGCCATCGCCAAAATCCCCGACCCGCAGCCCATATCGAGCATTTGGCGCAGCGCGTTTCCCTGAACGCGCCTGAGAACTTTCTCAAGCATCAATAAACATCCGCGCGTTGTGGGATGTTCGCCCGTGCCGAAGGCGCTGGTCGCGTCAATCTGCAACGTGAAACGTTTGCCTTTCACGGCCTTTTTATGCATAGCGCCGAAAACCGTCCAACGGCCTATGGCCAACGGGGGGAAATCCTGCGCCACCTTTTTCAGCCAGTCGAGATTGCCGACGGGTTCGATGACGACTTTTGGCGCTTTCGCTTTGCGCGCGACAGCAGCCAGTGTCAACCGCGCCTGCAACTTGCCATTATCCGGCTCGTGATCGAACAAGGCTTCGACGGTGGCCGTGGGTTTGCGCGGCGGCGCGAGAACGGTCGTGGAAACGGCCTCGTCCTCAAACGCCGTTTCGATGAGGGGCGCGAGGTCCGGCTTGCACGTGACGCTGACTTTCCAAAGTTGAGGAGATGGGCGCATGAAAACACATAAGATATTAAGAACCGAAGCACCAATTAAGCACATCTGTCATCCCGGCGAAAGCCGGGATCCAGTGATAGAATCCGTACAGGGGTTCATATGGAATCGTCCACTGGGTTCCGGCTTTCGCCGGAATGACGTTATTTATTCAACGGGTTTCACAAACCCGGCCATCACTTTTTTGATGCCTACTTTGTCGAAGGCGATGTCGAGTTTGTCGCCGTTGATGCCGACGATGGTGCCGTTGCCGAACTTTTCATGAAACACGCGGTCGCCAGCGTTCAGGCCTTCGCGGCGCGGCGAGGCAATTTCTCGCGCCTTGCCTTCGATCATTTTAGGTTGGTTGCGCGTATACCCTGAACTGCGTTCTTGTGCACTTCGCGGTTGCCCTGCCTTTAATTGCTCCCACAACGGCGGTGTCTTTTTTCGTCTTTCGCGCGATGAATCCCAAAGCCCTGAATCCTGACCCCCGTACCCTGATCCCTGACCCCTTATATTTGAAACCTTCTCCACATGCGCCGCTGGCAATTCGGCGATGAACCGCGAGGGCAACGCGTTGACCCAACTTCCGTGCAAGTGCCGGTTGGCGACATGGCTGATGAACGCCTGCCGCTTTGCGCGCGTGATGCCGACATAAGCAAGCCGCCTTTCTTCCTCCAAACCACGCACACCGTTTTCGCTTAAAGACAGGCGGCTGGGGAAGATTTCTTCCTCCCAGCCGGGCAAGAACACGTAATCGAACTCCAGACCCTTTGCGCCGTGTAGCGTCATTAAGCTCACCTGATCGCCGACGGTGTTTGATGTGGTTTCAAGCACCAAACTCACGTGCTCCAAAAACGCGGGCAGCGTGTCGAACTCGCCCATAGCGGTGATGAGTTCCTTCAGGTTTTCAAGACGGCCCGGCGCTTCGGGCGATTTGTCGGCTTGCCACATGCCCGTATAGCCGCTGTCGTCGAGAACGATTTGCGCGACTTCCGTGTGCGGCAGCGTTTTGAGCAAATCGCGCCACCGCGCCACGCTTTGCGTGAAGCCTTGCAGCGTCGCGCGAACTTTCGGTTTCAGCTCATCCGTTTCGCTCAAGCGCATCGAGGCTTCGTAGAGCGAGATTTGCTGGGACCGCGCATAACCATGCAGTTGCTGGAGCGTCGACGGGCCGATGCCGCGCTTGGGCAGGTTGATGATGCGCTCGAACGCGAGGTCGTCTTCGGTGGAGGCCAGAAGACGCAGATAGGCCATCGCGTCGCGGATTTCGGCGCGTTCATAGAACCGCGCTCCTACAAGCACGCGATAGGGGATGCCCAGCGTGATGAAGCGTTCTTCGAATTGGCGGGTTTGAAAGCCCGCGCGCACCATGATCGCCACGTCGCCGAGCGAAACTTGCCGCCGCTGCAAAGCCTCGATCTCGTCAGCGACCCAGCGGGCTTCTTCTTCGCCGTCCCACAGAGTGCGGATATGCACCTTGTTGCCCATGTCGGCGGAGGTCCACAACGTCTTGCCCAGCCGCATTTTGTTATTGGCGATGAGGCTGGATGCCGCGCCGAGGATGTGCCCCGTGGAGCGGTAATTCTCCTCAAGACGGATGACCTTCGCGCCCGGAAAATCCTCCTCGAAGCGCAAAATGTTGCCGATTTCCGCACCGCGCCAGCCATAGATCGACTGGTCCTCGTCGCCGACGACGCAAATGTTTTTGTGTTTTTGCGCGAGCAAGCGCAGCCACAAATATTGCGCGACGTTGGTGTCTTGATATTCGTCGACCAGCAGATATTGAAAACGGTTCTGGAAGTTTTCCAGAACGTCGGGATTTTGTTTGAGGAGCGAGAGTTGATGCAGCAGAAGGTCGCCGAAATCACAAGCGTTCAGATCGAGCAGGCGTTGTTGGTACTGCTTGTAAAGGCTGGGGAGCTTGCCGCCTGCCAGATCGCTTTTTTCGTGCTTCACGTCGGCGGGGACGAGGCCGCGGTCTTTCCATCGTTCGATGACGGCCAGAACAAGGCGGGCAGGGGACTTTTTCTCGTCGATGTTCTCGGCCAGCAAAAGCTGCTTGATGAGGCGTAGTTGATCGTCGGTGCCGAGGATCGTGAAATTGTGCTTGAGGCCGATGCGCTCGGCGTAAGGCCGGAGCAGGCGCGCGGCGAGTGAGTGAAATGTGCCGAGGAACCAGCCTTCGACTGAACGTCCCAGCATATGACTGACGCGCTCGCGGATTTCGCCCGCCGCTTTGTTCGTGAACGTCACGCCCATTATTTGACCGGGAACGGCCTTGCCGGACAACAGAAGGTGCGCCAGCCGCGCCGTCAACACGCGTGTCTTGCCTGTTCCCGCGCCTGCCAGAACGAGCACAGGCCCATCCAACGCCTCAACAGCCTCTTTTTGCGAGGGGTTAAGGTCGTGGAAGTAGCGTGGTTCGTTAACCGGCGTCTGCGCGGGCAAATTCATCCGTCCGTCGTAACGCAGACGGGACGTGGCGGCAAGAGCTGCATGCAAACGAATATAGAAGTTTAATGATTAAAGGACTGTCATTCCGGAACATTTTCTTTCGTCGGCTATTACCGACGAAAGAAAATGGATCCGGAATCCCGTTTGTTTCTATTGATTTGAAACCAAATGGGATTCCGGGTTCGCGCTAAAGCGCGCCCCGGAATGACGCGGTTGATGTACGCCTTGGTATTTGACCAACTGAAGAAGTGGTTACTGCGAGCGGTTTATTGCGTGCCCTTTGTGCCGAGCTTATTGGAGATGGCGGCTTTTTCAAAGGCCGTCAGCATCTTGCGGCAGACCTTGTTGCGGCCTGTTTGCTTGGCTTCGTAAAGGGCTTCGTCCGCGCGGTTGATAAAAGCCTCGAGGTCTTCGTGCGGACAATATTCCGTCGCGCCTAGCGAGATCGTCACGACGCCCAGCGTTTCTTGCGTGTTCTTGCGGCGGATCTGTTTTGTGCCGAGGCTTTCGCGCAATTGATTGGCGACTTTCTCCGCGGCGGCCACGTCGGTGTTGGGCAGAAGGATGACGAATTCCTCGCCGCCGTAACGCGCGATGATGTCTCGGCCTTTCAAGTTTTCGATCAATGTGCGGGCTACAAGCCTTAGAACCTGATCGCCTATCAAGTGGCCGTAGGTGTCGTTGAACTTCTTGAAGTGGTCGATGTCCACCATGAGGATTGACAGAGTTGAGTTCGTTTCGATGGCTTCCTGTGTGACTTTCGCGAGTTCCGTGTCGAAATATTTGCGGTTTCCGACCTCGGTCAGCGGATCGCGCAACGAGTCCTTGCGCACCTGATCGAGGTTATAGCGCATCTCGGTCAGTTGTTGCGTGGATTGCGTGAGTTGGGTGTGAAGCCGTTTGTTCTGTTCGGCCATCGAACGCGTTTCGCTCGCCACCTTGGCGACAGCGAGGCGGATTTGATCGAGCGACGATGAAGATTGCAAGGAACCTGAAAACGATGTCAGCGTACTATCGTACTTTTGCGCGCCGGCGGATGTCTGGTCGATCGCCAGCATCACGCGATTGATCTCGGATTCGATATTGCTTGTCGCCGTGGTGAGAACGGCGTGTTCGGCTTCGAGGCTCAAGTGGGACAGAAAGAGAGCGGAGCATTGCTGCTGATTCAGGCGCCCAAACTGCGTGAGCAGGGCATCCATGGCCATCTTAAGGTTGCCGTTTGTTCCTGAGTGATAGGCGTAATAAACGGCGAAATTGTCGGGAACAGGGGCCAACCCATCGCGGCTCAGGTGTTCCAGAGCTTCGCGAGCCCATCTATCCGATTGAATTTTCTCTTCTTCTGTTGTCACTGTAACCTCTTAATGAATCTCTCCTTGCTAACAGGCATTACAAATCAGGGCAAGCGAAATACCCCTCAAAAACAGGGTCGCCTATAATATAACGACAGTACTTACCAGGTCGTTAAGAGCTTGGATCTTAAATTGTTTCCAGCATTACCTTGGTTTTTTGTTCCGCTTTTTTGCGCTTTATGGCCAGTTTATTAAGGGCGTGGATGAAGGCCTTGGCCGACGAAACGATGGTGTCAGGATCGACGCCTTGGCCGTTGACGGCGTAACCTTCCTCTTCAAGCCTGACTGTGGTTTCGGCCTGCGCGTCCGTGCCCCCCGTGATGGCCTTGACCTGATAGAGCGCCAACGTGGCTTTGTGCGGCACCAGCGAGGTCACCGCGTTGAACGTAGCGTCGATAGGCCCGTTGCCTGTCGCGGTAGCGGACACCGATTTGCCGTCGATCGATAGTTCCAAGGTCGCTTGTGGCGGCTTTTTCGATCCCGCCTGAACGTCGAGGGCGACGAACTTAATGTGGTTATTCGCCTGCGCCACTTCTTCGTCGACAAGGGCCAGAATATCTTCGTCGAAGACCTCCTTTTTGCGGTCAGCAAGGGCTTTGAATCGCGTAAAGGCTTCCGTGAGGGCGTTGTCGCCCAATTCATAGCCCATTTCCGCCAATTTAGTTTTGAATGCGTTGCGGCCCGATAATTTTCCGAGTTTCAAAGACGTTTTGGTGAGGCCAACGGATTGTGGGGTCATGATCTCGTATGTTTCGCGGTTTTTGATCATGCCGTCCTGATGGATGCCGCTTTCATGCGCGAAGGCGTTGGCCCCGACGATGGCCTTGTTAGGCTGGACGACGAAGCCGGACACCGAAGAGATAAGGTGCGATGTCTTGGTAATGCGCTCGGTCACGATATTCGTGGTAAACGGCATGTAATCGCGACGGACTTTCAACGCCATGACGATTTCTTCCAGCGCGGCGTTGCCCGCGCGTTCGCCAAGGCCGTTAACCGTGCATTCCACCTGACGCGCGCCGCCGAGAATGGCGGCGAGCGAGTTCGCCGTCGCCATGCCGAGGTCGTTATGGCAATGCGCGGAGAAAATGGCCTTGTCGGCGTTCGGCACGCGGCCCAAGACCATCTTGAAAAGTTCCTGATATTCTTGTGGCGTGGAATACCCTACGGTATCCGGAATGTTGATCGTGCGCGCGCCTGCCGCGATGGCGGCTTCGACGCAACGGCAGAGGAAATCGGGTTCCGTGCGGCTGCCGTCTTCCGCGCTCCATTCCACGTCGTCGCAAAGTTTGCGGGCGTAGGCGATGCTTTCCTTGATTTTCTCCAGCACTTTTTCGGGTTCCATCTGGAGCTTGTGCTTCATGTGGAGGGGGGAGGTGGAGATGAACGTATGGATGCGCTTGAGCGGGGCAGGGGCGATGGCTTCGGCGCAGCGGTCGATATCTTTCTTTTCGGCCCGAGCGAGGCCGCAAACCGTCGAAGTTTCGACGGTTTTGGCAATGGCGTGTACGGCTTCGAAATCGCCTTGCGACGAGATGGGAAAGCCCGCCTCCATGACATCGACGCCGAGCCTCTCCAGCGCCACAGCCACGCGGATTTTTTCCTCAAGATTCATGGCCGCGCCGGGCGATTGCTCGCCGTCGCGCAAGGTGGTGTCGAAAATGATGATGCGGTTGGGGTCGATGGCTGGCATGGTCATGGCTAATCCTTGTTAGCTGAAAATGTTAGAAATATTAATGGGTTGTGAGTCGCGCGTGTGGTTGGGCTAGTGCCCAAGCAGTCGCAGCAGGCCGAGCAGAGCGATCAATCTGTCGTAAGATGAAGGGGCGAAGGCAACGTGCTTCATGGCAGGTCAAGAGTAGTCGAATAAGATTGGCAGGTAAAGGGCTTCAAAAGCGTCAAATATGCGCCATGCTTTCGTCAAGGTTTTGCGGTTTTATGATTCCTTCTCGATAACCCACCCGACATCATGGAGACGCGTAATGAAAAAGTTATCATTTCTTGGCATGGGGCTGCTTGTGGCGGTCGTTGCCGGTTTCTCTGCTCCAACAATCGCTGCTGATCAGGAAAGGGATCGGGATAGGCTGCATGTTCAGGATCAAGACCGTTTGCAAGACGGCAGCGGCTCAGGCGAGATGAACCAAAACCGTTATGAAAACCAGGAGGTCAATTCAAACAGCGGCCAAACGACGAAATCGCAAAATCAGAACATGAATCATAACCGCTTTGGCGGTTCTGTTGGCCATGCTAACGGCGGGGGTGGCGGACATGGGGGCGGTGGACGCGGAAGATAATCACCGGATTGATCGAAATAAAGAGAGCTTTGCCTGTAATAGCAGGCAAAGCTTTTTTCATGTCGTCATCATAAGCCAATCTTCCTCGCTTAAAATCTTTACGCCCAGCCCTTGCGCCTTGGCGGCTTTGCTGCCCGCGTCCTCTCCGACGACGACGAAGTCGGTTTTTTTCGATACCGAGCTGGCGACCGTAGCGCCGAGGGATTCCGCCTTGGCCTTGGCCTCGGCGCGGCCCATGGCCGTCAACGTTCCCGTAAAGACGATCGTTTTGCCCGCGAGCGGCGCATTGTCGGCGCTGGGGGCCGCGTAGTCTTCGACGGTGACTTCTTTGGCCAGATCGTCGAGCGCTTTGACGTTATGCTCTTCCGCGAAAAACGCGACGATGTCGCGTGCAACGAGCGGGCCGATTTGGTCGATGCTGGTGAGGTCGGTTAGGGCATCAGAGCTATCTTTGTTGGCCGCTATCATCGCGACGCGCCAAGCCTTTAAGCTTTTATAATGCCGGGCGAGAAGTTTCGCGGTGACTTCGCCGACCTGACGGATGCCGAGCGCGTAGATGAATTTGTCGAGAGGTATCGTGCGGCGCGCTTCGATGGCTGCAAGTAAATTATCCGTCGATTTTATGCGACCTTCCTTCTTTTTTGTTTCTTCCTTTTGGCTTTTGCTCTGAATGAGTAGCTCACGGTGTTGATGAAGACGGAAGATGTCTGCAGGCGTTTTGAGCAGTTGGGTTTTCCATAATTCAAGAATGCGCTCTTCCCCTAATCCTTCTATGTTGAACGCGTTGCGGCTGACGAAGTGGCGCAAGCGTTCGACGGCTTGTGCGGGACAGATCAGACCTCCTGTACAACGGCGCACGGCCATGCCTTCCTCGCGCACGGCGAGCGAGCCGCATTCGGGGCAGCGATCGGGGAACTTGAACTTTTTCGAGTTGTTCGGGCGTTGTTTGAGATCGACTTCAAGCACCTGCGGGATGACGTCGCCCGCGCGCTGGATGCGCACGACGTCGCCTTCGCGGATGTCCTTGCGTTCGATTTCGTCTTCGTTATGTAGCGTCGCGCGGCTGACGACCACGCCGCCGACATGCGTGAAAGTGACCTTCACGCAATCAACC
>CAZVCG010000021.1:18089-23657 GCA_964626265.1 uncultured Rhodospirillaceae bacterium | reverse complement strand
TGCAGCTTGGTTTCGGGTTGTTCCGCCGCGAACTTGTGCGCGATGGCCCAGCGCGGCGCGCGGCTGACGAAGCCGAGGCGTTCTTGCAACGCAATGTCGTCGATTTTGTAAACGACTCCGTCAATGTCATAGGGAAGTGAATGGCGTTTCTGTTCGATATCGCGGTAGTAAGCGAGCATGTCGTCAGTCGAGGCGCACATTTTCGCGGGTTCGTTGAGCGCAAATCCCCATGTTTTCAATTGGAGGCGCAATGCTTGTTGTGAGCTCAAAGAATCACTTCTCCATTTGTCATTCCCGCGTAAGCGGGAATCCAGTGGCCCGCGTCCGCGGGCCATATGACTCAAATGCTCGTTATCACTCGCGCTGGATCCCCGCTTTCGCGGGGATGACAAATCACTTTCTTCTAAAACTTCGCCGAGTGCGTAGGCGAAGAATTTGAGCGGTCGCTTGGCGGTGATGTTGGGATCAAGTTGGCGCACGCTGCCTGCGGCGGCGTTGCGCGGATTGGCGAACGGCGGTTCGCCTTCGGCCTCGCGCGTTGCGTTGAGCGCGAGAAAGTCCTGTTTGTCGAGATAAATCTCGCCGCGCACGTCGACGACGGTGGGGGCAGAACTTTTCAAAGTCTGCGGAACGTTCTTGATTGTGCGGACGTTGGTGGTGATGTTTTCGCCCGTCGTGCCGTCGCCGCGCGTGGCGGCCTGAACCAGTTTGCCGTTTTCGTAGCGCAGCGAGGCTGAGAGGCCGTCGATTTTCGGCTCTGCCATGAATTGGAGGGGCTTGCCGTCGGGCAATTGCAGAAAGCGGCGAATGCGGGCGACAAAATCGGCGACATCCTCATCGCTGAACGCGTTGCTGAGGGAGAGCATCGGCACGCTGTGCTTGACCTTGCTGAACGCGGCGGCGGGCGCTGCGCCGACGCGTTTTTCGGGATCGTCTTTCGGCGCGAGGTGAGGAAATTCGTCGCGCAAAGCGCGGTATTTTTTGCGAAGCTCGTCATACGCCGCGTCGGAAATCTCGGGCGCGTCTTTCTGGTAATACAGCGCGTCGTGATGCGCGATTTCCTGCGCCAGCTTGGCCATCTCGGCCTGCGCTTCGAGGGGGGTAAGGGAGGATGTGGCCTGACTCTTCTTTTTCATAAAGCCAGCATAATGGTTTACGGCACATCCTCAAGAGTGAAATATATTGGCTTTCCGGCCGCGCGGAAGCGTTCGACTTCTTCGTCCGCGCCTTTGGAGGGGCCGCCGACGCGCAGGCATGCGTCGCATCGTTCGCTGAGCGCGAGGGAATAGGGCATCATGATGCGGTCGAACGCGTTGGGGTCGTTTGACACACGGATGAGGGGCAGGGCGTTGTTCACGCCAATAATGGGAACGTAGCCTTTTTCAAGCACAGCGAGTGCGGCGCGGTTCAGAACATCCAAGTTACGCTGGCGTTCTTCTTCGGTTTTCGCGCCGGAGCTGTACGGTCCGGCAATCATGATCCATGTGACGGTCATGCGTGACTTACCTTTGGTTGATCAAACTCACTGCCGCTTTCCTTGCAGCAGGGGTAATTTCGGCGCCGGAGAGCATGCGGGCGATTTCCTCAATGCGCGCGTTTTTATCGAGAACTTCGGCGGAGGTTGTCGTGAGTTTGGCTTTTGTTTGCTTTGATACGCGCAGGTGATGCGCGCCGCGCGCGGCGACCTGAGGGCTGTGCGTCACGACGAAGATTTGCACGTTTTTGGCCAGCGCTTCGAGCCTTTCGCCGACAGCCGATGCCGTCGCGCCGCCGACTCCTGCATCGACCTCATCGAAAACGAGGACGGGCAAAGGCTCTTTCGTCGCCAGCACGACTTTGAGCGCGAGCATGAAACGCGCAAGCTCGCCGCCCGACGCGATTTTTTGCAACGGCCCCGCAGGAAGACCGGGGTTGGTGTTGGCGAGAAACTGCACGCGATCCATGCCTTCGGCGTTCCATTGATCCTCGGCCAGTGGCGTGACATCGACGATAAACTTCGCGCGATCGAGCTTGAGCGGCGGCAATTCCTTGCCGACGCTTTTCATGAAGCTTTCGGCGGCTTTCTTGCGCTTCGCGCTCAGGTCTTCCGCGAGTTTTTTGTAGGCGTGGCGCGACGTTTCGACAGACTTGGCGAGTTGCGCGACATGATCGCCCTTGCCAGAGGCTAAAGCCAATTTGTCGCGAAGGTCGCAGTGAAGGTTTTGCAGCGCGTTCGCGTCGACGCCGTGCTTGCGGGCGACGGCGCGGAGCGCGAACAGGCGTTCTTCGATGCGTTGGAGCGCGTCGGGTTCGGCGTCGATGTCATGCGCGAACTTGGCGAGTTGATGGCTGGCTTCGCCAGCGTCTTGCGTAAGGTGGTCGATGAGCATCAGGATTTCGTTGAGGCCGGATGTTTTGTCTGCGACGCGTGAAAGGGCTTTGCCAGCCGTGGTGAGAGCCGTGATCGCGCCGCGTTCGCCATCGAGAGCTTGCGTGGCGACCTGAAGCGCGTCGATGATTTTTTCGCGGTTTTGTAGATTGCCGCGCCGCGCAGCGAGCCCGTCCGTTTCGCCGTCTTGCGGCGCGAGTTCGTCGAGTTCACTCACTGCGGCGCGGAGGAATTCTTCTTCGGCCTTGGCTCGGTCGCGTTCGGACAAGGCTTTTTCATAGTCGGCCTTGACGCGTTGCCATGTGGCGTATGCATCGGCGGTTTTTTGCTTGAGCGCGGCGTGGCCGCCGAAGGTATCGAGAAAGCCGCGATGCGTTGCGGGATTCAAAAGGCCATGCGTTTCGAACTGGCCGTGGATTTCGAGCAGTTCTTCGCCGATTTTCTTGAGCAAAGTGATGGAGATGGGCTGGTCGTTGATGAAGGCGCGGCTTTTGCCGTCTTTGCCGACGACACGGCGCAGGAGGAACGGTTCTTCGATTTCGAGGCCGTTGTTTTCGGCAAGTTCGGCCAGCAGGTTCGGGGGCAGCGTGGAGAATTCCGCCGTGACGACGGCTTGCGGCGCGCCTGCGCGGATGAGTGAGGCATCGCTGCGCCCGCCAAGCGCGAGGCCGAGGGCATCCAGCACGATGGATTTTCCCGCACCCGTCTCGCCCGTAAAAACATTTAATCCACGCGCGAATTCCAGCGTAAGTTTGTCAATCAGCACAACATCCTGAATGACAAGGCGGGTGAGCACTTAAAACACCTTGCCCCACGTGCGGCTGATCCATGAGCCTTTGTCTTCTTCGGGAGACAGGTTGTTTTCGACCAGCATGGCATAGCTGTCCTGATACCATGGACTGCCGGGGAAGTTGTGGCCAAGCACGGCGGCGATGGATTTGGCTTCGCTGGGGATGCCGAGCGCGATGTAGCATTCGACCAGACGGTGCAACGCTTCCGGCACGTGGCTGGTCGTCTGATATTTGTCGATGACGGTCTTAAAGCGTCCAACAGCGGCGGTGAAAAGCTTTTGTTTCAGATAATTACGCCCGACTTCCATTTCCGCGCCCGCCAGATGGTCGTTCACCAAAGCGATCTTGAGCGCGGCGTCGCGCGCATAGGTGGTGTTCGGGAAACGGCTTATCACGTCCTGTAAGGCCTTGAGCGCGTATTGCGCGTTCGACTGATCGCGGCGCACGTCGGCGAGGCGTTCGTAGTAGCAGAGCGCGCGCATGTAATAGGCATAAGCGACGTTGGGATTTCCCGGGTGAAGCTGGATGAACCGGTCGAGCGTTTCGATGGCGTCGTCATAGTCCATAGCCTGATAGCGGGCATAGGCGGCCATAAGCTCGGCGCGCGTTGCCCATTGGGAATAGGGATGCTGCCGCTCGACTTCCTCGAACGCCTTGGCGGCCTTGGAATATTCCTTTTCTTTCATCAAATCCGTAGCGGAGTTGTAAAGCTCCTCGACGGGCTTGTCGGGCAACGGCTCGTCGTCCTTGCTTGCGCAGGCGCTGAGCGTGAAGATAAAGCAACCAAGAGCGAGGATGCGGAAAAGTGAATAACGGTTCACGGGTGTTTCCTTCATGAATCGGTCGTTGTTAAGCCGAAGCACTTATAGCATATCCTTTAAGCGCGGCATCAATATATGCCTAAGCTTTTCATATCATTCAAGAATGCAAAACATCATGAAAAAAAACGCCATACCGTACTTGACGGTATGGCGTGTTACCCAAGGGGGATCCTACCTTTTGTTCTGCCAGCTTTAAGCCGCAGCTTTGCGACGGCGTAGGTAGTCCGCCAGCGCCCTATCATGCTTTTTGATATGTTCCTGAAGCCAGTTGGTCACGAAGTCGAACAGGTCTTTCGCGCCGTTCGCCTCCCCAAGCTCGACATTCCTCTTAAGGCGCAGGAAGTTGTTCCAGCAATCGTTATGTTGGTCTCTGTGGGTGTTGGCGTCCGGATACGCGTTGGACGACATCAGGCTTTCTTCGTCGGCGAAGTGAGCCTTCAGATGCGACGACAGCCACACCGTTATCTCTGCTGCGCCGGAAAGTCCATCGCCGGTCATCATTTTGGCATAGAAGCTGTTTAGTTGATCGAAGATTTTTTTATGGTAGTCGTCGATTCGAGGATAATTGACGGCGATAGATCCATCCCATTTTATAAGCTTCATGTTTTCCTTGTCGGAACGTATCTGCTCAAGGAAATTGTTGACTTCGCGTTTCAATGTATCGGCCTGGACGGAAAGATCGCTGGCCGAATTGCTGATTTGGGTTGCAGCCGCGCCCGTTTCTTGCGCCGCCGTTTCCACGGAACCGATGTTCTTTGATACTTCCTTCGTGCCGATGGAAGCCTGTTCGACGTTGCGGGCGATTTCGTGCGTGGCCGCGCCTTGCTGCTCGACGGCGGCGGCGACCGAGTTGCTGATCGAACTCATTTCGCTGATGACTTGCGAGATCGAGGATATCGCCTGAACGGCGTCGGAGGTTCCTGACTGGATGGTGGAAATGCGGATTGAAACCTCTTCCGTGGCTTTCGCTGTTTGGGCGGCGAGGTTCTTCACTTCGCTGGCGACAACGGCAAATCCTTTGCCCGCGTCGCCCGCGCGCGCCGCCTCGATGGTGGCGTTGAGCGCCAGTAAATTGGTTTGGCTCGCGATGTCGTTGATCATATTGACGATTTCGCCGATACTGGTGACGTTTTCCGACAACTTTTCTATAAGCGCCGTGCTGTGCTTTGCTTCGCTGTCGGCTTTGACGGCGACTGTTCGCGTGCGTTCGATTTGTTGGGCGATTTCCTTGATGGAGTTCGACAGCTCTTCCGTGGCCGAGGCGACGGCTTGGACGTTGCTGGAAGATTCCTCGGCGGAACTCGCGACGGCCGTGGCCTGAGCGCTGGTTTCCGTGGCGGTGGCGGCCATTTGTTTCGATGAGGCTTGCAATTCGACTGCGGCGGATGTCACGGCGTTGATCACGCCGCCGACCTGGCCTTCGAACGAGTTGGCCAGCTGCAGCATCGCCGCCTTGCGTTCGGCTTCGGCGCGGCGTTTTTGCTCTTCCTGCTCAAGCTCGAGCCGTTCTTTCTCGATAGCGTTTTTCTTGAACACAAGCACGGCCCGGGCCATTTCGCCGATTTCATCCTTGTTTTCCGTCGCCGGA
>CAZVCG010000021.1:0-18059 GCA_964626265.1 uncultured Rhodospirillaceae bacterium | reverse complement strand
CGGCCAGACGGGTCATCGCGCTCGTCATGTTTTTGACGGGTCGTATGATCGCGCGCGCGATGACTAAAGCGAAAACGATGCCAAGCAGTATGGCTATGATCGAAGCCGAAGTTCCAAGAAACTCGGAGGATATAATGCCCGCCATGGTTTCTTTTTCGATCGTCTCAAGGGCTTGTTTCTGGGAATCCAGCGTTTCTTGGGCAAGCGTCCGTATTTCCGTGCCTAGTTTGGCCATGTCCTGATTGACAAGCGTATCAAGTTCGGTGACCGTCGTTGCGACCTGGGAAAAACTCTCCTGATATTTTTTGCCGAGATCCTCGGTTTCCTGGGCGAGTTTCTTTCGTGTTGGGTTGTTCAGCCGTTCGACCAACTTTTCGGCTTTTTTGATATAATCCGGCATCCGCTCTTCGACTTGTTTCTTGCCGTCGCCTTTCGGATCGCTTAAGAAACGCAAGGCCGAAATGCGGACCATCATAAGCGCTTCTTCCGTCAGTCCCGTTAAAGCGGCCGCCTCGTTATCGTTATCGTTCATGGCCGATTTCAGAATTTCGGAATAGTTCTTTCGCGCTTTCGATCCGTAAACGTTCATTTCCTCTTTGATAATTTTGTCTTTTTTTAAAAACAACTGAGGCACTTTTTCGAAGCCCTTGCTGTACTCCTCGAAAATTTCATTCATGCGTTTGAGGTTGGCGAGACGCTTGCTGTCATGGGTGGCCTCGATAGCCTTGGGGAAAAGGGATTTCAGCTCGTCTTGCATTTCCCTGATGCGTTTAAGGCTTTTTTCGTCCCCATCGTTGTAGAAACGGGCTACGTTGCGCCGCATTTCTGCGATGTTTCCGTTGATCTGGGAAACGCGCAAGGCGTTAGCCGATACGGCGGCATAATCGTGTATGTGATTGCCCGTTGAATTAAGCGCGAAAAGCTCAAATCCCGACACGATCATCAGAAGAACGATAATAACCCCGAATCCGCCATAGATTTTTTGGCTGACCAGAAAGCGCGAAGAGAATGACATTCTGGGCTCCCTAGAATACGAATCACAATTAACGTCAGATTCGACAGAAAATAAATTGACACAAGACGTATTATTTTAGACTATTAACTTTGTAGAGACGGGGCTTTTCTTCTCCATTTTCGCATAGGCTTCCCGCATGGCGCGTTGTTTCCGCTGTAAAAGCCCGGCATGTATTAAGAACGGCCTTATGCAGGGACAACAACGGTATAAATGCAATTCATGCGGTTATAATTTTGTCGATAAGCCGCGAAGAGGGCACAGCTTTACGACCCACATCTTTGCCTTATGGCTTTACTTAGGTGGGCTGCCCTTAAACAGAATTTCGAAACTTTTTGGGGTCACGTCCGTCGCGGCCATGAAATGGATTAAAAGGTTTTCATGCCTTCATGCGCAAATGTCCGTAACAAAACGTGGTAAAACGCGCATAATTTCGATTGACGAGATGTGTTCCATGTTGAGGGATCATCAGAACGCCGGTGAAAAAGGCGTGCTTGTCATTATGGTCCAGCATTCAGCCGTACGCGAAAACATCGCTTTGTTGGTCAAAGAGCCTGATGTTTCGGAAGATTTGAAAAGATACGTTTTGAAACATGAAACAGCCTGACTGCATACATTAGAATGATTTTAGCCAACCTCTGTTTTGTTAATATCGAATTTGAAACGAGAGACTAAAAATACAGCTTCATATAAAAAAAGACGCAAAAAATATAATTAGCATGAAACGCTCGCCGCTTCTTGGAATCGATGTGGTTTCGGAATTGTTGCGTTGATGGGATTTTGTCAGGATTTTTTCCACCGTTCCAGATACGGGATTCCGTGTGCTAAGACCCACGCGCAGAATTTGTTGTGGCCCAACTCGATCATTTTGTTTTTCACGAACACGCGCATTTCTTCCGCTGTCGTAAAGTTGTCAGTGAACCTGCCGCCCATATAGCAAAAAGAGCAGTATTTTTTGGACAAGGAGCCATCTGCGTTCGTGCCACCGCCCTTGGGGTCCTTGTCCATAGGCATGCCGCAAGATTGGCAACGTTTTTTCATAGGGTCATCCTCCTGAAATATAATACCAGATGGCCTGTAAGCCGGGTTCTGTCCCCGCCTTGCGGCGGTGGATGACCATTCATCTAGGGCGTACGTTGCCGTACGCCTCGTGCGACCAACCCGAACCGTCCCGTGGAGATAACGGTGCGCGCGTTTGTCTTTTGACGGACACGGCCACGCATGCGGTTCCTATGCGGTCTTGCTTCAGGTGGGGTTTGCCATGCCGCCTCTGTTACCAGCTGCGCGGTGCGCTCTTACCGCACCTTTTCACCTTTACCGCGCCGAAGCCGCATAGCGGCGAAGGCGGGCAGTCTCTTCTCTGTGGCACTTTCCCTGTCTGTCACTCACTCGAAGCATAATTGTACATTTTTCAGGCACATTTTATGCCCCGAGTGAGTGACAGACGCCGGACGTTATCCGGCACCTTATCTCCTGAAGCCCGGACTTTCCTCCCACCGTTTGAAAACGATGCGCGGTCATCCGGCCATCTGGCGAACCAGAATACCATGAATCGCGGAAAATGATTTGCTTTCCTTGGTTAATCCGGGGTCGAAACAATAATTTATAAATATCAATTAGTTAGAAGGTTGTGTTGTATGTTCGCAACATCCAAACCTTACAATCCATGATGATTCGTAAAAACCCCGCCCATATGGTATGAAAAAGTGCTAAATAGATAGGTGACAATATCTCTTGTTTTTCCCCCATAAGTCCGAGGAGATGACTCTATGAACCCCCAACGTATTTTTATGCTTGCTGCTCTGGCAGTCGCCATCTTGGCGCCGGGAGCCGTGCAAGCCGAGCAAGGCAACTGGTATGTAGGCGCGGGCGGGATGCCGGTGTTTCAGCAGGACGCCGACAGCAACGTCAACAGCACTACGAACATCATCAAGTATAACACCGGCTGGGGCGTTTCCGGCAGCGGCGGTTATGCCTGGGGCAACGGCATCCGCACGGAAGCTGAAGTCGCCTATCGCCGTAACAGCGTTGACAGTATTGAAGGCACGGGCGCCGGTCCGGCTCAGGAAGGCCACTTCTCGACCGTCAGCCTGATGGGCAATGTGCTCTATGACATCAAGACGGGCACCATGATCACGCCGTATGTCGGCGCCGGTATCGGCCTCGGCATCCCGATGGCGGACGACATCCGCACAACGGTAGGCCGCACGGTCGACAGCACGCGACCGACTTTCGCTTATCAGTTCATAGGCGGCATGTCTGCGGCTCTGAACACCAACTGGGCTTTGACGGCGGATTACCGTTATTTCCGCACGCTGGATGAAAAGTTCAAGACCAATCTGGGCGACCGCGCCACGATCGACAATGCGTCGCACAACGTGATGGTGGGCGTTCGCTACACGTTCGCCAAGCCGGAACCGAAGCCGATGCCGCCGATGGCGCAGCCTGCTCCGGCACCTGTGCCTGCAGCTCCTCCGGTCGCGAAGCCGGCAGTGCCCGAAGTTCCGCAAAGCTATATGGTGTTCTTCGACTTCGACAAGTCGATCTTGACGCCTGAAGCCAAGCGCATCATTGCGGCCGCCGCCGAAGACTTCAAGTCGGGCAAGTATATCCGCATCATGGTGACGGGCCACACCGACACGATGGGCACGCCGCAGTACAACCAAAAGCTTTCCGAACGCCGCGCCGCGGCCGTGAAGAAGGAGTTTGAACGTCTTGGCGTTCCGCCAAAGGAAATCAAGACGGTCGGCGCGGGCGAATCCTCGCTTTTGGTGCCGACCAACGATCAAGTGCGTGAGGCTCAAAACCGCCGCGCGGAAATCGTGTTCAACAAGGAATAAGACCCTAGAGGGTTAAGTTCAAACGCCGCGCAGGCAACTGCGCGGCGTTTTTTTTTGCGCGTGAGAAATGAGAACCTGAAGCCGGGGATTTTATTCCAGACTGTTACGCGGGGCGTCTGGAACGGAAGCGGGTACGGGATTGGAATCTTTCCGGGGCAAAGGTTCGTCGCCAAAGATCAGGTTAACGGCGATTTTCTTTCTAAGCTCCCAAAAAGACAAATCGTCTACGCTGGATTTGACTTCAAAAGCTTGGGGAGGGTTCTGCGTCTCTGCGGAATCCTTGCCTGCCTTGACGCTGAAAAAGAAAACAGTCTTCGCGAACTTTGCTATAGGCCAATAAGGCGCGTCTTCCTTGCGTTCAACGATATAATCCTTCAATTCATGTTTGGGTATGCTGTGCGCCGTGCGGCTAAGGTCGGCGATAAAAAGATGAACGCCTAAACCGAGGGTGGCCGCTATAAGCGTTCCCCGGAAGGCGATTTGCATTGCCGTTTCTTTGAAACCACGGCGAACATCCTTGCCGGGCAATGGCTGCTCGCCAGGAGAAAAAGCATTTCTCCTATCCATGCGACGATGCGTATAAATCAGGTCGTTATTTTGCATTTTGATTACTTCGGCGCGGCAACGGGCGCTTACGGTTTGACTGCCGCTGTTTCCAAATTCGGGCGCAAGACGCCGTAAACCATATAGCCGCCCACAGCGAGGCCGACCAGAAAGGCTGCGGCCTTGCGGAAAAAGGATCTGCGTTTCGCGCCAGCAACATCGCTAGGCAACAGGTACCTTGGCGGTTGGCCCGTGAAAAGCGAAAACGCCTTCTTTCTTGGCGGACTGCCGAGCCTCCATCCAAGCTCGAGTTTTGATAAGAAGGTATTCGTGTCTTCGGGATTATTAAACTCGAACGGTGTCATATCATAATTCCTTTTGGTAATAGGATTAACTAATGCCCGTCCATAGTAAATCAAGGCGTGGGCCGATCACAGAACAATAATACTTTCAAAAGGGTAGGCGAGCGTCTGGTAGGGCATAGGTTAACGCCGATAATAGCTTGAAATTTGTTTGTTTTTCTGGTCTTTGTGCCCCATGACCGATCTGTCCTACATACGCAATTTCGCGATTATCGCGCATATCGATCACGGCAAGTCGACACTGGCTGACCGTTTGATCGAGACTTGCGGCGCGCTCGAAGCGCGTGAAATGCGCGAGCAGATCCTCGACAGCATGGACATCGAGCGCGAGCGCGGCATCACGATCAAGGCGCAGACAGTGCGCCTTGGCTACAAGGCCAAGGACGGCAAGGACTATCAGCTCAATCTTATGGACACGCCCGGCCATGTTGACTTTGCCTATGAAGTCAGCCGGAGCCTTGCGGCGTGCGAAGGCTCGTTGTTGGTGGTGGACGCTTCGCAAGGCGTCGAAGCGCAGACGCTCGCCAATGTCTATCAAGCCATCGACAACGGGCATGAGATCGTGCCCGTTCTGAACAAAATAGACTTACCCGCCGCTGAACCTGACCGCGTTAAGCAGCAAATCGAGGACGTGATCGGGCTGGACGCTTCGGATGCCGTTCTTATATCCGCAAAAACGGGGCAGGGCATCGGCGAGGTGCTGGAAGCCATCGTCACGCGCTTGCCGCCGCCTAAAGGCGAAAAAAACTCGGAACTGAAAGCTCTGCTGGTCGATAGCTGGTATGATGCCTATCTCGGCGTGGTCATTCTCGTGCGCGTGGTTGACGGCACGATCCGCAAGGGACAAAAAGTGCGCTTTATGGCCACGGGCGCGGTGCGAGATGTGGATCGTGTAGGTATCTTTACCCCGAAGAAAGTTGAACTGCTGGAACTCGGCCCCGGCGAAATGGGTTTCATCACGGCGGGCATCAAACAGATCAGCGACACCAAAGTCGGCGATACGATCACGGACGACAAAAAACCTTCCAGCGAAGCTCTGGCCGGGTTCAAACCTTCCGTGCCTGTCGTGTTCTGCGGATTGTTTCCGGTGGACGCGGCGGACTTCGAACATTTGCGCGAGTCCCTCGGCAAGCTCGCCTTGAACGACGCAAGTTTCCAGTTCGAGACGGAAAGTTCCGCCGCACTCGGTTTCGGATTCCGTTGCGGGTTCCTCGGGTTGCTGCATCTGGAGATTATTCAAGAGCGCTTGGAACGCGAATTCAACCTGAACCTTATCACCACCGCGCCTTCGGTCATCTATCATATCTACAAAACCGACGGGACGATGATCCACTTGCACAACCCCGTGGACATGCCCGATGCCGTTCGCATCGACCACATCGAGGAACCGTGGATCAAGGCGACGATCATGACGCCGGACGATTACCTCGGCGGCATTTTACAGCTTTGCAACGACCGGCGCGGCGAACAGATCGAATTGACCTATGTCGGACAGCGCGCGATGCTGGTTTACCGTTTGCCGCTCAACGAAGTCGTGTTCGATTTTTACGATCGCCTGAAATCCATCAGCCGCGGTTACGCAAGCTTTGATTATGCGCTCGACAGCTACCGCGAGGGCGATTTGGTGTTGATGAATATATTGGTGAACGCCGATCCTGTGGACGCGCTGGCGTGCATCGTGCATCGTTCAGTCGCCGAGAAGAGGGGCCGCATGTTGTGCGAACGGCTCAAGGAACTTATCCCTAGGCATATGTTCAAGATCGCCATTCAAGCGGCCATCGGCGGGCGCGTGATCGCGCGAGAAACACTATCGGCGTTGCGCAAGGATGTGACGGCCAAGTGCTACGGCGGCGACATTTCGCGCAAGCGCAAGCTTCTCGAAAAGCAGAAAGAGGGCAAAAAGCGCATGCGCCAGTTCGGCGAAGTCGAAATCCCGCAAAGCGCGTTTATAGCAGCCCTCAAGATGGGCGATCAGAAGTAGAAAGTGTCATTCCCGCGAAAGCTGGAATCCAGTGGCCCGCGTCTGCGGGCCATATGAGTTAAGATATTTATTGCGTAAAGTGCGAACTATGCCTTATTTGCTCGTTATCGCTCGCGCTGGACTCCCGCTTTCGCGGGAATGACACAGAGCTTTTAACTTCCAGCCTTCTCGCTGAAATACTTGGGATACTTATCAGCCATACCCTTGAAGCTATCGGCGTCGGGGGCGGGGTCTTTCTTGTGCGTGGTGTTGGGCCATTTTTGCGAATACGTGCGGTTCAGTTCCGCCCACTTTTCCGCCACGGGGTTGGTGTCGGGGACGATGGCCTCCGCCGGGCATTCCGGCTCGCACACGCCACAGTCGATGCATTCGTCAGGGTTGATGACGAGCATCGTCTCGCCTTCGTAAAAGCAATCCACGGGGCAAACCTCGACGCAGTCCATGTATTTACAGCGGATACAGGCGTCAGTGACGACATAAGGCATAATGGTACTCCAACAGGCGAAAATAGGTGTTCGAAGCGGTTCTACCAGACCATCCCCCAAGGCTCAAGAGCCGGAAATGGCCTTGGAAACCCCGTCTTGCCGCCCTGCGCCATTATCCGGCAGTATGTTGCTCGTATGCGATTCCACGCCACCCTAACCTAGGAGGATCGGCCATGACCCATTCGCAAGCCATTTTATCAGGCGCTATTTTAATCGCCATCGCTATCATTGTGAGCAACGGCATCGGCCCGGCAAAAGCCATCTCGAACGGGCCTTACCAGCTCATGCATCACAGCAATACGGGAGCCAACGCTGGCGTTTTTCGCATCGACACAATGTCCGGAGAAGTCAGCTATTGTTTCGTCACTGGCAATAACGCAGATATCGTTTGCAGCCGCACGGTTCGCTGAGGGATAAACTCTTTATTAAGGGCATCGTATGAATAACATCCTGTTGTCCCGCGCGCCGCGCGCGGCAATTCCTGTCACGCTGGTTCCGTCCGAAAATTTTCAGGCGTGGTTGAAAAAACAGAAGCCGCATGTCGTGAACTGGCTTAAGACTGTCGATTTCACCGGCAAGCCGGGAAGGTTTTGCATCATTCCCGACAACAAGGGTAAAGCCGGACACGTCATTGTGGGCCTGTCGTCACCTGTCAGCATGTGGGATCTGGCGGGACTGCCGCGTTGCTTGCCCAAGGGCGCGTATATGTTCAGCGGCAAGGTTCCCGTAGATCAGCAGGAAAAACTTGCGCTAGGATGGCTGCTCGGCGGTTACCGCTTCACGCGTTACAAGAAAAACGATGGCGAGTTGACGCAGCTTGTCATCCCTTCCGAGAAAATAGTCGCGAAGGTTGAGCATATGGCCGACGCCATCATGATGGCGCGCGATCTGATCAACACGCCCGCCAATGACCTTGGCCCGGCGGAACTGGCGAAAGCCGTCATAGATGTCGGCAAAAAATTTGGCGCCAAGGTCACGCAAATCGTCGGCGACGATTTGTTAAGAAAGAAATTCGTAGGCATTCATACTGTCGGACGCGCAAGTCCTAAAAAACCTCGTCTTGTCGATTTGACGTGGGGCAACCCAAGGCATCCGAAAGTGACGTTGATCGGCAAGGGCGTGTGTTTCGACACGGGCGGGCTGGACATCAAGCCGTCGAGCAATATGCAGCTCATGAAAAAAGACATGGCGGGCGCGGCGTGCGCTTTGGCCGTGGCAAAGATGATCATGGCGCAGAAATTGCCCGTGCGTTTGCGTTTGCTGGTGCCCGCCGTGGAGAATTCAGTCGGCGGCGACGCTTACCGCCCATCGGACATCCTGAAAATGCACAACGGCATGACGGTCGAAATTGGCAACACGGACGCCGAAGGACGGCTCGTTATGGCGGATGCCATGTCGCTGGCAAGTCAGGAAAAGCCCGATTTAATTGTGGACTTTTCGACGCTGACGGGCGCGGCGCGTTCGGCGCTCGGCACGAAGATCAGCGCTTTGTTCTGCAACGACGACAAGTTGGCCCATGCTTTGCAAGAAGCGGGCGAAGAGACGGAAGATCATCTTTGGCGTATGCCGCTCTACGCGCCTTATGAATCGATGCTCGATAGCCAAACGGCGGACATTTCCAGCAGCGCAAACTCTCCTTATGCAGGCGCGATTACGGCTGCGCTCTTTTTGCAACGCTTCATCGGTAAAAAACAGAAGTGGGCGCACCTCGATTTCATGGCGTGGAACACCGCGTCGAAACCCGGGAGGCCGGAGGGCGCGGAGCCTATGGGGGTCAGGGCGGTTTATCGCGTCATTGAGAAGCTGGCGCGAAAGCCGTGAAACTAGGCCCGGAACGCCTTCCGCTTAATCTTCACCAATAACTTTAAGACTTGCGGGGAAGCTCAACCGATACTTCAACTGCGAAGTTTTGTTGCGCGTGAAACACGCTCGTGAATCAGTGAGAGTCGAAACAATCTCTGCCTTGCGAATCAAAAACCGCTGACACAATATCGCCACAACTTCTTCAGCTCTTCTTTGCAAAGGTCGGTAACGTGAGCAATCAACTTCAAGCACTCGAATTGTGGCGGCATAGTCTGGTAGCAAGCGTACGTGGCGATGCTCCCGATCTTTCCGCGCGTCAAATGGCGTTGTTACTTTCCGTTTACATGCAGGACGGCCCGCACACCGTTCGCGGTTTGGCGAAGACTTTGAAAATTTCCAAGCCGGCGGTCAGCCGCGCGCTGGACCGTCTTGGCGAACTCGGCTACATCCGCCGAGAGCGCGACGAAATGGACCGCCGGAACGTTCTTGTGCAAAGGGCGACTGCGGGAGCGGCTTTCCTCAAGTCTTTTGCGGCCCTCATTGTCGAGGCGCAGGCTATCGTGAGCGCTTTGCCGTCGAAAGAAGTCGATTTCGGCGTCGATGCTACGGCTCCAGCCATGAGTCAGCAGGACTCAATGGCTGAACCCGCATGGGCCGAAGCGGCGGCGTAAATTTAAATCCCTCTTCCGCAAGGGGAGGGTGGTTTGAAGGCAAATTCGCTCTAACCCACTCAAATTCCACAATTGCAGCGCGGCGCGATGCGTCATATAACCATGCTTCATGGAAAACGCGCCTCAATTAGATCCCCGCACAAACGCTTTTCGCCCCGATCTGGCGGATGCCAATTTGCGCGCTCTTGTGAAAGCCGAGAGATACGTCGAACCTGAGCCGCGCCAGTGCGTGCAGGGCATCGTTCCGTTGTTGGCTGAACCCAGCGTTGCCTCCCGCCGCGTCAGCGAAATCCGCTATGGCGAGTTTGTCGATGTCTTTGAGCAGCGAAAGGACGGGTTTGTTTGGGTTCAAAACCGATTGGACAGATATGTCGGCTACATCCCTTCACCTGAAGTCTTAAGTGAATCTATCGCCTCTTTATCAAACCGCATCAATGCGTTGCAAACCATTGTTTATACGGAACCTGATTTCAAATCGCCTCCAATTGACCGCCTAACCTTGGGCTGTTTCGTCAGCATTATGCGTAAGTCCGGAGATTTTCTTGAACTGGCCAGCGGCGGTTATGTGTTCTCCAATCATGTGGTCCCGACCGAAGACCTGAACATCCCCGATTATGTGTTCACTGCGGGCCGGATGCTTAAAGTTCCCTATCTGTGGGGCGGGCGTACGCCGCTCGGCCTCGATTGTTCCGGCCTCGTGCAGCTTGCTCTGGAGATAGCAGGTACCGACTTGCCGCGCGATGTGGATCAGCAGCTTGAAGCCATTGGACAGCCTTTCAAAGGTTCCTGGCGCGATAAAGTCTGGAAGCGCGGGGATATCGTTTTTTTCGCGCCTCATCACGTCGGAATCATGACGGGACAGGATCATATCATCAACGCTAACGAAACGGCGATGCAGGTGGTCGTCGAGCCGCTTGCCGATTTGATGGCGCGTGGTTATGACATCATAGCAACAGGAAATCCGCAGGTTTGAAGCCAATTTAGACCCTAACCGCACTTGCCTTGGCCGTTCGGCCCCGGCATAGTCTTCCTTTCGCCGCAAGGCGCGATTCGTAAGAGGTTCCGCACATGAGTGTGCCCAGCATGTCATCACGCAATCATCTTTTCAGAATATGTCTTGTGCTTGTTGCCGTCGTATTGATGGCATCCGGCAAAGCGACGGCCAGCGACTTGCCGCAGGCGGCAGGCTCGCCGGCGGCAGGCATCACGTTCGACGACCGTCCGTTGATGCTGCCTGTCCAACGCAATTTCCAGATGGCCATGCTGACGGCCAGCAGTGAACTGGGCCGGAGCTGCGGCCACATGGAAGCCTATGGCTGGCGCATGGGCGCGAACGAACAACAACGCGTGAACCAGATCTTCAACAACACCGTCGACAGGATGCGCGCCCAAGGCTTCGTCGTCGAAACCAAGGCGCCGAACTCGGTTTCTCGCGACGTGACGATGTTCACGGCTGACCGTCCCGACAAGCATTTGCTGTTTATGTGGTCGGCGGGCGAAATTGGCCTCGTCATGGTGCTTTGTGAAACCTCAGCGCCGCTTGCTTCGACTTCGCGCACTTTGACAGCGCCGGATGAAACCACAGGGCCCGCGCGCAAGATGCACGAAGTTAGCCAGCCGCTGCGCGGAGGTGACAGTAAACTTCCCCTGACACGTACGGGTAAACAGGTCGTCGAAAACTTTTCGCCCGTTGGCGATTGGGTCGGCACGTACACCTGCACGCAAGGCACGACTGGCGGCACTCTGCACATAGCGAGCCTGAAAGGCGACCAGTTCGAAGGCACGTTGCGTTTTTACCCGACCCCCAAGAACCCGTATGTGCCGACAGGCAAGTATAATGTTTACGGCGAATATGACCGAGACACCAACCGTATTTTAATCAACCCGGGCAAGTGGATTACGCGTCCCCCCAACTATTTCAACACGATTATTATCGGCAGCTTTGATCCTGTCGCCAAGACATTCAGCGGTTATTTCCAGGGCATCAACGGGTGCACCAGCTTTGAAGCGCGCTATAGCGCCAACGCCTCCGAAATCGAAGGCTTGCCAGCCGCTAAAAGCGTTGCGGTGACGAAGTCCAAGAAGAAAGCTCCGACGGGCGCGGCAAAACCCAAGGCGAAAAAGGCCAAGACCGGCAAGACGGAAACTTCAAAGCCTGCCGATGCCAAATCGTCTATCGAATTGGCTCCGGCAACAACGACGACGCCCGGCCTTGGGCCGAGCGAGGTCAAGGGCATTTCAGTCGGCGATCATGTGCCGTTGCCGCCCGCGCCAAAGGCCGATGCTCCCAAGGCGCAAACGACTACGCCCGCAATTCCGCAAGCGCCAGCGCCGGAACCAAGGCCGTAGAATTCCTGCAATATATCTCTATTAAACCTCTCCACTTATCGGGAGGAGAGGTGAATGCTAAGCCGCCTGATTATGCGTGCGGATGAAGTCGCGCACGATGGGTTGGATGGAATTGCGCCATCTGCGTCCGTTGAACACGCCGAAATGCCCGACGCCGATTTGTAGATGCGTTTGCTTTTTCGCAGGACTCAGGTTGCGGCATAGGTCGAGCGCGGCACGCGTCTGGCCGGGTGCGGATATGTCGTCCATTTCGCCTTCGACGGTGAGCAAAGCCGTGCGTTGAATGGCGTCGAGATTCACGCGCCTGTTCTTCCAACGGAACGCCCCGCGGCACAGGTCAAAATTCTGATATACGCGTTCGATGGTCTGGAGATAAAACTCGGCCGTCACGTCCATGACGGAAAGATATTCGTCGTAAAATTTGCGCGTGTTGCTGGCCGCTTCGTCGTCGCCGCGCACCAAATGCATGAACATTTTGTATTGCTCGCCGAAATGGCGGTCCATGTGCATGGACATAAACCCGGATAGCTGAAGGAAACCCGGATATACAAGGCGGTAGGCTCCCGGATAATAGAACGGTATGGCGTGAATGACCGTGTTGCGGAACCAGTCCAGCGAGTGCGTCGACGTTATGTCGGTCAGAAGCGTGCGCGCCGCGCGCGCGTCGATCGGCCCGCCCATAAGGGTGAGGGATCGCGGCTGCGCCGGGTCCTGATCCTCCGCCATCAGCGCCGTCGCGCACAGGGCAGGGACGGAGGGCTGGCAAACGGCCATGACATGTACGTCAGGCCCAAGCATTTTGATGAACTCGATGACGTAGGTGATGTTGTCTTCCAGATCGAATGACCCGAGCGCGAGCGGAACCATCTTCGCGTCGGTCCAGTCTGTGATGTAAACGTCATGCTCCGGCAGCATCGCCTCGACCGTGCCGCGCAGCAACGTCGCAAAGTTGCCCGATAACGGCGCGATTATAAGCACGCGCGGATCGCGGGCGATTTGCGCCGCGATGTCGGGATCGTTCGCGATGCGCTTGAAATGCAAAAGCTGGCAAAAAGGTTTTGTCGCTACGACTTCCTGTTCGATCTTTAGCGTGTTTCCGCGCAGTTTGATTGCATTTAGGTTAAAGGAGGGCCTGGAATAACTTCGCGTCGACCGTTCGAATATTTCCGCGCCCGCGGCTATGGCCCGGCCAATTTGCGTATAGGCCCCGGGAATGAAAGGATTTTGAAACGTGACTTGGGTCGCTTCCGCCGCCAGACGCAACGGGGCCAGAGCCGCGTTTTGCATATCATGGAGGTGGTAGAGAAGCATTGAAGCAACCAAAGAGACATGTTTGTCATCCCTGCGAAGGCAGGGATCCCGTTTGGTTTTCATGACTATAGACCAATGGGACGCCAGCATCCGCTGGCATGACAGCCTGCGCGGCAGGAAAACGCTCCGGTATGCTAGCTTGCAGGGGGTAAATTTTGGCTTAACGGGGAGACGGTTTCAGGCCGGCAGCGCGCAGCTTTTTGTTTTCATTATCCATAATCCACAGGATAAGAACGACCCACCACCAGAAATAGCGGTTCTTTTTCTTCTGAGCGGCGCGTTCGTTGTCACGCTGGAGTTTTTGCGCCGCCTTAAGCGCTTTTTTCCTGCGCATCTGGCGGTGCTTTTTCTCGATTCTTTCAATTTCACTGATGATGGCCTCTTCCTTCTTGCGAAAGAAGGCGAGCTGATCCATAAATTTTCTAATCTTCTTATATAAAGAAGGTTTCATTTGCGTACGCGAAGACGCGCCGGCGATCTTCTTTTCCACACCGGCAATTTGACGTTGTTTCCAGCCCCAGGAATCCATGAGCCGCAACAGGCGGCCGCGCATACTGGCTTTTTCTTTTAATGTCATACTAAAATACCCCTTAAAAAGCCTATTAATAGGCTAAAGGGGTAAATTGCGCGTTAAAATAGCTGCAAATCAGGCAAAAAAACGCAATCCGTTACTCAATATTAAGCATAAACGGGCCAAAAAGCGCGGTTATTACTTTCAAGAACGCCTTACGGCATCGCGGCGATAAGGCTGGGCACGGCTTGCGACTGCGTCGTGGACATGCGGTCGATCAGGATGCTGCGCGGCGTGGCGTCGGAACCGTAAAGCTGCTGGTTCCAGACGTGGCGCGGATAAATGACGGAACCTTCCAGAGACGCGCCGACATAAAGGCCTTGCGAACGCGCGAAGGCGTACATATCGGCTTTCAGGGCCATGCCCGTTGCGGCGTTCACGCCCTTGCCGAGTTCGCCCAATGCCACGCCTGCGTCGCCGCCCAGCGTGACTTGACGGTCAAGCACGGCGTTCAGGCCTTTTTCGGTCATAACGGTGATGACGATCTCGGAGCTTTCACCGCCGAACTGCAAACCGAAACTCAGGCCGCCGATCGTATAAAAGGCGGGCGGACTCCATTGGCCTTGCGCGTCGCGCACAAGCATGACGGCATTGCCGCCGCGTCCGCCGAAAAAGAATGCCGCGCGTAGAGTGCTTGGGATAATGATGATGGCTTTGGCGCGCGAAGCGAGATCGACAAGGCCGGGATACTGGTTGTCGCTCATCATGCTTTGAAAGGAGATGCGCGCCCGTTCGACAAGCTGTTCCGGCTCGCTGCCGAACTCGCCCGCGCTGCGGCAGCTGCTCAAGACCAACAAAGCCAGCAGCAAAAACTTTATGGGTGATTGGTAAGGCCGATTCATCGCTAACTCCTAGGAGTTTGGGTAGCTTATGCCAGAGCAAGATGTCAATTATGGGGCGTGAATTGGTTTCTAACTCATTAACGTTAAGGTCAAAGCGTTTACTGCATCGCCAATATCATGCCAAGGACGGCGAGTTCGACTATTTGCTGAAGCGTGCCGAGGAGCGGTCCGTTGTAGCCGCGCACGTGATAAGCGCCGGCTACGGCGATGGCCAGACCCGCCAACAGGCCGATAAGCAAGACATGTCCCGCAAACGTGCCCAGAACAATGAATGTGAGTAAAGCGCCGAGCGCTACGGAAAGAACAACGCGTAAAGCGGGGGGCTGCTGGAAGTGATCGGCGACGGGATCGCCTTCGATGGGGCGCAGCCATGCCGCTGCCACGACCATTAGCGCGCGCGACCAGCATCCGGCGGCGATCAGGCTTTGAAAAACGAGATCGCTTGAAGCGAGGCTGGCGATAGCGCCGATCTTCATGATGATGACGAGAACGACCGCAAGCGTGCCGTAGCGCACGGAGCGTTCCTCGCGCAGCCAGCCGATTTTCTGTTCCTTGTCGAACGACTGGCCGTATTGGTTGGCGAGGCTTGCGAACTCTTCCTCATGCATGGCGCGCGTCGCCCACAACATGCTGATGACGGCGAAAGTCGCCGTGATAATGCCGGGCAAGCCGATCTGGCTCATGACCCAATCGATGCTGGCGCCGAAAATGCCGATGAGCGCGCCGATAAGCGGAAACCAGGCCATTGCCTTGCGAATGAGACGCGGCTTGGGGTCTTCCTTAAGGGAAAGATTAAGGCGCGTTAAATAATTGGCGGCAACGCACAACTCGGCCCACATGTTTTCTGCCGAGGGCGGCTTAAAGGTGATCGCCGATTGTTTTTCGGCCTCTTTTTTTTCAGGGGCTGGAGAAGGTTCGGGGGCTTGATTTTCAGGCGAGTCAGTCATTCCGTGAGTTATAACTTATTGGCGCGGAAACGCAATCGCCTGCTTGTCAATGGAGGCCCGATTGATGCAGTATGCGCAATCCAAACAACCTCGGAGAAACCGTAAAGTAACGTGTAAAGACTTCGTTGCATAGTTACTGTAAAGTCATTAAGTTATTATTTGTTTTATATAGAATACTGTAAATAATGGCTATACTACTACGGTTGTCCCATAATTATAAGGATATATATTATGAGCGATACCCAGATTACTGTCCTTGGCCGGGCTCAGGACGACACGTTTTCAGGCGAGCCGAGGAACGTCGCCAAAGCGATGCGCGATATGCCCGTGACCTTAACCGTATGCGGTCTTGGGGGCAAAGAGTACCTTGTGACGGTCGGGGAATACACGGACAGCTGGAACGACAGGCACCTCGTCATGACGGGCGTAAAGAAAATCGAGTCGCGCAAGGAAAATACCTTCAAGATTTCCGGCATGACACTAAGCGATGACGTTCCGCAAGGGGATAAGGAATCTTTGCGCTCTTTCATGAGCAAAAGAAGCCTGAGCCGCAGGGCGATTTTTCACGGGCCTGGCTTGGGATAAACCTACTCGCTGGAGATTTGCAACAGTCCGCTTCTGCGTCGCGCGCTTTCGAATGTCCGAATATAGACGATGAAGGCTATGGCCAGATAGACAAGGTTTAAGCCGAATGAAACCAGAAGATAGTCAAGCCGCAACTGATGTTCGTTGGCAAGCGCCCGCATGGCCTCGAACACATAGGTTGGCGGCAAGGCCCACGAGACGGGCTGGAGCCACGACGGCAAGATGCTGACCGGATAATAGACGGCCACGAACGGCGACATCAGGGCTACCGCCATCCAGCTTAGCCACTCCGCCGAAGGCCCGAACCGCAAAAGCATGGCCACGATCAGGAATCCGAACCACCAGCCCGTCATGACGAGATTCAAGATAAACCCGATAAGTGGCAAGCCAAGCCCCGGCAGCCAATAGCCGAAAAAGACATTCGCCAACAGCACGCAAGGAACCATGGCGACCGTCATGCGCAACAGGCTCAGAAACATGAGGTCGCAGGCGTATTCAAGAGGACGAATGGGCGTCGAGAATAAATTGCCCAGATTGCGCGCCCAGATTTCCTCCATGAAAGGTTGCAGCATCCCGAACTGCGACCTTGTCAAAAAATCCCAGAGCAACGCGCCGCCGAGCACGATGCCCGCCACAACGGCGGTTGCGCTGGCCTGCTCCGCGACAAAGGAGTTCATGAAGCCCCAAACGATCATATTCATTGTAGGCCAATAAAAAAGCCAGAGCAGGCGCGGCATGGAGCCGGACAGCAAATAGACGTCGCGCAAAAGTAGGGCGCGCGTCCTTTGCAGAAACGCGTCTCGATGCCGTTTACGGCAGATGTTAGCCGTTGCGTTCGCGTGCGATGTCAAGGAACACCTCTTCAAGGTTTTCGCGTTCATAGGTCGCGAGCAAATGATCCGGCGAGCCGCGATCGACGATCTTGCCTTTCCGCAGCATGATGACGTCCTCGCACATGCGTTCGACTTCATACATGTTGTGGGAGGCCATGAATACCGTCGCCCCGCTTTCCGTCTGATAGGAGAGGAGCAAAGAGCGCACCCAGTCCGCCGTGTCGGGATCGAGCGAGGCGGTTGGCTCGTCCAGCAGCAAAACGCGCGGGCGGTTAAGCAATGCCTTGGCCAGCGAGGCGCGCGTGCGTTGCCCCGCCGACAGCGAGCCGTGCTTGCGGTCGAGCAAGGTTGCGATCTGAAGCTCTTCGCCTAGTTCCTCAATTCGCTCCTTGAGTTTCGGCACGCCATAAAGGTTGCCGTAGACGGTCAGGTTCTGGCGCACGGTCAGGCGGTTTGGCATATCGACATAGGGCGACGAAAAATTCATGAAGGGAAGGGCAGCGTAGCGGTCGCGCAGCATGTCGTGGCCGAGGATCGAAATGCTTCCCGACGTGGGGAGCAGCAGTCCCAGCATCATGGCCAGCGTCGTCGTTTTGCCCGCGCCATTGCCGCCCAACAGAGCCGTTATGGTGCCGGCCTTGATGTCGAAATCGATCCCGTCCACGGCCCTGACGGTCCCATAGGCTTTGCTCAGGCCTTTTACGGCTATGGCGGATTCCTGTAAACTCATCTCCGCAGACTGCCGCAAATCGGGGTTCAAAATCAAAAGGTTAATTTTTTTCTTTTTATGGGCTTAGGAGAGCGGGTTTCATTAGATGTTGTCACGGGGAGGTCTTCTGGTTATAAGCGGGGCTTCTTTTAGCCCAAGACGCCCAGGTAGCTCAGTTGGTAGAGCAGGGGACTGAAAATCCCCGTGTCGGCGGT
>CAZVCG010000020.1:0-39249 GCA_964626265.1 uncultured Rhodospirillaceae bacterium | reverse complement strand
CGCGGCGCCCGCAAAGGCGACCAAAGCCGTCGTCGTCAAAAGAATTTTACGCATGTGTTATCCCCCTCATGGATGGACAAAGATTGATGTTTAGAGTATCGAACTAGACTTGAGAGGGCAGGTCGCCCCGTCAACGCCTGAATTTGGTATAGAAGCCTTGCACAGACAAGCTTGAAATGCCTTTATTCCTTACTCGTTCTTTCTGTGTGGCATAACCGCCACAAACATGTTAACCTGCGATTTCCTCACAACCCGTTGATTTTCTGCGCGTAGTTGTAGAAAATGCGCCGGGAGATTCGTTAACTTCTCACGTGGGTTTTCTATGAAAATCAGCCCTTTTTCTTTGCCAAAATCGCATTCTGCGGCTTCGTTTTTTTTGCTGCTTGCGCTCGCCGCGTGCTCCAGCTTAGGCCTTGAAAGCTCAAAATCTTACGACGACAAAGACCGCGAAAAACTTTACAAGCATGGCAGCATTATCAGCGACGAAGGCGGAGCTACGCTTTTAGGAGGAAGCGACAAGAAAGGCAGCGATGGGACAACAGGCATAGGAGTCAACGGTTATTTATGGCGAGCCACTCTCGATACTATTGCTTTTATGCCTATAGTTACGGCTGATCCTTTCGGGGGCGTAATAACTACTGACTGGTATTCGGCTCCTGCCGCGCCCAATGAGCGCATCAAGATCAACGCATTCATTCTTGACCGTGATTTGAGGGCGGACGGCGTTCGCGTTTCCGTTTTCCGGCAAACGCGCTCTTCTGGAGGCGCGTGGCATGATGCCGAAGTCGCGCCCACCACGGCCAGCTCGCTGGAAAACACGATTTTGACGCGCGCAAGGCAGCTCAAACTGGCCCAAAGGGAAAAGAAATAACTTGAAAGACCCCATAATAACCCAATAAAGTCAAGGAATTAGACATAACAACATGTCACAGCCTTATGATGTTCAGGCCACGGAAACGAAGTGGCAAAAAATTTGGGAAGACAAACAAAGCTTTAAGGCTGAAGTCGATCGCTCCCGTGAAAAATATTATGTCCTGTCGATGTTCCCCTACCCTTCAGGACGCATCCACATGGGCCATGTCCGCAACTATACGCTGGGTGATGTCGTTGCGCGCTACAAACGCTCCCTAGGATACAACGTATTGCACCCCATGGGTTGGGACGCCTTCGGCTTGCCCGCAGAAAACGCAGCGCGCGACAGCAAAACGCATCCGGCAAAATGGACTTACAGCAACATTGAAACCATGCGCGGCGAATTAAAGCGCATGGGTCTTAGCATTGATTGGTCGCGCGAGCTCGCGACGTGCGATCCTTCCTACTATAAACACCAGCAAAAGCTTTTTCTCGATTTTCTCAAGGCGGGTCTGGCATATCGCAAGGAATCGTGGGTCAATTGGGATCCCGTCGATCACACCGTATTGGCGAACGAACAAGTCATCGATGGTCGCGGGTGGCGATCCGGCGCTTTGGTTGAAAAGCGTCTGCTCTCGCAATGGTTTTTGAAAATCACAGCCTTTGCGGATGAATTATTGAACGCGCTTAAAACGCTTGATCGCTGGCCGGAAAAAGTCCGCCTCATGCAGGAAAACTGGATCGGCAAGTCGGAAGGAGTGCGGCTTCATTTCAAGCTTGCCAACGGGAAAAAACACGACGTTTCCTCTATTGAGGTTTTCACGACGCGCCCCGATACGCTGTTCGGCGCTTCGTTCGTCGCGATTTCCGCGAACCATCCTTTGGCGTCTGAGCTCGCCAAGGGCGATCAGAGCCTTGCGGATTTCATCGCCGAGTGCAACAGAATGGGCACCAGCGAGGCTGAAATCGAAAAAGCGGAAAAGAAGGGTTACGACACGAAGCTTTTTGTGGAACACCCTTTCGATAACTCGTGGAAGCTTCCGGTATATGTGGCTAATTTCGTGTTGATGGAATACGGCACGGGGGCGATTTTCGGATGCCCCGCGCACGACCAGCGCGATCTGGATTTCGCGCGGAAATACGGTTTGCCCGTCAAGCCGGTCGTGTTGCCGCCGGACGTCGATCCCCAAACGTTTAACGTCGGCGCCGAGGCCTATGTCGGCGACGGCAAGCTTTACAATTCCGATTTCCTGAATGGTCTTGATGTGCCCGGCGCAATTAAAGCCGCCATTCAGAAAATCGAAAAGCTTGGGGCAGGGCAGGGCACCATTCAATACCGCCTTCGCGACTGGGGCGTCAGCCGCCAGCGGTACTGGGGCTGTCCGATCCCGACGATTCACTGCGATGCGTGCGGCGTCGTTCCGGTTCCCGAAAAAGATTTGCCTGTCGTGTTGCCTGACGACGTAACGTTCGACAAGCCCGGCAACCCGCTCGATCACCATCCGACATGGAAGAACGTGAATTGTCCGCTATGCGGCAAGCCTTCGCGCCGTGAGACCGATACGTTCGACACCTTCATCGATTCCAGCTGGTACTTCGCGCGTTATTGTTCGGCAAAATGTCCGGACAAACCTTTAATTGCCGACGAGGTCGAATATTGGTTGCCAGCCGATCAATATGTCGGGGGCGTGGAACACGCCATTTTGCATTTGCTGTATTCGCGCTTTTTCACCCGCGCCATGAAGCAAACGGGACACCTTAACATCGAGGAGCCGTTCACCGGCCTTTTCACGCAAGGCATGGTCATCCACGAATCCTATAAGGATGAAAACGGCAAGTGGCTCTACCCCGAAGAAGTTCAAAAGAACGCCGACGGCACGGCTTCTCACAAAGAAACCGGTCGCCCCGTCAACGTCGGGCGCATCGAGGTGATGAGCAAGTCCAAAAAGAACGTCGTCGATCCGGGACGGATCATCGGACGCTATGGCGCCGACACGGCGCGCTTGTTCATGCTTTCCGACAGCCCGCCGGAACGCGATCTTGAGTGGACTGAGGCCGGCGTCGAGGGGTGCTGGCGTTATGTCAATCGTTTGTGGAAATCCGTCGTCGAGCCGAAATTCTCGCTTGCGCCCAAAGGATCGGTCAAACCCGCCGGTCTTGGCAAAAAAGCCGAAGCGGCATTGCGCAACATTCACCGCACGATTGCGGACGTTTCCGCCGATTACGATAAATTCCACTTCAACCGCGCCGTCGCGCACGTCCGCGAATTATCCAATGCGCTTGACGAACTCGATGGAAAAGGCGAGGGCGAGGCATGGGTTTTGCGCGAAGGGCTCGAGACGCTCGTGCGCGTCATTAATCCCATGCTGCCGCACATATCGGAAGAGCTGTGGGCCAGACTTGGCCATGCGACGATGCTTTGTGAAACGCCGTGGCCCAAAGCCGATCCCGCGATGCTCATTGACAGCACGGTTACGGTTGCCGTTCAGGTCAATGGCAAATTGCGGGCGACAATCACCTTGCCGCGCGACGCCTCCAACGCCGAAGCCGAGAAGCTTGCGCTTGCCGACCAAAACGTGCAGCGTGCTTTGGGCGGCAAATCTCCGAAAAAGATTATTGTCGTCGCCAACAAAATCATCAGCGTGGTGGTGTAACAGATGACAGTTATCAATAATCAGTTATCAGGAAAACGGGCTGATCGTGGATCGTTTTCCGCGTTTCTGATTCCTGTTCTCTGTTTGCTGATAGCTGGCTGCGGTTTCAGCCCTATTTACGGCGATCACGGCTCTAACGAACCGGTGAATCAGGCTCTGAATAAAGTCGCAATCGCCAACATCCCGGAACGCCAGGGCCAAATGTTGCGCAACCATCTCATCGACCGGATGTATTTTTCGGGAAGACCCATAAGCCCCGAAGCCGAACTGACGGTGACGCTCAACAGCACCGAATCCGAGCTGGGGATTCAAAAAGACGCCACAGCCACGCGCAAACAGCTTAACGTGTGGGCCAACTACACGCTTCTGGCAAACGACGGCAAGCTCCTTTTAAACGGCAAAGCGCATAGCGTCGTGAGCTATAGCAAGCTCGACGCACAATACGGCACATTGGCCGCAGAGCGCAATGCCATGGAACGCGCCTTGAAAGAAGTCGGCGAACAGATCGTCAATCGCCTGAGCTTGTATTATGCAGAAAAGCCTGTGAGCAAACAGCCCCTTTAAGGTCTTGGGGCACAATGGTGGCTTTTTTTCATATAGGCCGTCTTATAGTCATTTAACCACAGCTCTGCACGGCTCAAAACTTTAACAAAATTTCCTCGTCCCATAAGCCTGTCGTTATAGGCGACAAAAAAGGTGGCCCCCTTCTCTTTGGCAAACAACTCAACGCCCGAGATCGCAGCATATGCTAATATGGGGGTGTTGGGATAACTTTCACGCGTACGCGCGATTGCCTGACCGCAGGGATGGCCAAAATTTACGCCAACAATAAACAGATCGGGGCCTGGAGGGCCTTCGGCCAAAAACGAGTCGAAGTCATTAAACGCAAAAACCTGCAAGCCCAGCCTTTCCAGCTGAGCTTTTCTTCTTGCTGTTTTTTCAAAACGGTCGCTTAAGAAAACGACGCGCGGACGGTTTAATAAAATATGCTTCACAATACGCACCAAAATACTGATCTTGCTTTAACAAATGTGGTTAACAACAATTCTATGTCGGCTTTCTGATGCGCTTGTTATCATGACTGTCCCGGCCTTGCAAAACTTTCAATCATGAAGCCCTCGACCGCCCAGATAAACGCCTTCCTCCAATCCCCCGATCCGCGCGTGCGGGTTGTGTTGTTCTATGGGCCTGACGCGGGGCTGGTGCGCGAGCGCGCTGAGAGCGTCGCAAAAAAAATTGTAACTGATTTGAGCGATCCTTTTCGCGTGGCTTCCTTTCCCGCCAATTCCCTGTCCGATGACCCCTCCCGCCTTTATGACGAAGCGGCGGCGCAAGCGTTGGGGGGAGGGCGCAGATTAATCCGCATTCAACACGCAGTGGAAAGCATCACGTCCTCTTTGGCGGCGTTTTTGGAAGATCCGCCGCAAGGCGACAGCCTGATTGTCATCGAAGCCGGCGATCTGGAAAAACGATCCAGGCTGCGCGCCCTGTGCGAAGGCGACAACCCGATCGTCATCGCCATCCCATGTTATCTTGAAGACGCTGCCCAACGCACGCGCACTATAGCGGGCATTCTCGAGACCGAAGGGATGAAGGCTCCGCGCGAGGTTTTGAGCCTTTTGGCCGACGCCTTGCCGCCGGACCGCATGGCCATGCGCAGCGAGCTGGAAAAGTTGGCGCTTTATGCGCGCGGCAAAACGAGCATTTCGGTGGACGATGTTCACGCCGCGCTTCACGACTCCGGCGCGGCCGAGATGGACGATCTGGTTCATGCGGTGGCTGGCGGCGATGCCAAACGCGTCGCCGTATTGCTCGACCATCTGGCGTCTGAACAAACGTCGCCCGTGGCTTTGTTGCGGGCGGCGCAGCGGCATTTCTTGCGGTTGCAGTTGGCGCGTGCGCACGTCGATGGCGGATTGAACGCCAAGGCCGCGATTGAAAAGCTTCAACCCAAGGTTTTCTGGAAACACGTGGAACCGATGGCGCGGCAGGTTCAACGCTGGCCCATGGCTTCGATTGAAAGATTTCTGGCGGCCCTTTACGACGCTGAAGCCGCCGTCAAACGTTCAGGAACTCCGGACGCAGCCTTGTGCTCGCAACTTTTTCTGCAGGCGGCCGGACGCACAAACAAAAACTAAGCCTTTTTTCCGGGTTCCGCGTGCCCAACAATGCGCCAGATGCCTTTGTTCTCGCTGCGGATGGCGCGCTCGAGATCGTCCATAGCTTCGTGAATCTCGGCAACCGATTTTTCCGGATCCATCCGGCAATGAAAAGCGACGATCAGTCCTTCGCTGCTTTGCCGCGCGCGCACTTTGTGAACGTCGTGAACGAAGCGCGTTTCCTTGCCCAGCCGTTTAATCAGTTTGGTCAGCTCCGCAAGATCGGCTTCCGTAACGTCGTCTCCCGCCGTTCCGCGCGTTTGCAGCGGTTCGATATGCGTTTCGACTTCGATGTCGCCGCCGAACTCGTCGCGGATATCGTTTTCCAGGTGCGAGGCGACGCCGTGCGCCTGACGAAGCGCGAGGCCGCCATCGACCTCCAGATCAAGACCGACGGTTAGCTGTTTGCCCGTTTGATGGACCGTAACGTGGTGAACGGACGCGCCGTGATTACGCGCGATGATCATCACGCGTTCGTGCACCGTTTCGTCGTTCAGCGCCAAAGGCGTGGTGACGACCGTCGTTTCGGTTTCGGGCATTTCGGCTTTAACCGCCTTGACGATGTCTTCCTTAATCGCGTCGACGCGCGATTGCGGCAACCCGCGACCCACGGCGACGTCGGCTTCGATGAACAAGACGCTGCCCGCCGGACGCAAGCGTACGCGCTTTACGCCAGCGACTCCGCGTACTTTCGAAACAATGTCCGTCACGCGTTCCACGGCGCCGTGTGGCGCGGCATCTATCAACGTGTCGATGGTGCGTTTGCCGAGCTTCCAGCCTGCGTGACACACGAAGATCGAAACGCCGATGGCGGCAATCGGATCGCCCATGGGAAAGCCCATCGCCACGAAGCCGAGGCCCACGAGCACCACGCCTGAGCTTAACACGTCTGAACTGAAGTGCAGGGCGTCGGCTTCGAGCGCCTGACTGTTTGTTTTCTTGGCGACACGGCTTAACGCGCGGGCGCGGGAAAAATCGACGACAATACAAGCTATAAGAACGGCAACGGACCACCACGTGGCCTCAACATGAAAATCTCCGCCAATCAGACGGCGCACGGCTTCGTAAATGATCCATGCGCTGGTCAGGAACAACAGGCCCGTTTCGGCCAGCGCGGCGACGCTTTCGATTTTGCCGTGGCCATAGGGATGTTCGGAATCGGCGGGCTTGTCGCTCACGCGCACAGCCATGTAGGTCATCACCGTGGCGGCAAAGTCGAGCAGGCTGTGCAACGCCTCGGACACAAGGCCCAAGCTGCCTGTCATCGTGCCGACGATGAACTTGCCCACGGTCATCGCCGCGCTGGCGAGCATCGAACTGATCGCGACGGTCTTCTTTTCGTGGGTGTGGGTGAGGGTCATCTATACGTCCTGGTTTCTGGTAGCGCGGCCTTCCATGGCCGCGCCAAAGGTACGACGCGGGGATGGAACCCCGCGCTACCATTTACCCCCGCAACCTCTTAATCACCCCATCAAGCTGTTCGAGGTTCGTGTAGTAGAGGGTGAGGGAGCCTGTGCCCGGTTTACTGTCGGGCGAGATTTTCACTTTGAGACCGACGACACGCTCCAACTCTTTTTCAAGCGCCATGACGTTGGCGTCGGCGGCAACAGGTTCCTTGGGTTTTTTAGCAAACTTGCCTTCGGACTCGCGGCGGGCGAGGGCTTCGGCCTGACGCACGCTCATGCCCTTTTTCACGATTTCTTCGGCAAGGCCCAGTGGGTTTCGCGCCGTGATGAGCGCGCGGGCGTGGCCCATCGTCAACTGGCCCTTGTCGATCATCTGTTTCACGGACGTGGGCAGCGTCAACAAACGCAGCATGTTCGTGATATGCGGGCGGCTTTTGCCGACGACCTTGGCGAGGCCGTCTTGCGAATGGTGAAACTCTTCCATCAGGCGGCGGTAGCCTTCGGCTTCTTCGAGCGGCGACAAATCCTGCCGCTGGACATTTTCGATCAAACCGATTTCAAGCGCTTCACGGTCCGACAATTGGCGCACGATGATCGGCACTTCGTGCAAGCCGGCTTGTTGCGCGGCGCGCCAGCGGCGTTCGCCCGCGATGATCTCATAGGAATCTTTTTCGCCTTCGATGGGACGCACCATCAATGGCTGAACCACGCCGCGCTCGCGGATCGAATCCGCCAAGCCCTTGATCGCGTCTTCGTCGAAGTGACGGCGCGGCTGAAACGCGCCGGGCTGAATCCAGTCGATCGGCATCATCTGCGGCGCGCCGGTTTTCGCTTTCTCCGGCACAGGCGTTGCGGCAGGCGCGGCGGGAGTAACCAGCGGCTTTGGCTGATACGATGCATCAGCATCGCCGAACAACGCGGAAAGGCCTCTGCCTAGCGGTGCGGGTTTCGTTGCGGGTTTCGCGCTCATGCTACCTGACTCCTGCTTTTAGCTTCGCGGATTTTGTTTTCCCAATCCGCCTTTTTGTTTTCTTCGCGGCGCAGAACTTCACCAGCCATCAACATATAGGCTTGGCTGCCTGAGCACTTGAGATCGTACAGCAACACGGGCTTGCCGTGCGAGGGCGCTTCGGAAACGCGGACGTTGCGCGGAATGACGGTTTCATAAACAAGATCGCCGAAAAACGCGCGCACATCGTTCGCGACGGCTTCCGACAAGCTGTTGCGCTTGTCGAACATCGTCAACACCACGCCTTGTATTTCGAGCGCCGGATTGAAACGCGCGCGCACAGCTTCGATCGTTTGCAGCAAGCTGCTCATGCCTTCGAGCGCATAGAACTCCGCTTGCAACGGAACGATCAGCGCATCGGCCGCGACAAGCGCGTTTAGCGTGATCAGGTTCAACGACGGCGGACAATCGATCAAAATGAAATCGTAATTCTTCGCGCTGCGCTCGAACGCGTCGCGCATTCGGTATTCGCGTCGCTCCGTAGTCACAAGCTGGATTTCCGCGCCAGCTAAATCCGTCGATGACGTAATGATCGATAAATTGGGAATAGGGGTCAGCGTCGCGGTTTGTTCGACCGACAAACCATCGAACATCAGTTCATAGCATCCGGCTTGACGCTCGGCGCGCGTGATGCCGAAACCTGTCGATGCGTTGCCTTGGGGATCGGCATCGACGATCAGCACACGTTTGCCGACAGCCGCCATGGCCGTCGCCAAGTTCACCGCTGTCGTTGTTTTTCCAACGCCCCCCTTTTGATTGACAACCGCTATGACGCGGCACCACGGCCTTTCAAGAGAGCTAAGCGCGCTTTCTGCGGTTTGCGTGATTGGGTCCATGGGGACGAAGGGCTTTCAGATCGGAAATTTTTAGAACGGAGCCGGAAGAATCGCTCAAGCTAACGATCTTCTCGCACGCGAATGTCCAATATTTCCGCGCTTCTGTCAATTCCGCTTCCGCCTGTTGGCCCTTGAGAAAAAGACACACAGAATCTTTATGCATCAAAGGTTTGGCATATCGCAAAAGTTCCGGCAAAGCCTTCAATGCGCGTGCCGTGACGACATCGAAACGCAAACCCTTGAGCGACTCGACCCTTTCCTGATGGACCGTAGCCTTCAGTTCTAAATCGTCGATGACAAGTCTCAGGAAGTTGGCTTTCTTGCCGATGCTTTCGACAAGATGGACTTTTTGTGTGCCCATAATAGCCAACACCAACCCCGGGAACCCTGCCCCGCTCCCCATATCGACTAAGGTTTGCGCCGTAGAGGGCATATAGTTCAGCAGTTGCGCCGAGTCGAGAACATGGCGGCTCCAGACATGAGGCAAAGAGCTATCGGCCACTAGGTTTATACGCTCATTCCATTCTTCCAAAAGCTGGACATAGCGGAAAAGCTTTTCCCGAGTTCCACGTGGAACTGAAAAATGGCTGAAAAGCTGGGTTTTTTCGATGTTTTGGGAATCAGACACGGCTTTTAACCCGTGTTTCCTGGCCTTTTTGAACAAAACGAAGCAAAGCGACCACTGCTGCAGGAGTTACGCCGGGAATACGGGCCGCCGCGCCAAGGGTTTCTGGCCTAACCTGTTTAAGCCTTTGGCGAATTTCCGTCGAAAGGCTGCCAATAGCGTCTACGTCGATATCCGGCGGCAGTTTAAGGGCTTCGTCCTTACGGAACGCCCGGATATCTGCATCTTGCCGCTCCATATAGCCCGTGTATTTACCCTCGACTTCAAGCTGCTCGACAATATCAGGGGTGATTTCCTTAAGTTCTGGCCAAATAGCCGCCAACATATCAAAAGAGATGTCAGCGTAGGCCAATAAATCAGCGGCAGAACGACGAACCCCATCTTGATTGATTTTCAAGCCCTTTATAGCCAATTGGCTTGGCGTGTCGCTAAGCTGGCGGATTAGTGTGCGGGCCGACTCTAAGCGCTGCATTTTATCTTTAAAGGCCTTCTGACGTTCTGCGCCGACACATCCCAAAGCAATACCAATCTCCGTCAAGCGTTGGTCGGCGTTATCGACGCGCATCGTCAGGCGGTATTCGGCGCGCGAGGTGAACATTCGGTAAGGCTCCGTAACGCCGCGCGTAACCAGATCGTCGATCATCACGCCGATGTAGGCTTGGGATCGGTCCAGAAAGAAGGGGGGTGAACCCGCGGCTTTCAGGGCCGCGTTAAGACCCGCCATAAGGCCTTGGGCGGCGGCTTCCTCGTAGCCTGTCGTGCCGTTGATCTGGCCCGCGAAAAACAGGTTATCGACCAGCTTTGTTTCAAGGGAAGGGCGCATCTCGCGCGGATCGCAATAGTCGTATTCGATGGCATATCCGGGCCTCAGCATGACCGCGTTTTCAAGGCCCTTTATGGTCTTGAGCATCGCCAGCTGAACGTCGGCGGGCAAAGAGGTTGAAATTCCGTTCGGATAGACGGTTATGTCGTCAAGCCCTTCCGGTTCAAGGAAAATCTGGTGCCTTTGCTTGTCCGGAAAGTTGACGATTTTGCCTTCTATAGACGGGCAATAACGCGGCCCTATGCTCTTAATTTGGCCCGAATACATGGGGGCGCGATGCAAATTTTCACGTATTATGCGGTGCGTTTCCGGCGTCGTCGCGGTAATGCCACAAGCCACTTGCGGCGTCGTGATTTCCTTGGTCAGAAACGAAAACGGCACGGGCGGCACGTCACCGTGCTGCACTTCAAGCCCTGACCAATCAATCGTGCGTCCATCAAGGCGGCAAGGGGTGCCTGTCTTCAGGCGCTCCATCGGAAAGCCGATTTCCTTGAGCGACTTCGAAAGGCCTATCGACGGCGGCTCATTCACGCGGCCACCGGGGGTCGTGTGTTCACCCGTGTGCAATACGCCGTCAAGAAATGTGCCTGTCGTCATAACCACGGTTTTGGCCGTGTATTCCGTTCCATCGGCGCAAACGATGCCTGTCACGCATTTTCTACCCTCACGTGTAACAACGACCAGTTTCTCAACCGAGGTTTCGCGTACGGTGAGTTTGGGGTAATTCAGCAAGGCTTCCTGCATCGCCTGACGGTAAAGCTTACGGTCGGCCTGACAGCGCGGCCCGCGAACGGCGGGGCCTTTGCTTCGGTTCAACAAACGGAACTGGATTCCTGCCCTGTCGGCCACGCGGCTCATCACGCCGTCCAAAGCGTCGATTTCCCTGACAAGCTGGCCCTTTCCTAGGCCGCCAATCGCGGGGTTACATGACATTTCCCCAATCGTAGAAATTTTGAGGGTAGCCAAAAGCGTAGACGCGCCCATACGCGCAGCAGCCGCAGCCGCTTCACAGCCCGCGTGTCCGCCGCCTACGACAATAACATCGAAAGAGGTGCCCGTTCTTTGCATGGCCGGAAGGATATAGATAAACGGCTGGCAGAAAGCAAATACTGGGTATTTGGGGGCAACGCACGAAAATTTCTCGATAATTTATAAGCCATATCAATAAATTAATGGTCGTTAAGCATATCCCCATCACTTTTCGGTATCATGGGGGTAAGGACCGGTATGTTCCACGTGAATATTTTGAAAAGAACTTTAGGGCGAGGTTGTTGATTTAGGATTTTTAATGCGGCGAACTGTCCATATAGACGAATTGCGCGATCATCTTAATCTTGTCCAGCAAAACCTGCTGCACGAGAAAACGGATTTGTTCGACATGATCCCGCCGGGCCGCGTCGAAAACCGCGAAGAATATGCTTTTACCTACATCCGCGCAGAGCGATACGGCACGAAAGCCATTCACCATCGTCTCGATTCGCTCGACTGGCTGCCGCTGCGCGTCGATCCTTCGCCCGACATGCTGGGCAGAAAACGCACGCCGTTGAACCGATGGATCAATTCCTACGCAGCCTTCGAGCCGGACGCCGTCGATTTCGGCAACGATTTTATGCACATTCTGACGCGCGCAGCCTTGCGTTTTGGCTGGGAGTCGCAGGAATTTCTACATACCGCTTCGCGCATCGCGCGCATCTTTCACGACCTTTCGTGCTTGCTCAACGCGGCGTATTTTCTTACGTGGATGTCGGAAAACCAGATCGAAACCGTGTCGCTGCGCCTGACCGACGACATTCTCGAAACCGTCACTGAAATGGCGCGTGTCGTCGAGCGTCCGGGCCTCTATGTGTTGTCGCGCGGCCTCCCCGGTCTTCACGGCGAAAGAGCTCGCCCCTCGCATCATGGGCATCAGCGCCCCCGTCTTCATGTCATACATACCGAGCTCGACCCCCATCATCCGGGGCGAAGCCGTTAAACAAGGCGATTGACCCCGCAATAAAGCGAAATTTAACGGTTATGGCCGACATTGAACGGCTATGACTGCCAACAGCAAGCTCCCGTTTCGCGACCGTCGATCGCCGCACCGCCCCTATAGGCCTGTATCGGAGTCAAGAACGCACCGATTCATCACGCGCGACGGGCGCGTCAACGTCAAGCGCCATGGCCTGAACTATCACCGCCCGCGCGATTTGTATCATTGGCTGCTGTCCACAAGCTGGCCGCGCTTGATCGCTGCCTTGGCGGGCATGTTCCTTTTCGTCAACCTCGTTTTTGCGGTTTTTTATTTGTTCGAGCCCGGAGGCCTCGTCGGCGCGCGTCCGGGAAGTTTCGCAGACGCTTTTTTCTTCAGCGTCCAAACGCTCTCGACGATGGGTTATGGGCACATATATCCCGACAGCCTTTATACGAACATCATCGTCACCGTTGAAGCGTTAGCCGCGCTGTCCTGTTTCGGCTTGATCTCGGGCCTTATCTTCAGCCGTTTTTCGCGCCCTTCGGCGCGCGTGATGTTCAGCCATTACGCCGTCGTCGCGCCCTATGAAGGCGTGCCGACGCTCATGTTCCGCGCAGCCAACCGCCGCGGCAACCAGATCCTTCAGGCGCAGATTCACGTCTCGCTCACGCGCAACGAAAAAACATTGGAGGGCGAACCTATACGACGTGTTTATGATTTACGCCTGCTTCGCTCATCATCGTCGTTTTTCAATCTGACGTGGACAGTCAGGCATCCCATTGATGAACTAAGCCCCCTGATGGGCGAAACTGCGGAATCCCTGCGCGACAGCGAAACGGAAATTGTCGTTTTGCTTTCGGGAATCGACGACGTTTACGGCCAGCCGGTGCATGGCCGATTTTCATTCAACCACGAAGAAATTTTATTCAATCACCGCTTTTTGAGCATGTTCGGACGCGACGAGAACAACCACCCGATCATCGATTTCGAGAAGTTCGACGCGGTGGAAATGTTGCCCAACAACGTCGAGTTCCACTAATCACTTCCCGATGCAAAACTCGCTGAAAATTACGTCGAGCAGGTCTTCGACATCGACATAGCCCGTGATGCGCCCCAGCGCGCGCATGGCGAGGCGCACGTCTTCGGCGCATAATTCGACTTCCGGCGCGGCCAACGCTCGGCGCAAATGATCGCGGCATGTTTCCAGGGCCGTGCGGTGACGCGCACGGGTGAGAGAGGGCTGTCCCGTCAGCGCAAAGCGCTCATCGATGGCGTCGACGAGTTTTTTCGATAACTCCGGCAAGCCCGCGCCCGTTTGTGTCGAAATAAAGAGGGGAGCGGGGAATACGGGACAAGGGGAGGCAGAAGAAGGTATCAAATCCAGCTTATTAACGACCAAAAGCGTGTTTTCGTCCGCCAGCGCTTTTGTCGTCGCGTCAAGCTCGGGCCATTTCGCGCCGTCAAACAATAAAACCTTCAAATCCGCTTGGGCTGCGCGGGCGAGGGCGCGGCGCACGCCTTCGCTTTCGATGGCGTCGAGGCTTTCGCGCAATCCCGCCGTATCGGCCAGCGTCACGGGATAACCGCCCAAATCTAGATGCACTTCGATAATATCGCGCGTCGTACCCGGCACAGGCGTTACGATCGCGGCTTCGCGGCGCGCGAGGGCGTTCAACAGGCTCGATTTACCCGCGTTCGGCGGCCCCAGAATGGCCACCACGAATCCTTCGCGCAAACGTTCGCCGCGATGTTTGTCGTCAAGGTGTTTTTCGATCTCGCCTAACAAATCCCGCAAATCGTCCATGCTGACGTTGGCGAGATCCTCGGGCAGGTCGTCCTCGGCGAAATCGATGTCGGCCTCGATAAACGCCAAACGGTTTTTAAGGCGCAAGGCCCAGCCTTGATACAACTTACCAAGCTCGCCTTCGAGTTGTCTCAACGCCTGCCTACGCTGCGCTGACGTTTCGGCATCGACCAAATCGACGACGGCTTCGGCTTCGGTCAAATCCATCTTGCCGTTTTCGAAAGCGCGGCGCGTAAATTCGCCCGGCTCGGCGACGCGCAAGCCCGGCATGACGCGTAAAATTTCGGTGAGATCGTTCAAGATGGCGCGGCCGCCGTGCACATGCAGTTCCGCGACGTCTTCGCCCGTATAACTGTTCGGCGCGGGGAACCAGATCGCGACGGCATGATCGACCGTATCGTTTGTTTTGGGGTGAACAAGCTTTCGAAGCGTAGCGACGCGCGGAGCTGGCCTTGGGGCAGGGCGGCATATGGCGTCCAAAGCTGCGCCCGACTGAGGACCCGACAGGCGCATGACCGCCACCCCCGCGCGTCCGGGGGCCGAGGCCAAGGCAAAAATCGTGTCGTTATCTGTGCCCATGGTTTGTTTCAGGGCTAGCTTTCGGCCCGATGCCGGCCGTCGTCATCATGTTCTGCATTTGCGACCAGAACATTTTTTGCATGTTTTCCGCGCCCTGAATTCCTGCGGGCAGCCATGTCTTAACGAAGGCCTCGGGCGTCATCGCCTGCATGTTGTCGCGCAACCGCTGTTCCATGTCTTTTAACAAAGACTCTTGCATCGGGCGCACGTCCGGCAAGCCCATAAAAGCCCGCGCTTCTTCCGGCGAACAGTCGATATTGATCGTGACCTTCATGGTAACCCCCTTTGCATTGCCCGTATCTCTTTCGCGTCGATATTACCGTGGTCTTGCCGTCCCGAAAAGGGTAGCGTAGTTTACCTTTCTTTACTTGTTTCAACGCCTGCCTGCCTTACGCTCATGACTACCGTTACGCTTCGTCTTCCTCCAGCACACCAAATGCAGCGCATCGCTTTGGTCGTTTCCGCGATAATCTTGGTCTATCTGCAAGCGTCGTTTCTGGTCGCCTATATGGGACACGAACGCGCCTTCTTTTTCTGGGACCACGCCATGTACCACAATCTGGCGTGGAACGCGTGGCAGGCATTTCAGAGCGGCATCGCAACCGGATGGGCGCATTTTCAAAATTCCATGACACAGGACTACAACGACCTGTTCGCCTTGCCGTCGTTGATAAGCTTCTCTTTGTTCGGCGTGACAAGATCGGTGTTTATTTTAACGAACTTCGCCGTTTTCTTTCTGGCCTATGAGGCTGCAATAGCCTTTATTTTGCGGCGCCTGTTTAGTCTGGGCTGGCCGGCCGCTTTGGTCGCGAGCTTGATCCTGTGCTCGCTTGTCCCTCCTTTGTGGCTGCCCTTGCTGGAGGGCTATCCGGACATTGGGGCCGCCGCCGCCCTGATGTTTGCTTTCGGCCTGTCCCTTGGCCCGCTCAACAACAAGCGCTCAGCGGCGTTGCTGGGCTTTCTTCTGGCAATATCGTTCTTGTTGCGCCGTCACTATGCCTACCCTGCCGCGGCTTTGTTGACGGCAAAAGGATTTATTGACTTTGTATCCCTGCATGCTTCACGCGGACATTCTTATAAATCGGCTCTTTGGTCTTATGTGATAAAATACGGCGTTTGTGTCGCAGCTTTGCTTACGACCATAGCCGCCATCGCCCCGAAAATTATTCCTATAGTCTTGGTCACGGATTATGCTGCGCTCTATAAATCTTACGAAAAGCCTGCGCTTGAGTACTTGTCCTTTACGCTTGCGCGCTTTGGGGCGGTGCTGCTTGTTGCCTCGATGGGAGGACTAATCGCGGCTTACCTTTTCATGCCAAAACTGAGAGGACATATAAGGTTTTTGGCGCTTTTCGTTTCTATCGCCCTTTTAGTCTGGTGCGCAGGACCTTCGCAAGCGGGACATCATTATATGTTGCACGCGTTGCCGTTGTTTTGCGTTGTCGGGTTGGCGAGCCTGTTCGCCGTTTTGGTAAAAATTCAAAAAGCGCACTATCGCAAAGCCGCAATCGGGATCGTTTCCGCGCTTCTTGTCTCCAACAGCGTGTGGGCATTGTGGCTATCGCCAAGAAGCCCGGGACAGGAAAACAACCATTCGATCGGCCTTTTTTCGGCAAGCGGCTCTCCTATCGTTCGAAAAGATATCGATCAACTCATGTCTTTGGCCTCAAATCTGGCCAATTCCGCAAAGGCGGACGATCGCATTTATGCCATAGGCTCCTCTTTCATTTTCAACCAGGATCTCGTGCGCGCCGTATATACCGATGGCATGCAGCAGTTCGGACCCGTTTCGCGCATGGTGTTCGGACCCGAAATCGACAGCCGCAACATTTCTCCCCTTCACGCTTTTGCCCAAGCGTCCATCTTCATCGTGCCGGACCCGCCGCAATATCATCTGGCCCCTGAAGCGCAAAAAACGATCACGGCGTTGACTCAACCTTTTTTGACGGCAACGCCGCCTAACAAGCTGTTTCGCGCCGACAAGGAAGTATATGCGCTTGACAGCGGCGTAAAGCTTCGCGTTTGGAGGCGAGATCCCTGGACGCCCGAAATCCTTCACAATATGCTGGCGACAATCCGCAAAGAAGCGCCCGTGGCAAACCCGGACTGGGTTGTTTTGACGCACCATCGGGACATCTCCGTCACCCCTTCCCCGGACAAGACGACAAACGTCGTGGCGCAAGTTATGCCCAAACAGATAAACTTGACGTTGTTTTACGACGTTCCCTTGACCTCGGGAGATTACGTATTGCGCTTCAGCTTTGACAGAAACCCGTCATGCGCGCATACGGATTTCCGGTTGGATCTAATGAACAAGGAAGGCAAAAATCTCTTTAACAAAACCTTTCTTCCCATAACCTCCCCCGGAATAGTCGCGACAACCTTCAACGTTCCTTCCGAGAGGGGGGCGGAAGCGTTTATACAGTTGACGATCAATTCGGTCCAAGAAGAGCCTTGCGTCTTCGCCCTTCAGCGACTAACCGTTGAACCTGAACAAGGAAGCCCTCACCCTAAAAAAAACGGCCAAGCTTCGTGACTCTTCGCTCGAGACCTTCATGCCCGATATAACGATCCGCTCTCTCGACGGCGCGCAATTCGGCGGTTACGCCGCTTTTCCCAAAAACGACAGCGCTCCCGGGCTTGTCGTGATTCAGGAGATTTTCGGCGTAAACGCGGCCATGCGTTCGATCTGCGACGACTTTGCCGCCCAAGGCTATGTCGCCGTGTGTCCGGATTTGTTCTGGAGGCAAGAACCTAACGTTCAGCTCACCGATCAGGCGCCTGCCGATTGGGAGCGCGCCTTTACTCTCTACAAGAACTTCGACGTCGAGGCCGGCGTGCGTGATTTGCTCGCCGCCCTTGCGCACGCGCGCCTTATGAAGGGTAGTAACGGCAAGGTCGGCGCCGTTGGTTATTGTCTGGGGGGACGTCTGGCGTGGCTTATGGCCGCCCGCAGCGATATAGACTGCACGGTAAGTTATTATGGCGTGAACATCGAAAACATGCTGGATGAAATATACGAAATTCGCGCTCCGCTTTTGCTGCATATCGCTGAAAACGACAAATTCGTGTCTCCGGCTGCGCGGCAAAAAATTCTTGACGCCCTACCGCGCAATCCCGTCGTTGCCGCCTTCACGTATCCGGGCGCGGAGCATGCTTTTGCCCGACCTGGCGGACAAAATTTTCGGGAAGGCGCGGCAAATCTCGCGCGCGAACGCACGGCGGCTTTTCTGAAGCAACATCTCATGAAACAGTGTTAGGCAACGTGCGGCTTATGGCGCCGCTCAGGCTGTGCGCCGCTTCCATAAGGGATTTTTAATTTTATTGATAAACTCGGCGTGCGCCGCCGACTCTTCCGTTGTTGGGGCATGGGCGCGGGGTTCCCGGCGTTCGCGAAACATTCTTGTTTCAGGGCTTGTTGTGGCCACGGTCATCGCGCTTATGGCCAAACCCGGTTGCCGCCCGCCTCTAAGCTCCAGATAAACTTCGGCCAACAACCGCGCATCAAGCAACGCGCCGTGAAAATCGCGAGCCGATGTATCTATGCCGTAACGCTTGCAAAGAGCGTCCAATGAATTAGGCGCGCCGGGAAACATCTGCCGCGCCATAGTCAGCGTATCCACCGCTCGCGACAAGGGAAGAGGCTTAAAACCCAGCCGCGACAGTTCCGCGTTCAGAAACCCCATATCAAAAGGCGCGTTGTGAATGACGAGCGGGGAATCCTCGATAAACGTCAGGAAATCATCCACCGCGGACGCAAACACCGGCTTATCTGCCAAAAAATCATCGGTCAGTCCATGTACGCGCGAAGCTTCGGCAGGCATATCCCGTTCAGGATTGTAATAGCCGTGAAAAACTTTACCCGTAGGAACAAAATTCACAAGTTCAACACCGCCTATTTCCACAATGCGGTCGCCATTAAGAGGATCAAAACCCGTCGTTTCGGTATCTAAAACTATTTCGCGCATTGATTAAAGCGTCTCCGTTTTTATTTGTTTCCACATCTTTTTTATTTGGCGTTTCGTGTCGGCCAGGCCTTTGCCCGAATTGATAACAAAATCGGCCCTGCGGCATTTTTCCCGATTGGGCATTTGCTGTTTCAAAATAGCCTTGAATTTCGCCAGCGTCATGCCTGTCCTTTGCATAACGCGCTTTTGCTGGATGGGACGGGGCGCCGTCATGCATATCGTCACGTCGCACCACCGTTCGGCGCCGATTTCAAACAAAAGCGGGATTTCAAGAACAACCGCCTTTTTTCCGCGTCTGTAGGCCGCAGAAACAAAGGCCTGTTCAGACTTGGCGACTACGGGATGAAGGATTTTTTCCAAACGTTTCAATCCTTCCGGATTATTAAAAACGGCCCGCCCCAATGCTTGCCTGTCTATGGATCCGCCCTTTAGCGTAGACGGAAAAAGGCGCGCAACGGACCTTACGGAACTCCCGCCCTTTGCCAACGCCGCGTGTACGGCATGATCGGCATTATGAACAGGCAACCCCATGCTTTTTAGTATCTTGGCGGCCGTGCTTTTTCCTGTTCCTATGGAACCCGTCAAACCGATGATCATCGGCCTATTCTTATAGACGTTAGGAGCCATCGTCGAGCACGTGTTTTCGTAGGTCTTGCGAGACCTGTGGGGAAACGCCAAACCACGCCTCAAAGGCCGGGCGCGCTTGGTGCAACAACATTCCTAAACCATCGACCGTCTGATGGCCTTTTTCCTTGGCTGTTTTCAATAACGCCGTCTCAAGCGGCGCATAAACGATATCGGTCACCCAAGCCTCTGGCGGAAGGCGGTTTAAGTCGACATCAAGCGGAGGCTGCCCCTCCATGCCAAGCGATGTCGTGTTAACCAAAAGAGCTGCGTCTTCCAGCGCCTTTGGCGTTTCTTTCCAATCAAACGCGCCTACGTTTCCTTTTTTACGAAAACTATCCGCGCATTGTTCCGCCCGTTGAAAAGAACGATTGACCAAAGCTATATCCGAAAAACCCATCTCCTGCAGGGCCACGATTACGGCGCGTGCCGCTCCGCCCGCCCCCAACACGGTTGCTTTTTTGTTTCTTTGCGGAACCTTAAAGCCGGATGACAGAAGATTTTCCATGAAACCGAAAACATCCGTGTTTTTACCGCTTAGGCTTCCGTCGCTTTCAACGACAATTGTGTTAATCGCGCCCACACGACGAGTCAAATCATCCGCCTTGTCTACAATGCTAAGGGCTTTTTCCTTGTGAGGAATGGTCAGGTTGCAACCACGAAAATTGAGAACAGCCATTGCCCGCAACGCGCTTTCAAGCTGGGCTGGATCGACTGCCATGGGGATATAAACGCCGTCAATGCCGTGCTCCTTAAGCCAATAGTTGTGCAATCCTGGGGAGCGGGAATGATTGATGGGCCAGCCCATAACGCCGGCCACTTTGGCGTGGCCGCTAATCATCTTTTCTCTGGGGGAGGGGGGAGGGAGGGGAGACATCGGGACTAATTTCTTTCAGTAAGGCTTTTTTGGTTAACAGCATCATGATCTCCGACGCCGTTTCCTCGACCGAGCGGCGCGACACGTCGATGACCGGGCAACCTATCCGGGCGAATAGGCGGCGGGCTTGTTGAACCTCGTCTCTGACCGTCTCGGGATCAACATATTGTGTCGTTTCGCCTTCCTGCAACAACTTCATGCGGGTACGACGAATTTCTATTAAACTCTCAGGATCTTTCGTCAACCCTACAATCATGGGTTTTTCCAACGTATTCAAATCTAAGGGAAATGGGATACCCGGAATGATTGGTATGTTGGCGGCTTGTATGCCCCTGTTGGCCAAATAGACGCATGTCGGCGTTTTCGATGTGCGCGAAACCCCCAACACCAAAACGTCCGCCTCCGGAACCAAATCCAGACGATTTCCATCGTCCGCCGCCAACGCAAAATTAACGGCGTCTATGCGGGAAAAATAATTCGCATCGAGAACATGTTGCCTTCCCGGATCGCTTCCCGAGGGCATTCCTAAAAAAATCGATAGAGCGCTCATGACGGGATCGAGCACGGAAATGCATCTGATGTTTTGCTTACAGCAAAACATCGTCAAATTGCGCCTCAAATTTTCATCGACAAACGTATAAAGAACCATGCCCGGCCAATGGCGAATACCCTCAAGAACCATGTCGAGCTGGCGTTGCGTGCGTATCAAGCTCCAAAAATGCTCTTGAATGTTAATCCCCTCAAACTGAACGAGGCATGCTCGGGCAATGCTATTGATAGTTTCGCCCGTTGCATCTGAAACCAGATGTAGATGATAGGTGGATGAATTCATGTTAACGGGCAGGGGAAGGATGCTTAAACAAACAAGTTACGCACACCTGTATTTATAACGGGGAAAACGCTGGCTTTCATGCTTTTACGCCAAGATTATTCCATTCATGCAATTTATGTCCATGTTTTATAATCTGGTGACTGTTTAATCTATTATACTGTTAATAACAGGGATAAATAATCGCGGAGTTATGCACGTTATCCACAATAATATCCACGCCTTCAAATTCCTTATGATATTTACTTTTTATTCACCATTTATCCTATCCAAAGACCTTCGGGATCGTTCATGAAATTTTTATATTATGGGTACAAAAAGGCACAAAAAAGTATCCCCGCTTTACGTTATTCCAGCTACCTTCCACCATCTTTTATATAAATTATGAATGGTCAAAAGAAATCGTATGCGACTTTCCATAAAAACTTTAGCCAAAGCGAATCTTTGGCCCCACTCTTGAATTTTTATCCGAAACGCAGCCAAAATAAGACGAAGTTCGTTGAAAACGCCAGAAACCGGAAAGTATAAAAGGCGATTGGTTTAGCGAAATCCGTTACGGGCGCCTTTTAAATGGCCTCTGCGCACGAAAATTATGGTTAACAAGCCTGATGTTTTTCATATGGCTTTTTCTTTGACTTTTCTGGAAAAAGAGAATAAGTCATTCATTACTTAAGCGCGGTTTTTTCAGTCCCTGAATTATATTTCCGCCACGGAACCCCCACATCAGCGCAACAAAGCCGGCTCAACCTTCCAAGGAAGCTGTTTGGCTAAAAAGGCGCAAAAGCACAACGCAAAGAGACTGGATTCTTAGAGGAACGCGAGGACTGGAAAAATAGTCAGGGAATTTTCCTGTGAGCGCAATTATCAAGGATATAGGGGCCTTAGCCCACCCGCCACCCAAACATAAAACCCAAAAGGCAACATGAATTTACGAGAACTCAAAGCAAAAACGCCGGCCGAACTGTTGGAAATAGCCGAGGAAAGAAAAATAGAGAACGCGGCGACAATGCGCACGCAAGAAATGGTTTTCGCCATTCTGAAAGCTGAGGCTCAGCAAGAAAAGGCCATTTACGGCGAAGGCGTTCTAGAGATACTTCCAGACGGTTTCGGTTTTTTACGTTCTCCTGCATCTAATTACTTAGCCGGCCCTGACGATATCTATGTTTCGCCGAGCCAGGTGCGCAAGTTCAATTTACGCACCGGCGACACCATTGAAGGCGAAATTCGCGCGCCGAAGGATGCCGAACGCTACTTTGCCCTTCTCAAGGTCAACAGCATCAATTTCGAAGAACCGGAAAAAACGCGCCATCGCATCGGTTTTGACAACCTGACGCCGCTCTATCCGAACCGCCGCCTGAAACTCGAATTGCCGGACCCAACCAAAAAAGAATATACGACGCGCGTGATCGACTTGATTTCGCCACTCGGCATGGGGCAACGTGGTCTGATCGTCGCGCCGCCGCGCACCGGTAAAACGGTGATGTTGCAAAACATCGCGCACGCGATTGCCAAGAACCACCCCGATGTCTATCTCATCGTGCTGCTCATCGACGAACGACCGGAAGAAGTCACTGATATGGCGCGCTCGGTCAAGGGCGAGGTCATTAGCTCGACGTTCGACGAACCGGCATCGCGCCACGTTCAGGTCGCCGAAATGGTCATCGAAAAGGCCAAGCGTCTTGTCGAACACAAGCGCGATGTCGTCATTCTTTTGGACAGCATTACGCGCCTTGCGCGCGCCTATAACACCGTCGTTCCTTCATCGGGCAAGGTGCTCACGGGCGGCGTTGACGCCAATGCGTTGCAAAGGCCAAAGCGCTTTTTCGGCGCGGCGCGCAATATCGAAGGCGGCGGATCGCTCACAATTTTGGCAACGGCGCTTATCGATACCGGCAGCCGCATGGACGAAGTCATCTTCGAAGAGTTCAAAGGCACCGGCAACTCGGAAATCATTCTCGACCGCAAGCTGTCCGACCGCCGCACATTTCCTGCCATCGACATCACCAAGTCCGGCACGCGCAAGGAAGAATTGCTCGTCGACAAGGGAACGATGTCGAAGATGTGGGTCTTGCGCCGCGTGCTGTTGCCGATGGGCGTTACGGACGCGATGGAGTTCCTGCTCGACAAGCTCAAGTACAGCAAGACCAACGCGGACTTCTTCGAGTCCATGTCCCAGAACACGAACGACATTGCCAAGCCCCGGCGCGGCAGTTCGGAGTAACTTAAAAGGCCCCGCCCGTCTGCGCTTCGCTTCGGCGCGATTAATTCATTAGGCCGCGTCGAAGTCCGCAGGACGAAGACGGGAAGGGGCCTTTTCTTTTCGAGCCGGAAAACAGCCTGTCAAGCCGAGCCAGCCGCGGGCTTTTCCATCTGCGCCAGTTGCGCCTGATACATCGCCCCAAAGTCTATCGGATTGATTAAAAGCTGCGGAAAACCGCCGTCTCGAATGGCGTTGGCGACGATCGAGCGCGCGAAGGGAAACAGCATGTGCGGAGCTTCGACCAGCAGGATATGTTTCAGGTGCGCTTCGCTGAGGGGCGGCACCGTAAACACCCCCGCATAGGCCAATTCGGTGATGAAAGCGGTTTTGCCTTCGACTTTAGCCTCAAGCTTGAGCATCAAAACCACCTCAAAGGCGTTATCCGCCAAGGCGCGCGTTTGCACGTTAACGCCGACGTTAACCTCTGGCGCAGCGGCGGAAGGCGAGAAAATCTGGGGCGCGTTCGGGCTTTCGAACGAAAAATCCTTAATATATTGAATGTTGATCCCGATTTGAATGGGCGCGGCCGCGGGACCGTCTTGCTTGGCTTCAGTCATTGAAAAAACCTTTCATTAAGATGCGCGCTTGACTAACACGAAAAAGGCCCGCGACACAACAGGGGGGCTTGAAAACGAAAAACTGTGCATCGCAAGGCTTTTTGCGCTAGCCTTGGTTAAGAAGAGGTTCTGATGGATTATTTAGACATTCTTGTTTTCGCGGCGATGGCCGTTTTCGTTTTGGCGCGTTTGTGGTCGGTGTTGGGTCGGCGCGACGACAACGAGCCGCAGCGGCAGAACCCGTTTGCGGCGTCCCTGACCCACGCGCAGGACGAAGAAGATGTCATGGTTGTTCCCGAAGGAGCCCGCGCCTTGGAAAACAAGGCGTTGCTTGCAGGCAGATTGGCCCCGACATCGCTTGCGGGCGTTTTAGATCAAATTAAAACGCTGGATCCGTCGTTCGACGAAAAAAAATTCATCCAAGGCGCTAAGACGGCGTTTGCGCGGATTGTCGAAGGTTTTGCGAAGGGGGATCTTTCTTCTATCGCGAAATGGCTTGCGCCGGCCGTGCTCGACGGTTTTCAAAAAGCGATCGTTTCGCGTCAAGACGCGCGCCAAACGCTGGAAAGCCGGTTGGACCGCATATCCGAAGCCGATATCACCGCGGCGCGCCTCGAGGAAACGAAAGCGTTTCTCACCGTGGAATTTGTCAGCCACCAAGCGAACGTAATGCGCGACGCGCAAGGAAACGTTATTAGCGGATCCCCGGATCAACTCGAAGAAGTGCGCGACGTTTGGGTGTTCGCGCGCGACGTGAAGGCCGCCGACCCGAATTGGCTTTTGGTCGAGACGCGTTCATGAGGGCGCGAACACTGTGTTTTATGTTAATTGCTGCGCTTTCCGGATGCGCCGAAAAACCTGCGGCGCCAAAGCTGACGCTGACGCCCGCTTCATATACTGACCTGAAAGATTGGAGCGTCGACAGGCAAAGCGAAGCGTTGGTCGCTTTCAACAAGTCCTGCGCCGTCATTAATAACAAACCATCCAGCGCATCGATGGGCATTGCCGGGCGCGCGCAGGATTGGCATGCGCCTTGCCGCGCCCTGAACGGCATGTTTGCCGCAAGAGACGACGAAGCCCGTAAATTTTTCGAAACGTGGTTCCGGCCCTATGCCGTGAACGACAGGGCTAAAGGCTTGTTCACCGGTTATTACGAGGCCGAGCTGAACGGGGCGTGGCAGCGTGGCGGCGCGTTCCAAACGCCGCTGTGGCAACGACCCAATGATTTAGTCACGGTTGATCTTGGTGATTTTAAAGCCGAACTCAAGGGACAGAAGATTACCGGCAAAGTTGAGAACCACAAACTAAAGCCGTACGATGATCGCGCGGCTATTGCACAAGGATTACTTGGCAATGGAAGGGCGCAGCCCCTGGTTTGGGTCGATGATCCCGTGGGCGCATTTTTTCTTGAAATTCAGGGCTCTGGCCGCATTCACATGACGGACGGCTCGGTTGTGCGCGTGGGCTATGAAACCCAGAATGGTCATCCCTATACGGCCATCGGTAAAGTCTTGGCCGACGAAGGCATGATCGAACGCCCCGTGACGATGGCGAAAATCCGCGCATGGCTGAAAGAGCATCCGGATCAGGCGCAGACCGTGATGTTCAAAAACGCCTCTGCCGTTTTTTTCCGCCGCCTTGATGGCGAGGGGCCTGTCGGCGCGCAAGGCGTTGTGCTGACGCCGGAACGCAGCCTTGCCGTTGATCCTTCGTTTGTGCCATTGGGAGCGCCGATGTGGCTTGAGCCCGAACAGGACGGGATCGCGCCCTCGCCACGGCTTGTGGTGGCGCAAGACACGGGCGGCGCGATCAAGGGACCCGTGCGCGGCGATTTTTTCTGGGGCGCGGGCGCGAAAGCCGAGGAACGCGCGGGCGCGATGCAAAGCCGGGGCATTTATTATTTATTGTTACCGAAAACGGTGAACCCCGATGAGCGGTGATGATGAGAAAATATGGGCGCAATACGCCAAGGACGTGACGCCACTCGGCAAACAAGAACCGCCGCCGAAGAAAAAAAGAGCTGCGCTGCCAAGCGAAAGCGGCCTCATTCCCTCCCCCTCGCGGGGAGGGGAATTCGTTCGTCCTACGATGGAAAGTGCGCCCATAACGCCACCGCTCGAGGTAGAACTCGATCGACGCGTAGAACAAAACCTGCGTAACGGCGACGTAATCATCGAGGCGCGGCTCGACATGCACGGCATGACGTTGCAGGAGGCCTATGAGGCGTTGGGCGCGTTTATCGCCAAGCAAACGCGTTTTGGCAAAAAACTGGTGCTGGTAATCACCGGCAAGGGCCGCGAAGAAGAAACGTCGCTGCGCGCTAAATTTCCCCGCTGGTGCGCCGAACCCATGTTCGCGCAGTACATCCTTGCCTTGCGCCGCGCCGCGCCCCATCACGGTGGCGAAGGGGCGTGGTATGTGGTGTTGCGGCGCAAGAAGTAGACGAGGAGAAACCCGTGGAAGATAAAGAGATATTAGGGCTGATCTCTATCATTTTTGCCGTCATCGGATTTGGTAAGTATATTCGCGACATTCTGAAAAACGAAACGCACCCACATGCTTTTTCATGGGTTGTGTGGGGGCTGTTAGGTGCGGTGGCATTTTTTGCTCAGCGCAGCGAGGCCGCAGGCGCAGGGTCATGGGCGACTGGCGCGGGCGCGATGGCTTGTTTGGTGATTGCGGCGCTCTCGGTTTTTTATGGCGAGCGCACAATCACAAAAAGCGATTGGCTTTTTTTCTTATCAGCCTTAGTCACTATTCCCTTGTGGGCCATTACGGGCGATCCGCTGTGGTCGGTGATTTTAGCCGCGACGATTGATACGGTGGGTTTCTTTCCAACTTTTCGCAAGGCCTATGAAAAACCCAAAGAGGAAACCGCTTTTTTATTTGTCACGGACACCTTCAAATTTGGCTGTTCGATATTCGCTATGGAGCGCTATTCTATGACCAATCTGTTTTATCCCGTGGTAATAATTGCGTTTAATGTCATCTTCGTAAGCATGCTGGTCTGGAGGCGGCGAAAACAAGAACCGGTCCTTGGGGTTTGGGTCCGTTAACCTCTCCTTCACCGTGTCGCGCTATGCCTGAACAAAGGACGTTTGGTCTGGGCAACGCGAATGATCGACAAAAACCTTATCGGCTATATTTCCATGATTGTGGCCGTGGCCGGCTACATCCCCTATTACGTCACCATTCTAAACGGAAAAACCAAACCGCACGCGTTTTCGTGGATTACGTGGACGTTTGCGATCATTTTGGTCTTTGTAGCTCAGATGTCGCGTGGCGCGGGGCCGGGGGCGTGGGTCACGGGCATCTCGGCGCTTGCGTGCATCGGCATATCGGTGTTGGCGTTGCTCATGGGCGACAAGGACATCACGCGCGGCGACGAAATGGTTTTCGGCGTTGCGTTGGCGTCTATTCCTTTGTGGGTCGTGACGCGCGATCCGTTGTGGTCGGTGGCGCTGATGGTGATCATCAATCACCTTGGCTTTATACCGACGTTTCGCAAAACTTACCGCGATCCGCACAGCGAAAACCTGCCGTTCTATTATTCAGTCGTGATCAAATTCGCCCTGGGCATGGTTGCGCTCGACCGCTTGTCGCTGGTTACCGCGCTGTTCCCGCTCAATTGCGTTTTAATCAACATCCTGTTTCTGGCGATGATCTATTGGCGGCGGCATGAGTTGGCCTTGAAATCCGCACGCAGCGGCGTCCCCGTGCTGCCCTCGGGATCCGCGCCAGTTGCGCATTAAAGCCGCTACAAAATAAACTTCGACAAATCGACGTTCTTGGCGAAATCGTTGAGCCGGGACTGCACATAGGCCGCGTCAATCGTCACGGATGTACCGGGCTTTTCGCTGGCGTCGAAGCTGATGTCCTCCAGCAGCTTTTCCAAAAGCGTGTGCAACCGCCGCGCGCCAATGTTTTCAACGCTGGCGTTTACCTCGGTCGTCAGCCGCGCCAATTCATCGATCGCGTCCGGCGTGAAGTCCAGCGTTACGCCCTCCGTGGCCATCAAAGCTATATATTGCTTGATGAGGCTGGCCTCGGGTTCCGTCAAAATACGCTTGAAGTCCTCGCGCGTCAGGGCGCCCAACTCCACGCGGATCGGCAACCGTCCCTGCAGTTCCGGCAACAGGTCGGACGGCTTTGCCAGATGAAACGCGCCGGACGCGATAAAGAGAATATGGTCCGTGCGCACCGTGCCGTGTTTTGTAGAAACGGTCGTGCCTTCGATGAGCGGCAACAAATCGCGTTGCACGCCTTCGCGGCTCACGTCGCCGCCGTGATAGTTTTCGCTACGCCCGGCGATCTTGTCGATTTCGTCAAGAAACACGATGCCGTTTTGCTCGACGTTGTCGATGGCATCGGACGTCACCTTGTCCTGATCCAAAAGCTTGTCGGATTCTTCGGCGACCAGCGTTTCGCGCGCGTCCTTTATGTGCATTTTGCGCGTCTTGGTGCGGCCACCAAACGCTTTGCCGAAGATGTCGCCCAGATTGACCATGCCCATCTGCGCGCCGGGCATGCCGGGAACCTCGAACGTCGGCATTCCGGGCACGGTGTTGTCCAGCACTTGAATTTCTACTTCGCGGTCGTCCAATTCGCCGTTTTGCAGCATGTGGCGGAACTTCACGCGCGTTTCCGGCGTCGCGCTTTCGCCGACCAGCGCGTCCAGCAGCCGTTCCTCGGCTTTATCCTTGGCCTTGGCGGTCACGTTTTTCCGGAATTGTTCGCGCGTCATGCTAAGCGAAATTTCGACAAGATCGCGCACGATTTGCTCGACGTCGCGGCCGACATAACCGACCTCGGTAAAGCGCGTCGCCTCGACCTTGATAAACGGCGCTTCGGCGAGCTTGGCAAGGCGGCGGGATATTTCCGTTTTGCCCACGCCCGTTGGCCCGATCATCAAAATGTTTTTGGGCAGCACTTCTTCGCGTAAGGCTTCGTCCAACTGTTGGCGACGCCAACGGTTGCGCAACGCGATGGCTACGGCGCGCTTCGCGTCGTGCTGGCCGACGATATGGCGATCAAGCTCCGCAACGATTTCACGGGGAGATAAATGGGACATGCTTGTTCCTTGCTTAATAATTATTGTGAGGCCAGATCGAGAGATTCCAGCGTCACGTTCGTGTTCGTGTAAACGCAAATGCCTGCGGCTATGCCAAGAGCTTTGCGCGCGATGGCTTCGGCGTCCATATCGGCCACATCCATCAAGGCGCGAGCGGCGGCCAAAGCATAAGGCCCGCCGGACCCAATGCCGATCAAGCCGTCTTCAGGTTCCAGCACGTCGCCTGTGCCGGTCAGAATAAGACTTGTGTTCGTGTCGGCTACGGCCATCATGGCCTCAAGCTTGCGCAAGTAGCGATCCGTTCGCCAATCCTTGGCCATCTCGACGCAGGCGCGCATCAGTTGTCCGGGGTGTTTTTCCAGCTTGGCTTCGAGCCGTTCGAACAAGGCAAACGCATCGGCGGTCGCGCCCGCAAAACCGGCGATAACGTCAACGCCGGACGATCCGGATTTCAACCGCCGCACCTTGCGCGCGTTGCTTTTCAGCACGGTTTGGCCGAACGACACTTGCCCATCGCCCGCGATCACAACCTTGTTATTCTTGCGCACGGCGATAATGGTCGTGCCGCGCCACGACGGTAAACTGCCGGGGCTTTCGTTTGATACTGAGGGCATATTGGGGCCTTTCTATGCAAAACGGTCTTAGTACACATGGGGTTTGCGGCGGCGTTTGGCAAGCCCCCTCGTCTTTGCGGATAAATATGGTAAACTCAAACAAGGCAATTTACAAAAAGGGGCGACACTATGGCTTATGACACCAACAATGTGTTTGCGCGCATTCTGCGCGGCGAGATTCCGTGCAACAAGATTTACGAAAACGATCATGCGATCGCTTTTAACGATCTTCATCCTCAAGCCCCGACGCACGTTCTTGTTATTCCCAAAGGGCCATATGCCGATCACAAAGACTTCGCCGCGAACGCCAGCGATGCCGAGGTTGCGGGGCTTCATCGCGCTATCGTTAAAGTCGCCGAAATGGCGGGCGTGACGGATTCCGGTTACAGGCTTATCTCAAATTGCGGCGTGAACGCAGGACAAGAGGTGCCGCACTATCACGTGCATGTGCTGGGGGGCCGAGCGTTAGGGCCGATGCTGACGCGGAAATAGATTTATAGCCGTTTATCTTTTTATTGAATCAACAAGCAGGTGAAGGGAAACAATGGGGACACAATAAAAAAGGCAACAGAAGGCCGTTCAAAAGCCAAATGATTGCCGGAGCCTTTTTTATTGTGTCCCCCTCGCTGCGGCAGTTTGGCTCAATGAAAGGTTAAATGGCTATACACATAAAAAAGCGCGCCCGAAGGGGCGCACCAAGGTATGTTGGTAAAAACTAGTTTGGATTACATGTAAAACGGGGCGATGCGTTTTTTGTAATATGTCTTATTGCGCCGGTCATTCCGCCAAGTGCGGCGCCAACCATTATGCCGGCGGGAAGGCTTCCCAACACAGGGGTGGCGATGATTGCTGCGCCAATGCCCAGGAACACACAATGCAATACAGCATTACAATCGTTTCCTTGAACGTGATTGAACGCACGGGCGCCGAATTCCGGATGTTCGTTGCCGAAGAGACCGCCACGCGCGAAGTTTTCTTCGCGGCAGGCGCGAAAAGCATTTAATTCTTGCCCTCTAATTGGAAGAAGCCCGTTCATGGACGCCCTCGATAAATAAAGCTTTGACTATTCCTCTATTAGACTCCTAATTGTTTAAAAGCCGATTAATTGGCAAGCTGTTGTTATGGTTAAATTATTTGGTCTTTTCCACAGCCCCGGCAACAAAATTTCACGAATTTGTTAGGCTTTTTGAAACTTTACGTCCTTACATTGCTTGGCTTTTTGGCAATGACGCTTGCTGTTCTGGCGCGATTTCACGCATAGTAAGCTTATGCCCGAACCCCTTAACCTTTTGGATGCGCTGGCGTGGCAGATCGAGGCCGGAGCCGACGAGGCCATTGGCCCATCCGCAGGCCTGTCCCATTGGGGTTCAGTCGAAGCTACTTTAACGGGGACCGCCGCGCTTTCCGCGCCTGTTCACCAGGTATCGACAAGACCCGCGCCTGCGGTGAAACCAACATCGGTTATCCAGCCCTTGCCGTTAACCACTTCGTCCGTTTCGGCATCCTCGATTGATGATTTGAGGGAAGAATTGCAAAGTTTTGAAGGCTGTCCTCTTAAGAATACAGCCATGAATCTGGTGTTCGCGGACGGCAATCCGAATGCCTCGATTATGCTGGTCGGCGAAGCCCCCGGCGAAGACGAAGACCGCCAAGGGCTGCCTTTTGTGGGGGTAAGCGGCAAATTGCTTGATCGCATGCTGGCGACGATAGGGCTGGATCGCACCAACGTTTACATCAGCAATGTTTTGTTCTGGCGGCCCCCCGGCAACCGTTCTCCTACGGATGCGGAAATTGCGGCCTGCCTGCCGTTTGCCGAACGCCACATTGCGCTGGTTCAACCGAAAATCTTGGTGCTTCTCGGCGGCGTTGCGGCGAAAACGCTTTTGCGCACCAAGGACGGCATCACGCGCTTGCGCGGCCGTTGGGTCGATTACACGCCGCAACTGGGTCGGACTGACGTATCCCCCATCCGGTGCCTCCCCATCTATCACCCCGCCTATCTCCTCCGGCAGCCCGGGGCAAAACGCCAAGCTTGGCGCGATTTATTGCTACTAAAAAAAGGTATTAACTAAACTAACGTCCTGAAATTTCTAAGATTAACTTTGTCCGGGAAAATAAAAGAGTCGATTTGGCTTGCCTAAAGGCCGTCTGCGAGCTAGTAGGCGGACAGATGATCAAGAAAAGGACTTCGAGCCGAGGCCCTGTCACAGCCGCAAAACTGGCCGCCGTGGCAATATTAAGTTTAGGCTTCGCCATAACTACTCATGTGACTGTCGCGAATACTTTGTCCCCCTCGCTGGGCACGAAAACGCTTCCGCCTGCGCCGTTGCCCGCGACGCCGTTGCCGCAGCCGCTGGCCAAGAGCAAAGCCGGCGTTGGCGCGCCGACCATCACGGTTTTGTCGGAAAGGGACGCCGCGCTTTATCAAACAATTTTTGCCGCCCACAAGAGGAACGATTGGAAGCAGGCCCTGGACTCTATAAAAGCCCTGAGCGACAAACGCCTGTTGGGGCACGTTTTGGCCGATCGTTTCCGCCGCGTGCGTCCTACGGGCGACCAGATTGCGGCGTGGCTCAACGCCTATGCCGACCATCCGCAGGCAGCCGCCATCTATGCCTTTGGCCGCAAAATCGACCCCAAGGCCGAGGCGTCTTTCAAGCAGCCCACTGCTGCCGCTCCCTGGGGCGCAGGCTTTGAGGCCGACAGCGCCGCCAATTTCGATCTTATCGTTAAAAGTTCGGGCGCGCCTCAAGGAAGCAAAACGAAGAAACTTATTACGGATATCAACGCCGCCTTGCGCCGCAACGATCCAACAAAAGCGCGCAACCTTTTGATCGCCGGCCAAGCCCAAGGCCCGCTTTCGGGCACTGTCGCTGCCGACGCTGAAGCTTCCGTCGCTGCTCTCTTTTTCTATATGGGCGAACGGGATCAGGCGCGGTCGCTCTCGAACGCGGCGGCAGGAGCCAAGCAACCGCTCGGTCTATGGATACGCGGATTGATCGCGTGGGAACAGGGCGACCATTCCTTGGCCGCTCGCAATTTCACGAAGCTTGCCGAACACCCTGCGCTTGACGTTAATGCCCAGACAGCGGCGCACTTCTGGGCGGGCCGAGCCCTGGCGCGAATTGGCAAGACCAGACTGTCCCATGCGCATTTTGAAGAAGCCGCGCAACAAGCCAACAGTTTTTACGGCTTTCTGGCGGCCCAAAAGCTCGGGCGCATCGCGGCGCAAAACGCGGCGCGTGAAGCTGCCGAGGCGAATTGGTCTGAAAAACATCAGGAAGAGCTGGCCTCGCATGAAGGCGGATGGCGCGCGCTGGCTCTCCTCCAGATCGGCGAAAAGGCGTTGGCCGAAACCGAGCTGCGCCGCTTGAATCCTCGCGGGAACGCGGCGCTGCAACGCGCGATGTCGGCTCTGGCGCAAGAAGCCGCGATGCCGTCGCTGGCGGTTCAGCTGGCGAGCTTGACCCGCGCCGCGAATGCGCCGGGACGCGCTTCGGCGCATTATCCGATGTTGCCATGGCAGCCGAAAAACGGTTTTGAGGTCGACCGCGCGTTGATTTTTGCGCTCGCGCGTCACGAATCCCAGTTCGACCCCGAAGCGGTCAGCCATCGCGGCGCGCGCGGCCTTATGCAAATAATGCCCGCGACGGCGAAGGAAATCCTGGACGACGACACGGTTCAGCCAGACGATCGCCGGCTGCTTGATCCGGCGCACAATTTGGCTTTAGGCCAGAAGTACGTGCGTCAGCTTGCGCGACACCCGCAAATCGGGGACAACCTGCTGCTTCTGTTGGCGGCGTATAACGGAGGACCAAACAAGGTGGCGCGCTGGATCGAGACAAGAACGACTCTTGCGGCCGACGGCAAGCTCGACCCGTTGTTGTTTATCGAAAGCATGCCGTTGCGTGAAACGCGCAACTACGTCAAGCGCGTGATGGCCAACTACTGGAACTACCAAACGCGGTTTAACGAGCCCACGGATTCGCTCAAGCAACTTTCCGAAGGCTTGTGGCCGCGCGTAGCGTTCGAGAGGCCGGCCGTCTCCTCTGTCAAAATGGCTAGCAACTAACTCCCTAACTTTCTTTTGTTGCCCAAAAAGCACGGTTTTTTCGAATCCGTAACGACTTTTGGTTAAGGGCGATTGGAAAATTACAGCAAAACCAATTGGTTGCTCGCGCGTTCCCGCAACGGCACTTTTTTGCAAATAATTGCCATGATTGTATCCCCCTCATTACTCTGGGCGTGTGAATTTTATAGGGATTTAGCCATGTTTGGCTTGGCGTTTATGCATAACAGGCTTTGGAGGGCAGCGGCGTTGACGCTTGTCGTCGCGCTTGTCGTCGCGCCTGCCGATTCTCAAGCCGCAAGCAAAGCGAAACGCATGATCAGCATGCCGAAGACGCAGGCCCGCGCTCTCAACTTTGGGGATGGCGCGACGCTGTCTATTTTGGGCGGCGAATATGCGAACGGCTTCATCGGCAACGCTGCGCCGATGAAAAACGACAACTTGTTCAGCCTCGACCGGGCGGTTGATCTCGGCAGCGATCAGCGTTACGCCGCGCTTTTGATCGATGGCCGCTATGATTTTATGTATGACCAGGCGGAAACCTCGGCTTGGCGGCCCTATATTGCGGGCGGCCTGGGCGTCGCGACATCGGCCGCGCAAACCTCAAGCAACATTTCGGACGGCGCGACCTATCCCCTGTTTCGCATGGGCGGCGGCGTGGCCTACCGCCTGGGCGATCAATGGAACCTGTCGCTCGATTACACGAAAAACATCGTTGGCCAGGCTTTGTCGGGCGATCGTATTTTCACAGGGCGGGGGCAACAACCCGTTGACTTGCAGTCGCTGAACATGGGACTGAAGCTGCAGTTTTAGCGTTTTTTGAGCGCAGACCCCTAATCCTTGCCCCCAGATGAAAAAGCCTTGGCATCCTGAAATCTTCCAACAGCGCCGCGCGAAACTTGAAATTCGCCAGCGCGTGATCGGCGCGATCCGCGCGTATTTTGGAGGCGAAGGCTTTGCGGAGGTCGACACGCCCTGTTTGCAAGTTTCCCCCGGCAACGAAGTTCATCTGCAGGCCTTCCGCACCGAATGGCGCGATCCGCATGGCGGGCCCGGGCAAACGCTTTACCTGCACACCAGCCCCGAATTCGCGATGAAGAAACTGCTGGCGGCGGGCGAGCCTAAAATCTTTCAACTGGCGCATACGTTCCGCAACGCGGAACGTTCCAGCCGCCATCATCCGGAATTCACGATGCTGGAGTGGTACCGCGCCCATGTGGATACCCGGGCGATCAAGCAAGATTGCGTTGCATTGGTGTGCGCCTGCGCGCAAGCCGCAGGGAAAAAGAAATTTGAGGCGAACGGAATGTCTTGCGATCCGTTTGTCAATTGGGAAACGCTTACCGTTCCGGAAGCCTTCCGGCGTTATGCGGACATTGACTTGTTGGCGACAACGCCCGATCCGCTCAACCCCGATGCGGCACTGTTGCGCAAGGCGGCGGCTCCGTTGGATTTGCGTATGGCGGACGACGATAGCTGGGAAAACATTTTCTTCCGCATCATGGCGGAAAAAATCGAACCGCATCTGGGCAAAGACCGCCCGACGTTTTTGTGCGATTATCCCGTCAGCATGGCGGCATTGGCAAAGCCGAAAGCGGACGATCCGCGCTTAGCCGAACGTTTTGAGCTGTACATCGCCGGCTATGAAATCGCGAACGCGTTTTACGAATTGACGGATGCCGACGAACAATTGCGCCGGTTCGAAGCCGACATGGCGCTCAAGGAAAAGCTATACGGCGAGCGGCATCCCATTGATTTGGATTTTATCGAAGCCTTGCGTTACGGGATGCCGCCTTCGGCGGGGATTGCGCTCGGCATCGATCGGCTCGTGATGCTTTGCGCTGGGACGGAGAATATTGAAGACGTTTTATGGCTTCCGGTTGCGACAGGTTAACATGCACAAAACCCCCGAAGACCTTTTCGCCTATTTCGACAGCCTTGGCATCGCGCACAACACGGTGGCGCACAGGCCTTTGTTCACGGTCGAAGACGGGCGCGATTTGCACGACAGCATTCCCGGCCTGCATTGCAAAAACCTTTTCCTGAAAGATAAAAAAGGAAAAATCTGGCACATCGTGATGCCGGGCGATAAACGCGCCAACTTGTCGAAACTTGAAAAACGCATCGGCGCGGCGCGCTTTTCGTTCGGCAAACCTGAGCTGCTTAAGGAGGTTTTGGGCGTGACGCCAGGGGCCGTCACGCCTTTCGCCCTTATCAACGACACGGCACGGCGCGTGACGGTGGTGTTGGATTCCGACATGCTCAAGGCCGACATGGTTAATTTTCACCCCCTGCGGAACGACGCCTCGACTACCATAAAAACCAATGATTTGGTAAAATTCATTAAATCCCTCGGCTATGCGCCGCTCATCGAAAACTGTGGGGACTGAATGTTAATCCCCCGAAAGAAAGCATATTAACCATGGCCTTATGCCGTGGCGATGGGGTATTATCGTTAAGCCATTATAAGCACCCAGCATTTCTAACAAAGGATTTGAAATGAAAAAAGCTAATAGACGCCGCCGCAATATTACCCAAGCTCAGACAACGCGCCGTTTGGCCAAGCAAGCAAGCGAACAGCCGGTTCAAACCGCCTTTAGACATTCTACCAGTTCTTTTGCGACGAGGGCTCTGGCCGTTACGTTTGCGATTACGACGGCCCTTACGGGCCTCATGGGCCAATTCAGGTCGGCTCATGCGCAAACCGTGAAGCCGGGCACGCAAAGCGCTCAACACATGACCGACGAGCAGCTCAAGGCGGAAGAGGCTCGCTTGAAAGACGAGCTGAAGAAGGCGCAAGAAAGAAAACGGCTTGAAGATAGCGTGAACAGACTCAATCAACAACTCGAGAATTCAAGCGGCGAGGCGGACAAACGCCGGCAGGAAGAGCTTGAGAAACGGAGGGCCGCGAGAGAACAAGAAATAGCGCGACGTCAGGCCGCGAGAGAAAAAATACAGGCGGCCAGAGAGCAGGAAAACGAAAAACGCGCGGCGGAGCGCGCGCGGCAAATAGCCGAAAGGCAGAAGAAAAGGACAGAACGTCTGGCCGAAAGAGAGCAGCGCCAAACGGCCAGGGAACAAGGAAGACCTGAGCAAGAGCTGAGAAGACATCCCGCGCAACAGGTGCAGAACGACTATCAACCGCCGGTCGCCCACATTACGGCCGCTCGCATAACCAAAACATCAAACGACGGAAGCTACAGAGCCAGCCTTTTTGGACACGATACGAATAACCATGCAGGCAATCCTTTGCGCGAAGGCTCGTATCTTGACGTTAAATTCAAGGAAGACGGACACACCATCGTTTACAATTTACGCCTGTTGTATGCCGATGGAACCGTATACGACGTGGCCGCCGAGTTGAGAAAAGCGGGGCCGCAATATCCTGTCGACGTGACCCGTTTTCAAGCGACATCCATAAAACAAGAACGCAGCGGACAGCATCTAAAAGCGACGACCACAAATTCCGACTCCGCTTTCGGCAAAGAAGCCTTTGGCGTTCTCAACGACGCTTTGACCAAGGCGAGGCAAGACGGTAACTCTCTTCGACCCGGATCGAGAGAAAGCCTGTTGTTCAAGTTCGGTCCCATTGAGCTTCGCCACTAACCCAGATGATGGCCTCGGACATCATGTCGAACGGAATTTCACGACGAAACATGTTGCGCGGCTTGGGCCTTGGCCTGGGCTTGACGGGGCTGTATGCAACGGCTGGCGCAAAGGCGGCCAAGGCCGCCGCGGGCGTTTACAAGGAAACGACGCGCTACATTCCCGTTTATGATTATCAGGCGCAATTCGATCTTGCCGAAAACAGCGCGCCGGGCAATTTCGCGCTCTCCGTTTCGGGAACCAACGGCGGAACAGGGCCGAACGTTACGTTCGAAGGGTCTCTTCAAGCGCTAACCTATTATGAAAAAGGCAAGCCCGTAAGGAGCGTCAAGCTGGAACTGTTTTACAAGGACGGCGCAAAGCAAACGTTTTACGCGGAACTTGCGGCGGGAACGCCGCAGGGAAGAAATGTTTCCGCCACGGCGAGTGGCCCGAACGGGTTTCAAATGAACGCCGAAGAAATGCGGAACGCGGGCCTGACAAAGGTTTTGGCGACGTTGAGCGCCGTTGCCGCCGCGCGCGCGGAAGAGGCTATATGCGGCAAAAAAAGACCCAAGGCGCGCTCGCCGCAAATGTCGGGTCCTCTGCCGGAACCCTGAGCGGGAAAAGGCCCTTTTTTCCAATTAGTTCCGAGAGTTAAGCCCTCCGCTGCGGCTTGCGCCGGGACTCCGCGCGTGCTAGTCAGAAGGGGTCGAAAATCGCTTTTAAACAAGGCTCGAAATCCATGTCCGACAACGCTCTCGAAACGCCCCAAAACGGCGGCGACTACGGCGCCGATTCCATCACCGTCTTGCGCGGTCTTGAGGCGGTGCGCAAACGCCCCGGCATGTACATCGGCGACACCGACGACGGCTCGGGCCTGCATCACATGGTGTACGAAGTCGTCGATAATGCGGTCGACGAATCCCTCGCGGGCTTTTGCACGCAGATCGACGTGGTTTTGAACGCCGACGGCTCGGCGACGATCAAGGACAACGGGCGGGGCATTCCCGTTGACATTCACCCCGAAGAAGGCGTTTCGGCGGCGGAAGTCGTGATGACGCAGCTTCATGCGGGCGGCAAATTCAACCAGAACTCGTACAAAGTATCGGGCGGGTTGCACGGCGTGGGCGTGTCGGTCGTGAACGCCCTGTCGGATTATCTGGAGCTGCGCATCTTCCGTCAGGGATCCGAATGGTGGATGCGCTTCAGGAACGGCGAGGCCGAAGCCCCCTTGAAAGAAGTCGGCAAATCCGACAAGACGGGCACGGAAGTCACGTTCATGCCCTCGAAGGAAATATTCAGCAAAACGGAATTCGAATTCGCGCAGCTTGAACACCGCTTGCGCGAGTTGGCGTTTTTAAACTCGGGCGTCAATCTGATGTTAACCGACGCGCGCGGCGTTGAGCCGAAGACGGTCAAATTGCATTACGAAGGCGGGCTGAAGGAATTCGTGTCGTATCTCGACCGCTCCAAGGTCGCGCTGCACGCGCCGCTGATCTTCGCGCGCAAGGAACAGGACGGCATCACCGTCGAATGCGCGATGCAATGGAACGACAGCTATCACGAAACGATGCTGTGCTTCACCAACAACATCCCGCAAAAAGACGGCGGCACGCATTTGGCTGGGTTCCGCGCGGCATTGACGCGCAACGTCAACCAATACGCGGAATCCAGCGGTATCGCGAAAAAGGAAAAAGTCGCGCTCTCGGGCGAAGACGCTCGCGAAGGCCTGACGTGCGTTTTGTCGGTCAAGGTGCCCGATCCCAAATTCTCGTCGCAAACCAAGGAAAAGCTGGTCTCGTCCGAGGTCAAGCCTATCGTGGAATCCATCATCGGCGACATGCTCAACACGTGGTTCGAAGAGCATCCCGCCGAGGCGAAAAAGGTCATCGGCAAAGTCGTCGAAGCCGCCGCAGCTCGCGAAGCCGCGCGCAAAGCCCGTGAACTAACGCGCCGCAAAGGCGCTCTCGATCCGACATCGCTGCCGGGCAAACTGGCGGATTGCCAGGAGCGCGATCCCGCGAAATCCGAAATCTTCATCGTCGAGGGCGACTCGGCGGGCGGCTCGAGAGCGCCATGTAGGGAAAGAGTGTA
>CAZVCG010000019.1:0-39264 GCA_964626265.1 uncultured Rhodospirillaceae bacterium | reverse complement strand
CTCTAACTATCTGGCAAACTCAGGATACGGCCATCCTACTCGGGAAATGCTCTAATGACCTTGGCGTCGACGGCCATGTCGTGAGCCAGCCGATACGCGGGCACCTGCTGATAAAACCCTTGGATGATGGCGACCTCACGTCGCAGTTTGGCGAGGCTCTTTTGCTTGCCGCAGCGTCGGCATTTTACGTAACCGCGTCGCGTTCGGTTGACCTTGAACGACCCGCAGAAAATGCACTTTTTGCCACGCAAAAAGTTGGCCGCGCACCCGAATACCCTGTTTTGTCCAGTAACCATGCGGCCTCCAGCCTAACTCATGGTTACGAAACGCCCTAATTACCCAGAAAAATCCTCTCTGTTTGTGCAAAACATAAAAACGATAAAAAAATTAATCCACTGAAATGCCTTCTTTATCGTCAGATTCTGTTTGGATTGGCGGCAAAGCTGTAGTGCGAAGAACCGACAGGCCTTTCGCCTTCCAAAGATGATCTACTACACAACCGTTTTCTATGGCAATTCCACCTGCGGTAGGGCATTTCTCTTGGTTAAAACCGATATTCGCCCTTATTATTGATAGCGGTACTCCCTTCCTTCTATCTATTGTTTCCAGACCCCATTCCGAAACGCTAAGAACGAACGTCCGAGTCCATGTTTCTTGGTCAATAGGACTAAACCCCCAGAGATTGCACCTTCCCGCGCGGCACACTGGCGGGGTCGAACAGGGTTTTGCCCGCGCATTTATCAGTGGAAGCATGTCGACTATAAAATTCGGAGGAAGTTTCTTCCGCCTGTTATAGTCGGACACATAACTAAATACCTTGATTTTATTTGCGTTCTGCGCGCTATCGGTGCAATTTTCAGCGACAATGTCCAGTTGCGTTTTGATAAACGCAGGCAGCTCTATATTAGCGAGTACTTTCATCTCGACGTTGTCGCCGCCGTCTTGCCCATCATCAGCGGCGACCTTTAAGCGCTGACTTGGCGAAAACTTAAACGGCTCCTCTGCGCTGACGTTACTCGCCACAAAAGATAAAACCGCTACAAGTAAAGCTATCACGCGCATATTACCCCCCCCATGTAATTTTTCAACCTAATAAAAATTTGCTCCTATCAGGACCGTCATTCGATAGGCTCTTTCAATACACGGACTCCTTCAGCCACATAGCCATCCGCATCCTCAAGATCGAGATTGAAGGCTTTGGTTTTCCGGACTGGCGGCATGATCTTGCTGACCTTAACGGGCTGCCCGGAAACTCCGACAAGATCGCTTCCTACTTTCACTATGCTCGCTCTGGCGACGAGGCCTTGGTCCATTGTAAGCAAATGATCAGGAGAAATCCTCATATCGTTAATTTGAATGAGATCCTTTTCATTTGTGATGAGAACCGCTTTCACCTTCACGGGTTTGACGGAAGCCAAAGGCGACGACTTTTCGAAACCCATGACCAGATCGCCCGGCCTTATTTCGGCTATAGCTTTTTCGCTACCGTCTCCCATCAAAACCATGGAATCAGCCGATAAACAGTCCGAGCCGCCGCCGCCATCGCCCCCGCTCCCACCGCCGCCTTCGCCGCCGCCTTCGCCGCCAGGACCGCCGCAGCTTGGGCCGGAGCATACTGCCGTAAATGTACACTGATTGATAAAGCCAGTTAATGGCTGGGGATCGCTTATCCCCGAGCATTCGCCGCACGACCCGTACGCCGAACTTGAGCGTTGACACCTTCTTTCAGCTGCAATCACTCTGATTTCGTCGCACACAAGGTCCGAAGGACACGACGTTTGTCCTACCCATGGCGTGAAGCGCATAGCGCAATCGCCATAAGCGATACCCTTCATTTGCGCTATGGCTTTATGAAAAGCGGATAGCTCCATGTTCGACCTTGGGGGCATAAATAAGTCTTTACCTGTTGTGTTTTTAATCTGCTTGCAGATAAGCTTAGGCGTATCCTCAGGCTTGTCCGGATCGACGTAGTCTGGAATTTGATAGGCCAACTCTCCAGTTTCGGTTTTGCTCTTTGTATATAGACGAACACCCTCTAGGTCGTTTCTCCAATCGTCTTTATATTTAATACCTGGGCCCTTGAAACCTTCGTCATAGCAATCGCTCTCTCCATTTTTGCGGGCGCCTTTTACACGGGCCTTTTTGCAGTTGAAAAATTCTGTTGTTATACGCTCGTCTTTCTCCTCATCGCTGCCTTTGCCAACCGGGTTGTAAAGATCGACGAACCTGCCGGCTACGAATTGTTGGTACTTTACGCACCCCTCCCCTTCATCAATTTCGTTGTTATTGTCAAAATCCATTTCCTCAAGCGTACAGCTTGCGGGGTTCCTTATGCTTTTGAGGATGGGATTGTTGTTATAAGCCACATGATATTTTGTCGAACCATCCGCCCTGAGGGCGGTTGAATGGAAGCTGTTGAACTGTGCCACAGGAATAAACGACCAATCAAGAACCAAACCGTCCCAAATGAGTGGGGTTTTATAAATAAAAAGCTGTGGACATAAATTAGCTAAGGCAGGACATTCCGGACGGCAAGTCTTGTTGTCTTCAGGCTTGGCAGGGCATTCCGGTGATGGCGTCGTATCGCTTAACACCTGCACTATCGGCCCCTGAAGATATAACGATATATTACATCCAGAAGAAGCCGTGCATATGGCCACCGGACATTTTTGCTTATTATATCCTTGAGAAAAATATCCGTGCGCTTCCGTGATGTAGTCGCCTGCTCCATCGCCGTTAATGTCGATAAAATATGATCCTATCTTGCTATAATCGGTATCGCCGATGCCGCAATTCTCGACAGCGTTGTTGATATCCTTCTTCGCGCCATGGCGCACAGATGGGATAATGGTGTCAGGTTTGATGCTGCCCCATTCGGCCTGCCAATTGAATTGCGCCGCGATGCCCTTATTGGCGGCTAAAGAAGGTTGCGCAAGAAAAAGAACAAAAAGTAAAAAAAAGGCTATTCTCTTTTTTACAAACCCGACGGTCATGGCGGCACCTTCACAATCAGAATGATCAACTCTTATAATCAACAATTAACTTGTTAATAGTCTGTAAAAGAATCGTAATTATTTGCGGTTAATTGCAATTATCTGATTTGGAGCAACAACACCTGCAAGACCCGCCTCCCACAACGCAACCACACGCCGCCATTGCCGCAAATACAGCCAGCCCTAACGACAACGCTATGTTCCAGTTGGCCATCGACAAGCCTAGGAATTTCCATGTAATTTGGTCGCAGGGCACACCTGCTGTCGCAAGCAGCTGGTTGCGCAAATCATTGAGGCTGACATCGCCTATGTTTTTTGAGTTCAACGGCTTAATGGCGCAGCCAACGCCATCAGCCCACCAATGCTGCTCGACGCCCGTGTGATAAATGGCAAGGCCCATGCCCACAAAGAAGACGGCCGAAGCCACCCCCAAAAACATCCGAGCCCGCCTGCTATCTGCCTGAGACATCAACGCCAACGCGCCCAGAACAATAGCCATGGCATAAGGCGCACGTTGCCACCAACATAATTCGCATGGCTGTACGTCAAAGACATATTGAGCAGTAAAGGCCGCAACGAGCGAACCGACGCCCGCCAGCAAGACGATCCCCGCCGCCAACGGCATGGCGAAGAGCTTGCTAAGACAACGACAGAGGGGAAGATGAAGCATGACGGTAATTATGCCGACTTAATATGGAAATGACCATACAGCAGCATCACAACCAAGATTTCCAGCCATTTTTTAGCTTAAATGCGCCCTGATCTTGAAATTTACGATTCGCTGCATTGCAGCATGGTTAATGAAAAAATCTTAATTAGCCAGAATCCCATTTGACGAAAGCATTTCCAGAAACTAGCTATTCTTGTACTTATCCATTTCTGTCAGTCCTATTCAGAGCCAAGTATGGTTAACAGAATATATTTTTGTGGTGAGGTTGTTGCGGACGCTATCGGTCAAAATGAAATGACCGATGAGTTCAGAATTTGTCTGGGCGGATCACACTATAACAGTGCACTAGGTGCCTCGCGCGCCATACAGGATCAACGCTTCAACATTCAAATTGGATTCATCGGCACGGTTTCACGCGATATTTTTGGCGAAGGTTTTATGCAAAACCTTAAAGACCGGAATATCGATATAACCGGTGTCTGCCGTGTTGAACAAAATACAACGCTTGCCATCGTATCAGTCAGGCCCGGCATGGAAAACGCTTTTTCATTCTACGGAACGGATACCACAGCGCAGATAACGCGCCTTGAGGATTTGCCCACCAAGCTTGGCAACCATGATGACAATGTCATTCTTTGCTTCGGCTCCATATCGACTGTAATGGAACCTGCCCGCTTTGCTTGGTTGGAGTTTGCCAAACGCAATCGCGACAAGGCTTTAATTTTTTACGATCTCAACACTCGCCCTGCTATTGCGAAAGACGCGGAGAAATATCGCAGAATCCTTAAAGAATGGGCAGGCGTCGCTCACGTCATGAAAGGCAGCGATGCTGATCTGGCTTGGGCCTATCCCGGCATGAGTGCCAAAGAAGTCGCCAATTTCTGGTTGGGCCAAGGCGTATCCCTAGCCGCCATCACAATGGGTAAAAACGGATCGGAGCTTTATTCACGACACCATATGGTAACGGCTCCAACTATGGATCTGGAAGTCACGCACACAATAGGAGCCGGCGATAATTTCAACGCCGGCTTTTCTATTGAGTTGGCAAAAGCGGGATGTTTTAAACCGCAAGACCTCGAGCAACTCAACGCAAATACTTTGTCAGAAATTCTACAAGGCGCCAACGATACGGCAGCCAATCATCTAATTTCCATAGGAGCAAAACAGCGTAATGCATTAAAGGATCGAGCTTAGCCGCTCGTAGTCTTTACAAACAACATCACCAGGATGCAATACATGCCAAACACTATCAAACCCTTGCGTCACAACTTTTCTCCACTCGTCCCGCTCCTTGCGCGCGTAGATATGGTTGCGTGGGACTGTGATGGCACAGCGGTCGACAATGAAAAGAGGGCTCTGGATGTAATTCGTGATGAACTTAAAAAGTATGCAAAAAGTCTGGCAGCTTCCAACCATGTTTTCTTTGATATCGACGACATTGACTGCTGCAGAGATCTCGCAGGCAAGCCGCTGCCGAAAATCCGAGAAGTAATGTCTAAAGAATATGGGATTCACTTTCCTTCTGAAATTGACGAAAAAATCTTGCAGCGACGCAAGAATTCTCCAGAACCAGACGAGGTTGTAAACCCAATAACTCCATTTTCGGAACTAGCCTTTTTTCTCAGGTATTACGAAATTCCGCAACGCATTGTTACGTCCAGTGAACCCGATCGCGCAAAACGCTATTTGGAAGCAGCTGGCGTAAAACATTTATTTAATGGCATTCCCAATTGGCTGTTTAGCGGCCATAAACCATTACCAGACGCTCATCGCGCTGCACGTGAATCGTTAATTGATACGCCTTTAAAAAGAGCAGCGAATCCTAAAAGAACAATCGGTATTGAAGATTCACCTTCTGGTGTTCAAGCCTGCGTTAATGACGGCATTTTTGTTATAGGTCACGTTCTATGCTCGCATGTTTCACGCCTTCATAAAGAAAGACACGCACGAAGGCTGATTGAAGCTGGAGCCAATGAGGTTATTATGACGGAACAAGACATAGTTCCGGTGTTTCAAAAAATTTTGGAAAAAATGCCGGAAGCAGAAAAAACACCAGTGGCCGAAAAGACTAGAGTATTTATTCCTCGGCTGCCACGAATGGCATCCACACTTGGTTAATTCGCATTCAAGATAAATCATCCGGCTAGAAATCTGGTGAAACCGTTACGCCATTGACCAAGTTTTTAATATTGAGAAAACAATTACAAATGATATAAATCGCTTGGTCATTTAATTAATTCATACGGAGTAAATACCATGGCTAATGAATTAGAAGGCAAAATTGCTGTTGTAACGGGAGCCTCATCGGGCATCGGAAAGGCTTGCTTGGATGTTATGGTGGCGGCAGGTGCTAAAGTCGTGGCTGTTGCCCGCAACCGTGAGAAGCTGGAAGCGCTTCGCGACGAGCATGGAAATTCCGTGATCCCGTTGTCTATTGACCTGCTTGAGCCGAAGTCTCGCGATTCTCTGGTACCAGAAGCCTTAAAGCAGACTGGTCGTATCGACATTTTTCATGCGAATGCAGGTATGTACGTTGGCGGCGATTTGGTCGATAACGATCCTAAAGCCATCAGCGATGTAATAAGTCTGAACGTCACGGCCGTAATGTTAAATGTACGCGCTGTGCTGCCGCATATGATCGAGCGCAATTCAGGTGACATCGTCGTCACGAGTTCCCTCGCGGGTCACTTCCCTACATCATGGGAGCCGATCTACGCATCATCTAAGTTGGCGGTTAACAGGTTTCTTGAGATAACGCGATACCAATTAGCTGGGGTGCATGATATTCGTGTGATGGAAGTTTCGCCCGGTCCCGTTGAATCTCCTCTTATCGAGACCTGGCCGGCTGAGAGGCAGGCGGGAGCCAAGGAGGCGGGAATTATTCCTGCTAGCGCAATCGGAAAAGCAGTAATGCACATGTTGACACAAGATCGCGAGGTGTCGACCGACACGATGGTCGTTAGGCCCACAAAGTTCTACATTTACGACATGGCTGGCCACCCCGCCCTCAAAAAAGGCGCCCATCCTACGGGTTAAAAGTCCGTTGAGTGATTAATTTGGCAGGCGCATGAGAATGTGCTTAATTGTCTCGCGTTGAACCTAAGATTTCGACTTCACTCAGAGGAATGAAACCATGGCTAAAGAATTGGAAGGCAAGATTGCTGTCGTGACCGGAGCCACGTCGGGCATTGGATTGGCCAGCGCAGAGGCGATGCTGGAAGCAGGCGCGCGTGTAGTGTTGGTGAGCAATGACGAAGCTGCGCTAAAGGCTCTTCAAAAGAAACACGGCGATGCCGTGATCACGCTTGTAGTGGACCTACTCGACCCGAAAGCCCGTGTAACGCTAGTGCCGGAAATTCTCAAGAAGACAGGCCATATCGACATCTTTCATGCTAATGCTGGAGCGTACATTGGCGGTGCCTTGGTCGAAAACGACCCCGAGGTCATTGACCGTGTGCTAAACTTAAATGTCAACGCCGTTATGCAGAATGTGCGCGCTGTACTTCCCCACATGATCGAACGAAAGACAGGTGACGTTATCGTCACGAGTTCTCTGGCGGGCCATTACCCGACGCCATGGGAGCCGATCTATGCACCGTCCAAGTGGGCGATAGATGGCTTTGTCCAGATAACGCGACGTCAGGTGCGTGAGCATGGCATTCGCGTAGGATCGATCTCGCCCGGCCCCGTCGAAACCGCACTTGTCGCGGATTGGGAGCCTGAAAGGCTGAAGAAAGCCAGGGAGTCGGGAAGCCTGCTGCAACCTAAGCAAGTGGCGGAAGTGGTCATGTTCATGCTGACGCGGCAACGACATATGACGATCCGCGATGTGGTCATGATGCCCACGAATTTTGATCTCTAATTGTCAGTTTTCCGTAAAGAAACGGTTAGGCAGCGACGGATTCTTCCATCACTGTTGCTTCGCTGAACAGCGTTAGCGTCGCTTCAACCCAGGCTTCGATGTCTGCGCCCGTTGAGGTCAGCACAACGCCATCGGTTGTCTGATCGCCTTCGACGACGGCCATATTTGCGGCTTTTACGGCCTCCTGAACGTCGGCTACAGAAGCGGCCACTTCGATTCCAGCGCATTTCGGCGACAGGGTTAACAACGAAACACCGGCGCCGATAGCTGACACAGGCTTTTGAGCTTCAAAGAAATGGTTGATAATGCGCCTGGCATGTGGATTGGCAGACAGCTTGGCCACGCCGCGTTCGCCTCCAACGATAACCAACGCGTCGAAATCAGAACCCATAGCCGTATTGATCATTTGATCGACGGTGAAATAGTGGCCCCAGGCGTTGTCTTGCCAGCCGTTAACCAAGCCTTGTTCGGGAGCTATAATCTTGTGAGAAACCTTTGATTTTGTGAAAGCGCGTTGAATTGCAGTGATATGATTTTCGTCAAAGCCGTTAGCAGCCAATATCGCAATGCTCTTGTCAGCAAGCGTCGTCGTCATTCAGTCATTCTCCTTGGTGTTTTTTATAGGTAATACATGAACCCGCCAGAATATTGCGGCGGCGTGTTTAGTCCCTGATGTCATGATCGCGGCAATCTGCCACAAAGCTTGTCGCTTTGGGAATGCCGAATTTACTTTCGGCCTACCTTTTTCACGGTCAAAATTAACGGTATCCGGGCAGTGTTGCAGGAAAGCACTAAGCCATTCTCTGCGGGAATCGCAACACGCGAATTTTTTTTAGCTGATTTGGGGGCTTGTAGTGGTAAACAGGACATATGCGGGTCTGGGAAGTCGAAGAAAACAAAGCCATTCCATCCAATCTTGTGCGCGAGCAGGATTTTATTTTGCGTGTGCGGAGTATGCATAGGCAGGGGGTACCTTACCTCGTTCTTAACATTACCCTTGGGAGGATTGAGGCTTCCCATGGGGGGAGGGGTCCATTGGAGGAGGCCCAGGAGCGGGTTCAAGCCTTTGCCAAGACTACGGCGGGGATTTACGCCGAAATGTCGAACGGCGACGTGTTCGTCGTATGGCCTTCTCTAGCCGCCCCCAAGGACGTTGAAAAGCTGGTCATGCAGGCAGCCCTGCCATCGGTCGTCACGCCGGAAGATATACAGGCCTACGTTCTATCATACCGACTGCCTGAGGATTACCCTGCCCTTCGCGAGCGTACCAATCATTATGTCGAAATGTCCCGAAATACTGGACAAGCGCCAGACGAAAACGCGCCTGCCCGGCTTTTGTTGACCGAGGCCGCACGCGGCCCACTAACGGCTTGGGGCGTCGATCAGATCAATAAGGTCATTCAAGACATCGACTTGCAACGCTATCTTAAAATACAACCAGTCTATGAACGCCTTGCGCTCGGAACGTGGCGGCCCATATTTGAGGAATGGTTCGTCAGCTTTGAAGAGCTTAAGCGCGCACATTTCCCTAAAATGGAGCTGGTGGCATCGGACCACCTGTTTTTCGAGGTATGTCAAGCGCTTGATCGCCGCTTGTTAAACGAATTATCGAGTAACACGGCCCTCGCCGCCAAAAGCCCGATCAGCATCAACCTTTCGCTCGATACGACGATGGGATCAGCGTTTGCAGCATTCGCACGCGAACTTCCTCGATCAGCCCATAACAACGTCATCGTCGAATTGAACTGCGGCGACTTGTTTCGGGATTTTTCCCAGACCCTCAACACCATCGAGACGTTGCGGCATGAAGGCTTCCGCGTCGCTATCGACGGCGTTACGCCCGACATGTTGCGCTTTATTAATTTTGGCCTGTTCGAAGCGGATTACATCAAGCTGAACGTGAGCCAGGAACGCTTTGCTCAGTTGGGCGACCTTCAAACCCGCGAAGCCCTGATGCCGCTGCCACGCGGCAAGCTTATCTTTTACCGATGCGACAATGAATCCGCACACACCCTCGGTCTAAGTATCGGCATTACGATGTTTCAGGGATGGTATGTGGATGAGAAGCTAAAGAGCTTGCCGTCGGGCTAATCTGGCTTGCCGAGCCGTAGCAAGTTGAAACATGCCCGTCTTCGCCATTTTGGCTTCGCCGCGGCAGCCTTCGCGCGCTTAGCTTGCGAAAGCTGGTGCCGTTGGAGGGATTTGAACCCCCGACCTTGGCTTTACGAAAGCCCTGCTCTACCTCTGAGCTACAACGGCAAGCTTGAGAAAGGATGCTCTTAACGGCTTCGCGGCCCAGCGTCAATGTCGCCGATTTAAAGCCTACTTTCATCAAATTTATCTGCATCGCCCCAAGATCGCCATTTTGGTTTAATAGCCTTATAAAAAAGAAAAATTAACCATAATCCCCAGTTGACGGCTTGGGGCCTGTTAGCGTACCCCAAGATTGAGACGGAATCGTAACGTTTCTGGCCCTTGTGATATAGTCATTTCAAGCGGGTATTAACGATCAACAGCAAAGCGATTTTACCATGCAGCATTTGAACCCCTACCGTTTTTATGAACTCGCCGCCAAACTCCGTGGTCTGTTCAACAGCACCACGCAGTTTCGTATGGCCGATATGTTCGGGCCTCTGACCGAGGCGCAGAACGCGCTCGACAGCCTGATCAAGGGCGATCCGTTCCCGCTGGAAACGTCGAAGGCTGACGCCACGCGTCTGCTCAACAAGATCAGCGGCGTTTTTAACCGCTATTTCATCGACCCATCGTCGCGCCAAATTAAGGCTCCCACAGGCGAAGACCGTATGGACGCGCATGAAATCGCCACGCTGCAATCGCTCGTCGAAAAGTTCGAGCATTCGCTGGCCGCAGAACTCAACCACGCGCCAACATATTTTGCGACCAAGCGCGGCATCTATTCGACGTATGACCTGATTGAAAACGCCTATCAGACTTTCTCCCCCGACATTCTCGCCATCATCCCTGCCACGGCGCAAAGCGAGTTTGGCATTGCCGGACGTGCGCTGGCCTATGGCTTGGGAACAGCGGCGACGATGCATCTGCTCCGAGCCGTTGAAGTCGTATTAAAACAATATTACGAAATGTACACAGGCACGACGGTATCGAAGGCCGAACGCTCGTACAGCATCTATCTTAAAAAGCTTGTTGGATTGTCAGAAGACGATAGCAACCCCAACCGACCCGACCGCCGCCTTTTGCAAATGCTGGCGCAGATCAAGGAACACTATCGCAATCCGCTCACCGCGCCGGAAAGCAGCGTCACCGTCGAACAAGCGACGTCGCTGTTCGGACTTGCGACCGCCATCATCACGCTGATGGGCGAAAAAATCATCGAAGGGCAGAAGACTACGAAGATGTCGCCCAAGGAAGCCAAGGCCGCCGCTGCGCTGGCCAAAGCCGCCGCCGAAGCCGACGACGAAGCCGAGGAAGAAGAATCCTACAGCTTTAAGCCAAGCAAAAAGGCGGGATAACTACAGTACGCGCCTTTAGAGCTTCCGCGCTTCTTCCACAAGCATGACGGGAATACCTTCGCGTATAGGAAAAGCAAGGCTTGCGCGGTCGCTGATGAGTTCCTGTCTGGCCGCGTCATAGCGTAACGGCGTTTTGCTCACGGGACAGACCAGCATCTCCAGCAATTTAGGATCGACGCGGCGCGGTGTATCGTGGTTGGTCATGGTAGGTTATCTCCGTTAATACAATTTGTCATTCCCGCGAAAGCGGGAATCCAGCGCGAGCGATAGCGAGTATATGAGTTATACGGCCCGCAGACGCGGGCCGCTGGATCCTCGCCTTCGCGGGGATGACTATAGTGCCTGGAAGGAACCTCATTCCCATTTAACTCCCCTCACGCAAACAAAATCGACGAGAGGCGTTTACGGGCCGAGACCGTGAGCGGGTCCATGTGGCCAAAGCTCTCGAACAGTTTCACCAGTTGCTTGCGCGCGGCTTCGTCGTTCCATTTGCGGTCGCGCTGCACGATTTCCAAAAGCTCATCCACTGCCGCCTCGCGCTCGCCAGCCGCAAAATAAGCCAACGCAAGATCAAACCGTGCCTGATGATCGGTTGGATTTTTCTCAACCGCCGCTTTTAATTCTCCCAGAGAACCCGAAGCCTCGCTCGCCTGATCGGCAAGCTCAAGCGATGTGCGGATGCTGTCAAAAGCTTTGTCCTTGGCCATGACTTCGGGCGCGTTCGCCAGCCCTTCCCGCGCCTTGTCGGTTTCACCGCGCGCCAAAAAGCAACGCAAAACGCCAGCATAAGCCGCCGCGTTTTCATGATCCTCGGCAAGAATGTCGGCATAGATGGCTTCGGCCGTTTCGCTGTCGCCACTCGCCAATAGTTCCGCCGCCTGTTTCAACGCGGCGTCATAATTCTCGGGTCCTCCCTGTATGGCTTTACCGAGAGCTTTCACCAATTTGTCGATCCACGCCTTGATCTGGGATTCCGGCAACGCGCCCATAAAGCCGTCGACCGGCTGGCCCTGAAAGAACGCGAATACGGCGGGGATGGATTGCACGCGCATCTGCTGGGCTATTTGCGGGTTCTTGTCGATGTCGATCTTGGCGAGGCGCACGGCTCCCTTATACGACTTCACGACTTTTTCCAGCGCAGGCCCAAGCTGCTTACATGGCCCGCACCACGGCGCCCAGAAATCGACGACCACAAGGCTTGTGCGCGAGGCCTCGATCACGTCTTTCATAAACGTCTGCAGTGAAACGTCTTTGACGGTGCCGCCTGTGGAGTTTTCTTTATTGGGGTTCATATCCATTGAAAATTAGCCTTTTAATAAGTCCTGTTTTGATCTGACCCGAAGGGTTACAGCAATGGGGACACAATAAAAAGGCTCGAATAATCCCCTGAAAATTCAGACGAATGTATATGGCTTTTTATTGTGTCCCTATCGTAATTATTTACGTCTAACACACGGGCGACATATTGCCTTATCAAGGGCCGATGAGCAATTACAAAGGCAAAATGCCAAGGAAAACGGCCATTTATTCAATACTTGCAAACCGGGCCCGGGGCTGTATATTCTCGGTTTTCTTGGAGACGCGGGCGTAGCTCAGTGGTAGAGCACGACCTTGCCAAGGTCGGGGTCGCGAGTTCGAGCCTCGTCGCCCGCTCCAGTTTCTCGGATCTACTCAAAAGTTACCAGAATCGGGGCGCTATCCCTTAATACTGCGTCGGCTTCGGACGTGTATCGGCCATCAGGCGCATGAATAATGAGCGGGCAAGCAACCTTGAGCGAATATAGCGCCCCTTTGATGGCTCGAACGATGATGCGTTTCGGGGGAGTGTCCGGACGAGTGACGATAGGCTTTATGACAAGCCCTCCAAACTCGTTTATCAAGTAACTTATAATTTCCTCTTGACGGTCGGCGCGGTGAATAAGAGTCAACGTGCCATCGGTATTTAAAGCTTTAGCCGCGCTTCTGATCCACTTTTCCAAATCTCCACTCGTCTCTATATTGGCGAGACGCTTGATTTTCATTTTTGACGCGTCATGACGCGCTTCGGCATTGTATGGGGGATTCATCATAACGTGATTGAATTCGGCAATAAGCTTCTCCGGCAAGGCAGTTACATCGCCACATAAGACATTCAATTCTGAATTAAGCGCATTTCTCTCAATGTTTGATTGGCACAACTGCGTAAGTTCTGGTTGTATGTCGACGCCTGTAATCATCACGCCCGGCACGCGGCAGGCCAAAGCCAGCATCGCGCCGCCAACGCCGCAGCCTAATTCCAATATCCTGTCATTCGCTTTCGCCGGAACTGCAGCAGCCAACAACAAAGTGTCAATGGCTACGCGATAGCCCTTTTTAGGCTGTTCGATGGCGATGCGATGGTTGAGAATACCGTCTATCGTTGTTTCAATTAACATAGGGCCAAAAGCTAATTCTGGTCTTTCAGGCAATAACGACTATACTGTTCTGAAATCTAACCAACGAAATAAATATGGCAACAGTCATTCCACTCGAAAGACGACGAAATGATGACCCAGAACTTGCAATCAAGGGAGCCTTGGATCGTCTGACAGGTCTCGTCCTAGATGATATTGAAGCCGTTAATCAGCTTATCATCCAGCGCGTCCATAGCCATGTTCCGCTTATTCCGGAATTGGCGGGTCATATCATCGCGGCTGGAGGCAAACGCCTACGGCCAATCCTTACCCTCGCTTGCGCCAAGCTCTGCGGCTATGAGGGTCAGAGGCATCGTAAGCTCGCGGCATGCGTCGAGTTTATACATACGGCTACTTTACTTCACGACGATGTCGTCGACGCGAGCAATTTACGCCGAGGCATGCCGACGGCGAACGCGAAATTCGGCAACCAAGCGAGCGTCTTGGTTGGCGATTTCCTTTTTAGCCGCGCGTTTCAGCTTATGGTCGAAGACGGATCGATCGATGTGTTTCGGATACTTGCGAACGCCTCGGCGCTCATTGCCGAAGGCGAAGTCATGCAGATCACGACGACAAACGACACGACAACAAGCGAACAGGCCTATCTCGACGTCGTGCGTGCTAAAACTGGCGAGTTGTTCGCCGCCGCATGCCGCTTGGGCTCCGTTGTGGCAGGCAGGCCTTCTCACGAAGAAGAAGCTTTCCGCGCCTATGGGCTTAATCTAGGCATTGCCTATCAAATTGTGGACGACGTGCTAGATTATTCGGCTGAACAGCGGGCCTTGGGCAAAACGGTCGGCGACGATTTTCGCGAAGGGAAAATAACCCTACCCGTCATTTTGGCCATGCATCGGGGAACCGAATCTGAACGCGGTTTTTGGAAACGCGCGATGGATGACATGACTCAACGCGAGGGCGACTTCGCCTATGCGTTGGATACCCTAAAACGATATGACGCGTTGCATGACGCTCTTGACCGCGCTCGGCATTACGCTGCTATTGCCCGAGATGCCCTAGGCGTATTTCCTTATCATCCGATCAAGGAAGCCTTGCTGGATATTGTTGAATTTACTGTGCAAAGAGGCTTTTAACCTCATCAAAACCATACATTGCGTGAAAACGCCTATCCGGCTATAAAACCAGCCTTCAAGCGCGGTCGGAGAGTAGCTCAGCCCGGTAGAGCACTGCTTTCGGGAGGCAGGGGCCGGAGGTTCAAATCCTCTCTCTCCGACCAATTCACCTTACTTTTTCGGCTATAGCCCAGAAACCATCGCTGCTCAGGCTTGCGCCGCCGACGAGTACACCGTCGATCTCCTGCTCAGCCAGCAGGTCGCCTGCATTGTTGGGGGTGACCGATCCCCCATAGAGCACAGGGATAGCCTCCCCTACCGATCCTAGCGTCCGCCGGATCAGCTTGTTAATTTGGCATATATCTTCGATTTCGGGAATTGTTCCTGACCCTATGGCCCATACTGGTTCGTAGGCGACTATCAATTGCGAAGGCTGGCCCTTTTCCGGCAATGACGAGGCCAATTGTTGAACAAGGGCGGATTCAGCCGTCCCGTTTGCTCTTTGTTCCTGAGTCTCGCCAATGCAGACTATGGCCGTCAGGCCAGCAAGCTGGGCGGCTGTAACTTTCTGGGCTACCAGTTCGCTGGTTTCCCCATGATCCCGGCGGCGCTCGGAATGACCTAAAATGACGTATCGGCAGCCCAAATCCGCTAACATGCCAGCGCTGATATCGCCTGTATGGGCGCCGTGGTTGGCCGTATGGCAGTCCTGCCCCCCCAATAGCACGGGCGAACCCATTAGCGCCTCGGAAATAGGCCAAATGAGCGTAGCAGGAGGGCATAAAACCACGTCGAAGGCTAATGGCTTTTGATTTATGGCTTTGTCGGCTATATCACGGGCCAAATTGAGGCCAGAAGTCAAACGGCCATTCATTTTCCAGTTGGCTACAATGATTTTACGACGCTTAGACATAGGGGCTGGCCTTTCAGGGGGGATCAGTATTGAGTGTTGCCGAGCGGGTCTGGGCCTTTTATCATGCCGCGTTCGTTTCGAAAACTGAAAATCTTAAACACAGGAAAGAGTTCAATGCTGCAAATCTTGCGCGATGCGTCGAAATCATGGGCTGCCAAGACACTGATGATTCTATTGATTGTCAGTTTCGGCATATGGGGTATCGGCGATATGTTCCGTGGCAATCCTCTGCAGCGTACAGTCGCCAAAGTCGGCAAAATGACCATATCCGTGCAGGCGCTTGAGATAGAATTCGAAAAGGCCTTGCCGGAAGCCCGCAGCGTATTCGGTCCCGACCTCTCCGCTCCCAAAGCGCGTATGTTGGGCGTTATGGATCGTACTTTAGCCCTGATGATCGAAAACGCCTCTTTCGATCAAGAAGTCAAACGTCTAGGCATTAACGTCGGAGACGAGGTTATTCTGGACCGCATCGCTGCCCAACCCGAGCTGCGCGACAAGGACGGCAAGTTCAACACTCAATTGTGGAAGCAAGCTCTAGCCAAAGGCGGATTCAGCGAACGCAGTTTTATTGACTCAGAACGCCGCTCTAATGGCCGCCGCCTTCTTTTTGAAACGGTGGCGAATAGCGTACCTCCCCCCAAGATCATGCTCGATCATCTATACATGGCGCGCGGGGCTAAAAGGATGCTTGAAGTTCTAACTCTTGAAAACGCCAGCATTGCGGATATTCCAGCTCCCGTCGATCAGGAGCTTCAAGATTATTATCAGTCTCATAACGAGATGTTCATGAAGCCAGAATATAGGGCTGTTTCCATTGTCCGCCTAGCGACAGAAGAATTGACAAAGGATGTCAGCGTTTCAGATGAGGAACTGAAAAAGGCCTACGAAGAGCGCGCCAACGATCTGGCTGTGCCCGAACAACGCGATTTTTTTCAAGTGGTCCTGCAAGACGAAGCTAAGGCAAAAGCCGTGGCTGAGGCAGCCAAAAAGAGCAACGATCTTGCAGCGGCCGCAAAGTCTTTGGGGCACAACATCATCGAGCTCAAAAAAATTGACGAAAAGAGCACATTGCCAGAGCTCTATACGACTTTCTTCGCGATGGAGGAAAACCAGATTTCCGACGCCGTTAAAAGCGGATTGGGCTGGCACGTCGTGCAGTTGAAAAAGATTTATCCCCCCGGCCAGCCAACCTTTGACGAGGCAAAGGAGAAATTACGGGAGGTCATGAAAAACGAATTGGCCGCCGATGTTCTTGCTCATACAGTTAATCAACTTGACGACTTATTGGCGGGCGGCAATTCGCTGGAAGACGTAGCCGATACCCTGAAAATGCGGTTTATAAAAATCCCTGAACTGGACGCTCACGGCAAACTCCCTAACGGTCAGGTACCGCCCGAGTTTCCCGAATTGATAGACGTTGTGAACGCGGCTTTCAGCCAGAATACAGGCGAAAACAGCTCTGTCATCGATGACAAGAAAGGCAATTATTACGTTGTCCGCGTCGATTCCATCAATCAGGCCCATGTCGAACCTTTCGATGACGTCAAGGATAAAGTCATCACGGCATGGAAGAAAGAAAAGCAAGCCGTACGCGCAAAGGCCGAGGCGGAGGACATCGCCAAGGCCATACGCGACGGGAAAGCCTACACCTCATTTGCCAGCCGTAAGGGCGTAGCCGTGCGTTTGTCCAAGCCCATCTCTCTTTTGGGCGAAATCGATAAGGACATTCCGCCGCAGGCCTTGCCGAGTATCCTTAAAATGAAAAAGGATGACGTAATTACGATTCCGGCGGATACGCATCAGTATGTGATCAAGCTGGCGGATATCGTGCCTGTAGATCCGGCTAGGCCTGATAACGCTTATGGCAAGGTCGTCGCCGAAGTCAGCGACAAGTTCATGTACGAACAGATTGAGGAATATTCCCAATTTCTGCGCAACCGGTTTCCTGTGAAAATTTATCAGGACGTCCTTGAGTCGCGCAAGGCGCAGGGATCGCTCTAACCGTGGACGTTTCGCCGAATTTCGAGACCTTTTCCCGCAACTGGCGCTCAGGCAAAAATCAGTTTGTCTGGTCGCAGCTGGTCAGCGATCTGGAAACGCCCGTTTCAGCTATGCTGAAACTATGTCAGGGCAAGCCCTATTCATTTCTTCTGGAATCCATCGAAGGCGGAGCCATTCGCGGGCGATATTCCATTATTGGCCGCGATCCCGACGTGATTTGGCGGTGCCGTGACGGCAAAGCTGAAATCAACCGCGATGCGCTTCATGGAAGAGAAGCTTATACCTTGTCGGCAAAAGCGCCACTTGACGATCTGCGTGAACTTCTTGCCGCATGCCGCATCGACGATCCAGATCAGCCTAAGCCTATGGCGGGCGGGCTGTTCGGCTACCTCGGTTACGATATGGTTCGCTTAGTGGAGAGGCTTCCGGAATCACCGCCTTCGGACGTTAATGTTCCTGACGCTATATTGATAAGGCCAACTTTACTTGCGATTTTCGATCAAATAGAAAATTGCTTTACGCTCGTTACGTCAGCATGGTTCGACTCTCAACAATCGGCGGAACAAGCCTATGAAGCCGCGCTTAACCGCTTGAAGACGGCATTGGGCGACCTTGACCGCGCCCTGCCGCCCTTGCCCGTAAAAACGGTTTGTTCCGTTCCTTTGGGCCATGTCACGAGCAACATGACCGAAGACCAGTTCGTCACGATGGTAGGCAGGTCAAAGGAATATATACGTGCCGGCGACATTTTCCAGGTTGTGCTTTCCCAGAGGTTCAAATGTCCCTTTAATCTTCCGGCCTTTAATCTTTATCGCGCCGTCCGCCGCCTCGACCCTTCGCCTTTCCTTTTCTTTTTCGACCTGAAGGATTTTTCGATTGTCGGCAGCAGCCCTGAAACGTTAGTACGCGTCAGGGACGGCAAAGTCACGATACGACCTATAGCAGGCACGCGCCCGCGCGGCTTAGGCAACCGCACGGATTCAGAACTCGCAGCAGAATTGCTCGCAGACGAGAAAGAATTGGCCGAACATCTGATGCTGGTCGATCTAGGTAGAAACGACGTTGGGCGTTTTGCCAGAACAGGAACCGTTAAGGTTACCGAACGCAATATAATAGAATACTACCGCCACGTCATGCATATCGTCTCGAATGTCGAAGGCGAACTGGATCCGCGTTACACATCCCTGGACGCTCTTATGGGCGGCTTTCCTGCAGGCACGGTTAGCGGCGCGCCGAAAATCAGGGCTATGGAAATCATAGCCGAATTGGAACCGGACCGGCGTGGCATATATGCTGGCTGCATAGGCTATTTTGGCGTAAATGGCAGCATGGATTCCTGCATCGCTATTCGCACAGCTGTAGTTAAAGACGGTTACGTTCATGTGCAGGCCGGGGCTGGCATTGTCTATGACAGTGATCCGCATTCCGAATATCGCGAATCGGTCGCCAAAGCCCGCGGCATGCTGCGCGCCGCAGAAGTTGCCCTTCAAGAAAAGTAACCTTCTGTTAACGAACTGGATTTACACCATATATGTCATGAAATTGCTTACAGTAATTTTTTGGGTGTATTTTTTTTCCGGTGTGTCTATAGGGGTTGCGGCTCCGTCGGACGCACGGGAAGTTGCGCGGATCAACAACTGTCCCCCCAAAAAAATCGAGGTTTTTCAACAAACTCTCGGCATCGAAGGGAAAACGGTCTATCGTGTGGAATGCAATTTACCGAAAGCTAAGGAGGAGAATGCCATAAAGACAGCCAATGCCCTTCTTATACAGTGCAGCGGCAGTCTTTGCGGACTCATGAGGCCGATAGGAAATGAAGAAAAATAAGTCGAATTAACAAGGCACTGGTAATGGCATCATTGACGTCAATCGATCAGGTTGAACTCGATAAAATAATAGCAAAGCACGAAGCCTTTCGAATGGGCAGGTCGAATGGCGTGCGTGCGACGCTGTCTCACTTTGATTTGTCTCATTTGAATTTCCGCGGTCGCGATTTATCTCATGCGGATTTCACGGGTTCTGTCTTATTCGAAGCCGACCTGGAAAATGCCAAGCTTGATTTCTCGCTTCTGTACGCCTGCGATCTCCGCAAAGCCAACTTCCGCAACGCCAGTCTCGTCCGTTCCGATTTGCGCGGTGCTTGCCTGCGCGGCGCCATTATGACGGGCGCGGATTTAACAAGCGCCGACTTGCGCGAAGGAACATTCGCCACGTATGACCCTGAAAAAGGCCTTTCCTATATCAGTGACGGCGAAGCCTGGGAAGAAGGCGTTGGCGGCGTTGATCTTCGCGGCGCCAACCTTGGTTCCGTAAAGCTATCGGGCGCTATATGCACGAATTCCAACTTTGAAGATGCAAATCTAAGCAAATCCATCATCATTCGTGGCAATCTGTCAGGAGCGAACCTGACAGGCGCTAACCTTGCGGGAGCTGATTTAAGTCAGTGCGATATCCGTGACGTCAGTTTACGTGGGGCAAACCTTACCGGAACGTTGATCGACTTTTCCAACCTAGTGAACGTCGATATGACAGGCGCATTAACCGACCAGCCGGTCGGATTAACGACCGATAAGCTGCCGATGTCTCTTGATGAAATGATTAAACAACACCAGCTTTGGCTAAAAACCAAAGGAGCCGAAGGCGCGAAGCTTGATCTTAGCGGTCACGATATGCGCAATGCGACGTCGCTTGTCGGCGCGAACATGACCATGCTTACAGCAGAAAATTCGGTATGGTACGGATTGGACCTCAACCAAATAAACCTTCAAGCCTCGCATTTGTCGGAAAGCGATTTTCGTAGCTGCAACTTCGCTGCGGCGGATTTGCGTGGCAGCATATTCCAAAAATGTACGATGGTCGGCGCGAAGTTTGTGCGCGCAAGGCTCGAACCGTTGCAGCTAGACTCCAAGCGGCAGTTGCGCACGACTTTTGCAAGCTCAAACCTGCGTTACGCCGATTTTACGCAAGCTTATTGTCGCGATGTCGATTTCTCGGGTGCCGATCTCAGCTTTGCGAATTTCACTGATGCGGACATCGCAGGAGCCGATTTCAGCTATGCCAAGCTCCATCAGGCGCGCATAAAAAGATGAATTCTAGCTTTTGCGTCTACGGAAAGCGTCGGCGATCTGATGCATGACGGAGGCTTGCCGTTCAGAAGACTTGGGCGGCGGCGCCTTATGAACGCGCTTATCACCCGGATGTTTAGCCAGCATGTGATCTATATCTTTTCGTGAAAATTTCATGTCTTCATCGTCATGAGACTTTTTTTCCGGACGCGTAGCATGGTCGATCTGGGCGGATACTATGGCTTTTAAGTGAGGCTTTGTCAGTCCAAGCAATAACGACTGATCGCGCACGGCCCATGTGATGAGAAGTTTCTGGGCGTCGCGCTTGTCGTTATTGGTAGCGGCCAACGCTTCCTTGATTTTGTTAACCACATAGGCTTCCGTCATGCCTCAAATCCTTTCAAAACCCGGTTCGTGCGCATTATGGCGTTGAGTCCGCCATATCCGTCAAGTTTAACGCACAAGATCAATAAGTTCACCTAAAACTTGCTTGAGGCCGCCAAGCCGCCTGTCCAGCCTGTCCCAAGCTCTCAGCAGCACCAATTTCTGATCAGGCCGAACCTTCGCCGTGCCAGCCTGTTTCGTGATCCATGCCACGAGGCGGTCCGGACGCGTAAACTTGTCCTGATAAAATGACAATACGACCCCCTTTGACCCTGCATCAATTTTCGAAATTCCGCATTTGCGGCACAAGTTTTTGATGGCTACGGTCTGCAGCAGGTTTTCGACTTCAGGTGGCAACGCTCCGAACCTGTCGATCATCTCGGCGGCAATGGCTTCTATGTCCGAATCTTCAGCTCCGTCTGACAGACGGCGGTAAAGGCCCATGCGGACGTTCAGGTCGTTGACATAGCTTTCGGGGATCAAAACCGACATGCCTATGTTAATTTGCGGCGTCCAGCGGTCATCGGCAATTTCCTTCATGCCGCCCTCACGCGCCGCCGCTACGGCGTCTTCGAGCATCTGTTGATATAGCTCGATACCGACCTCACGGATATGGCCGGTTTGCTCTTCGCCCAAGAGGTTGCCCGCGCCGCGAATATCCATATCGTGACTGGCTAGCTGGAAGCCAGCCCCCAATTGATCGAGCGTTTGAATTACTTCAAGGCGTTTCAACGACGTAGCAGCCAACGGAGCGTCAGCCGCATACGTCAAATAGGCATAACCGCGTCTCTTGGCTCGTCCGATCCGTCCACGAAGTTGATACAGCTGGGCTAAACCAAACATATCCGAACGGTGAATGATAATAGTGTTGGCGTTCGGGATATCGAGACCGGATTCCACGATATTAGTCGCTAACAGAACGTCGAATTTCTTTGCGTCGAAAGCCGTCATGATGTCATCGAGTTCCGTCGGCGTCATGCGTCCATGCGCCGAAACGACTTTAATTTCAGGGACGAGTTCGCGTAATTGATCCGCTACACCCGCCAAATCGTCGATACGTGGACAGACGTAAAAACTTTGGCCGCCACGATAATGTTCTCGCATCAGGGCTTCGCGTATTACCATAGGATCGAAGGGCAAGACGAACGTCCGCACTGCAAGGCGGTCGATTGGAGGCGAGGAGATAAGACTAAGCTCACGCACGCCCGTTAGTGCCAATTGCAATGTGCGCGGGATAGGCGTTGCCGTAAGCGTAAGCACATGAACATTCGAGCGAAGCTCTTTCATCCGCTCTTTTTGCTTGACGCCAAAACGCTGTTCTTCATCAATTATCAATAGTCCCAAACGTTGAAACTCAATATCCTTGGAAAGCAGCGCGTGTGTGCCCACGACTATATCGACCGAGCCGTCTTTTAGACCGTCTTTAGTTTGCTGGGATTCCTTTGCCGTAACCATGCGGGAAAGCTGTTCTACACGGATGTTAAAACCGGCCATACGATCGACAAAGTTCATATAATGCTGTCGCGCCAAAAGAGTTGTCGGCACAACGACAGCTACCTGCAGCCCTGACTGACATGCCGCAAAAGCTGCGCGCAACGCCACTTCGGTCTTGCCGAATCCCACATCCCCGCAGACAAGCCTGTCCATAGGCTTGCCGCTGGCGAGATCGTCCAGAACGTCGTCGATGGCCCGGCCCTGATCCTCAGTTTCGGCATAGGGGAAACGCGCCGCGAATTCCTGATAAGCGCCTTCCGGCGGCTGAATAAGTTCGCCGGATTTCAGATGACGTTCAGCTGCAATCTTTAAAAGCGCATCGGCCATGTCTTTCAAGCGTTTCTTGACGCGAGCCTTGCGTGCTTGCCATGCGACACCGCCAAGCTTGTCGAGCGTTGCGCCGGAATCCGCCGAACCGTAGCGCGTCAAGACATCCATGTTTTCGACGGGCACGAACAGCTTATCGCCGCCTTCATAGACAAGCTTTACGCAATCGTGATCCGCGCCCAAAGCATGGATCGTCTCCAGCCCTTCATAGCGTCCAATGCCGTGTTCTGCGTGAACGACAAAGTCCCCGATATTAAGGCTGCCGAGTTCAAGCTGGAACGCAGCAGCAGCGCGGCGTTTGCGCGGAGCGCGTATCAGGCGTTCGCCTAGAATGTCTTGTTCCGTGATGAGCGTCAGATCGGGCGAACTGAAGCCCTGCTCAAGCCCCAACACCAACATAACAATCAGTTTTATGTCGAGCTTTCTAGCCTCGTCCCATACTTTGACAGTTGTCAACGACTCCATGCCATGCGAACGCAAAAGACCGGACACGCGATCAAGAGAGCCTTGCGAGTAACAGGCCAGCGCTATGCGTATGCCTTTCGCCTGTTGACCCGCGATATAAGATTTCAATGCGCCGTAGAAATCCGCGTCAGGCTTATTGCGAATGTCTGAAAAGTCACGTCCCCGTACCCCTCCGGCTTCGATGGATTTGCCATCGGGCGTTTGAAACGGCGTGAAATATGCCGTTGCGCGGTCTTTCAGGCAGCAAGCAAGATTCACAGGCGAAATATACATGCGTTCAACAGGCACAGGTTTATAGGCGATAACGCCCTGTCCCTTCATCTTGTTGCGTCGGCTTGCTTCATAAAGTGAAATGCGCGCCTGATAAAAATCTTCCACTTGCTGGTAACGCGATTGAAAAGCCTCTTCGCTTTGTACGTCGAAGATGACTGGCGATAACGGACAATAGTCGAACAACGTGGCTAGTTTCGGGTAAAATAGCGCCAACCAGTGCTCCATCCCGGGGAACTTCAGGCCGTTTGATACGGATTCATACAGAGGGTCGTCGTTTATAACTGCTCCGAATAACTCGCGATAGCCAGAACGGAAAGACGCTATCGTGCGCTCGTTCATCACGACTTCGGAAATAGGATTCAGAATCAGGGAATCCAGTTTTCCTGTTGTTGTCTGGGTCAATGGATCGAATTGACGGATTGTTTGAATCTCATCGCCAAAGTAATCCAACCGTACGGGGGCGTCGTAAGAAGGTGGAAACAAATCGACAATGCCCCCTCGAACGGCGAACTCCCCCTTCTCACGCACTGTGCTTGCAGTGTTGTAGCCGTTTGCCGCCAAGAAACGCCTAAGCTTATCGACTGGATACGTGTCGCCGATCGCCACTGACAGACTTGCTTCTTCCAAAACCTCCTGTGGCAACGTTTTCTGGCCTATTGCGGGCAATGTCGTGAGCAATATGCAAGGTCTGGTAAACGGTTTTCGCAGACGAGCAAGCGTTGCCAGCCTTTGCCCTGAAATGTCGGCATGAGGCGATACGCGGTCGTAAGGCAGGCAATCCCATGCCGGAAAGGTCAAAACCTCCACATGCGGCGCAAAAAATGCCAGAGAGTCCGCCAGCACTGCAGCCCTAACGTCATCCTGCGCCACAAACAAGACAGGCTTGCCATGCGTCCGTAAAGCTATATCCGCAAGCACACGTGCGTCATGACCGGCAGGAACGCCGGTTATTGTGACGCGTAAGGGCTGATCTGGATCAAAGGCCGTGGCAAACATGGGCACTGCATAGCCCATTAAAGCGTCATATGAAAGGCCGCCGAATTGGTTAAAAACATAACATTTGGTAAGGCTTAGGGCATTTGTGTAAGCTGTTCAGCTATGCGCCCCAGTATCCTCTTCCCTCTGTTCGCCGATATATCGACCCTACGCGGCGTTGGGCCGAAAATGGCCGAACGTTATACAAAGTTATGCGGGCCGCATGTCGTCGATTTGCTCTGGCATTTGCCTTCCGGCGTGAACGACCGCAGTTATAGCCCCAAACTGAAATATGCCGATAAAGACCGGATCGCGACACTCACTCTGAAAATCGTCGAACACGCGCCCCCGAAAAAACGCTCTCTGCCTTACCGTATTATCGGCGAAGACGACACAGATCAAATAACAATCACGTATTTCAACACTAAAGGCGATTATCTAAGCAACCTATACCAGATTGATCGCCCTGTTGTCGTCAGTGGCGTTCTTGAACGCTTTCGAGGCGGATGGACGATGAACCATCCTGATTACGTTGTGCCGGTATCTCGAGCGCAAGAAATCCCGAAACTTGAAACCGTTTATCCACTTACGGAAGGTCTTTCGAGTAAACTCGTTCGCAAAACGGTTGAAAACGTTCTTGCGAAGCTGCCAGATTTGCCCGAGTGGCTCGATCCCCATTTACTCAAGCGCGAAAACTGGCCCACATGGCAGAAAGCCGTCAACGCGGCGCATGACGGCAAGACGTTACAGGATGAAAACACGCTGCCCCGGCGGAGGCTCGCCTATGACGAACTGCTCGCCGACCAGCTGGCCTTGGCTGTCATACGCCGCCATCACCGCGAAGCTGCGGGCCGCGTCGTCAAAGGCACAGGCGAACTACAAAGCAAACTTGAACAAACATTGCCTTTCGAGTTGACAGAAGGCCAGCAACAAGCTCTCAAGGAAATACGCGAGGATATGGCAGCGCCAAAGCGCATGTTGCGCTTACTACAGGGCGACGTCGGCTCGGGCAAAACGGTTGTCGCGCTTATGGCGATGCTGCAGGCGTTAGAATCCGGTTTGCAAACCGCGCTTATGGTTCCCACGGAAATTCTTGCACGTCAGCATGTCGAGCGACTGAACGGATTCTTGCATCCGCTCGGCCTACAAGCCTATCTTCTCGTTGGCAAAACGCGCAGCAAGGTACGCCGCGCTACGTTGGAAGGACTTGCTGATGGTACGATAAAAATCGCTGTGGGCACACACGCCTTATTTCAGGAAGATGTTAAATTCAAAGCGCTTGGACTGGCCGTTGTCGATGAACAGCACCGCTTCGGCGTCCAACAACGCTTGCAACTCGCCGACAAAGGCAAAGGCGTCGATATACTGGTGATGACGGCTACGCCCATTCCGCGAACGCTCACACTCACGGCATTCGGCGATATGGACGTGTCGCGCCTCATGGACAAACCCGCAGGCCGTCAGCCAATCGCCACTCGTCCTATCAACATGACCCGCCTCGACGAAGCTATCGAGGGGGTTAAACGGCAGATCGCTAAAAACGCACAGGTCTATTGGATCTGTCCTCTCGTGGAAGAATCCGAAAAATCCGACCTTGCTGCCGCTACTGCCCGCGCAGAAATGCTAGCTGAGAAACTCGGCCTGCAAAACATCGGTCTCGTTCACGGTCGCATGGCCTCGGATGAAAAAGAACGTGTTATGGCAACTTTCGCCGCTGGTGAAATTAAGGTTCTGGTCGCCACGACCGTTATCGAAGTCGGGGTGGACGTTCCTAACGCTAGCCTCATGATCGTCGAACATGCCGAAAGGTTCGGGTTAGCCCAACTGCACCAGCTTCGAGGTCGCGTCGGGCGCGGGCAAGCAAAATCCACCTGTCTCCTCATGTACCAAAACCCGCTCGGCGAGACCGCCAAAGCCCGCCTTCAAATGTTGCGCGAAACAGAGGACGGTTTCCGTATCGCAGAGGAAGACTTGCGTCTTCGAGGCCCTGGTGAGGTTCTGGGCAAGCGACAAAGCGGCCTTCCGGCGTTCAAGCTGGCCGATTTGTCTTGTGATTACGACCTTCTCAACATGGCCAACAACGATGCCAAACTCATCCTTAACCAAGATCCCGGCTTACAATCTGAGCGCGGCAAAGCCTTGAAAATTCTTCTGTATCTGTTCAAAAAGGATGCTGCCGTCAGGTTGTTCCGTTCAGGCTGAATCCATTGTCATCCACCCCTCCCCCTGCTATACAATCCCCGCTACCTTGGGTTTTCTAACCGATTGTGATTCCGATGAATTTTCGCATGTCAAAAAGGCGCCGCATTTTTGAAGGCAACGGCAAGGTACTTTTCGAAGGACCAGAGCCGGGAACGTTAGTCCAATACTTCAAAGACGATGCCTCCGCTTATAACAACCAAAAGCGCGGCACGATCACCGGCAAAGGCGTGCTGAACAATCGCATCTCGGAATTTCTTATGAGCCGACTGAACGAAATCGGCGTACCTACGCATTTCGTACGCCGCCTGAACATGCGCGAACAGCTCATTCGCCAGGTAGAAATCATTCCGTTGGAAATCCTCATCCATAACGTTGCCGCCGGACCGTTCGCCAAGCGTCTCGGCATCCCCGAAGGCACGCAACTGCCTCGTTCAGTGGTCGAGTTTTTCTACAAGAACAAAGAACTTGATGACCCGATAGTTTCTGACGAACACATCACGGCTTTCGGCTGGGCAAGCCCCTATGAGATGGAAGAGATCATGTCCCAATCGTTGCGCATCAACGATTACCTTTCGGGCCTCTTCTTCGGCATCGGCTTAAAGCTTGTCGATTTCCGGCTAGAGTTCGGGCGTCTGTACGACCGCGAGGAAATGCGCATCGTGCTTGCCGATGAAATTAGCCCCGACAGCTGCCGTTTGTGGGACGTCCGCACGAACGAAAAAATGGACAAAGACCGTTTCCGCGAAGATCTCGGCAAAGTCGAGCAAGCCTATCAAGAAGTTGCGCGCCGCCTCGGCCTGTTGGCTGAAGATGCTGCAGCCAACGACACTATCCCGTACAACATCACTCCTATCACCGGAAAGAAAAAATGAAACTACGCATCGACGTTATGTTGAAAGAAGGCGTTTTGGATCCCCAAGGCAAAGCCATCGGCCACGCCCTCGCCTCTCTTGGCTTCAAGGGCATCGGTGAAGTCCGCATGGGTAAAACAATCATCCTTGAAGTCGATGAAACTAACGAAGCCAAGGCCATAGAACAAGCCAAGGCCATGGCCGAAAAGCTTCTCGCCAATCTTGTCATTGAAGACTTCCGCGTCAGCGTCGTGTGAGGAAACCATGAGACTCTCCCGCCTGTCTCTTTTTTTTGCATTACCGTTTTTGTTGGCTATTTCAGCATGCGGCACGAAAGAAACGTCGCCGATGCAACCCTATCCCTATGTCAAGCTGTCGCTGGTATCGCCTCCTGATACGCCCTATGAGGAACCATTGCGTTCCGAAAATCCTATGCAAGAAATCTGGCGTCCGGGATACTGGCTTTACGACGGGATGTCCTTTAACTGGATTCCAGGTCATTTAATGCCGCGTCCAAGCCCGACTTCCGTGTGGTCGCCCGATCATTGGGAAAAACGCACGTATGGCTATGCGTTCGTCGAAGGCTATTGGCAATAAGGGGATTCCCCGATGCTTTTTATGAAGCGTTCTCTCGCTGCGATCTTGTTGATGATTGCTGTGTGTTTGTCCCCCTTCTGCGTGCAAGCCGAGCCCGACAAATATTATGTTCCTCCGGCGCAATTCAATGCCGCGTTTCAGGTCATGGACATGGGGTTTGCGAATGTGATTGGCTTGTTTCAGTCGGCCACAGGGCTTTTCAGCTATGACGATTCCTCTAAGACAATCGGCAAAATAAAATTCGCATTAGATGCCAACAGCATGATGACGGCGAACAACGAAATTCGCCGCGACCTTGCTAAGCTACTTGAAAGCCGCGCTTATCCAGAAATCACTTTCTTGGCTGCTTCCGACTCCACATTTAAAGACGGTAAAGCGGAAATCAAGGGCACACTTACGGCGCATGGCATTAGCAAGCCATTCACCTTTGAAGCAACGATGAACCAGGCAGGCAACAGTCCGCGCGGTGGCGGCATGTGGAGCCGCGAAGGCCCTGCCCTCGGTCTTTCCTTGCGGGGCAGCTTCAAACGCGCCGATTTCGGCATGGGAGATCCGCCGGAAATGCCAGGACGCTTTGGAGAATCCATCACGCTCATGCTCGAAATGCAGGCGATCAAACAGTGACCGCCGTCACACTTACCATCGATCTAGAAGACCCAACAGGGGAATACGCCAAGGATGGACGTTGGGTTCGCATGGCTTATCGGTTAATCGATTTTTGCGATGAAGTTCAAAGAAAGGCGACTATTTTTACTGTTGGTCGTGTGGCCGAGGCGTCGCCAACCTTGATTCAGGAACTTGCCCTGCGCGGCCATGAAATAGCCTATCACACACACGATCACGTTTTTCTGACCGATGAAGCTCCCGAACGTTTCCGCCGCGAAAGCCGCGAGGACAAAGACAAGCTTGAGCAACTTTGCGGGAAAAAAGTGGCTGGTTTCCGCGCGCCCGGATTTTCGCTTACGCATCAAACGTCGTGGGCTTTGGACATTATCAAAGAACTCGGCTTTGTCTATTCTTCCAGTATCATGCCGACGAATATTTCGCGCTTTGGCATGCCGGATAAACCGCGTACGCCCTTCAAATGGCCCAATGGCCTGATTGAGTTTCCTTTGCCTGTCGCTTCGCTCGGCCCTTTGCGTATTCCCTATTCCGGCGGCATCTATCTTTATGCCCTGCCCTCATGGCTATCGCGTTATTGGGCTTCCAAGGCAGACCCTAAAGAATGTCTTTGGACCTATACGCACCCGTTCGACTTCGACGTGGAAGCCCCCTTCCAACCCCACCCCCGCGATCCCTTATGGATCAGCTGGGTCATGTGGATGCTGAGGAAACAGGCGAAGAAAAAAGTCAGAAATATCCTGTCAATCGGACAAGCCCCAACACTTGGCGAATTGTGTACAGAACAAGACGTTATTTGATTACCGCTTCCCGTTCTTCACGTACTTTTGCAAAGCCTTGCGGATGCGGGCGCGGATCGGGAATTCGGCAGGCGCAGGCTCAAAAGCCTTGCCCGTGATAGTTTCGTACAAAGCGATGTATTTCGCGCTGAAATCGACCAGCGTATCGTCCGGAATGGGCGGAATGGGATCCTTATAAGGATCGCAACGCGAAGAAATCCAGAGACGCAGAAACTCCTTATCGAGGCTTTCCGGCTCCTTGCCTTCAGCCATACGCGCTTCATAGGTATCCGCTATCCAATAACGGCTGCTGTCAGGCGTCAAGATTTCGTCTGCAATTGTCAGAACACCCTGCTCGTCATAGCCAAACTCGAACTTGGTATCGACAAGGATCAAGCCGCGCCTTGCGGCCAACTCGCTACCGCGCTCAAAAAGCTTGAGAGCGACCTCCGAAACTTCCTTCCACTGCTCGGCTGTTAACAGCTTTTGCGAAACGATCTGTTCGCCCGTGATGGGCATGTCGTGTTCGCCCGTGCCTGCTTTCGTCGTCGGGGTCAGGATCGTCTTAGGCAACTTTTCGTTCTTTTTCATGCCGTCAGGGAACGTCTCACCGTACATCTGGCGTTCGCCCTTTTGGTACATCGGCCAAATCGACGTGGATGTCGATCCCGTCAAGTAATCGCGCACGACGACCTCAACCGGCATCATTTTCAGCTTGCGCACGACCATGACGTTCGGATCTGGATATTCGATAACGTGATTGGGAACGATGTCCTTGGTCTCTTCAAACCAGTAACGTGCGACCTCCGTTAAAACCTGCCCCTTGAGCGGCACCGCGGCCAGAACCTGATCGAACGCGCTTTGGCGGTCCGTCGCCACCATGATATAGCGTCCGTCCTCCAGATCGTAATTCTCGCGCACCTTGCCGCGCGAAAAGTTCGGCAGTTCTTCAAAACGGGCGTCGGTAAGCACATCATTAAGACGCTGGCGGATGTAGTCGTGCATTGTCGTGTTTTCCTGTTTCATGCTGAAAAGATGCCACAATATGGCATCCGTAACAATCCGTCACTTTTCAACGTAAGTGTTCGTAATCGGATACCGCCTGTCGCGGGTCAGATGACGCGATGTAACTTTCGGCCCCGGCGGCCCCTGACGGCGTTTATATTCCGCCCTGCCCAGCATCGCCCAAACCTTGCGCACAGTCGTCGAGGCAAAGCCCCGCGTAATGACATCGGAAACGTTCATATCCTTTTCAACGAGACACTCAAGAATATTATCCAAAATGTCATAGAGCGGCAAAGTGTCCTGATCGGTCTGATTAGGCCGCAACTCAGCCGTAGGCGCTTTCGTGAGCACACGCTCAGGAATAACAACGCCTTGAGGCCCTAGCCCTTTTTCCGGCCTATGCGCATTGCGCCAACGCGCAAGACGATAGACCATCGTCTTGTAAACGTCCTTGAGCGGCGCGAAGCCGCCGCACATATCGCCATATAAAGTCGCGTATCCGGTCGCCATCTCCGACTTATTGCCTGTTGCAAGAACAAGCGCGTTGCTCTTGTTGGCCAACGCCATAAGGATCACGCCCCGGCAACGCGCCTGAACGTTTTCCTCCGTCACATCCGGATGACATCCGATGAAAGATTCCGCCAATACGCGCTCAAACGCCTGCATCGGCTCGTTAATGGGAATGGAGTCCAAACGACACCCCAAAGCCCGCGCGACGCCTAACGCGTCTTCTATGCTGGTTTGGGAAGTATAAGGCGAAGGCATCATCACGGCGCGCACTTTATCAGGCCCCAAAGCGTCCACGGCAACGGCCGCGACGAGCGCACTGTCTATGCCGCCGGACAATCCAAGCAATATCCTGTCAAACTTGTTCTTGCTAACATAGTCGCGCACCCCGGTCATCAGAGCGTGATAGACGGCCGTCTCACTGTCTTCGGGAAGCGGAGCGACATTCGCGCTATCCGGAACCAGCCGGCCCGGCGTAACAAGCGCGGGAACCACTAATAGCTCTTCTTCCCAAGCCTTTGCCTGAGCCTTGATTTCGCCCTCGTCATCGATCACGAACGAAGCGCCTTCGAACGCCAATTCATCCTGTCCGCCGATCTGATTGACGTAATATACGGGCAATTTCGTTTCCTGAATGCGCTTACGCGCAAGTTCATAACGGTAAATCTGCTTACTCTGGTAGAACGGGTGTCCGCTTTCGAAGGGGCTACCGTTCAAAACAATCAGAGCCTGCGCGCCTTGCTGCTTCAAATGCGTCGCAGCCGTCGATGTCCACATATCCTCGCAGACCATAATGCCAAGACGACATTTGCGGAACGTCACCGGTTCCGGCAACGATCCAGCGGCATACACGCGTTTTTCGTCGAACGGGCCATAATTCGGCAGGTCGTATTTACAGATCACGCCGAGAATTTTGCCGCCCTCGATCAAGATGGCCGCGTTATAAAGCCTGTCGTTGATGACCCAAGGTGCGCCGACGAGCAATCCCGGCCCAGTCGCCGTCTTGCGCGCCAAAGCCTCCACGGCATCCCTAACCATTTTCAGTAGATTGGGGTTCGTTGCGTAATCTTCCGGTGGATAACCCGTTACGTAAAGCTCGGGCGTAACGACCAGATCAACGCCTTTTGACGACGCTTCGCGCCAATATGTCATTAATTTATTTATATTTCCTGCAATATCGCCAACGGAGGGGTTCAACTGGGCCAACGCCAACACTAAGCGGTCGGTCATACCATCCACCTTACAGATACGTTATAGTGATAAGCCGCGCTTATTTTTTGAAGCGGGCAGCGGAATTGTTTACTTGAGTCTGAGTTTCTTGGATCAAGGCCTGAGCAGCCCTGGTGATAATCTGACCTGCGACTTGCGCATCTGATTGAGCTTCTTGGCTAAGGCAGTTCATATAGGCCTGCGCCATGGAAACGTATTGATTATGGATACCCATTTGGGCGTTCAGGTCGTTGGCGGCGGCCTCCGCGTCTTGCGACAGGGCTTCAGGCGATTTAGGCGGCTGGCATTTTGTGGAAGTCCAGCTTCCTTGGCCATCAGTAACATTAACTGTGCCGGCCAGCGCTTGGGTTGTTAACACAAAGGAAGCCAAAATAATGAAAACAGCGCGCTTCGTCATATCTCGTCACTCCTAGCCGGAAAAGGTGGTCGGTATGCACAATAGCGGTTAAACATTGTTTCGCCAACAGTATAAAGCATCCTCTTAATAATTTTTTACTTCGAATTGACACGCTAACGTAGCTTGATTACGTTGCTTTACCCCACCATTAACCATACCGAGTCGCATGAATTTTCTTGCTCTTGTAGGCCGGACTTTCCTCAGATTCCTCGCCGCAACCGGCCAATTGGCATGGTTTACCGCGCAGTCGATCAGCCATTGTTTCCGGCGGCCAATATATAAAGGCCAAATACTGCGTCAGTTTATCGATATCGGCTACTACTCTCTTCCCGTCGTCGGCCTAACGGCCCTGTTCACGGGCATGGTTCTGGCCTTGCAAAGTCACTCCGGTTTTTCCCGTTTCGACGCCGAATCCGCCATCCCGACTGTCGTCGTCCTCTCCATTACGCGAGAATTGGGTCCGGTCATGGCGGGACTTATGGTCGCAGGCCGTATAGGCGCTGCGATTGCCGCCGAACTGGGCACCATGCGCGTAACCGAACAGATCGACGCTCTAACGACGCTATCGACCAATCCTCATAAATTTCTCATCGTTCCCCGCATCGTAGCCGGAACGTTCATGCTGCCGCTACTGGTGCTTGTCGCTGACATCATCGGCGTTTTCGGGGGCTTTTTGGTTTGCGTTTACAGGTTGAAGTTCAACGCCGCGAATTACATTTCGCAAACATGGGAATACCTCGAGTTCCATGACGTTACATCCGGCCTGTGGAAAGCGGCGAGCTTTGGCTTCATCGTCACATTGATGGGCTGTTACAACGGTTTCAACTCCAGGGGCGGCGCGCAAGGCGTCGGCATGGCGACGACGAACGCCGTGGTCGCATCCTCGATCCTGATCCTTGTCTCCAATTACATTCTCACGGGGCTCCTCTTTGCTAAATAATTCCGGAAAAATGAAGATCGAGCTTAAGGGAGTGACCAAGTCATTTGGCGACAAGCACGTACTGCGGGGTCTCGACCTGAACGTCGGCGCATCGGAATCTGTGGTCATCATCGGCGGGTCAGGAACGGGTAAGTCCGTTTTGTTAAAGTCGATTTTGGGTATAATTAAACCTGAAAAAGGCTCGATCAAAGTCGACGGCGAGGAAACCATAGGCTTGCGCGGCGAAAGAAAAGACGCGCACCTGGCCAAATTCGGCATGTTGTTTCAAGGTTCGGCGTTGTTCGACTCGCTGCCGGTTTGGGAAAACGTGGCGTTCAAATTGCGGCGCGCCTATCGTATGCCTCGTAAGGAAGCCAAGGAACGCGCCATCGCCACGCTCGCGCAAGTAGGTTTAGGCCCCGATGTCGGCGAGCTTTCTCCTGCTGAGCTATCTGGAGGAATGCAAAAACGTGTCGCCCTTGCGCGCGCCATCGTCTCTAAACCCGAAATCATTTTTTTCGACGAACCGACGACAGGCCTCGATCCTATCATGTCGGACGTCATCAACGATTTAATTGTCAAGTGCGTACGCGAACTCGGCTCGACGGCGCTGTCGATTACGCATGATATGGCCAGTGCGCGCAAAATAGCCGACCGTATCGCTATGCTTCATGAAGGCAAGATCATCTGGCAAGGGCCCAAGAGCGAAATTGACCGTTCCAACAATCCCTACGTCGACCAGTTCATCAATGGCCGTGCCGAAGGGCCGATCAAGATGCAGATATTGAAGCTCTAAATTTAATCGGAAACGCAGTACCGGATTGTTACGCTGGTGAAGGAGATAGAGCTGAAGTCCAACCTTTTCTCCATTTCCTTTCAAATATAACTATTGGGCGATGCCCGCTGGATGCGTTTCCATTCTTGACGGGAAATATATCCACTTTATAAACGCCATCAGAAGGATCGACATAAAAGCGAAAATGACTGGTTTCCCCTGGACTTAGTTCCTTTTCAATTTTCAGCGTTCGCAAAACCTCGTCTTTTTTGAGAAATAAAATCCTGTTTGTCAAACGAACAGGCACGCGAACATTCGAAACAATCCTTTCTGTGCCATTTTTTATCGTGACGCAAAAAGTTTCGTAACCTTTTTTTGATTTGCCGCAATATTCTGCACTGACTACTTTGACGTCCTTAAGATGTTTCATTGCCATTTACGCCCTCATTGAAATTTTGTTGAAATTAACATTTATGTTCAAAATAACTAATGTGGCTGATACAATAGATCAAGTTTTTTATTTATTTTCAACAAAATAGCCCCCGCTTTTTTAAGGTTAATTCACTTTAATCCCAAATGTTTTTTTACGAATGGCGCGTATTCGCGGTCAACGTTGTTAATATGGTTAAGCCACCAATCCTTAAGGAAATCGAGCGCAATATAGGCATTGCCTTTATGGATGGATTCCTCGGCGATCTTTTTGGTCTTTTCCGTCAACATGCGATGTAAATGTATATGCCCGTCATAGCCGGGATAACCCGCCTCTTTCATTAGCGGCTCTTCGGTTTTAAAATGAATATCGATGTACTCGACAAGAGTCATGACGATGGGCTTCATCATAACGATCCCGCGGTCTTCTTTGATAAAATAATGAAATGAATTGATGGCCGACACGAGGCCGCGGTGCTGTTCGTCGATAATGGGAATCCCCAAATCGTTGTCCCTGTGCCAAATGATATAGAGGTCGTTGCTCATTCCGGCCTTCACTTGTTCAAAATCGCGATTCCTTATCCTGCCTTAATGGCTATCACCCGCGTCTTGGGCTGGCAATCCGTAGAATTCAGCTTTGCAAAGACATATGGTTGAAAAACAATGGTTTTTTGCATCGACCTTTTGTAGAACGGCTAAGGCGGATAAACTCAAAAAGAATCTATCTCTTAATCTTTTTCGTCTAGTAACTGGTACTTATGTCCCCTCGACCGCTCTTTCGCCCGCAACGAAGGCGTCCCTCACCCTCTCGGTGGATGCCCGAATCCTTTCGTGAAGCCTTGATTGGCTTTTTCAAGCGCGTTCAAGGCGGCGCGATATTCATGGCGGCCATTATGTGGGCCATCATAGTACTGACGTACAATTCATCCGATCAATCCTTCAATACGGTATCTTCCTATGCCACGACGCATAACTGGCTTGGCGCATTCGGAAGTCACGCTGCCGATCTGGCTTGGCAAACCGTAGGACTTTCATCCCTTTTGCTGACGGTCGTCCTCGCGAGCTGGGGATGGGTCGTCTGGACTGGACGCTCGCTCGATCATCTTCCGTGGCGCATGACTGCGTTGATTGTCGCCATATTTGCCGGAGCATTCGGACTTTCCGCCATCCAGAATTTTATGAGTTCTGAACATGCCATTCGGTGGGGAGGCGCTATCGGCTCATTATTGGCCGAATGGGCGACTAAAAGGCTCCCCGGCAATAACGGCGCGCTCATCCTGTCGCCTCTTATGATCCTGATCTCGCTCGGCGGCGTCTATATGGCCGCCGCGCTCATGCTGGAGGAATGGCATGATTTTGTGGCTCTTCTGCATGATGTCGCCTGCCGTGCCTTCCATCACGTTTCGCGTTCCGTCCGCCACGTTTGGCAAAAATGGCGACACGAACCAGACGATATGTTTGAGGATGAAGACGAGGAAAATGAAGCGGCAGAAACATCAAAGTCCGCCGCAAAAGCGCGCGATGAAAAGACGACTCCCGTCCAAACCAAACGTTCGCGCACGACACTTATTCAACGTCCTGCCGCCTCGGCGCGTCAGGCAAAGCTGGCTCTGCGTCCCGAAGGTTCTATGCCTCTTCCGCCGCTGGAATTGCTACAATGGCCTGAGTCCGCGCAAAACAGCCGCAACGAAATCTCCGAAGAAGCTCTAGAGAAAAACGCCCGCTTGCTAGAGACTGTCCTCGAAGACTTCGGCGTATACGGTCACATAACCAAAGTCAGCCCCGGACCCGTCGTAACGCTTTATGAACTGGAACCTTCGCCCGGAACGCGTTCCTCCCGCGTCATCTCGCTGGCCGACGACATCGCGCGTAACATGAGCGCGGCTTCCGTACGCGTCGCCGTCGTGCCCGGCCGCAACGTCATCGGCATCGAGCTGCCGAACCGCAAACGCGAAATCGTGTACCTGCGCGAACTGCTTAGCAGCGACACATACACGGATTATTCCGGGGCGTTGCCGCTTGTTCTCGGCAAGGACATCGCTGGCGCGTCGATCATCACCGATCTTTCACGTATGCCGCACCTGTTGATCGCGGGCACGACGGGTTCCGGCAAGTCGGTCGCCATCAACACGATGATCCTTTCTCTCATTTACCGTCTTCCGCCGGAAAAGTGCCGATTCATCATGATCGACCCCAAAATGCTGGAATTGTCGGTCTATGACGGGATTCCCCACCTGCTCACCCCGGTTGTGACCGATCCGAAAAAAGCGGTGGTCGCCCTGAAATGGGCGGTGCGGGAAATGGAAAACCGCTACCGCGCCATGTCCAAGCTGGGCGTGCGCAATATCGAAGGCTATAACGCCAAGGTGCTGGAGATCACCAAGGCCGGGCAGGAAAGCACCCGCCGGGTGCAGATCGGCTTTGACGAGGCAACCGGCGAGCCGCTGTTCGAAGAACAGCCGCTGAACCTGGATCCCTTGCCCTTCATTGTCGTGATCGTCGATGAAATGGCCGATCTGATGCTGGTGGCGGGCAAGGAGATCGAGGCCGCCATCCAGCGTCTGGCCCAGATGGCGCGCGCCGCCGGGATTCACCTGATCATGGCAACCCAGCGCCCGTCAGTCGATGTCATCACCGGCACGATCAAGGCCAATTTCCCGACCCGCATCAGCTTCATGGTCACGTCCAAGATCGACAGCCGCACTATCCTGGGGGAATCCGGGGCGGAACAGCTGCTTGGCCAGGGGGACATGCTGTATATGGCGGGCGGCGGCCGCCTGACCCGCGTGCACGGGCCGTTCGTTTCCGATGGTGAGGTGGAGCAGGTGGTCGGCTTCCTGAAGCGCACCGGCCAGCCGCATTATATCGACGGCATCACCGAGGATGAGGAAGACGCGGGCGAGTTCGGCGCCGGGGAGGATGGCGAGGGCGCCGGCGGGGCCGACGATCCGCTGTTCGATCAGGCGGTCGCCCTGGTGGCGCGGGAACGCAAAGCCTCCACCAGCTTCATCCAGCGCCATTTGCAGATCGGCTATAACCGGGCCGCCCGGCTGATCGACCTAATGGAGGCCCAAGGTATGGTCAGCCCGGCCAATCATGTTGGCAAGCGCGAGGTTCTGCTGCCCGAAAACCGGTAAGGCGGCCATCGGTAAGCCACCCCCTCTTGCATCGCTTCATGGAATCGCCATAGTCCGGTCCCAGATAGGGCGCTTGTCACAGAAGGATCGGATGGGAACCATGGTCGATGTCACCCGCAGGCACGGATTGATTGCAGTCGGCATGATGGCCGTCGCCGCCCTGCTGACCCCCGCTTCGGGCTGGGCGGCCGCCAAGGCGCGCCCGGCGGTTTTGTCGCCGCAAGACCGGGCCGATGTGGCGCGGATCGAAGCCTATCTGAACGGGCTGACCACGATGTCGGCCAAGTTCCTGCAAGTCACCAGCGAAGGCGGCGTCGCCCAGGGCACTTTCTTTTTGAGCCGTCCGGGCAAGATGCGCTTCGAATATGCGCCGCCCACCCCGGCCCTGATCGTCGCCGATGGCACCTGGCTGGTCTATCACGACAAGGAACTGAACCAGACCACCCACCTGCCGCTCTATTCCACCCCGGTCGGGATGTTGGTGCGGGAGAAAGTGTCCCTGTCGGGCGATACCACGATCACCCGGTTCGAACGGGGCGCGAATGTGCTGCGGGTCAGCCTGCGCCAGACCGACGATCCCGACCAGGGGGAACTGACGCTGGTGTTCAGCGACGGCCCGCTGCGCCTGGATCAGTGGATGGTCTATGACGCCCAGCGCGTCACCACCCGCGTGACGCTGGTGGATGCCCAGCGCGATGTGAAGCTAGACGGCAAGATGTTCTATTTCGCCGATCCGAAATTCACGCCGCAGACCAACCGTTAGGTCGCCGCTCGCCTGTCTCTGCACCCAGCCGCAGCCCAAGAAAATCTTGGGCTGACCCCCGCGAGAAATCGATTGTGTTGCTGGGCCCGGCTGGGCAATGTCTGGACCCTGGAAGGATTTGCGCGCTGCCCGCCGGGATAGGCCCGCCCGCGCGCCCATCAGGAGAAAAACCGTGACTGTCGGCATCGACACGCTGAAAACCCGCCGCACCCTGACCATCGACGGCAAAAGCTATGACTATTTCAGCCTGAAGGCGCTGGAGGCGGCCGGCCATACCGGCATCGCCCGCCTGCCCTATTCGCTGAAGGTGCTGCTGGAAAACCTGCTGCGTTATCAGGACGAGCGCACGGTTTCCGTGGCCGATGTGAAGAAGCTGGCCAGCTGGACCCCGACCGGCTTCGGCGAAACCGAAATCGCCTATCGCCCGGCCCGCGTGCTGATGCAGGACTTTACCGGCGTTCCGGCGGTGGTCGATCTGGCGGCAATGCGTGATGCCATGGTGGCGATGGGCGGCGATCCGCAGAAGATCAACCCGCTGTCCCCGGTCGATCTGGTGATCGATCATTCGGTGATGGTCGATCATTTCGGCACCGGCGGCGCGTTCAAGGACAATGTGAAGCTGGAGTTCGAGCGCAAT
>CAZVCG010000018.1:0-41362 GCA_964626265.1 uncultured Rhodospirillaceae bacterium | reverse complement strand
TGACCGCATCAAAAAGAAACATTAAATATCAATCCTTTGCCTTCACCGAACATGGCATAGCCATGCTCTCTTCTGTGCTGCGCAGTCCACAAGCCATACAAATGAACATTCAAATCATTCGCGCCTTTATGAAGTTGCGCGAAATCACGGCCTCGCACAAAGACCTTGCCGCGCGCATCGAAAAGCTTGAACAAAGCCATGAGCGTACGGATTCCGTAATCGAGATTCTCATTGAAGACATCGAGAAACTCTCACGAAATGTTCAAAATCTCAAAAAATTACCTGAAAAATCCAAACGTCCGATAGGTTTCGGACATGCCTATTAAGGATTGACGATACCATGGTCGAATTTTTCCTGAACAAACACTCGACGGTCAAAAAAGGCAAAACGGTCGACGCCGCCAAGGGCACGAAAAACGCGCGCGTGTTCAAGATTTACCGCTGGTCGCCGGACGACGGCGAAAACCCGCGTCTCGACACCTATATTATCGATACCGACAAATGCGGCCCAATGGTTCTGGACGCGCTGATCTATATAAAAAATGAAGTCGACAGCTCGCTAGCGTTCCGCCGTTCGTGCCGCGAGGGCGTGTGCGGCTCCTGCGCTATGAACATCGATGGCGTGAACACGCTGGCCTGCACGATGCGCATCGCCAACATTCGTGGCGACGTGCGCATTTATCCCTTGCCGCATCTGGAAGTCATCAAGGATCTAGTGCCCGACATTAAACACGCCGTGGCGCAATACGCCTCGATCAGGCCGTGGCTGCAAAGCGAAACGCCACCGCCGCCCGATAGCGAGCGCCTGCAATCGCCCGAAGAGCGGGCGTTGCTCGATGGCCTTTACGAATGCATTTTCTGCCTGTGCTGTTCGACGAGCTGCCCGAGTTATTGGTGGAACGGCGACCGTTATATGGGTCCGGCCGCACTGCTGCAAGCCTATCGCTGGATCATCGACAGCCGCGACGACGCGGCGGGCGAAAGGCTCGACCAGTTGGAAGACCCCTTCCGCCTCTACCGCTGCGAAAACATTTTGAATTGCACGAAAACCTGCCCCAAGAACCTCAACCCCGCTCTGGCGATTGCGGAAATCAGGAAATTGATGGTTAAGCGGCGAGGGTAAGCATTGTCATTCCTCCGCCACATCCGAGCTTGCACGAATTACGATCCCGCCAAGTTCGTGCCGTTTTATATCGGGCCGCAACAGGTCGGCTGGGTTGTGCATGATGTGCGCGAATTGCTTATCCACTCCAAGCATCCCTTTTTGAATAGCGATAGGAGCTTTGCGCTCGATCCGGAAATCACGGCTTACGAGGCGCGCACCGAGGCTCTGGCAAAAGCCTCGAAACTTCTTTCACAACACAAAAACATGCATCTGCGCGGCGAGATGTTTCCAGTGATGGTGGACTGGAACCAAAAGCCGCTGGCCGAAATTGACCGCGCGGGATTGCCGTGGTTCGGCATTCGCGGATTCGGCATTCACGCAAATGGCTTCGTGCGCAAAAAAGACGGGCTATATATGTGGATCGCCGAACGCTCGCAAACCCATGCCGTCGATCCCGGCAAGCTCGACAATTTCATCGGCGGCGGCATGTCGCTCGGCTATTCGCCGGAAGAAACGCTGGTGAAAGAAGCATGGGAAGAAGCGGGAATCCCGAAAGAAATGGCGTTGGCCGCGCATCCCGAAGGCGCGCTGCATTACAAGGTCGAGCTTATGGGAGGGCTGCGGAACGATACGCTGTTCATCTATGACTTCGAATTGCCCGAGGATTTCACGCCGCGCAACACCGACGGCGAAGTCAGTGCGTTCAAGCTTATGCCGTTTATGGACGTGGCGACGCTGATTTACACGACGGATCGTTTTAAATTCAATTGCAACCTTGTGATTATCGATTTTCTGTTGCGGCATCGCTTGATCGATCCGGCGCACAACGAACACGCGGAGCTTGTGGCGGCGTTAATGAAGATCAGAACATCGCCATCCGTCTGACTTCTTCTGGTGAACACCCCTGTTCGCGCAGGCTTTTCAGCGTCACCGAGCGGTCGCGTTTGGCGAAGCGCTTGCCGTTTTCATCCGTCAATAATTTATGATGATGATATTCCGGCGTTTCGTAGCCGAGCAGTTTTTGCAACAGCACATGAACGTCCGTTGCGCGAAATAAGTCTTCGCCGCGCGTAACAAGGGTAACGCCTTGCAAATGATCGTCAACCGTCACGCTGAGATGATAACTTGTCGGCACGTCTTTGCGCGCAAGTACGACATCGCCAAAGACTTCGGGATGCGCCGCGACCTCGCCTTTTGAGCGGTCATGCCATTTCAACGGACCAGCCATCGCGCAGGCTTTCTCCATATCCAACCGCCAGACAGGCGTGCCGCGCGTTTCTATTTTTTCCTGACGTTCTGCTTCTGATAAGTTTTTACAGATGCCGGGATAAACCGGTCCATCCGGCCCCTCAACAGGCAAATGGGGCGCATGGCCTGCCGACGCCGCCTCGTCTTCAATCTCGCGCCGCGTGCAGAAACAGGGATAGATCAAGCCTCTATCGCGTAACCGCGCCAAAGCCGCCTGATAATCGGTCATATGTTCCGATTGCTTGCGTACTGGCTCTTCCCACGTCAAACCTAACCAGCGCAAATCGCCCTTCAGGTCGTCGACAAACGAGTCCTTGCACCGTACCGGATCGATGTCTTCGATGCGCAGTAAAAATTGGCCATGCTTTTTTTTCGCTTCGTTCCATGCGAACAACGCAGAGTGGGCATGGCCTAAATGCAGCAATCCCGTGGGGCTTGGCGCGAAACGTGTGATGATCATTTTTTCGAATTAACTTCTTTTTCAGCCTGATCGATCGACGCCGCATATTCGAAATCCGATTTTGCGCTGATGTCCTGGCCAAGCTTGCGGCGGATTTGCGCGCGCAAACGCAAGGCCTCGGGCATGTCGGGCATTATTTCCAAGGCTTGATTAATATCGTCCAACGCATCCCAATAATGCTCGGTCGCTGCGCGTTCTGTCGCGCGGTCGATCCAGATGTCGGGATCGTGCGGCTCCAGTTTTATAGCTGCTGCATATTCGGCTTCGGCCATCTTGTGGTCGCCCGCCCGCATGGCGGCGAGCCCCGCCTGAGCATGCATCGAAGCCGCCTTTTTGGGATCGCTCTTGTTTCTTTTTTGCGCCTGTTCGGAAAACTCCTGCGCAGCAACTCTATATTCGCCACGGTGGAATTGCGCGAAAGCATGACACAGCCATGCCGCGTCTCCCCCGCCCTTTTTGATCCAGTATTCGGATTCGGCGACGGTCTGGTCCGGCATTTGTTCGGCGCGGCTCAGACACCTTGTCAATTTTTGGTTGGTTTCATCCGGAGCGGCAAAAGCTTCACAAGGAAACGCGAAAGCGATTATGGAAAAGAACGCTAAATTTCTCAGTGGAAGCATGGCAGACCTCGGGCGCTTGAAGCTGGCGCCAGATTTACACGCCATTCACCGAACGTAAAGACATAGGCTTAAAGGTCCTGGACATCGGCCATATTCTTAATAAGCAGCCCGTTTTTCACGTCTCATCGGGAACGAAGTGAAGCGACATGCCGTTATTGCAGTACCGCAAGCCCGTTGGGTGCGGACCATCCTTGAACACATGCCCCTGATGCCCGCCGCAACGCGCACAGTGATATTCGATGCGCGTAACGCCGTATTTCTGATCGGTTTTGGTCTCCAGATGACCCGGCAAGGCTTCGAAAAAACTCGGCCATCCCGTGCCGCTGTCGTATTTGGCTTCCGAAGAAAACAGCGGTTCGCCGCATCCTGCGCATACATACATTCCGGAGCGCTTTTCGTCGAGGAGCGGGCTGGTAAAGGGCGTTTCCGTCCCTTCGCAACGCAAAATCTCAAACTCGTCAGGCGACAAGGCCTGTTGCCATTCGCGATCGGATTGAACGATCGTTTTGGGTTTGACGGATAAAGATGACGTTTTCATAGGCCCCTCCTTTTATTGTCAAGGGTTGGAACTATGCGGAACTCATCGCATACAAAATCAGTTCATTATCTTATTAGACGCCAGGATTCAGGCAAATCTTGGACATTCAGCCTGTATTATAACACGAACCCGCCGGACGTGCGCAGCGTCCGGCGGGTTTTTTAGAAATATGTTCTCAGTCTTTCTTACCGGCAACAAGCTTATAGGCATAAGACCCCAAAACCGCTCCGGCCATCGGCGCAACCCAGAATAGCCACAACTGCTTGACAGCCCAGCCTTCCGCAAACAACGCTACTGCCGTGCTACGCGCGGGATTGACCGAAGTATTCGTCACAGGGATACTGATCAAGTGGATCAGCGTCAGCCCAAGACCAATGGCTATCGGCGCGAAATCCTGCGCGGCTTTCTTGGACGTAGAGCCAAGAATGATGACGACGAACATCATCGTCATGACGATTTCGGTAACCAGCCCAGCCAGCATGGAATAGCCGCCCGGCGAGTGTTCACCATAACCGTTAGCCGCAAAGCCGTCGGCAACGCTGAAATCAGCCTTGCCGCTGGCAATTACGTACAGAACCGCCGCGCCCAGAATGCCTCCCAGCACTTGCGACCCGATATAAGGCAGGACTTTCTCCTTGGGAAATCGCCCGCTTACCCACAATCCTACCGACACCGCCGGATTGAGGTGGCAACCGGAAATCGGCCCAATCGCGTAAGCCATAGTCAGAACGGTGAGACCGAAAGCCAGAGCTACGCCATGCAGCCCTATGCCAACGTCAGGAAACGCCGCAGCCAGTACTGCGCTGCCGCATCCGCCCAACACCAGCCAAAACGTGCCAATAAACTCAGCGCCATACTGTTTCATGGTTCGACTCCTTCATGGAATGACAAGGAATTCATAGGCAAAAGATGACACAAGGCTGACAAGCCTCAAATACCGAACAGTTAACGTGCTTGATTTGCTGGGATTTTTCGATTCGATATTTTGGAGGCCTCCCTACCCAAGGCCTACTTCCCAAACGTCTTGACAATCTCCCCCACCAACTGCTTGGCGATGGCGTCTTTGCTTTGTCTCGGCCAGTGCTCGGTTTGGATTTTGCCCTTCTTGTCCTGCCGCATCAGCGCGACCTCGTTGTGATCGTTGCCGAACGCCTTGCCGTTGCCGACTTCATTCGCCACGATCCAATCACAGCCCTTGCGCTTGAACTTGGCGGCGGCGTTTTCGTGCACGTCATGCGTTTCAGCCGCAAAGCCGATAACCAGCTTGGGCCGCTTGGCTCCGGCCTTTGATAACGTTGCCAGAATATCGGGGTTTTCGGTCAGATGAACCACGGGTTTGGCCGAACCTTTTTTCAGCTTTTCTTTCGCCTCGTCTTGTGGACGCCAGTCGGCCACCGCCGCCGCGCACACGGCTATGTCGAGCTTGCCAGCATTCTGACAGGCCGCCAGCATCTCGCGCGCCGTGTTCACGCGCACCGTTTGCACGCCTGCGGGATCGGGCAACTGTGTCGGCCCAGTGACCAATAGCGTTTCCGCGCCTTGCCGCGCCAGTTCCGCCGCAATCGCGTGGCCTTGTTTTCCGGACGAGCGGTTGCCGATGAAGCGCACAGGGTCGAGCGGCTCATACGTCGGGCCACTGGTCACCAGCGCGCGCTTGCCCCGCAAAGGGCCGGACATTTCAAAATACGCCTCGATGGCCGCAAGAATGTCGGCGACTTCGGCCATGCGGCCCTCGCCTTCCTCGTTGCAGGCCATCATGCCCTTGCCAGGACCAACAAACGCAATCCCGCGCTCCCGTAACACCTTCATGTTGGATTTCGTCGCCGCGTGCCGCCACATCATCACATTCATGGCGGGCGCGACCATCACGGGCTTGTCCGACGCCAGCAACACCGTGCTGGCCAGATCGTCCGCCAAGCCGTGCGCCATCTTCGCCATCAGGTTCGCGCTGGCCGGAGCGACGACGATCAGGTCGGATTGACGCGACAGGTTGATATGCCCGATTTTGTTTTCATCGGTCAGCGAGAACAAGTCGGTAAAGACCGGCTCGCCCGATAACGCTGTGACCGACAACGGCGTGATGAACTCCGCTCCGCCTTTCGTGAGAATACAACACACCGTCGCGCCCTTTTCTTTCAAGCGGCGGATCAGGTCGAGGCTTTTATATGCCGCAATCCCACCCGAAATGATGAGAAGGATCGTGCGGTTGGTAATTGGTGATGTCATGAGATTAAATCCCAATATTTTGTAATTGATGAATGTCTTTCAACGTCTTTCCGGACAATTTTCTTTTGGACAACGGGAAGAGCATCGGGGACACAATAAAAAGGCCTTCAACATTCTACTGGATATTCTACAACTTTTTTCTGGCCTTTTTATTGTGTCCCCATTGCTAAACCCGCCTCCAAATTTCAAGTGGCATCGTTTATCAATTAAACACTTCATCTTTATAAGCACCCCAAAACTCATTCTTACGCAAATACCCCTTAATGTCCCCGAATTTAATACGGCACCACTCGGGTTTGCACGATAAAATCTGCCCCACCGCGCCCGGCTCCAGATGGGCCATGATAGGCGAGTTAGGGTCGTCCTTTTGACGCAGGTCACGCATGGTTTTGATCACCACCGCGCCGCGCTTGCCGGTCAACGCCGCTTTATGCACCCAACCTTCGGAGCCTTCCCAATCGCGGATACGCCGCCAATATTCATATTCCGCTATAATTTCGACCGGCATCCCCTTGGAAACTAATACCCAATCTATGGGATAGCGCGTGCCCGGCCCGGTACGCATATTGGTCTCGTTACTGCGCATCGACGCGAAACGGGGCAGCGGCAAACCCGACGGCCCCACCCCCTCGTCCGTTTTCGGATCGGCCGCGTGGGCAAGGCCGGAAAATAACGCCAAAAAGGCCACAACAACCAATACAGAACTGTCATTCCGGGGCTTTCTTTTCGTCGAAACAATCGACGAAAAGAAAGAACCCGGAATCCCATTTGGTTGTTTGAATGAAAACAAACGGGATTCCGGATCAATTTTCTTTCGCCCTCTCAGAGGGCGAAAAGAAAAATGTCCGGAATGACAGCTTTTTAGATGCGTTCTTAAAGAACTAACTAGTTGTTTTGATAATAACTTCATCCCGCCACCCTATCACGCTTCGTTGCCGGGAAAAACCGGCGGAATATCGCCCATTGCTTGTTCCTCGGCAAAAGCCGAAGCAAAGGCCTGAAGACGTTTTTCTTCAATGGCTTCGCGCAGGTTCTTCATCAGGTTTTGATAGTAATACAGGTTGTGCCGCGTGAGCAGCATCAGGCCCAATACTTCTTCAGCCCTGAACAAATGATGAAGATAGGCGCGGGAGTATCCCGTGCACGTCGCGCACGAACATTTTTCATCCAAAGGCCGCGTGTCCTGCGCGTGGCGCGCGTTGCGGATATTGATCGTGCCGCGATGCGTGAACCCCTGCCCCGTGCGGCCCGAGCGCGTGGGCATCACGCAATCGAACATATCGACTCCGCGAAGAACCGCGCCGACGATGTCATCTGGCCGCCCGACCCCCATCAAATAGCGCGGTTTGTCGCTGGACAGTTGCGGAACGGTATTTTCGAGAACCCGAAACATGGTCTCTTGCCCTTCGCCGACGGCCAACCCGCCAATTCCGTAACCGTCAAAGCCGATTTTGGTCAACGAAGCGATGGATTCAGATCTCAAATCGTCATAAACGCTGCCCTGAACAATGCCGAACAAGGCGTAGCCGTCGCGCGCCTGAAAAGCCGCTTTGCACCGCTCGGCCCACCGCATCGACAGGCGCATGGAATGCGCGGCTTCATCGTGCGTGGCCGGATGCGGCGTGCATTCGTCGAAACACATCGTGATATCGCTATCGAGGCAGTTCTGGATCTGCATCGAGCGTTCGGGCGTCAGTTCATAGGCCGTTCCGTCGATGTGCGAGCGGAAAGTGACACCGTTCTCGGTCAATTTGCGCAAAGCGGCCAGCGACATGACCTGAAAACCGCCGGAGTCCGTCACGATCGGACCCGGCCAGTTCATGAACTTGTGCAAGCCGCCCATTTCGGCTACGCGCTCGGCCCCGGGACGCAGCATCAGGTGATACGTGTTGCAGATGGCCAGCTCAGCCCCCGTTGCCTTCACCATCTCCGGCGTCATCGCCTTGACCGTCGCGGCGGTCGCCGTCGCCATAAAGGCGGGCGTCTCGAACGTGCCGTGCGCCGTCGTCACCCGCCCGCGCCGGGCGCGGTAGTTGGTGGCTAAGATGTCGAATTTAAATTGGGCCACTATCCTAATCCCGATTGCTCGAATTTTACTGGGGGACACAATAAAAAAGGCCTGCAAGCTCTGTCGAATACCCAAACGACTGAATTAGGCCTTTTTATTGTGTCCCCATTGCATAAACCCTCTCCAACAGTGTCGCGTCACCGTACGAATAAAATCTGTAATTGTTCTTAATAGCGTACGCATAGGCCGCTTTCATGCGCTCAAGGCCCGCAAACGCGCTCACAAGCATGAAAAGGGTCGATTTCGGCAGGTGAAAGTTGGTCAACAGGGCGTCCACGGCCTTAAAGCGGTAGCCCGGCGATATAAAAATGGACGTTTCCCCTATGAATGAATGTACCACACCGTCAGCATCCGCCGCCGTCTCCAACAGGCGCAGCGATGTGGTTCCAACGGCGACGATACGGCGGCCTTTTTGGCGTGCTTCGTTGATTGTTTTGGCCGATTCAGCGGTCATTTCGCCCCATTCAGCGTGCATGACGTGGTCTTTGATATAGTCGGCTTTGACCGGCAAAAAGGTTCCTGCGCCTATATGAAGCGTCAGATAAACGCACTCGATGCCTCTATTTTTTAACCTTGAAAGAAGCTCTGGCGTGAAGTGCAAACCGGCCGTCGGCGCGGCTACGGCTCCTTCTTTTTGGGCGTAAACCGTCTGATAACGGGATCTATCCGTCTCCAAAGGGCCGCTTGGGCGTTTGATATAGGGGGGAAGAGGCACCTGTCCGTGCTCTTCGAGCGACTTAAACAAGTCCTTTAAGTCAGAACCGAAATCGACAAGGACTTCGCCATCTTGGCGTTTTTCTTTAATGTTGATTATAAGGTTTTCGGCAATGGTGATTCGGTCGCCTGTCTTGAGCCTTTTAAACGGTTTCGCGAACGCAAGCCACTCATTATTTTGCTGCCGTTTATGAAGGAAGATTTCCACCCTTCCCTCGCCCCGCATCCCGATCAGCCGCGCCGGAATGACCTTGGTGTCGTTCATCACCAAAAGGTCGCCTTCACGGAGCATGTCGGGCAGGTCGTAGATATGGTGGTCTCCCACCCCCTGCCCACTAACATGCAACAGCCGCGCCTGATCGCGCGGCTCGATGGGCTGCGAGGCAATGCGCTCCAGTGGCAGTTCGAAATCAAAATCGTCCGTGCGCCAATTGTGGTGGTGGAATGAAGTCATGAAAATTTTATTGGTTAACGCTCAACGCGCCAACTGCCGTCTGGTTGAAGGCAGGCAGTGCCATACACCTCTTTCACCTGATTGCCGATGCGGGTTTGCTGGGTGAACTCGCGGCAATAGGATGTGGGGGGTGGGGCGGACCCGCCGCCCACATACCCGCCATCGACATAGGCCGGTTCGCGCGCACGGTATTCGATGATCTGGGGCTGAACGTAGACCACCCTTGGGGGCGGGGGCGCGGGCGGCGCTACATATTGCGGATAATAATAATAACTCGGCGCGTAATAGCTCGATCCATACCTGTAGTCGCTGTAATAACCGCCGCCGTAATACACGCGGTTATGGCGGTCATAAGAGCGGCCCAAATTGCTGCCGATGACGGCTCCCGTGAACGCGCCGAGTCCAGTCGCCGCCGTCTGTCCGGCTCCTTCGCCGAATTGATTGCCGATGAAGCCGCCCAACGCTGCGCCGCCAAGAAGGCCAAGAAACTCGTTCGAGCCGGCCAAAACTGGGGCGTTGCCGCTACCCAATAGAGCGACCGCCAAAGCCGTTGTGATGAGCATCCTGCGCATGGCCCTCTCCCAAGTATGCATGGTAGCCTTTTCGTATGGCAAAACTGGGGCGTCTAAAATCGCGTCTAGCACGCCACAAAGCCCCGCGAAAGTGATTAACCATAGTCAAAAGGCTTGACAGTCTTTGAGTCTAAAGGGTACATGGCCCGTGGCTGCCGGGCGCTTGCCCGGTTTCGATTAACCTTAGTGAGAGAGAAATGGACGGCGACAGTAGTAGGTCCCCCTCATTTTTGACCGGGACTACATACAATGTCTCCAGCATTCCCTGCGGGTTCCGCGGGGTGAACGTAAAGGCCGCCTCCTAAGGAGCCTTAGGTTCACCGCCCGACCCCTAAAGGGATGTCCGGGAGGTGAACAATGGCAACACAATTCCATGTGACCGTTGACGCGCGTTGCGCATGCCAGATGGCTTTAGCGCAGGGGCGTTTGTTGCGCCTGATGGGCCTGTTTCAAACGCAGGTCAGCCAGGTCTCGAACCGCGGCGGCAATTCTTTGAGCCAAATATCAGCGCTGGCCGACCGGAGCCTTAAACCTCCAACGTAATGATTTTAATATTTACGGAACCGATGGGCCAGGAAACAGGCTTATCGGGCGTTTTTGAGTGCGAATTTTTTTAAGTTTAATCAGGGTTAAGTCCGATGTGGAAGATTTATCGGTACCCCATCAACTTCTGGAGACGGCTCGGCCCCGGTTTCATAACCGGCGCGGCTGACGACGACCCCAGCGGCATCGCGACCTATTCCCAGACCGGCGCGCAATTCGGATTCAATCTCTTGTGGACGATGCCGTTCACGTATCCACTTATGTGCGCCATTCAGGAAATCAGCGGGCGCATAGGCCGCACGACGAGCTATGGCCTGGCCGGCAATCTGCGGATGTTTTATCCCATCTGGATTTTGCGCGTGATGGTCTTCCTGCTGCTTGTCGCGAACGTCATCAATCTGTCGGCGAATCTAGGCGCCATGGGTGCCGCCTTGCAGCTTGTCATCGGCGGCAACAACCGCCTATGGGCTCTGCTTTTCGGCTGCGTTTGCGCGGGCTTGCAGATATTCACGGATTACCGCCAATACATTTCCGTATTGAAATGGCTGACGCTCAGCCTTTTCGCCTACGTCGGCGTCGTTCTGGTCGTCGACGTTCCGTGGAGCGAGGTCCTGCGCGGGCTTTTCTTGCCGCACATCGAATGGAGTATGGATTATCTGTCGGTCATCGTCGCCGTCTTCGGCACGACGATCAGCCCCTATCTTTTCTTTTGGCAGGCCACGCACGAAGCCGAAGACGTCATCGCCAATCCCGACGCGCAAGCCCTGCTCGTCGCGCCGGAACAAGCCGCAAGCGAGGTCAAGCGCATCCGTTTCGACACGTGGATCGGCATGGGCTTTTCGAACCTGATCGCGCTTTTCATCATCATCACGACAGGCGCGACGCTTCACGCCCATGGAATCACGGACATTCAAACGGCGGAACAAGCCGCCGAAGCCTTGCGACCGTTGGCGGGGCCGTTCGCTTTCCTGCTCTTCGCGCTCGGCATCATCGGCACGGGGCTTTTGGCCGTGCCCGTGCTCGCCGCCTCATCGGCTTATGCCGTGGGCGAAGCCCTTGAATGGGATATCGGTCTCGGCAGGCGGCCCCGCGAGGCGCGCGCGTTTTACGCGACCCTCGTCAGCGCGACCGTGATCGGCACGCTCATGAATTTCGCGCACATCAACCCCATCAAGGCCTTGTTCTGGAGCGCCGTTATCAACGGCGTGATCGCCGTGCCGCTCATGTTCGTCATGATGCACATGGCCTCGTCAACCAGGCTCATGGGCGAGCACACCATACCCCGCTACCTTAAAACTCTCGGCTGGACGGCTACCGGCGCGATGACGCTCGTCGTCGCCGCGATGTTCGGCGCGATGCTTTAAATCATCATATTCTAAATCGCGATATGGCAACTGCGTCCGCCGTGCTTGGCGATGTAGTCCTGATGATAATCCTCGGCTGGCCAGAATTTTTGCGCCGGTTCGATCTCCGTAACGATGGGCCTTATGTAACGGCCTGACTTGTCGAGCCGCTCCCTCACGCGCCGCGCCACGGCTTCCTGTTCCGGCGAATGCGTGAAGATGACCGAGCGGTATTGATCGCCGATGTCAGGGCCTTGGCGGTTAAGTTGCGTCGGATCATGCAAGGCAAAAAACTTTTCGACGAGATGTTCATAGTGAATTATGGTGGGGTCGAAAGTCACCCGCACCGTTTCCGCGTGGCCTGTCGTGTGGCTGCAAACCTGTTCATACGTCGGATGCTCCGTTGTGCCGCCGCAGTAACCGACTTCCGTGGCGATAACGCCTGGAAGTTTGGCGAACTCGGCTTCCACGCCCCAAAAACACCCCGCGCCGAATGATGCGATTTCCATAACCGCCTCCCAGAATAAGGTTACCTTGACGGGACTATTGTGACTCTTTTCGGGGCGGGAAAAAATTTACAATGTAAGTGGGGGATTGTGTTGACGTTTCAATAAAACGAACGGGATTCCGGGTTCCGCCGCAAAGCGGCGGCCCCGGAATGACAGCCCTCTATTTTTACATAATTATATCACCATAAAGATCGCGCCATGTTGGATTCATGACTTGTATGAGATCGATTTTCCATTGACGTTTCCATTTCTTTAGCACTTTTTCGCGGGCGATGGCTTCGGAAGGCGTTGGATATACTTCATAACACACAAGTTTTTTCAGGCCGTATTTTTTAGTGAAGCCTTTAAGAAGGCCTTCTCGGTGTTCATAGATGCGACGGGTAAGGTCGGATGTAACGCCAATATAAAGCGTTCCGTAGGGTTTATCGGTGACTATATAAATGAAGTAGTTCTTTTGCATGTTAGTGTTACGTAACACATTAACAACCAAACAACACTATGTCATTCCGGGGTGAGCCCGAACATAGTGAGGGCGAGAACCCGGAATCCCGTTTGTTTTTTTGATATTAATTAAACGGGATTCCGGATCAATTTTCTTTCGTCAGCTACGCTGTCGAAAAGAAAATTGTCCGGGATGACACCATCCTTAGTCAATTTTTCTTCTTCTCATCCCTAAGCAGGACGATGTGGCGGTTGTGGACGGCAAGCGCGAGTTCGCCGCGCTTTAGCGCCAGCGCATCGTTGCCGAACAATTCGCGCCGCCAGCCTTGCATGGCTTTTACATTAGGTTCGTTTTCGACCGCGATGGCTTCGAGATCGTCGGCGGTTGCTATCAGTTTCGACGCGACGCCTTTTTCCTCGCTCACCTGTTTCAGCAGAACGCGCAACAAGTCCAAGACGGCCCCTGAGCCGTTTGGAACCATACGGCGCGTTTCCGCCTGTGGGTACTTATCGGCAGGCATCGCCTTGACGCGCGCGATAGCAGCCAGGATCTCCTCGCCCTGACGGCTGTCGGCATAGCCTTGTGACAGGCCGCGCGTGTGCGACAGTTCCTCAGGCGTCGATGGCGCATGATGCGCGATTTCCATCAGCGTTTCATCTTTCATCACGCGCCCGCGCGGTATGTTGAGCCGCTGGGCTTCCAATTCGCGCCACGCGATAAGTTCACGCACCATCGCGCGCGCCTGCGGTTTGTTGGCGCGCAGCTTGAGGCGTTTCCAGAGTTCATAGGGATCAACGTTGTATGTCGCCGGATCAGTCAGCACCGCCATCTCTTCGCGCATCCAATCGGCGCGGCCCGATTTTTCGAGGTGCTTTTGAAGCTCTTCGTAAACCTTGCGCAGATGCGTGACGTCGCCGAGCGCGTAGGCCACCTGCTTTTCCGTCAACGGGCGGCGCGCCCAATCCGTAAAGCGGGATGACTTGTCGATCTTCGCCTTAGCGAGCTGACCAGCCAGCGTTTCATAGCTCGCCGCCTCGCCGAAGCCGCAGACCATCGCCGCTACTTGCGTGTCGAACATAGGCGCGGGCACCTTGCCCGTGGCGTAGAAAAAGATTTCGACGTCTTGCCGCGCGGCGTGAAAGACTTTCAGGATCTTGGGATCGGCCAGAAGGTCATAGAGCGGCTGAAGGTCGATGCCTTCGGCCAACGGATCGACCGCCACCGCCTCCTCCGGCCCGCCGAGCTGGACAAGGCATAATTTGGGCCAATAGGTGCGCTCGCGCATGAACTCGGTATCGACGGTGACGTAGTCGGCGCCTTTAAGCGATTTGCAGAACCGGGAAAGCTGGGCTGTGGTGGTGAGGAGCATTGTGTCTTAATTTTTTATTGCGGCTATCGCTCTTTCCGGGTGAGTCAGCCTTAAATTATGTGGAGCCTACCTCACCCGGCTTGACTCAACCTCTCCTCCTCCAAGGAGGAGAGGACGCGAAAACTTGAACTTACGAAGTAAGTTATTAGTTTTCGCTGGTGAGGTGGTTCGATGCCGACCTGTACAGAAATTGCTATAGTAACCTAGCACCTGTCCGCTGAAAGGGCTATGCTGGAAATCAAACAAAAAAACGGCAAAGCGAGAGGCCTTGCCGTTCTTTGTCTTTACGCATATGCGTCTGCCAGGCCGGATCAGGCCGGCACAAAGACCCTGTAGGCGTTGCCAGCTAAAACCAGCGTTTGCCCTGGCCGCATGGCTTCGATCATCCCGCACTTCTTGTTAGCAGGCTTATAGACGGGAGGCGTCGCGGGCTGTTCTTTCACGCCCTGCGATTCTTTCTCGACAGGCGCGGCTGGCTTCGTCTCCGCAGGAGCCGCCGACTGTTGCACGGCGCCCTTCGCAGGAGCGGTTTTAACGACATAGCTCTTTTTGGCTTTCTTTTTCGCGAATTTTTTCTTGGCCTTTGGAGCAAGGCCGAGAACCCTATGCAGGGGGCCGGTATTGTCCTTTTCCCATCCCAGAAATTCGAGAGCGATTTCCTTGGCCTGTTTTTCTTCGCCAATAGCCTTCATCGCGTTCATGTGCTTGACGATCAAACGCAACACTGTTTTGCCGGTTTTCGGGTTGCCCTCGCCATCTAGATCGCCGGCTTCGCCCGCGTGACGCAAAGCGGCGCTCGTGAAACGCAGCACCGAATCATGATCGGTCTTGCCTTTCTTGCCATGGCGCAAGATGTCGTCAGTCATGCTATTGGCGTAGTCGTAGCTGGGCGCGTTGACATCTTTGCCTTCCTGCTGCGCATTGAGAGCGCGATAGGCTGCTTTGCGTGTACTCTCCGACCAGAGTCTGATGTCGGCGTTCGTCGTTGTATCGAATAGAAGCCCTTTCGCGGGGCCGCGTTCGCCGAAAACGCTTTCGTCTTGAGATTGCCTGTCTTCAGGCGAGGCAGCAGCCCTTTTCTCTTCCATCTCTTCATGCGCCGGTATGGGCTTGGCAATTGGAGTCTTCGAAGACTTGGCCATTGGAGCCTTAGGCGCCTTGCGCTGTTCCGCTTTGTGCTTCTCTTGCTCGGCGATGGTCGTGAACCTTTGGTTTTCGGGTTCGTACTTCGTCAACGGCGGAGCCGGAGGCGGAAACTCGGGCGGACGCGGGCCAGCTTTTTCCGACCATTCCCGCAACTTCTTGAACGGGTTCCAGGCGAACGCCGGAGCCGCGGAACCCGCGATCATCACGCCGGCAACAGCCAACGCGCAAGCGCGGAAAGCTCTTGAGAAAAGGGACTTTTTGCCGGGACCGACTGCGCGGGCATGCTGCGCGAAATCCTCTGCAACGCCACGTACCATGTTCGGAATGGATGGATTGCGAAACACAGTGCCGCGAGCGAATGAGCTGTTGATATAATTCATTGAGCGCCTCCTAAAATTATAAAATAATCGTCTTCAAATATATCGAGCGGTTGGCAGCGGCATGGCGTTCATAAAAAGACAAGCACCATGCCGCTACTTTACAACTTACCTTCCCAGATTGAAAATTTTGCCCCTGCCGCGATGATTGTCATTAGGCCTGTCACAACCACCTTGACCGCCGCCGTGATCTTTGCCGCCGTTTCCATTGTTGATAACGGTCTTGCCGCCTTTGGCTTCGGCTTCAGCACTTGCTCTCGCCTCGGCTTCTGCCTTAGAGACCGCAGTATTGTGGTTTTCGTTATTGTTAATGGACGTCTGGCCTTGCTGTTGGCCTTGTTGTTGACCCTGTTGTTGTTGAGCGTTCGAGCTATTGTCGATTTGGGTTGGCTTTAGCAAAGCCGCACCGAGTGCGCCTTGAACGCCAGCTCCAACGATTTGCGTACCCGCATCCAATGCTTGCGTGCCCGTACCCTTGTTCTCAACAAGCCCTCGCTGAACGCTCTTCGATTCTGATGTCCTTTCCACAGTCGTTGCGGTCTGGTCTTGTTGAGCTGCTGCTGGCTTGACAGGAATTTTTTGCTCCTTAGTGCCGGTTTGGGTCTTCTGAGGGACACAACCGCCCTTACCATCCGGTACGCACTCTGTCTTGTACGTTGGCACGCGCTTAGTTTCATATTGCATTGGTGCTGCAGCCGCTGAAGCGGCAGGGCCAGTCTGCGTTTCTTTGTACGTCTCTTTGTTAGATTCTTCGGCAATGGGCGGCGTTACGTCAATTTGCTTATGAAAAGCATTTTGGCCCACTTTTTCAAAGCCTTCATACCCAGCAAACCGCCATTTATTCTTTGTTCCCGGTACTCTTTCCCAAATTTGCGTCTTTTCCCAACCCTTGGGTTTGCCTTCATAGATAGCGCCTACTTCGAATTGTTCTTGGGTTTTTTGATCCTGTTTGGCCTGCTCAGCAGACAACAGTTTTTTCATCTCGCCCGAGCTGGCACATCCGGCACCAAGCAACAAGGTTGCGCCAACAGCTGTAAATGCAATGGCCTTGACTACGCCAGAGCTTTGTTCAGAAGTATCTTTCATATCCTTATATTTTGCAGTCTTAGGTTGCGCCATTTTATGCCTCCGTAATGTCAATGGGCGGTATAAATACCTCCAAACTTATAAAGCCTTTTGTGGCGGGAACAAGTCAAAACTGGCGGAAATACTGGATTTTCTGCTTTAACCGCATTTGTGGATATTAACCATAAATGTATTCGTATGTACTCGCTGTGTAATTCACAATTTGGAAACAGAGTGAATATTGGCTAAGTATGCGCAGATGCAAGATCAACATGGTTAAAGCGGCCTATGTTGATATTACGATGAGCCGCCATTATGCCGGATTTTACGGCTTACCGACAAACCCTTTGATCTTGCCCGCGACCCGCTTTAAAACCCCTTGGTCGCGTTATTAAGGTTTCTGGAGTTCATTTTATGCATCCCTATCGCACGCACACTTGTGGAGAATTACGGTTAACGCATGTTGGGCAAACGGTCCGCCTGTCAGGTTGGGCGCATCGCAAGCGCGACCACGGCAGCCTGTTGTTCCTCGACCTGCGCGACCATTACGGCATCACGCAGTGCGTGATCGATATGTCTAGCCCGCTGATGCCCAAACTGGAGGCCTTGAAGAACGAGAGCGTCGTGACGGTCACGGGCAAGGTCGTGAAGCGTCCTGCCGAAACGCTGAACGACAAATTGCCCACGGGCGAAGTCGAACTCGACATCGAGCAGTTCGAGGTTATCAGCGCGGCCGATCCATTGCCGATGCAGGTGAACCAGGAAGCCGACACCGGCGAAGACGTGCGCCTGAAATACCGTTTCCTCGATCTGCGCCGTATCAGCTTGCAGGAGAACATCAAGCTGCGCTCGGACGTGATCGCTTCGTTACGCCGCCGCATGTGGGCCGCAGGTTTCCGCGAATTCCAGACTCCGATCCTCACGTCGTCGTCGCCCGAAGGCGCGCGCGACTTTCTGGTGCCGAGCCGCTTGCATCCGGGCAAGTTCTATGCCCTGCCCCAGGCCCCGCAACAGTTCAAACAACTTTTGATGATCGCGGGCTTCGACCGCTATTTCCAGATCGCGCCGTGCTTCCGCGACGAAGACAGCCGCGCCGACCGCAGCCCCGGCGAGTTCTATCAGCTCGACTTTGAAATGAGCTATGTGACGCAAGAAGACGTGTTCAACACCATCGAGCCCGTGTTGCATGGCGTGTTCGACGAGTTCGGCGGATTCCGCCGCGAAACCAAGCCCGCCATTACGCCCTGCCCGTTCCCGCGCATCGCGTACGACGACGCGATGCTGAAGTACGGCAGCGACAAGCCCGACTTGCGCATCCAGTTGCCGGAAATCACGGATGTGACGTCCGTGTTCACCCGCGCCGATGTCGAGTTCCGTGCCTTCCGCCAGATTATCGACCAAGGCGGCGTAGTCCGCGCCATTCGCGCGCCCGCCGTTTCCGACAAGCCGCGCAGCTTTTTCGACAAGCTGAACGACTGGGCCAAGGAAATCGGCGCGCCGGGGCTTGGCTACATCACGTTCGAGGCGGGCGCAGGCAAAGGCCCCATCGCGCGTTTCGTCGGCCCCGAAGCGCAAAAGGAATTGCGCCAGATCACAGGGTGCGTTGACACCGACGCCGTGTTCTTCGTGTGCGACAAGAAGGACAAAGCCGCCAAGATGGCCGGGCAGGCGCGGAACAAGATCGCCGTCGAGATGGATGCGATTGAGAAAAACGCGTTCCGTTTTTGCTGGATCGTCGACTTCCCGATGTTCGAATACGACGAAGAGCGCAAGAAGATCGACTTCTCCCACAACCCGTTTTCGATGCCGCAAGGCGGTCTGAAGGCGCTCAACGAGCAAGACCCGCTGACGATCAAGGCGTACCAGTACGACATCGTCTGCAACGGCGTCGAGTTGTCATCCGGCGCGATCCGCAATCACTTGCCGGAAGTCATGTACAAGGCGTTCGGTATCGCCGGATACTCGGCGGAAGACCTCGAAACCCGTTTCGGCGGCATGCTATCGGCGTTTAAGCTCGGAGCGCCACCTCACGGCGGCTCGGCCCCCGGCATCGATCGCATCGTGATGCTGCTCGCCGACCAGCCGAACATCCGCGAAGTCATCGCCTTCCCGCTCAACCAGCAGGCGCAAGACCTGATGATGCAGGCACCCAACACGGTGGATGCCGCGCGGCTTAAGGAATTGCATATCAAGCTAGATTTGCCGCCGGAGAAAAAAACGTAAGGGGATACGGATGAAAAGCTACCGCAAGGAAATCCCCGTCCACACCAAGACGCGCGTGGCTTTTGTCAACATCACCGAGGATGTTCAGGGTTGCATCGACGATAGCGGGATTCAGGAAGGCCTCGTCCTCGTCAACTCGATGCACATCACATCGAGCGTGTTCATCAACGACAACGAACGCGGTTTGCATCACGATTATGCGCAATGGCTCGAAAAGCTCGCGCCGCACGCGCCCATCGACCAGTACCGCCACAACGACACCGGCGAGGACAACGCCGACTCGCACATGAAGCGCCAGATCATGGGCCGCGAGGTCGTCTGCGCCATCACCAAAGGCAAGCTTGATTTCGGCACGTGGGAACAGATTTTCTACGGCGAGTTCGACGGCCAACGCCGCAAACGCGTTTTGGTCAAGATTATTGGGGAGTAATAGACCATTCCCGACTACAACGAAAAAACTGCATTGAAGAATCAGGACAAGAACTTTTTCATACGTTAGCGTCAATTCCGCGAAAGCGGGAATCCAGTGCGAGCGATAGCGAGCATGTCAGGAAAACACTATTTGAACATAAAAGTGAAAACGATCTTATTTAATTATATGGCCCGCAGACGCGGGCCGCTGGATTCCCGCTTTCGCGGGAATGACGTCCTTTTCACGATACTCCCCATCGCCCTTCTCGTCTTCGCCGTGTTCGCGGCGTATGGAAACGTGTACGGCAATGAATTTTTGCTGGACGATGAATTCCTTATCCTGAAAAACGAATACCTGCGGTTTTGGGGCGCGTTGCCGAAGCTCCTCACGTCATGCAGCACGGCAGGCTTCGGCGGACAGGATTCTTTTTACAGGCCGTTGCAAGGGCTTTTGTATTTCGTCGTTTTTCAATTCGCCGGATTGTCGTTGTTCTGGTTTCATTTTCTGAACGTCGCGCTTCATGCAGTCAACGCGTGTCTGGTTTACTTGCTGGGACGGCGGCTCGGATTCGACCAGGTTGCAGTTTTTTGCGCGGCGTTATTATGGGCCGCTCATCCCGTCCATACGGAATCCGTCACGTACATCAGCGCGACCGCCGATCCGCTTTACGCTCTTTTTTGTCTTGCCGGCGTATGCGCCCTGCTCCCCGATTTCGCGCCGCGCCGCATGGTTTGGGGATGCGCTTTCTTCGCGCTTGCATTGCTTTCCAAGGAAACGGCCATCGCATTTCCTTTGTTGGCGATGATATGTTTGTTTCTGGTCAGCGACAAGCGATTCAACTATCGCACATATATCAAGACATGGCCTTTGTGGGCCGTCGCCGCCCTATATATGGCTGTGCGTATTTATCTCCTGCAGATGAGCGATGTGGCTTTCTACAAGGAAGTCAATATCCTGACAGCCTCTCCATACGTAAGATTTTCCACCTTCCTCGCGACGTTGCCAGCCTATTTCAAAATCCTGTTATGGCCCGCCGATCTTCACATGCTCCGCGATTTTCCGGTTTTCACATCCATATGGATGAAACCGGTTGTGCCGGGTTTGATTATATTCCTCGCAGCACTGGCGATCATGGGAACTGCAGTCTCTGCTCGCGGAAAGAAATCGCTGGCATTGAGCTGGGGCATCGGCTGGTTCTTTGCCGCGCATCTATTGCATAGCGGCGTGCTTATGCCCGTGAACGCGTTGCTTAATGAGCATTGGATGTATCTGCCGACTGTCGGCCTGACATTGGGAACGGCGCAGACGCTCGCCATGATCAAGCAACGGGAAATTCAGATATCTTTAGGTGTTGCCGCCGTTGCCTTGGCGATTGTTCTCGGCATTCTCTCGTTCCAGCAGAACAAACTATGGCGCGACCCCGCGGCATTCTATGAGAACATCTTGCGCTACGGCGACAAGTCGATGAGCCTTCACAACAACCTCGGCATGGCGTACGCCGAGCGCGGCGAGCCGCTTAAGGCCATCGAACATTACCGCGCCGCCATTGAGCTTTCGGACACTTTCGCGCAGCCGCACCACAATATTGCGCGGACTCTGTTGGATATGCCGGATGGCAGAAAACACATTCCCGAAGCAATTGCCGAGCTTGAAAAGGCCATAGCCATCAACCCGCGATTTTACCAATCCTATGAATTGCTGGCCGAGATTTATGAGCAAACGGGCGAGAAGGGCAAAGCGTACATGTATCGCGCAAAGGCGAACGCAATATTGAACAGCAGATAAAAAACCGCCGCCCAAAATAAGGCGGCGGCTTTTCACATCACATATAAACCGCGCTTACCTTCCCCCGCCCAAGTAGGAGGTCGGAATGTGAAAATAGGCGCCGACCGTGTTCGCGCCGGGATTAAGATCCGTCAGTCCGGCATTCGAGATATGGCCGATAAAAGCCGTCAGGCGCATTTCATTGTCGAAACGATAACCCGCTTCAAGCGTCGAGCGGAATTCCACGAACGACCCCAAACGCTTGCCGTCGCCGCGGTAGTAGAGTCCGACCAACTCCGTCGGCGTGATTACGACGTTGCGGCCCAAGAGAATGTCGAAAGCGAATCCCGCCGCGCCGTACAACTGGCCACGGTGCGTGGTTTCCAACGCGACCATCGGGTGAATTTGGAAATATTTGTCCCAGCTCGTGAAATAGTTATGCGCCTTGGGCAGCAACGACATGCCCCAACGATGCTCCAACCGCAAATCGAGCGCCTCGCGCTGCGGCGAGTTTTTGTCGAAATCGAACCAGCCGCCCCCGACCGAAACAAGATTGGGCAACCTGTTGCTGTCGCCATAGACAGCAGAAGCAGCCAAGACAGGCGTTGCCGCGCTAAGTGAAAGAGCCGATAAAGTTAAAAGCGACAAGAGCGCGCGACGAAAGATCATGTGATGCCTCTGCAAATGAGAAGGAAAGAAAGTCGCAGAAGTCTATACAATTTGCCCTTTTAATAGCAAGGTCAATACGTTGCGACATTGAAACAGAGTTCCTAATAAAAGGCATTTGTTTCTTTCGGGCACCTCTTTGTTACGATATCGCAACCGGTCTTTTGGAGCCTTGTTTACACGGCTATTAAGGCCTTATCCGGCTTAAAAAGACGATTATCTTGACTTTCCCCCTGTGTCATCCTACGTAGCCAGACTTCGGCTTGGCTTTTCCGGCCAATACGAGCCCAGGTGGCGGAATTGGTAGACGCGCAGGTTTCAGGTACCTGTGGTAGCGATATCGTGGAAGTTCGAGTCTTCTCCTGGGCACCAGCCTTCGCAAACGCAGTGAGCGAAGCCTGCCGCGTCGAAGCCTGAAGGGCGAAGAAGGGCCTTGCCCGTTTTCGCTACGGCTCGGCAAGCCATTGCTTAAGAAAGATATTCCTATGTCCTCTCCTGACATCAAACTTTATCAAGGCGATATTCCAGCTGGGTTGGACCTTGGCCCTATCGTGGCAATGGACACTGAGTCACTCGGCTTGAGCTGGGCGCGGGATCGCCTTTGCCTTATTCAACTGTCGGCCGGCGATAACACGGCGCACCTCGTTCAATTCGCCCCGGGGCAATACGACTGCCCGAACTTGAAAAAACTGATCGCCGACCCGAAGGTCACGAAGCTTTTCCACTTCGCGCGCGCCGACCTCGCGATGATCGCGCATTATCTCGGCGTCATGCCCAAGCCCGTATATTGCACAAAGATCGCCTCGGTTCTCGCGCGGACATTCACCGACAAGCACGGCTTAAAAGAACTGGTGAAAGATTTGCTCGGCATCGATCTGATCAAGGAACAGCAAACATCCGATTGGGGCGCGGCGACGCTTACGCCGGAGCAACTCAACTATGCGGCTTCGGACGTTTTGTATCTACACAGGCTGAAAGCAAAGCTTGACGACATGCTGGCACGCGAAAATCGCACGCATCTCGCGCAGGCCGCCTTCGACTTTTTACCCGGCCGCGCGGAACTTGATCTCGCCGGATGGGAAAATGTCGACATCTTCTCCCACCGCCCTCAACGCCAGCAGGGGTAACAACAACATATTATTGGATGGTCAGCGCCGCTTCGCGCGCTAGGGCCAGCGCATCCGCCGTCAGCCCCACAAGGCGCAAGGCGCGCACGGCTTCCGCCGTAACGAAAAGCGGCGTCTCGCTAACGCCGGCGTTAACCAGGGAAAGACAGATCAGTACGGTTTCGGCGCGGCGTTGGTTGGTCGAAGCGTTGCGTAAACGTTCCAGCAATACTGTAGAAGGAATAGGCATTTTCTTGTTGTCGCCAGACGCTTCCATAACCGTCAGCCACGCTTCCTCCGGCAAGGCGAAGCCCGCGGCGTTGAAGAGCATCAGCATGTTCCCCGCCTGAAGGCGGCGCGATTTAAGGACCTGCGGCTCCAGCGCGGAGTCGTTCAGCTTTTGCCCCAGCCATTCTTTCAGGCCTTTGCCGTATTCGGCGTCCGGCACAATGCCCGCCAGCACAAACAGCGGCCAATTGGCCTGCATTTCCGATGCGATATTCGGCAGCTTGCTTGCGGGGCCTTGAACGATTTTGAGCCATTCCATCGCGCGATCCGGCTTTCCGGCAAGCGCGTAAATGCGCGCAGCCAAGGCCGAGAACATGTTCGCGTCCGGCGATGGAGGTATCGCCATGGCAAGCCCGGCTAGAAGCTGGCTCGCGCCGCCTGCGAGAATGGCCGGATCCGAAGTTTGAACGAATTTCGTGATGAGTTCCGTGCGCTTAGAGGACGTTTGCTCCTGAGCCGCAGCCTGATACAGAAGCGCATGTAGCTTTGCGCCACCATCGCTGCTGTTCAGCGCATTGGTCAACGCCTCGGACGAAAACACAGCGCGTTTATAGGCTTCGGCAAGCTGGTTCGCATCAATAATGCCTCGCGCAGCCGATCTTTCCGCCAGAGCCAGGCGCACGCTGTCGTCCTCGGCCTTCGCCATTATCAATTCGGGAATGAGCACTGCATCAGGCCGCGAGAACAGATCGAACGGCAACGGCCTGTCGATATGACGCAGAACGCCCAGCGAAAGCGGGCGCAACGGCGTCAATTGGTGCGGCAAACGTTTGCTGTCGTTCAGGACGGCGCGGTTGGCGAGCGCAATGAACACATCGTCCTTGACCTGCTGCTCGCACATGACGTCGAGGCTCAGTTGCACGGCCTTGGCGTCGCCTGCGCGTAACTGGCAAAGGACGAGAGCCTTTTGCCAGTCTTCATGGTTGTGCGCGGCCATGATCTCAGGAATGCGGTCGCAAAGCGCCTTGCTTTCCGGTCCGATCAACATGGCTTCGGTAACGGTGCGCATCGTCACGGCATCGACGCGTCCCGGCTTCGTCAGCGTTGCGAGTTTCCAGGCGTCCGCGACATCGCCTAACGACAAAAGCCTGTCAATCCGAAGCGATATGAAATTCTTTTGAGACGCGCCTTTTTCTCCGGCAGGAACTGCGGCCGTACTTAATAACAAGCGACGGGCCAAGCCGTTCAACGTTGGCGAAGCCGTTGGAAGGTTCGTGTCAGACAACAGGCGTTCCGCCAATGCGCGAGACGTGTTGTCCCACATGGAAGCCCCAAAGCCGCCCTCGTTCTGCGACAAAAGGCCGAGCGTATCAGGGTCAATATCAGGCAATGCAGCCGAAGCGACGGGCTTGGCTATTTCGACGGGCGCAGGTTTTACGGGCGCGGCAGGAACAGGAGCCGTTGACACATCAGTCGTTGAAGGCGTTGAAGGCGTAATTTGTGGCGTGGATGTTGCGGACACCCGCGGGGTCGGAGTTATCTCCGATAAAGGCGCACGCGTGACCGTATCTTTTTGTTCCGGCTTTGCCTCAGGCGGCGTTGCCGCCGGCATGGAAACCGGGGGCGGAAGTTTCGGTGGCGGCAATACAATGGGAACCTTGGCGTCCGGCGCGACGAGGATCGACGACGGCGCTTTTTGTACGTCGCCCGTTGCAGTTTCTTCCGGCAGGGGAGGAATGAAACTCGCCGCACGCTCGGCAAAGGCTGGCGAAAGGCAACCCAACATGACAGCGCCGAGGACCAAAAGTCCTCCCGCTATGCGAAGCGAAATGAAGCTAACGAGGGATCTGGGCATCGGGAACGGCCTGTTCCACTTTCTCGACAGGAGGGGACAAAGGAGCTTCGGCGAGCATCGCAAGCCCCCCGGAAACCAGAATCACCAGAAATACAACGACGGCTATCGTGACGCGCATCAAGTTCCTCACCACCTAAGAATTTGAACGGCTTGCGGAAAACCGCCCTATCCTTTAGATCAATATTGCGGCAAAAGTTGTCCGCATTGTGACCGCATCCCGTTATGAACGCAATCGTAAAACCAGTGACCGAAGCGAATCCCCTTTCTCAACGTTCCATCGTTATCGTCGGGATGCCTGGCGCCGGTAAAAGCAGCGTGGGACGCAAGCTTGCGGCCCGGCTGGGCCTCCCATTCATCGATTCCGACGATGCCGTCGAAGCTGCGGCCGGCATGACCGTCGAACAGATATTCGACCAACTCGGGGAACCGGCCTTTCGCGAAGGCGAACGCAAAGTCATCGCGCGACTACTGAACGGGCCTCCTTGCGTGTTGGCTACGGGCGGCGGCGCCTTCATGAACGAGTCAACGCGTAAACTTGTTCATGAAAAAGCCCTATCCCTATGGCTGCGCGCGGAGCTTGCCGTGCTTCTCGAGCGCACCTCGCGGCGCGACGATAGACCCTTGCTGAAAAAAGGCGATCCGGGAAAAATCCTTCAAGAGTTGATGCTTAAGCGCGAGCCGTTCTATGCCACGGCCAAAGTCGCCGTCACCAGCGATAAACGGCCCTTGGACAACATGGTGGATCGTGTTTTAAAGGCCCTTAAAGACTATGTGGCCAAAGATTCGACTTCCTCCCTCCCCGATGGCCAAGATAACAGTTGAGTGAAATGCCGTGACTAAAGACACCACGACCCCTATTTCCGCATGCGCCTTGCCCCTCCAACCGGCGAGCCTAGCGAATGGCAAGATCGTGAACGTTCAAATTCCTGTCGCCCAGCGCTCGTATGACATCGTCGTTGGCGATAGCATCATGGCCGAAGCCGGAGCGCTCATCCATTTGCGCCTTGGCCGCCGCCGCTGCGTCATCGTGACCGACCAGAACGTGGCGCCGCTCTATCAGCAACGTTTGGAGGCCGTAATCGCCGCCTCCGGCCATACCTTACTCCCGACCGTCGTCGTGCCTGCCGGCGAAGGCAGCAAAAGCTTTGAGATGCTCCAGCATCTCGTGAACCAATTATTTGATCGTGGCGTCGACCGGCAAACATTGTTGATTGCCCTCGGCGGCGGGATGGTGGGCGACCTTACCGGCTTTGCCGCATCGCTCGTCATGCGCGGCATCGACGTTGTGCAGATTCCCACGACGCTCCTCGCGCAAGTCGACAGCTCGGTTGGCGGCAAGACGGGTATCAACACGGCCTTTGGTAAAAACACGATCGGCACATTTTACCAACCAAGGCTGGTGCTGGCGGACGTGACGACGCTTGATTCCCTGTCTCAACGCGAGATGAAGGCGGGTTATGCCGAGGTCGTCAAATATGGTTTGATTTTCGATGCAGGATTTTTCCTGTGGTGCGAAGCGCACGGCGGCCAACTCCTGAACGGCGACCGCGAAGCGCAGATTTTCGCCGTCAGTCGAAGCTGCGAACATAAAGCCCGCGTTGTCATCGTCGACGAACGTGAAACGCATGAGCGCGCTTTACTCAACTTAGGCCATACCTTCGGCCATGCGCTGGAGACCGTGACGGGCTACAGCAGCAGATTACTGCACGGCGAAGCCGTGGCGATCGGCATGTCAATGGCGTTTAGGTTGTCGTCCGCATTGGGCATTTGCCCGCAAGATGACGCCGCCCGAATACAAAAGCATTTCCTCGAAGTCGGCTTGCCCTGCAATCCGCCTCCGTATAATTATGACATCGACAATCTGATGAGGTTGATGGGACAAGACAAGAAAACCAAGAACGGCAAACTTACGATCATTCTGGCACGCGGCATCGGGCAAGCCTTTATCAGCCGCGACGTGAACCCCTCGCCCGTTAAAGCGTTGTGGCAGAGCGTGGTGGCTTGAGAAAGCCCTTGAAATCAACAAGCTAACACACTGGCTTTCAGTCCTGTTTTCCCCTATGTTAGCCCTCTCTTGAGTGTGGACCCGTAGCTCAGCTGGATAGAGTGCTGCCCTCCGAAGGCAGAGGTCACGCGTTCGAATCGCGTCGGGTCCGCCACTAGATAATTTATTTCCCCAAACTTAGTACACGCAAACCTGTCATGGAGAACGGCACAAAACTGCACGAATCTCCTCACAATTTTGACGCAAATCCGCGTTACTGTGACAGAACGTTTGATAATACGCCTTTCTCGCATCAGAATATAAAAAACGGCGATAAGACCCTTATCGGAAAGATACGATCAAGAAAGGAGAACAGCCATGATGAGCTTACAGCCATTTACGAAAACGCTGGCCATCGCTGGACTTGCTCTGGGGTTGGCGGCGTGCGGACATAGCCCCGGCGACCGCGCTTTGAGCGGCGCTGGTATTGGCGCTGGCGCTGGCGCGTTAGGCGGCGCGCTTGTCGGCGGAAGCCCCGTGACTGGAGCCGTCATCGGCGGCGCAGCGGGCGCTGCGACAGGCGCATTGACAACCGGCAAACAGATCAATCTCGGCAGGCCTATTTGGAGGTAATAACTCTGCCCGCGCGCGCCGGACTTGCACACGGGCAGAATAACTCTATGAGCCCGGTTTCCACGATTCGCTTTGCAGCTTGCCCTCAAAAACCATTCGGGTCGCTTCTTCCATGTTTTTGAATATTCGGACGGTGTCTTGTTTGCTGGCTTTGGCCGCATCGACAAGATCCTGCATGATCAAGTGGCGTTCATCCCCGTGACGAGTATCGGGCAGTTTGCATCCGCAGTCGAGGCACATCGTCCTCACCTCTTTCCCATTAAAAGTCGATCATATAATATTAGCTCTTATGGGAGCGCATAAAATCCGCATAACCTCTCTCGCCGCGGTGAATCGAACCGTGTATAATCGGAAAGTTCAATTGGGAGAGCGTCATGTACAACTTCACATTCCAAAATCCCGTCAAGATCATCTTCGGCAAGGATACGATTCCGTCGATAGACGATGAAGTTCCCGCACACGCGAAAATACTCGTCACCTATGGCGGCGGCAGCGTCATCAAGAACGGCACGCTTGGAAAAGTGAAACGCGCTTTGGAAAGCCGCACTGTTGTCGAATTCGGCGGGATTGAGCCGAACCCGACGTATGAAACGCTGATGAAGGCCGTCGATCTCGCGCGGCGGGAGAAAATAGATTTCGTTTTGGCCGTTGGCGGCGGTTCCGTCATCGACGGCACAAAGTTCATCGTGGCCGCCATCCCCTTCAAGGGTGAGCCGTGGGACATCGTGGGAAAAGGCGCGTCCATCGAAAGCGCATTGCCCTTCGGCACGGTGCTGACGCTACCCGCGACAGGATCGGAAATGAACGCGGGCGCTGTCATCAGCCGCACGGCGACGAATGATAAACTGTTTTTCATTCACCCCTTGGTGTATCCGCAATTTTCCGTGCTTGATCCGACGACGACGTTTTCGCTGTCGCCCCGCCAGACGGCGAATGGCATCATCGACGCATTCGCGCATGTGGTGGAGCAATACCTGACGTTCCCTGCGAACGCGCCTTTGCAGGACAGGATGGCCGAGGGCATCTTGTTGACGCTCATCGAAGAGGGGCCGAAGGCGCTCGCTAACCCTGAGAATTACGAGGCGCGCGCGAACGTGATGTGGTGCGCGACGATGGCGCTGAACGGCCTCATCGGCGCAGGCGTTCCGCAGGACTGGTCCACGCACATGATCGGGCACGAGCTGACGACGCTCTACGGCCTCGATCACGGCCAGACGCTAGCGGTCGTGCTGCCCGCGAACCTGCGCGTGCGAAGCGAGGCAAAATATGAAAAGCTCTTGCAATACGCGCGGCGCGTGTGGGACATTACGGAAACGACAGGCAACAAAGCCGTTGACGCGGCCATCGACCGTACGCAGGCGTTTTTTGAATCGCTCGGCATGCCGACGACAATGAAGGGCTACGGCAAAACGTGCGACATAGACGCGGTCATCGCTCAACTCAAACGCCATAACCGCGTCGCTCTCGGCGAAAACGGCGACATGACGTTGGAAACGTCGCGCAAGGTGTTGGAGCTTATTTAACGGGGGCGCCTTACAACCACTTCTTTTTCTTGAAGTAGAGATACGGCACGACAGCTGAGAGAAGCATTAAACCTATAGCGAACGGATACCCGTGCGTCCATGACAGTTCCGGCATAAAGTGAAAATTCATGCCATAGACGCTGGCGATCAGCATCGGCGGCAAAAATCCCGCCGCCGCGATGGAAAAGATTTTGATAATATTGTTTTGTTCCAAATTAATCATGCCGAGCGTCGCATCAAGCAAAAAACCGACCTTGGCCGAAAGGAACGTCGCATGTTCGTCAATCGAGTTCGCGTCACGCCTAAGAATGTCAAGTTGGTTCTTCGTGTCTTTCTTAATGTCCGGTTGCGCCGCCAAAAACAGAACAAGACGGCTCAAGCTCAACAAACTGTCCTTGGCCTTTGTGGCCAGATCGCCGACATGGCCAATGCTGCGCAAGACGGCCTTAAAATCGGAGCTTTCGGCAGCCTCGCCATTCGCATGAAATATTTCCTGCGAAATTTTTTCGACCATGGCCGTCGCGCCTTCGAGAATATCGGCGAGCCTGTCGGCTACCTGTTCCAGCAATCCCATCAAAATTTGCTCGCCGGACCCGGCAAGCGACGGCACGCGCGAAATCCTGTCGATGAAATAGCCGAAGGGCGCGGGGTCGGCGTAGCGCAAAGTCACAAGCCTGTTTCCAGCAAGAATGAACGTCACGGCCGTGGTTTCCGGAAACGCCGCCCCCGATTTGCTGAGAATGGGCATCGTCATGACGGCTGCCCCCCGCTCGACATAAAGGCGGCTCGACACTTCGATCTCCTGCATTTCCTCGCGCGTGGGAACCTCGATGGACAGCAGCCGCTCAATGGCTCTTTCTTCGTCTTTCGTGGGATGCAAGAGGTCTAGCCATACGGTGTTATAAGGTAGCGACCTGAGTTCCTCAGTAGGAACCGTTTGCATAAGTCGGCCTTGGTCAATATGAAACAGGGTAAGCATGGGGATGTCACGGACGGGAAATACGGAAAAGCCAAGCTGAAACGTTAACCGATTCACAACCCCTAGCCAACAGACACCTTTGCTTCCCCAAAGTCTTGGCATTGCCGAAAGACGTACTATAGTGCCGCTGAATCAATAGCGGGAATCACCATGGACGTTCAAACGGTCTCCCTTGTCGCGCTGATTATAGTCATCGCCATCGCGGCAAGTTATGAATATTTCGAGACAAAAACCGGCGTGGCGACGTTTCCCACCATGCCTGCCGTTCGTAAGAAAATTATCGAGCTTTTGCAACAAGATGCCAAAAAAAGCTCATCCAGTCCTTACGTCATTCTCGATCTCGGTTCAGGCAGCGGCCAGATGACCTCGCGCATAGCCCGCGCCATGCCGGAAGCTCAAGTCATCGGAATCGAAATTGCCTTTATCCCATGGTTGCGTTCCGTGCTCCGCCAACGCCTGTTCGGCCCCAAAAACCTTACCTATAAACGGCTGGATTTCTGGACCCACGATACGTCGGCCGCCAGCGCCGTTGTTACCTATTTGCCTGGCAAGATCATGGAACGGGTAGGCGAGAAATTGCGGAAAGAACTCAAACCCAGCACGCTGGTCATCGCCAACACGTTCAATTTACGCGCGGATTGGGAGCCGATTGAAACGATTACGCTTTACGCTCCGTTCAAGACGAATTTATTCGTTTACCGTCAACAATAAAGAAAAATGCTTGTGTTTTTCTTTCCCTTTCCCTTGACAACATATGAATGTAAATGCAGATGGATATAAACCTAATCGCACAAAAGGTCTCTTACGTATGGCTGCTAGCCTCGTCAGCGACGCAGTTGCTGCCCTATTTAACAGATTGTCACAAAAGCCGATGCTGAACCGATGCCGCCCTTTCATGTTGTGGATTAAATCAAGATTATTGCGGTTCATCATTGCGCGGCCTTGGCTCCAGAATCTCATCAAATCGAGTATATCCGTAATACCCCAACCCCTTATCAAGTGGGCCGCACGGTACGATTACGCCAATGACACCGGAATATATCAAAGACTAATATCGCAAAAACTGCCAATAAATCCCATTGCCGGCCGCGTTGTTCTTGTCTGCGGGTCGCTACAGCCCGGCGGGGCCGAACGGCAGGTCGTCAATACTTTACAGGGTTTGCAAACGTCGTATCTTGAAAGCGTGACCTTGTTGTGTGATTTCTTGAAGAAAGGAACGGAAGAAAAGTTCGACTTTTATTTACCACAAGCGCGGGAAACCGGCGCCGAGATTAGGGCGATAACGACTTCTTGGGGGCACGCGATCAACGACCCCATGCCCCATGCGTTTACAAAAGCGGCCGCGCTCATCCATCCTCGGCTGGCATTTGATATTGAGAACCTTGTCCGCGAGTTCCGAGCCATCCGCCCTGAAGTCGTTCACGCTTGGCTGGACTGGAGCAACGTCCGGGCAGGCCTTGCCGCCCTGATCGCCGGCGTTCCAAAGATCGTGCTTTCTTGCCGCAACCTGAGCCCACGTCATTTCGCGCTTTTTCAGGAATATTATGAGCCTGTTTATCGCGTTCTCGCCAAACGCCCTGAAGTCGTAATTGTGAACAATAGCCGTGCCGGAGCCGACGACTACGCCGACTGGCTCGGCCTGCTCCCTAATCGCATCAAGGTTCTTCGCAACGGCGTTAATTTCGATGAAAGCCTGCGCCCTTCTCCCGAAGCAACGCGCGATTTGCGCAAGCGCCTTGACATTCCCGAAGGCGCGCCGGTTATCGGCGGCATGTTTCGCTTTAATCCCGAAAAACGTCCTCTTCTCTGGATTGAAACTGCCGCTCATATGGCCGTAAAAATTCCCGATGCCCGTTTCGTCGTTTTCGGCCAGGGATTGATGCGCGATGAAATACTTAAAACGGCCTCGTCTCTTAATATCGCCGACAAAATACTATTGCCGGGACTTGTCTCTCCTTCTTTTTTGGGGTTGTCGCTTTTCGATGTCATCCTTATGACGTCGATGGGTGAAGGAACGCCTAACGTTCTTCTTGAAGCGCAATGGCTCGGACTGCCTGTCGTCACGACCGACGCTGGCGGCGCTGCGGAAGCCATAAATCCCGGCATTACGGGAGTCGTCGTGAGTCCGGCAACAGCGGAGGCCTTAGGCGAGCAGGTCATCCAAATTCTCGCGAACAATTCTTTCCGTCAGACAGCTTCCAAAGAAGGCCCCCTATATGTTGCGCAACGTTACGGCATGAAGCGCATGATCGAGGAAACCTTGGCTCTCTACGGATACGATACCGCCGATGAAACGTGCCGTTTGGCCACAAGGCATGGATAAGGATACAAGATGACGTCAACTCTTACACAGGCCCATTCTTCCGACGTCAGGAAAGGCGAGCGGTTCCAGTTCGGCAAAAATTGGCGAAACTTCCTGCGTGTTTTGAACGACGAGCGCATCGCCGAAGCGGAAAAGTCCCTGAAGGCTTTTCTTGGCGTCGAGCGCCTCGACGGCAAGGCTTTTCTTGACGCAGGCAGCGGAAGCGGCCTGTTCAGCCTCGCCGCCCGCCGGCTCGGAGCGTCTGTCGTTTCCTTCGATTATGACCCTCAATCCGTCGCCTGCACAGGCGAGCTTCGCCGCCGCTATTTTGAGGACGATCCCAATTGGCGCGTTATGCAAGGTTCCGTGCTCGATCCGGATTTTCTGAAAACGCTGGGAACTTTCGATGTTGTCTATTCGTGGGGCGTGCTGCACCACACGGGCGACATGTGGAAGGCTTTAGATTGCGTCAAGATCAACACCAAACCCGGCGGCAAACTGTTTATCGCCATCTATAACGATTGCGGCGAGATCAGCGTTTATTGGAAGCAAAAGAAAATCCGCTACAACAAACTTCCCGGACTTCTCCGCTTTCCCTATGCGGTCATGGTGTGGACACCCATTGAGCTTAGGTACTTCTGGCACGATCTGCGCAACGGCCATCCGGAAAAATACTTCAACCTATGGCGCGACTATAAAAAGAGTCGCGGCATGAGTCGCTGGCACGACATGATCGACTGGATCGGCGGCTATCCCTACGAATACGCCACGGCCCAGCAACTGACCGATTTCTATGAAAACAGCGGTTACAGGCTGGTCAAGCTCGCGCCGAACGATGGTTATGGGTGTCACCAACTCGTATTCGAGCGCGTGTTTTAGGGCTAATGGAATGTGCGGATTAACCGGTTTTCTTCTCACCCGGCCCACCGAGACGGCGAACGCCGAAAAACGCCTTAACGCCATGGTCAACGCTCTGCGCCACCGCGGCCCCGACGATCAGGGCGCATGGACCGACGGGCATACTGGATTGGGACATACTCGGTTGTCGATTCTTGACTTGTCTCCCGCCGGGCATCAACCTATGTGGGATGCCACGCAACGCATTGGTTTGGTTTTCAACGGCGAAATTTACAACTTTCACGAAATCCGCGCCGAACTGGAAGCGAAGGGTTTTGCGTTCCGCAGCCATTCGGACACCGAGGTCATCATCTATGGTTATTTAGCGTGGGGCGAAAACGTACTGGAACGAATGCGTGGCATGTTCGCCATCGCCTTGTGGGACGCGAAGGAACGCAAGCTCCTATTGGCCCGCGACCGCATCGGTAAAAAACCGATAAATTATGCGCTGACGGATCAGGGTTTGTTTTTTGGCTCGGAAATCAAATCCATCCTTGCATGGCCGGATATACCGCGTGAAGCCGACCTTGAGGCCTTGCACCAATACCTGACATATCAATATGTCCCTGCTCCGTTCTCTGCGTTCCGCGCCATCAAAAAATTGCCCGCCGCGCACAAGCTCGTCGTTACGCTGGACTCTTCCGGAAAAATAACGCCGCCGAGACTCGAACGGTATTGGCGGCCTCCCGCCCCGCGCCCGCGCACTGGCAAGGTCGACATCAACGCCGCTTGTGAAGAACTTGTCCGCCATCTTGAGGAATCCGTCCGGCTGCGTATGATCGCCGACGTGCCTGTGGGAGCCTTTCTTTCGGGCGGCCTCGATTCCTCTTCGGTCGTCGCGATAATGGCGCGTCAAAGCACGGACCGCATCAAGACATTCACCATCGGTTTCGACAACGCCGATTATGACGAAACGCGCTATGCGCGCATGGTCGCCGAGCGTTACGGAACCGATCATCACGAGCTTGTCGTCAAACCCGACGCCGTGAATATCTTGCCGAAACTGGTCTGGCATTATAACGAACCATTTGCCGATCCCTCCGCCGTGCCGAGCTATTATGTCGCGGAAATGGCGCGCCGCCATGTAACCGTCGCGCTCAACGGCGACGGCGGCGACGAATGTTTTCTCGGTTATGGCCGCTACGCCTCCATGCGCGCGGTATCGGCTTTGGATCGCGTTCCGTCATGGATGCGTCTTCCGGCTGCGGCGGCCTTGCGTCGCGTTCCCCGGCTTGGCCGCCTGACGAACCGCGCGACAAAGGTTGCGGATTTGCTTCGTGGACAAGACATCGCGCCCCAACACCGTTACGCCTTCACCATTACCGCTTTCGCCGACCGGCATAAGCGCGAAGGCTATGGCCCCGCGCTGCGCCAGTATCTCGATCACTCGGCTCTCGATTTACTGGAGCCGTATTTTCGCGAAACCGATGATTTGATTTCAGGCGCAAACTGGGCCGACATTCACGTATATCTGCCGGACGATCTTATGGTTAAGGTCGATGTCGCGACGATGGCCCATGCGTTGGAAAGCCGTGCGCCGTTGCTCGACCACAAGATGATGGAATGGGCTTTGACGCTGCCCGTCGATCTGGTTATGAAAGACGGCGCGACAAAAGCCTTGTTCAAAAAGGCCATGGAGCCGTTTTTGCCCCACAACGTGATATACAGGCCTAAAATGGGCTTTGGATGCCCTATCGATCACTGGTTCCGTGACGAACTCAAGGGAATGGCTTATGATCTTCTGTTGTCGCCGCAAGCGGCAGCGCGCGGTATTGTCGAACCAACCTATGTTCGCAGGTTGCTTGATGAGCACGTTTCCGGCTCCACAAGACACGACACGCGTCTATGGCCCTTGCTGATGATGGAGTTGTGGTATCGCATGTGGATTGATAATAAAGATTTTTCCGTAACGGATAGATAATTGCAATGGAAATAAACTCTTCTTCACCTCAAACGATCGAAGCCAAAACCCCCGAAAAGCAGGGAAGGCTATTGACGTTGAACAATGGGACTTTTTTGCATGACAAGGGCTACGCCTACAGCTTGCCCTTGCCGCCTTTCACGCCTCAGGGCGACACGGATGACGACCCCTACGGATCACAAGTACGGTTGTTTGAAGACGGCGTCGAATTGGGCCCACGCCATATTTCCCATGCCGAAATCCGCAAGATGGGCAAAGGTAGGCTCTCTCACTGGGACAACGCGCTTTGGTTTTCAACGAGCGATAATTCATCGCCCATCAAGAATGGCCGTTGTTATCAGCTATATATCCCAGAAACAATGTATGCCGAAGGCGACCGAACCATCGCCCTGTTAAAGGACGGCCTAGATTTTACTAGCATGAAGAAATTACACCGTTTCAATCTTGCGCGTAGATTGTTTTTAAGCGTATGGCCCTATTCGCGCCTTCCTGACATTGGACGACGGATCGACTCCGATGCAGAATTCGCTGCGGATTTCGCCCGCGCATGCCCCGAGGCGGATTTCAGCTATGAACGCAAATACAACCTCGACCAGCTTTTCAGGCTGGCGGCCCGCGTTAAAGGCGACGTGGCGGAATGCGGAACGTACAAGGGCGCTTCGGCATATTTTCTGGCGAGGCAAATTCGAAATAATAGTCTTAATAAAAAGCTCTGCCTGTTCGATTCTTTCGAAGGTCTATCATCGCCTTCCAAAAAGGACGGCGACTGGTGGCGCAAGGGCGATTTAAGCAGCAGCGCGGACGATGTCCGTTCGACGCTCTCTCCTTTGGGCGATTTGTCGTTTGTCGAGCTTTATAAAGGATGGATACCAAAACGGTTTTCCGAAGTGGCCGGCCGGCGTTTTTGCTTTGTGCATATCGACGTCGACTTGCTCCAGCCGACCCGCGACAGCATGGAATTCTTCTATCCGCTCCTTGCGAAAGGAGGCATGATCCTGCTCGACGACTACGGTCATGAGTCCTGTCCCGGCGTGACCGAGGCGGTGGATCAATATATGGCGGATAAGACTGAACCCATCATCAACCTTGCCAGCGGCGGCGCTTTTATTATCAAGGAATAAGGGTTTCAACATGAAATACGCGCCCAACCAGGCTTTGGAGAAAAACGCAATCGACGATCCGCGCAATCCGGATTTTGACGACGGTCTCGTGGTATGGAGCGATGCGTATTCCGGTCAATATCATCCGGTCGTCTATGGCGAGCAGTTCAACGACCAATGGGGCCTCTTTCTCGATAAACAACGAGGTTTTCGCGATCATACCGGTGTCGAGACAAGCGATCCTTACATCGACGACCGCATTTACGAATTGACAGGCGTGAAAGGCTTTTTGGAACGCCAGAAAAAAGGGCCCCTTTATCCCGTTCTGGCTGCCGCGCGGCGGCTGTCCGGCATGGAAAAGCGGCGGGAGGTCGGCGGCAAGCTCTATCTCGAACCCAAATTTCCAATCGATTATTTTCATGGCAAGCGTTGCCTTGACATCGGGTGCGGCGCGGGACGCTGGACGCGCACATTGCAGGCTCTCGGCGGCAAAGTCACCTCGGTGGACGTTTCGGAAAACGCCCTGCGCTCGACAAGCCGGTTCAATCCTGACACTTCGCGGCTGGATATTTTCGACATTCCTTCCCGCGCAGATTTGCTTCGGGCCTTCGATTTCACCCTTTGTTGGGGCGTGGTCATGTGTACGCACGACCCTAAGCTGGCTTTTGAAAACGTCGCTTCGACGGTAAAACCGGGCGGCAGCCTCTATATCATGGTATATGCGCCGACCTATCACGCCTCGAACGATGTGCGGGAGATGCGCCGCAAGTTTCACCGCGAATGTAGGACGATAGAGGAAAAGCTTAATTTTGTATTTCAAGTCGCGGAAAATCCCGACAATGCGATCAACTATATGGACATGCTCAACACGTTCTATAACTGGACTATTCCCGAAGAAGTCGTTCACGGATGGTACAAGGGCGCCGGATTTGAGGATATCGTAACTCTGAACAAGCGTGAACCGCATAACTGCGGATGGCATGTTTTGGGCAAGAAACGCTGACCGCCATGCTGGCCATCCTCAACCCCTATTCGAACGCGCTCGCTCTTAAGGACTTATGCAAAAGCCTGAGACGTTATCGCGAGCTTCTTTGGGAGTTGACTCGCCGCGATCTCGTCGAACGCTATGCTGGCGAAGTTTTGGGCGGCGCATGGGCCATCGCTCAGCCTATGCTCGTCATGTTCATCTACACATTCGTTTTTACGTATATTTTCAAATTGCGCATCAATGCCGACGGTGGCTCCCAATACGTCGCCTTCCTTCTCGCCGCGCTCGCGCCGTGGCTCGCCATGCAGGATTCCATCGGGCGGGCGCCAACGCTCATCATCGACAGTTCCAATCTTGTTAAGCAGATTGTTTTTCCGGCCGAGATATTGCCGTTAAAGATGGTCTTGGCCTCAACCGTCACTCTGTTGATCGGACTGGCGTTTCCCATGATCATTGGGCTAACGAACGGCATGGCGAAACCCGTTTGGTGGCTGCTTTTGCCCTTTCCTGTTCTTTGCCACATGATGTTGCTTGCGGGCATCTCCTATTTACTGTCGGCGGCGACGGTTTTCGTTCGTGATCTCAAAAACATCGTTCAGCTTCTTTTGATGATCGGGCTTTTCGCCCACCCCATACTTTACGCTCCGAATATGCTTCCAGAGTGGGCCGACGCCTTTTTCTATCTTAGCCCCCTTAGCCATGTTCTCTGGATTTACCGCGACATTATAGTTTATGGCGAAATCACGCATCCCTTGGCATGGTTCCTTGCGCCCTTCGTTAGCGCCTTCGTTTTCATCACCGGCTACCGAATTTTCCGCTATCTCAGCCATTATTTCGGAGACGCCCTGTGACGCAACCAGCCATAGATATCTCCGGACTAACAAAAGTCTTCAGGGTCTATAACCGCCCCAAAGACATGCTGCTTGAGGTTTTGACAGGCAAACCCCGTTATAGGAGTTTCACCGCACTCGATAATGTCAACCTGTCCATCGACAAAGGTTCCGTCGTCGGCATTTTGGGGAAAAACGGCGCAGGGAAATCGACCTTGTTGAAAATCGTGGCCGGCACGCTCGCTTCGACATCCGGCGACGTCATGGTCAACGGAAGAATTTCCGCAATTCTAGAACTGGGAACAGGCTTCAACCCGAACTTCACGGGCCGCGACAACATTTACATGGGTGGTCTTTGCCTCGGGCTGAGCCGCAAGGAAATCGAGAAGCGCGAGGCCGATATCATCGCCTTCAGCGAACTCGGCGAATTCATCGACCAGCCGTTCCGCACCTACTCAAGCGGGATGCAGGCGCGCCTGACCTTCAGCGTCGCGGTTTGCGTCAACCCCGACATCCTTATCGTGGACGAAGCCCTTTCCGTCGGCGATGCGCGTTTTCAGCGCAAGTGTTTTCGCAAATTCGAGGAATTCCGGGAGGCAGGGTGCACCATTCTTTTCGTGACGCACCAGACAGGCATCGCCGAAGCGATTTGCGACCGCGCAGTATATATGGCTCAGGGCAAAATCGTCATGGACGGCCCCCCAAAAGAAGTCGTGGCCCAATATATGAAAGACATTTATGGAACGGAACAGACGGCTACAAGAAGCTACGCCGCGCAACCCGACCATATGAATCTTCAGGAACTACGTTACGGAACGGGTGAAGCCTCCATAATTTCATGCGGCGTTTGGGATAAAGAGGGCAAGGCGACGTCCACGCTGATTTCCGGATCCTCGTACACGCTTTACTGCGACGTAAAGTGCAACGCCGACGAAATCGCGGACCTTAACGTAGGGATAAGCATTACGACGAAGGATGGCATCCGGCTTCTCGCCAGCAATCCCATTGTGCACCGCTCGCCCATCCCCTCCATGAAGCGCGAGGATGTCGTCCGTGTAACGCTTGACTTCGAAATGAATTTGGGGATCGGAGATTATTTCGTGACCTTTGGAGCCTGGGGCCTTTATGCCGACAAGCACTATGACCGCCGGGTCGACGTGTTGCATCTGGCCGTGCAGGGCGACGCCTGCCTTGCCCAATCCATCGTCAACATGAAACCCCGTTACGCTTCACGTTTATTGAAAAGCGGGGATTCCCCATGAGCGCCCGCCCTCTCATCGTTCATGTCGGTTACCCAAAAACGGCGACCACTACGTTCCAAAAAAACGTTTTTCCGCATCATCCTGATATCGAATATCTGGGCAAGTTCATCCCCTCTTACGATTTCGCCGATCCGACGCTCAAGCGCGAGCTCGACAGTCTGCTTTTCTCCGACCGCCTGAATTATCCGGGGACGGGCAATCTCAGACAGACCGTTGACTCCTTGCGCGCAAAAACGTCGCGCAAATGCGCGCTCATCTCCACGGAATCCTTCATCCATCCTTCGGCCGTCGATCTCGCTACAGTCGCCGACCGCGTTTTTGACGCCTTCGCCCCGTGCAAAATATTGATCACGATCCGCGAGCAAATCTCTTCCATCCTGTCGTTTTACTGGATGCACGGAAGGTTCGGCCAATATCTGGCGCTTGGCCCCAAGGACGAGGCCGACCGCATAGAATATCCCATACGCTTTCGCGAATGGTTGCGCTTTCAGCAAAGCTCTCCATATCGTAACTATATGGCTACGCTTCACTACGATAGGGTGGTCGCATATTACGCCTTGAAGTTCGGCCCCGAGAATGTCCGCGTTCTAATCTATGAATCCTTGAAGGAAGATCCAGACGCTTACGCCGACGACCTGAGCGGTTTTCTCGGCGTCGATCCAGCGACGACGCGCCGCTTAGCGGCGGGAAAGCATGAATATCCGGCGGAAAAACGCAATATGCCGTGGGCTAAGGCGCATATTAACGACCTGATTGATTTTTCCGATGGATGCGGCTGCCTCTCCGCCTTTATGCGCCTCATGGGCTTGAGAAAGGATTGCAGGGCAATCGCTTCGCCCGAAGCCTTGCTGAACGATCTTGCCGAAGCCTACCGCGCCGGCAACAGGCGGCTTGAGAACGATCTGAAATTGCCTTTAAGCCGATACGGCTATAGCGTTTGAGGCATGATGAGCGATCTATCTCCTTACCTCCGACAGCTCGAAGCCGAAAGCATCCATATCATACGCGAGGTTGCTGCGCAGTTCGCCAATCCAGTCTTGCTGTATTCCATCGGCAAGGATTCTTCGACATTGCTGCACTTGGCGATGAAGGCTTTTTATCCGTCCAAGCCCCCTTTTCCTCTCCTGCACGTCGATACGACATGGAAATTCCGCGAGATGATCGAATTCCGCGACCGTCGCGCGGCCGCGCTTGGCTTGGCCCTCCTCGTACACGTCAATGAAGAAGGGCTTGCCCAGGGCATCGGCCCTATCACTCACGGCTCTTCTGTTCATACCGATGTCATGAAAACGCAGGGCCTGAAGCAAGCCTTGACGAAATGGGGTTTCGACGCGGCAATCGGCGGTGCCCGTCGCGACGAAGAAAAATCGCGCGCCAAAGAACGTATATTTTCCTTCCGCAACGCCGCTCATCGTTGGGATCCGCGCAATCAGCGGCCGGAGCCATGGCGTCTCTATAATGGACGCATCGAAAAGGGCGAAAGCATCCGGGCTTTTCCGCTTTCGAATTGGACAGAACGCGATATCTGGCAATATATCTATTTCGAAAAAATACCCGTCGTGCCGCTCTATTTCGCCGCCGAACGCGATGTCGTCGAACGCAACGGCATGCTGATCCTCGTTGACGACGACCGCTTGCCTCTTAATCCAGGCGAATCGCCCGAAAAGCGATGGGTAAGGTTTCGCACGCTGGGGTGTTATCCGTTAACGGGCGCCATCGAATCCCGAGCTACGAGCTTGCCGGACGTCATCATGGAGATGTACGCCTCGCGCGCCTCCGAACGCCAGGGCCGCGCCATCGATTTCGATCAAACGGCGTCTATGGAAAGGAAGAAGCAGGAGGGCTACTTCTGATGCCTGCGGAATTCGAACGCCTTGTCGCCGCCCAGCG
>CAZVCG010000017.1:31928-46257 GCA_964626265.1 uncultured Rhodospirillaceae bacterium | reverse complement strand
ATCCTCGGGTAATTGGATCACTACAAAGAAGGGCGGTGGAATACCACCGCCCTTTCATTTTATGTATCCGGATTGTTTACGTCCCCGCGACGGTCATGCCTTCGATGCGCAGCGTCGGCGAATTGTATCCGTATTTGAACTCAAGGTCGTTGGCGGCAATAGCAGTCTTGAACATGTCCTTAAGGTTTCCGGCGATCGTAAGTTCATTCACGGGGAATGTCACAACGCCGTTCTCTATCCAGAACCCACGCGCTGCGCGACTGTAATCACCCGTTACGCCGTTCACGCCCGATCCCATCAATTCGGTGACGTAGAGTCCTTGCTTGATGTCGCGGATGAGTTCTTCGGGCGTTTGTTGACCTGCCTCAATATAGAGATTGCCGGGCGAAGGGTGGGGGATGCTGCCGGGGCCACGGCTGGCGTGGGCAGTGCTCTTCATGTCGAGCTGGCGCGCCGAGGCGAGGTCTAAAAACCACGTTTTGAGAACGCCTTGTTCGACGATCATGCGTTTGGATGGCAAGAGGCCCTCGCCGTCGAACGGTCGTGACAAAAGGCCACGATTCATGAACGGATCGTCAATTATCGAGATGTTGGGCGCAAATATGGGCTTGTTGAGATAGTCTTTCAGGAAGCTTGTGCCGCGAGCGACGCTGGAGCCGGAGACCGCGGCCGCAAAATGGCCGAGTAACGTGTTCGCCACGCGTGGCGCGAAGACGACTGGCGTTTGGGCCGTCGGCATCTTGCGCGCCCCGAGGTTGAGGACGGTGCGTTCTCCGGCCTTTTTGCCGATGCTGGCGGCCGAGGGCAGGTCAGCCTGGTAAACGGTCGAGGCGAAGTCATAGTCGCGCTCCATCGCTGTGCCTTCGCCCGCCAGAACCGAAGCGCTGATGCCGTAGCCGGTGCGGATATAGTGTCCGGCAAAGCCGTTACTGCAAGCCAGAACGACCAAAGCTTCGCTGGCGTTGGCGTCTGCGCCTTCGCACATCGTGACGCCTTTTACGCTTAGCGCAGCTTCTTCGGTTTCGCGGGCTTTGGCGACTAGTTCGGAGGCCTTTACATCGTAATCGTCGGCCATCTCCAATTGAGGCCATGATTTCGCGATCTCTTTGGGGTCGGCCAGTCCGCAATATTCGTCTTCCGGCGCATCCTTGGCCATAGCTATGGCGCGTGAGACCATCTCGTCGAGCGCGGCAGGACGGCGATCGGTCGTAGCCACCATGGCTTGTTTTTTGCCGATTAATACGCGCAGTCCGATGTCGGCGGATTCCGATTGTTCAAGCGTCTCAATCTTGCCGTTGCACCATGTCACCGACATGGCTGAGGCGTCGACAAGCAAGGCGTCGGCGGCGTCCGCCCCCGCGCGTTGGGCTTTCTTCATCAGGTCGTGGAGTAGATCCAGAGCGTTTTGCGGGGCGTTTTTATCGACGTGACTGGCCATGAGAGAATTCCTTTCGTTCTCTCATGGTGATAGCGCAGATAAAGGTGTGCGTCGAGAACCCTTACGCCGACAACGCCGTGCGTTCTTCTTCGTAGGCTGGCGTTTCACGATAGCTGATCGAAACGTCCGACGTGCCGCTGGAGTAACCGAGCGGTTCGAATACGCTCGATCCGCCGATGGTGATGACTTCCATCAGATGGCCTTGGGTGTTGAAGCAACCGCACGACAAAGGCCCGCCAAAGCCACAACCGGCGTCAAGTGTTACGGCGGTGCCTTCAGCAACGATGCCACCGCGTTCAGGATCGAAGCCGCGCACAATGCGCGCATAGGGCAGGGAATTATGCCTAGCGATGTGGAACGGCGTTTTGCCAAACCAAAGGTTGTCGCCCTGATCTTCAAGCGAACGCGTTATGTCGAAACCGGCGGGCACGAACAACAGACGTTGGCCGTTTGCCGAAGGAGCCTTTGTTACCGCTGCGCGGCGCATACTGCATACGAGAGGTTCATGGCCCGAAGCATTGCGCTGAGCTATGCGGAGTTGGTTGGTCCAGCGCGTAATGCCTACGCTATCGGCGCGCGCCATGGCTTTAGTGTCGTTTAATGAGATCCCGTATAGGCGCAGGTATGGCTCCACGCCAGCCTTGAGAAGGCTTTCGAGCGTCTGTGAAGGCACCGGCGCGAATTGCAGCCGCAGGAGGCGTTGCCAAGCTTCTTCGGCAGGGCCGCGGAGGTGCACGATGTCGGTGGGTTCCATGCCGGGCTTGGCCAGCAGGGCGCCGCGGAAGGCCAATAATTCGTCTAGAACGGCTTCGTTGTCGTAGGAGCCAACACCCAGATAGTTGCCAAGGTAGACGATACGGTCGCCGATGGCGAAGCGTGACGCCAAATGGTCATGGAGCGCGGCGAGGCGGTTCAGGTCGCCATGAACGGCAGCAACGGCCCACACGCGGCGCGGGGTTCCAAGATCGACAAACTTTTCGTTCATATAGAGCATCGGCATCACCCAACGGATAACAGGGTTGAAATACAGCAAGACTCACCTAGAACGCAACATCTAGTAGTAAAATACCGAAAGATACCCACAATTAGTTATACACATGCATTGTGACATATGTGCAAGTCACACTGTGGCAATATTACTCATGATAAATAGATAAGAAAAAAAGGCGGGGATTTTTCCCCGCCTTTTTGAACCGTGTGAGGTTTAGAGAGCGCTTGGTTAGGCGGCTTTCTTTTCCTTCGTCAGAACGCCTTCCAGCTTTTGCGTGGCCTTGTTCTGGTCGATCTTTTCGACGGCAGCCAACTCACGAGCCAGACGTTCCAGCGCGGCCTGATAAATCTGGCGTTCGCTGTACGAATGCTCAGGCTGATCAACGCCGCGATGCAGATCGCGGACGACTTCAGCAATCGATACCGGATCGCCCGAATTGATCTTTGACTCGTATTCTTGAGCGCGGCGGCTCCACATAACGCGACGAACCTTCGACTTGCCTTGCAGCGTCGACAGGGCTTCCTTGATGCGGTCGCGCGAGCTCAGACGGCGCAGACCCGACGTCTTGGCCTTGCTGACCGGAACTTTCAGGCGCATGCGATCCTGCTCGAACATGATCGAATATAGCGCAACGTTCTGGCCGCCTACGTCATATGAATCAATACCTTCCACGCGGCCAACGCCGTGGGCCGGATAAACAACGAAATCGCCTTTTTTAAATTCGAACTTTTCAGTCATGTTGTTCGCGCTCCCTAGGATAAATATAGTGATGAAGTTGCCCTTACGCGCCCAATACCACTAGATGTAGTATGAAGCCAACCCATACCCCAAACCAAACGCTCTTCCTGCGCCGTTATGGTTAACAGCACATGGAAAAGCTGGAAAGGAGGGGTAATTTCGACTTCGGCTACATCGAGCCGTGTTGAATGCCCTTCAACGCTGATTATATACCATTTTTTAGGGTATGTTACAAAGGTTTCGCGTAAGAAAATTATTTATTGTTATATATCATATAGTTGTGAGGCTCTCCCCAACGCGTAATGTTAACTGTTTTCTTTCTGGATGGTTAACAGGACGTTCCGGCATAGAATCAATAAGTTGTATTAGGCCTGTCTCCAAGCCGATTCAAGAAATTGTAACTTTATGTAATTACAATCGATATTAATTCATAACGCCCAAATTTTTAAAGTTATTATTAAAGGCATTTTACGATGTCAGGCGCCAGCCGCCGCGATTTCATGAAATATTCTTCACTGGCAGCCTTAGCCGGATTAGCCGCAAGCCATGGCGTGCCGGCTATCGCAGCAACGGGAACCCAACGAGGCTCCAACGCATCGATTAGTTTGGATGAATACCGAAACAACATAGCTGAAGCGCGCGCGGCAATCGATAACAGCGCGTTCCGGGATCGTGTGTTCATTGTCGACTTATCGCAAGCGCGCTCGATGCCCGAATTGATCCAGCAGATCGAAGCACAAGCCAGGCAAACGGTCGAAGGCAATAAGGACCTCAACGCTACAGATAAAGAGGGAACGGTAAAAAGTCACGTCGCATGGATCGCCTCATACGCTAAAGGCGATATGAAGAATGTGCGAGCTCGCGCGTTTCCCAATCAAAGAAACCCGGCGAGCGCCAATTACCTTGCAGCCGTGTTTCCGCAACTTCCTCAAGACGTCATAAAGTCACGAATGGAAGATGTGCAGGTGATATTCACCGGAAGCAACAATGATGCGTTGACCGTAAGTCCTTCTTCTTCCTTTCTTGAGAAGCTGGATAACCGATTTTCGCATAAACATACCCTGTGGCATGAAATTGGGCATTCATTATTGGGTGCTGAAGTTGAACGCGGGGAAACGCAACTCTGCGCAGACAAAAGACAAGAGAGCGCGGCGGACGTGTTTGCGGTTTTGTGTCAGGCCCAACGCCAGCAGCCGGACATCCGGAGCCAATGCGAAAGATACAGCGACCTTAGAAATATCGAAATCATAACGCACGCTATGTCAGGCGACAAAAGAACCAATCATGACACATCGCCGGCTCTCGATGCCGTTTTCAAAGATCTGCCTGCTTTAGCGCGCGATCCCAACTTTGCCAGAGCATCGCTATCCGATTTGATCAAAATGGCCGACAAGTACGCAAGGGATTTTATAAGACAGGATTATCCGCATCTTTACGTTAATAATGGCCTGAGCGCGGAAGAGTCCCTTAAGCGCACGCAAGAGGTAGATATGAACATCGACATGGCGGCGGGGATTGCCTACGGGGCCTGTTATCTCAATCATCCGCGCGCGATTGATGCGCTTGTAACGCAAAAAGACGAAAGGTTTTTAGATCATTGGCAGAAAAACGCTCTTAAAATTGACGCCACGCAAGCGGCGTTTTTAATGCGTTTGTCGGCGAGCGTTACACGTTATACAGGTAACCCCCGTAACTTGTTTGCGCAAACGGTTGAAAAACTGAAATCCATCAAGCGCGATGTCTTTACCGAAGCGGATAAAAGAACGGACGCAAAAGCGGCGTCAACGGAACCGAAGCAACCTGAACGCCGTTCGCAAAGCCGGTTGGGTGATATGTTTTCCCGCGTTTTGATGGGGAATCGTCCATCGCAAGGGTGAATACCTTAGCTTGCTGCGCGCGCTTCTCCGGAGTCTTCCAGATGCCAGGTCTCGGGATCGGCGAACATGGCGCGGAGCAGTTCGTTGTTCATGGCATGGCCCGAACAGTTACCTATAAAGCGGCCCCGGATCGGCGCGCCCGCCAAGGCCATATCGCCGACGGCGTCGAGCAGCTTGTGGCGTACGAACTCGTCATCATAACGCAAACCGCCTTCGTTCATGACTTTGTCGTCCTTGATGACGATGGCGTTGTCAAGCGTTCCGCCGCGCGCGAAGCCCATTTTCTGCAATTGCTCGACTTCCTCGAAAAAGCCGAATGTTCGCGCTCGGGAGATGTCGGCTTTGAAACCCGCCGCTGAGAGCGTGAAATCGCGATGTTGTTTGTGAATGAGTTTCGACTTGAAGGAAATGTCGAAGCTGAATTGCGCATTCGGCGCAGGCTCCAGCCGTGCGCTCTTGTTGTTGCCGAGTACTTCGATGGATTTGTTAACAACGATTTCGCGGCGCGGCGCGTTTTGTTCGGCAAGGCCCATTTCTTCGATGAGAGTCATAAACGCCGCGGCGCTGCCGTCCATGACAGGAACCTCGGGGCCGTCGATTTCAACGGTGGCGTTGTCGATGCCTGAGGCGCGGAGCGCGGCCATAAGATGCTCGATGGTGGCCACAAGCCCTCCTTCGCCGTTGCCGATGACGGTGCAGAGTTTGGTATCGACAACGCGGTCCCACAATGCGGGGATATTGCGCGCGCCGTTCTTGAGATCGGTGCGCACGAAAAGGATGCCGGTGTTGATGTCGGCGGGCATGAGCCGGAAGGAAACGATCGCGCCTGTGTGAACGCCGACGCCTGAACAGGCGACAGGCGCGCGCAAGGTGTGCTGCCGTGCCGGTGAAGGCCTGCGCAAAGCTTGGGCGCCTGTGACCATTACGGCCGAGGGTTGGGTTTCCTGAAGCATAACGTCTAAGGCAACATCACAAAATGGCGCGTCGAAAGGGGACATAGGCGTACTCGGCCCGAATCAAGGACTTAGCGCTATTTTTACCCTTTCAGCCCTTATGGATAAAATCACGTGTGGTTACGGAATGTTACGTGGTTAACGCATTGATATAGTTAATATAAATAACGTTGTCGCTTTCAATGGCAATCCCTGTGTGTTGTAATAGCGAAAATAGACATATGTGCCGAGCGTTTTATCTAAACCTTATACGCGGAAAGCTAAGAAGCATGAGGAATTACAAGGCTCTTTCGTCATTATTAGCGGGCTATGAACAGAAGCGGGACAAAACGGGCCAATTACTGACAACCCGTGTGCCGTTAATCGAAGACGAATGTATATTGCTGGGGAAAGAGCGCAGGAAACTGCCAACTTGGAGATTCATGCAGGGCTTGTTGAGCGGCTCCCTGATGGGGTTCGGCGCATACCAGGCCGTTACATTGACGGGAGTAGTCGCCTATCCTGATTCAGCGGCGTTAATCCGCAACAACATCGCGCCCTTGGCTGCGGCTTTTATATTTGCCGCGACAATAGTGACGACGCCGCTGCGCGGGTTGTTCACAAAAAGAAGGTTAATCAATCATGTTTTGAATACGGGTTACAGAACGACAGGACATTTTTTCTGTTTACCGAAAATGTCTCCGGAAGCCATCGCAGAGCGCAGCAAGTCGACACCGGCTAGCCCTCAATGCGGATTGAAGCATGGCTAAGCCAAAAAATGCGTGGCCTAATCTGCTGGAACAAATCTATTGAATGAGCCTTAACGATCAAAAAAAAGCGCGGGTCCGAAGGCCCGCACTCTCTTTGTTCATTTAGATGTTCACTAACTCAGGATTATCTCACCACTCATTACCTATACTCTGTACTGCTCACCCAAGAAAACTAGTGATTGGTTTGCCTCCGCAAGAAAGCGGGAATGTCGAGCAAATCCGTCTGATCGCTGCCGGCGGAGGACAGAGCGGGGCGATCCGAAGGATCGACGCTCAAGCGAGGCTCGGCCGCTTCTATCGTGTCCATCAATGCTTCCTCTGCTTGACGCACAGCAGATGGCCGCACCATACCAAATCCTGTGATCCTCTGGAACAGCGATTGCGAGCGGTGGCTTGTATGCTGTTGAGCCGCCTGAGTCGACGCATTCGCAGTGAGTTGCGTTACGCGGATATCAGGTTGCGGTTCGACGGAGCGGACAGGCGACGCCATGTCCTGTTGTACCGGTTGCTGTACTTGTTGTTGCTGAACAGGCTGCTGGGCACGCGGCGCGGCTGTGGTTTGTTGGCGTAACGGCGATTGGGTCATCGAAGGCCGCGCGGCGGGCGTGGGCGAATAGGCATGATGTTGCGGAGCGGCTTGCATGGGTTGTTCCATCATTCGCGGCTCCATAGCGCGCGGCGAGGAGGCCATCGTGTGTTGGTAGCGCGGCGCTTCCTCAACGGGAGCTTCGGCTGCCGGTGCTGGTTCGGCCTTTATGGGAGGCGCCGGTTCCTGTTGATGCATGGCCATTTGCGGCGTCATCGCCTGCGGCATCGTAAAGTGCGAAGCTGCCGGGTTGACGGCGGGTTGCATATGTTGAACCGGCTGTACAGAAGGCGCCATTGAGGCGGCAACAGGCGTTGGCTTGGCAGCAACAGGCGTGACGCGGCGCGGCACCTCGGTTGTCGTCACGCGCGCGATGACCGATTGCGTGGGAGCTTGCGCGCCTTGCGAAGCGCGTTGGCGCGTCTGCATTTCAAGCTCGGCGTCGATGCCCGTGGCGATGACTGACACGCGGATGCGTCCCTCCAAAGCTTCATTGAGCGTAGAACCTACCTTGATTTGCGCCTCGGCATCGACTTCCTCGCGTATGCGGTTTGCTGCCTGATCGACTTCGAATAGCGTCATGTCGAGGCCGCCCGTGATGTTGATCAGCACGCCGCGCGCGCCCTTCATCGAGATGTCGTCGAGGAGCGGGTTGGAAATGGCGGCTTCGGCGGCGCGGATAGCGCGATTTTCGCCTTCGCCTTCGCCAGTTCCCATCATGGCCTTGCCCATTTCGCCCATAACCGTTTTAACGTCGGCGAAGTCAAGGTTCATAAAACCTGGCATGACCATGAGGTCGGTGATGCCGCGCACGCCGGAGTTCAGAACTTCATCGGCGAGGCGGAAGGCTTCGGCGAACGTCGTGCGCTCGTTTGCAATGCGGAAAAGGTTCTGGTTCGGAATGACGATGAGCGTGTCGACATATTGTTGAAGCTCGGCGATGCCCATCTCGGCCTTGCGCATGCGTTGCGCGCCTTCGAAGTGGAACGGCTTGGTGACGACGCCAACCGTCAGAATTCCGCATTCGCGCGCCGCGCGGGCGATGACGGGCGCCGCGCCCGTGCCCGTGCCGCCGCCCATGCCCGCCGTGACAAAGAGCATATCGGAGCCCTCGAGTACCGACATGATTTCGGGAAGCTGCTCTTCCGCAGCCGCGCGTCCCATTTCAGGCTTCGAGCCTGCGCCGAGGCCGCGCGAGAGCGTGACACCGAGTTGTATTTTACGTCCCGCCAGAGATTGCGTAAGAGCTTGAGCGTCTGTATTTGCCGCGATGAAGTCACAGCCCTCAAGGGATGAACGGATCATGTTGTTGATGGCGTTGCAGCCGGCTCCCCCGACTCCCACGACGGATAAGCGAGGGCGAAGAAGATTATCAGGTTCGGCCATCGACAAATTGATCATTCTTCATCTCCATAAAAAGGTAGCATATGCAGCGGCGTTGCGGTTTGTCGGTCATCCGGATAGCGAAATAGTCTCGCTATGAATGGAATCACGGCACACATATGAATCCTTTCGCTTGATTCTTGCAAGTGCGAAACAAGCATTTCGGTAAAGAAAATCAGTTATTTAGATTTTGTTCTGCTTATATCTTGTGCGCCAAATAACATAAAACAGGAACATTCCAATGCTTTAGAGAAGGATGTGAATCCAGCGTGTGAGATTCGTGGTTTTATCAGAGTGTTAACGCGTTTTTCTCATCTTAATTTTTTGGTAACAAATTTTATGGCCGTTCCAAATAATCGCAATGCTAGGTCACGCGATGACGTTAGCAAACACTGGTGAGGGGTTTCATTATTCGCAAATGCCCCGTTCGAGGAAAAATCACGCAAACACCTTATCCAGCGCGTGACGTAGGCTTATTGAAGCGTCTTCAAGCATCGTTTCCCACGTCGTGGCGGCGTGGCCGTCGGCGCCGTCAGTGATGTATTTCAGGCAACCGAACGGAATGCGTTCGATGTAACAGGCTTTGGCCAACGCGTAGGCCTCCATGTCGACGACGTTCCATGCCGTCATATCGCCGTTCGTCATGAAGTTGTCGCCCGTGCCGCATACGCCTTCGGGAAATGCGTCGAAGCGCGCGCCGTTTTTCAATACTGCGGGCACGACGTCGAAGGGCGTTGCGTAGAGCTCGCATCCGACGGCGGTGGCGTCGAAATCGCGTTGGATGAATTGCGTGCAGTTGACGACTTCGCCCGTCTTGAATTTGCCCGATCCCGCGCTGCCGAGATTAAGGACGAACTCAGGCGTCTTATCGTGATTGGCGCGCCACTCGGCAATGCGGCGTGTGAGGCGGTAGGCTGCGTTCACCTTGCCGACGCCTGTATAAACCGGAATGAAACTGTCGAAGCGCGAGCGGGATTCCGCTTCGAGCGCGAAGACGATAAGCGTGTTTTTGGGGTTCGGGTTGGGCATGGATTCTCCGTAAAGAACCGTCATAAACGTCTTGCGCCTGAACCGCAAGATGATGGAAAATGACGGCATGGTCCAGCGATATGTGAACCGGCGCGATGCCGGACGGCATCTGGCGGAAAGGCTTGCCCGTTACAAGGGCAAGAAGGATGCCCTTATCCTTGCACTGCCGCGTGGGGGCGTAGCCGTGGGCGTCGAACTGGCCAAAAACCTCGACTTGCCGATGGATTTGATGCTGGTGCGCAAGCTGGGCGTGCCGGGCGACGAGGAGTTCGCCATGGGCGCGATCGCCATGGGCGACGTTTGCTTCGTGAACGAGGAAACCGTGAACCTTATCCGAATTCCGCAGGTGATGATCGATCAGGTGATTAAACGCGAGAAGGAAGAGCTGGCGCGGCGGAACGAGGTTTATCGCGGAGGGGCTGAGCCTCCAGATTTGAAAGAAAAGACGGTTATCCTTGTCGATGACGGCATGGCGACGGGCGCGGATATGCGTGTAGCGGCTCAAGCGGCGCGTCAACTCGGCGCGTCGCGCGTCGTGGTGGCTGTGCCGGTGTCGTCGGACTCCGCCTATGATTTATTGAAGCCGTACGTCGATGAGATTGTGGTGTTGCAGATACCGCCGTTCTTTCCGGGCGTGGGATATTTCTATCAGTCCTTCGACCAGATGGAGGACAGCGAAGTGCTGGCGTTGATGGAGGAGGCGAAACGAGCGAATTTCCTCCCCCTTTGAGGGAGAGGAAGCAAAAACTTATAGCCATTTTACCTTTCATTGAGCCGAACTGCCGCAGCGAGGGGGACACAATAAAAAAGGCTCCGCCAATCATTTGGCTTTTTTTGAACGGCCTTCTGTTGCCTTTTTTATTGTGTCCCTATTGCTTCCCTTCACCTGCTTGTTGATTCAATAAAATGATAAACGGCTATAGGTTTGCGAAAGCAAGCCTTAGTTTTTGCAGGTGAGGGGGTTACTTTTAATTGCCTTTTCCACAACCCTTCCCTCAAGGGGAAGGGGGCTTTGCAATCCTTATTGAAACTTTTGCGCTTATGCCGCAATCGTCAGGGCATTGAACTTGGCGGCGCGGGAAAGGCTTTCGTGAACCTGGCCGCGCGGCTGTTCGAAGACAAGGCGGCGCTTTTGCTTTTTGGCGGCGTCATGCATTTTTAACAACATGGCCAACGCGGCTGCGTCGACAAATTCCAATTCGCCGACATTCATGCGGATGTCAACGTTGTCGTTGCATTGGCATAAGCCTTTCAGCAAATGATGAAAGGCCCGTGAATCAAGAAATGTGAAATTTCCTTCAAGCTTGATGATGATGGCGTGCTTCTCGACGTGTATGGAATATTTCATAACGATTTTCCCGCAAGATCACATTGACCCGATGAGGTTTAATCCTCTCACTATGCGGGAAGTACGCTTAAAAGCGCGTTGATTAGAAACATACCATTGTATGTAGCGCGCTACTTTTTCGACGTTTTGCATACGGGGTTAGGGCCAGTGCGCGTCCAATACTGGCTGTCGCCAAATAGGGGGATCAGTACGTAGCCTCGCAGCTCAAGCGTGTTATTATCTTTTAATTTTAAAGAGCCGCTAAAATTGCTGCCGTGGCGCGGGCTGTAGATCCAGCCGTTGTCGAAGAAGCCTTGTCCTTTAAGCTCGAAATCGCCTAGGAACTGCAAACCACACAACGGACGTGATTTGAGGGCCGGATCGGGGTTCTTGTCGTCGAGCGAAGGGGCTTCGGGGCTGTCGTCCTTGAGCCAATGGAATTTCCCGCAAACATTTTGGCCGCAGGGATAAATCTCAACGACGGCGTCCTTGTCTTTGGTGAGCCAAAAGCCGATGATAGCGCGAATGTTATCGGCAGTTTGTTCCTGAGCAATGACTCTAGTGCCCATCGTTAATAATAAGAGGGCAATAAATGCAGAGGTTTTGAAAATCTTCATCGGAAAATCCTAAACGGTTCCTTGCGGATTAAAATGGCTCTGCGCGATCTGGTTCAGGCGCACATAGTCGATCTTGCCCGTGCCGAGCAGCGGCATAGGCGTTAACGGCACGACCTGGCGCGGGATGAAAAGTTCGGGAATGTTGTGCTTTTGGGCAAGCTCGATGCAAGCTTCGCGCGTGATGCCGGGGTCGTCCGTAAAGAGAATGATTTGCTCGCCTTTTCGGGGGTCGGGGGCGGACACCGCGCCGATAGCGCGTCCGGGATAGGCCGATTGGATATATGCCTCGATCGCCGCAAGCGAAACCATCTCTCCACCGATTTTCGCAAAACGTTTGGCTCTCCCGATTATCTTGATAAAGCCTTGTTCATCGACATCGACCACATCGCCCGTGTCGTACCAGCCGTTATAGGGCGGCTGGAGCATGCCGGGCTGGTTGGCCTTGAGATAGCCCAGCATGACGTTTGGCCCGCGCACGACGAGCGAGCCGCCGCGTTCGATGCCTTCGATGGGCCGCAGGCGGTAATCCATGCCCGACACGAGATGTCCCACCGTACCGGTTTTATTGCGCATAGGCGTGTTGATCGCCAGTACCGGCGCGGTTTCCGTCACGCCATAGCCTTCGAGGATGCGGATGCCGAATTTCTCGAACCACATATGCCGCGTTTCCCTTTTAAGCTTTTCACCGCCTGCCACGACGAGGCGCAGGCTTGAAAAGTCATAAGGATGCGCGTTGCGCGCATAGTTGGCGAGGAATGTATCGGTACTGATGAGGATTGTGGAGTTCGTATCGTAAATAAGTTCGGGAATGATGCGATAATGAAGCGGCGATGGATAAAGGAACGTTTTCACGCCTGCGAGCAAGGGCAGGAACAATCCCACCGACAAACCGAACGAATGGAAGATAGGCAAAGCGTTGAAGAGCGTGTCGTCGGCATAGAAGTCGATCCGCGTGCCGATCTGGTGACGGTTGGCGAGGATGTTTTTGTGGCTGAGCACGACGCCCTTTGGCGCGCTTTCCGATCCGGAGGTGAACAGCACGATGGCGGGATCGTCCGGCATCACACCGAGTTTCTTGTGCAGCATTCCAGCGAACGACGCTTCGAATACGCCGCGCAATTTGTCGGCGAGCTTGATTTCTGCGCGGATGTCTTCGGCGTAGATGATCGTAGCGGATTGGCTCAGTTCTTTAATGACGGGGCCAAGCTCAAGCAGCTTTACAAAACGTCGGCTTGTGATGATGGTGGTTATGTTCGCGGACAAGAGGGCGGATTTCAGGTTCGTAACCCCCGCCGTGAAATTGAGCAATGCCGCAACGCGCCCGAAGGCCAACAACGACAGGATCACGCCCACGATGCCCAGGCCGTTCGGCAGCATGACTCCTACGTTTTCCTGTGCGCGCGTGACTTTCGCCAACTGGTTGCCCAAGACGCGGCTGAGGATAACAAGCTGGCTATACGTGCGGGGTTGGCGGTCGATATCCTCGACGATTTTCGCCTTGCCGCCCTGCAATTTCTTTGCGTCGAGAAAGGCTTCGTAAAGCGTTTGGTCGATGTTACATGACGCGAACATCATGTTGTCCATGATGGCGTACAGCTGATCGGCAAAAAGCTGGCGGCGTTGACGCGAAGTCAGACTAACGCTTGATTTCAGCATGACGGGCGTGAGAATCGTCAGCGTAATGCGCGGGAAAAGCTTTGTGCGCACCTTGCCGCGCAGGCGGGAGAAGGGCGTGTATTGCGCGCCGTCGATCCGTACCGGAACAACCATCGCCTTGGCCATGTTGGCGATGACGCCCGGCGTTTCGTAGATTTTCATCAAAATGCCCGTATGCGTCGGGCGGCCTTCGGGAAATATGACGACGGAGCGGCCCTTTTTGATCGCGTTCACGAGGTATTTCAGGGCCATGGGATCGGCAGGGTCTGCGGGCGCATGGCCTGCGAAGAGGTGATAAAGCTTCATGCCGAACGTTTTGCGCATGGCGGCGTTGGACGCGATGATGGGGTATTCCGGCAAAAAAGCCGCAAGCAACAGTCCGTCGATCAGCGACGTATGGTTGACGATGTACACCGCGCCGCGCCCGCGCAGTTGCGCAAGGTTAGCAAGGCCGTTCAACTGGGCTTTGTAAAACATGGAAAAAATAATGCGCAAAATTGCGCTGAAAATCCGGTAGGGCAAGCGTTCGAAGGCATAGATGGCGGTTATGAACGTCAAGACGCCCGTGACGGAGAAAATATGCGTAACCTGATAGCCGATCTTGACCATCGCCATAGTGAACAGCGACGAAATTACCATGAACAACGCGTTGACGATGTTGTTCGCGGCGATTGTGCGCGCGCGCCTGCGTTCATCGCTATGCGCTTGAAGAAGGGCGTAAAGAGGAACGGTATAAACGCCGCCTGCGACTGACATAACCAGAAACAGCGCGGTTATCGTGAGGCCTCGGCGGTTTGTCAAGAAATCGGCAAGCGATATGCTGGTTTGCCCAGCTTCGGAAACCATCTGCATGTTGTACAGGTCGACCATGCATACGGCCATAATCAGCAAGGCGAACGGCACAAAGCGTGTTTCGATCTGTCCGCGCAGCAGCTTGTTGCACCAGAACGCGCCTAAGGCAATGCCGACGGTGAAAAGCGTCAGC
>CAZVCG010000017.1:14312-31776 GCA_964626265.1 uncultured Rhodospirillaceae bacterium | reverse complement strand
GGGGGAGCGTGGCGGAAACCGGATTCCAATCGATTTTAAGCGAAGGATCACCCCGCATCGTGCGTGGAATGGCGAACGATGTCATCCAACTGAAGAACCCGAATACGCAAAGCAGAGTCGCGATGATGACGGTGCCATAGGGCAACATGACGATTGATCCGCCCATGATCGTGCCGAGCAAAATGCCGATGAACGTGCCGCCTTCCACATGGCCGTTGGCGGCGACAAGTTCGTTGTCGAACACAAGCTGGGGCAGGATGCTGTATTTCACGGGGCCGAAGAACGCAGCCTGAACGCCCATGAGCAGCAGCGTGAAGAGTATGAATGCGGGACTTTCAGTGACGAGCGCGGTTCCCGCCAAAATCATTAATAGAAAATTGGCAAACTCAAGCCACCGGACGAGCCGCGTTTTTTCCATGCGGTCGGTGATGGCGCCCGCCGTGGAGGAAAAAATGAAAAAAGGCAGGATGAAAAGCCCCGCGCCCAGCGCGATTATGAACGCCGTCGAACCGCCTTCGCCGCTGGCTGCCTGAAACGCCAGAAGGACGAAAAACGCGTTGCGGAACAGGTTATCTTCCAGCGCGCCGCAGAACTGTACCACGAACATCGGCAGAAACCGCCGTGACGTGAACAGCCGGTTGCCGTGGGGAAGGATGTTGTAGGTCGATGTCATGGGGCGAATCCGGCCTAAAGGTCTGAAACGCCAGTATTAACATAGAAATGGGGCAGTCAATGGAGGAATAATATGGGCAAATGATTTCGTTAAGCTGCCATTTCCACGACAGCAGAATCCTGTGTGTGACTTTCTCCCGCTATACTGAGGCAAAATGAGTTAAAGTTTGCAACCAGCTTTTATTTCACGACAGCAACCAAAACGTCAGATCAAGTTAAGAGGATTACAGATAACCAAGCTTGGATAAAGCCATTTCTAAGTCGCCTAAATCGCCGATGACTTCATCGGCCCCTTGAGGGCGGGCCTCATCCTCGCCATAGCTCTGCGTCACCAGAACACAGGGGATTTTTGCGCCCCGCGCGGCCCGGATGTCGTTGGGTCCGTCGCCAACGAACACGCAACCATCCTTCGGCACATCGAGAGCAGTAATTACGCCGTAAACATGCTCGGGATTCGGCTTGTGAACGGGGAAGGTGTCGCCTCCGGCGATGAACTCAAAATACCTGAATAGTCCAAGCTCTTTTAGAACCTTGTATGTCGCCGCTTCCTGCTTGTTCGTGCAGATGCCGAGCTTGACGCCCGCGTTGAAATACTTTTCCAGAGTCTGAATGACATGCGGATAGATTTGGGCTGGGTCAGCCTTTACCTCGTGGTAATATTTGATGAACTTTTGAACGAACGGGAACACGTCCTTGCCGGGCATCCCTCCCGTTGACTCAAAAGCCCTTTGAACCAATTGCATGGAGCCATTAGTCATCATCGTCTTGACCGCATCAAGCGATTGTACGGGTCTTCCATGTTCGTTCAGCAACATATTCAGGGCTTGACGCAAATCCACCGCGCCATCCAACAATGTGCCTTCCAGGTCAAATATAAGCCCTTGTAATTGAAACATTTCGCGTATCCTGATTGTCTGCTACATATGATGACATAACCCGTATCTTATGGCAAAAGAACACCATGACTGAATCGCTCCCCACATCCCCTCTCGCTTGTGTCATTCTTGCCGCCGGTCAGGGTACGCGTATGCGCTCTGACATGCCGAAAGTTTTGCACCACATCGCCGGTTTGCCCTTGATTTCCCACGTCATCAAGGCGTGTTCGGCTTTATCTCCTGAAAAGACTGTGGTTGTCGTCAGCCCGGAGAATGACCTTGTTGGGCGAGAGGTTTCTCCTACGCCTTGCGCGCTTCAGGAAAAACCGCTTGGGACAGGCGATGCAGCTAAAGCCGCCCGCGAGCTTCTTAAAGATTTTTCGGGAGAAATCATCATCCTTTTTGGCGATACGCCTCTTATCACAAAGGAGTCTTTGCAAGCGCTTCGCGACAAACGCGCGGCTACAGGAGCCTCAATCGTCGTAGCAGGCTTCACGCCCAAGAATCCGTCCGGCTATGGCCGTCTGATTTTGGGTTCTGACGGCCAACTGCTCGAGATCGTCGAGGACAAGGACGCAACGCCGGAACAGCAGAAAATTAAGCTCTGCAACGGCGGGATCATGCTGTTTGAGGCTGATAAACTCTGGCCGTTGCTCGATAAACTGAACAACAACAACGCCAAAGCCGAATACTATCTCACGGACTGCGTCAAGTTTGCCAAGGAACAAGGGCTTGTAACGACTGTGACTGAATTCCCGGAAGAAGACATTATGGGAGTCAACACGCGCGTCGACCTCGCCCAAGCCGAGAAGATCATGCAGAACCGCCTGCGCCATCGCGCCATGATGGATGGCGTGACGTTCGTCGATCCTGACACCGTATATATTTCACACGACACGATTTTCGGATCGGATGTCATCGTCGGTCCACATGTCGTGTTTGCTCAAGGCGTGCGCATATCGGATGGCGTCGAAATCCGGTCTTTCTGCCATATTGCGGGTACGCGCATCGAAACCGGCGCGATCGTTGGGCCTTTCGCGCGGTTGCGTCCGGATACATTTATTGGCTCCGCCACGCGGATCGGCAATTTTGTTGAAGTGAAAAATTCGGAGATAGGGGCGGGGGCCAAGGTCAATCACCTCACATATCTCGGCGACGCCACTATAGGAAGCCGCGCCAATATCGGGGCCGGCACGATCACTTGCAACTTCGATGGTTTCACCAAATCGCGCACAGAGATAGGCGCGGGGGCGTTCATCGGATCGAATACTGCTCTTGTCGCGCCGGTGAAAGTCGGCAGCGGAGCTTACGTCGGCGCAGGCAGCGTCATCACTGAAAACGTAAAATCGGACGCGTTGTCCGTGTCGCGCGGCAAGCAAACCAGCATCGACGACTGGGCGCGCCGTTACCGCGATGAACGTGAAAAAGAAAAGCAAGAATAATTACGCCCTAAAATTACGAAGAATATCAAATGACCATTTTCAAGGAAGTTCATAAAGAGATCGGCGTCATTCTTGCCGAATTGCAGAAGAGTGGCGCGTTAAGCCTTGCATCGCCCATGCCGACATTTGTTGTTGAGCCGCCGCGCGATGCTGCACGCGGCGATTTAGCGACGAACGTGGCCATGATGCTGGCTAAGTCAGCCGGCAAGCCGCCGCGCGTTATAGCCGAATTATTGAAACCGAAATTAGAAGCGCTTCCGGTTGTGGCAAGCGTAGAAGTCGCCGGCCCGGGTTTTATCAATCTCCGTCTTGTTCCTGACGTTTGGCAAAATGAGCTTAAAGAAATTTTGAAAGCCGGTCTTTCTTATGGAGATAGCGCTCTTGGCAACCGCGAGCGCGTGAATGTCGAATTTGTATCTGCCAACCCTACAGGCCCCATGCATGCGGGTCATGTGCGCGGCGCGGTATTGGGCGATACGTTGAGCAATCTTTTGGCCAAAGCCGGATACGATGTAACTCGCGAATATTATTTCAACGATGCGGGGGCGCAAGTCGATGTTCTCGCCCGCACGGCGCACCTGCGCTACCGCGAAGCGTTGGGAGAATCTATTGGGGAAATTCCTCAAGGTTTATATCCCGGCGAATATATGAAAGATGTCGGCGCAGCTTTGGCGGCGCGAGACGGCAAAAAATGGCAAGGAAAGCCGGAAGAAGAGTGGTTGCGGCCCATTCGCGATTTTGCCGTTCAGTTTATTATGAATATTATTCGGGAAGACCTTGAACTGATCGGCATCCGGCATGACGTTTTCACGAATGAACGTGAACTGATCGAAAACGGCACGCTCGATAAAGTATTCAAAATTCTCGAGGACAAAGGCCTCATTTACGTTGGTACGCTGCCGCCTCCCAAAGGCAAGGCCATGGAGGATTGGGAGCCGGTTCCGCTGACATTATTCCGCTCCAGCCAGTTCGGCGACAGCACCGACAGGCCATTGAAAAAACGCGACGGAGCGTGGACGTATATTATGCCCGATATGGCGTACCATTACGACATGGTGCAACGCGGTTTTTACTACATGATCAATATTCTGGGCACGGATCACGGAGGATATCTCGAAAAGATGCGGCCAGCGGTCGCGGCGTTCAGTGATGGCAAGGCGCGGCTTGACGTTATCTTCAACAACATCGTGAAGGTGTTTAAGGACGGCGTTCCAGTAAAACTGTCGAAACGTTCCGGCAACCTAATCACGTTGCGCGAGATGGTGGAGCAGGTGGGGGTTGGGGCCGTGCGGTTTTTTATGCTCACGCGCGCGCCGGACTCAGAACTAGAATTCGATTTTGCAAAAGTCGTCGAACAAACCCGCGACAATCCTGTCTTTTATGTTCAATATGCCCATGCGCGTTGCTGTTCGGTTTTGCGTCACGCTACGGCGTTGATGCCGCAGGAAGACTTATCCCGCGAAGCGCTTGCGAAAATTGACATTAGTTCTGTCACCGGGCCAGATGAAATTGCCCTCATACGTACCTTGGCCAACTGGCCCCGCGCCGTGGAAGCTGCTGCAATCGCCCGGGAACCGCATCGGATAGCTTTTTATCTCATGGACTTGGCTGCCCAATTTCACAGCCTGTGGAACAAGGGCAACGATAATGCTACATTGCGATTCATATTACCGGATAACCCTGAATTGACAATAAAACGCCTTGTTCTTGTGATGGCTGTTCAAACGGTCATTGCCAGCGGTCTGTCTGTTATGGGATGTAAGCCTTTGGAGGAAATGAGAAATGATCAACCGGATTCCCCCTGAGCTTTTTGCTCAACCGCCCATACGCTCGGAATATTCGCGCCGGCGCAGGATGCCGCGAAAAGTTATAAGGCTAATTGCCCTAGTATTGCTCATTGGCGTTATTGGAGGGCTAAGCGCGTATTGGGCGTTCCCTCCCCAGGATTCTGTACCTCCAGCCGATATCCCTACCATGAAGGCCGAGGGGCCGACGAAGCAACGCCCCGATGAGCCGGGCGGCATCGACATTCCCCATCAAAACGAAACCGTTTTTCAGCAGATCGACAATTCTGCTCCCGATAAACAAGCAACCATCGAACATTTGCTTCCCGGCCCGGAAAAGCCGGTAGAGCCGACTACGCCGTCGTCTTTGGCCTTTCCATCAACTGACATGAATAATTCAGCGGTAGTAGCCAAGCAGCAAGCTCCAACTCCGCAAGCGGCGCCGGTTGCCGATGTGGCTAAACAGGAAGAAATACTTTTGGCGACGAAGCCGGATACCGCCCCGTCACCGGCAAATTCCGCGTCTCCCGCTATGCCCGCTGGCACGGCAAAAATCGTTGAAAAGCTTGCGCCGCCGTCAAATTCGGCCGTAACCGCTGCAGAATCCGCAACAACTCAAGTTTTGTCGGAAACAAAAGCATCCCCCCAACCTAATACTGAAGAGATCGTTTCTGCCGCAAAGGCTCAGGTAAAAACCGCCGCAGCCACGAACATACCAAAGGAGATGTTTACGGGCGGCGTTGAGAAAAAGTTTATGGTTCAGCTCGGCTCCTTTCCAGAACAGCAGGTTGCCCAAGGCGAATTGAAGAAAATTCAGGCCAAATATTCGGACACGCTCGGCAAGGTCAAATTGAACCTCGTCCAAGCCGATTTGGGAGCCAAAGGCACCTATTATCGCGTTCAGGGCGGACCGATTTCTGATGCCCAAGCTCGTTCCATTTGCGCCAAGCTGTGGAGCCAGCGCGCGCCGTGCATTGTCGTTCGCCCCAAATGAGACGGACGTGAAGCCCGTCATATTCGGTTGTTCCGGTCTTGTCTTAACCGCTGAAGAGCGCGACTTGTTCGCAGCGTCCAGGCCATTCGGCTTTATTCTGTTTCAACGGAATTGCGCGTCGCCGGATCAGGTCAGGCAACTCGTGAGCGATCTGCGCGCCAGCGTAGATAATCGTGAAACGCCCGTTTTTATCGATCAGGAAGGCGGGCGCGTGGCTCGCCTGAAACCTCCGCATTGGCCGAAATTACCTCCTATGCGGATGATCGGTCAGCTTTATGAATCGGATAAGGCAAAAGGCCTTGAAGCGATGCGCCTTCACAGCCGGATCACCGCCCATATGCTGAAAGACTTGGGTATAAACGGCAATTGCGCGCCTGTGCTCGATCTTTTCATCGAAGGCGCTTCAAGCGCAATCGGCGATAGGGCCATTAGCCGCGATCCTCGCGTTGTCGAGGTTTTGGGTAAAGTCGCCGTTGAAACTTATTTGGAACATGGTGTCTTTCCAGTAATAAAACATTTGCCCGGCCATGGCCGCGTGGAGGTTGATCCGCACGAATTCCTCCCTATCGTCAGCGCGGGTCGATCTGTTCTCGAAAATGAGGATTTCTTGCCTTTTAAAGCTTTGGAAAACGCGCCTTTCGGCATGAATTGCCATGTCGTTTTTAAAGAGCTTGATCCAGATAAACCCGTCTCGCTTTCCGCCAATGTTCACTCAACCGTTATTCGTGAACAATTAGGCTTTGAAGGCCTTATCATGTCGGATGACCTTGCCATGAAAGCGCTTAAGGGTTCGCCTGCGGATAATGCCGTGCAAACTCTGGCTGCGGGCGCCGATATCGCTCTTTATTGTCCTGGCGATTTGACGAATATGCGCGCAATTGCTAACGCAATGCCTGATATGGAGGAAGAACCGCAACAACGATGGGCCAGCGCGAAGCGGCGGATAGGCACGCCTGAAAAAAAATACGCGTCATCTCATGACAGGAAGCAGCTCGATACTTTATTGACATAATAGATAAACAATAATTATTATATATCAATAGGTTCTGAGCGATATTTTGCGTAATGGTTTAGGGTTTGGCCGGATGAAATCAATTTTAGAGATTAAAGGTTTGATTCGCGTGATAAACATGCCCAAAACGTGTTTTTGGAACTCAAAATGGAAGCCGTAGCGCAATCAACTCTGCCCGAAGCGCAACCTCACGCCGATTTGGTGGTCGCGCTGGATGGCTTTGATGGACCAATCGACCTTTTGCTGGCTCTCGCGCGCGAGCAGAAAGTCGATCTGTCCCGCATTTCCATTTTGGCTCTCGCGGAGCAGTACCTTGCTTTTGTCGCTTCGGCTCGCCAGTTGCGCCTTGAGATTGCCGCCGATTACCTCGTCATGGCGGCGTGGCTTGCTTTCCTGAAATCGCGTCTGTTGCTGCCTGAACCTCCGGAAGAAGAGGCGAACGCTGCCGATATGGCCGAGGCCCTCAAGTTTCAGCTCCAGCGTTTGGAGGCAATGCGTCAGGCTTCACAAAAGATTCAGGAATTGCCTCAGCTTGGCTTCGACACGTTGTTAAGGGGAGAACCCGAAGAACTGGAGGTTGAGGAAAAGCCTGTTTACTACCTTCCGCTTTATGATCTTCTCACGGCCTTGGGCGCGCCTCAACGCCGCCGCAAGCCGGATAATATTCATATCAGGCAAACGAAGCTGTACAGCATCGACGAAAGCCTGACGCGCTTGCGTAAAATGTTGGGAATCATGCCTGACTGGACCGTTCTATTCAGATTTTTGCCGGATAAGTTTGAGGAACCTCTCGAAGCGCGGTCTGCCGTCGCTTCCATGTTCGTAGCCATGCTCGAAATGGTGAAAGCCGGCGAACTGGAGTACCGTCAAGATGGCATGTTCGCGCCCATTTATCTTCGCAAACGCGACACGTTGTTTTCTTTTTCCGAAAGCGATAACTCATGAACGAAACGGAACTACCCCCGGAACAAAACACGCATAAGCGCTTGTTGGAAGCCATCCTCTTCGCCAGCGCGGAACCGATGTCCATTGCCGTCATGAAAGATCAATTGGGCAAAGACGCCGACCTTGACGCGTTATTAAAGTCCTTGAAGGACGATTACGCGCCGCGAGGCGTTAATCTGGTTGAAACGGGCGGTCTTTGGAGTTTCCGAACGTCGCCTGATCTTGCGCCGATGATGAAAATCGTCAAACAGCCGCGACGTAAATTGCCACGCGCCGCCGCCGAAGTTCTGGCGATCATTGCCTATCATCAACCTGTTACCCGCGCTGAAATCGAGAGCATTCGCGGCGTTGAAACCAGCCGCGGGACCTTGGATATCTTGCTTGAGCTTGGCTGGATCAGGCCGGGCAAACCGCGTGAGACTCCGGGCCGTCCCTTAACATGGAAAACGACGCCTGAGTTCCTCAGCCACTTTAATTTGACAGATTTGAATGAACTTCCAGGCATCGAAGAGCTAAAGGCTGCGGGTCTTCTGGATGCGCGCCCTGTTTTAAATGACTTGCCGCGCGAAAAAGATATTAAGGACACCTCAACCGATACAAGCGAAGAGGACGAATTCGCCGCGTGGATCAAGCGTGACGAAGAAGCCGTGGCCTAAGCAGTAAAGATGATCCCCGCGAGACAATATGTCGCTACGTTAGTTTGCAATCATCGGGCCGCGCTTGATGATGCATTAATCGATCAATTAACAGAACGCTTAATTCAAATCGGCGCTCAACAAACATCTGTCAAATGGCTGGTTGCCAATAAAGCGGCCGACATTCTGTGTCTTCATTCGGATTTGAAAGCTCTTTATGCGGCAATTAAAGGCGGTATTGCTGCGTTGCCTGTCGATGTCCTCATACAACCGTTGGAAAGCCGACGTAAAAAGCTTCTTATTGCAGACATGGAGTCCACCATCATCGAACAGGAAATGCTCGATGAGCTTGCGGAATTGCTAGGCTTGCGCGACCATGTGGCCGCCATAACGCGACGTGGCATGAACGGCGAAATTGATTTTGCCGACTCCTTGCGGGAACGTACCGCGCTCCTGAAAGGCCAGCCGGAAAGCATATTGTATCAGGTGGCGTCTCACATGACGTTTATGCCCGGCGCCGGAAATCTTGTTTCGGCCATGAAATCGAACGGCGCGCAATGCTGGCTCGTTTCAGGCGGTTTTGATTATTTTGGAAAAATTGTTGCGGAACGTCTTGGATTCGATCGTGTCGTTTCCAACAAAGCCATAATCCGTGACGGCGTGTTGACGGGAGAGGTCGCCGATCCCATACGCGATGCCGAAGACAAGAAATCGACGATGCTTATGGCATGTAACGCATTGAATATCCCGCTCTCGGACTGTTTGGCGATTGGAGACGGGGCGAACGATATTCCGATGCTGGCCGCATGCAACGATGGCGACGGTTTAGGCGTAGCCTATAAAGCCAAGGATGCCGTGAGAAACGCCATCGCGCCCCAGATCAACCACACATCTCTCGAAACCCTGGTTTACGCTCAAACCTCCACCCTCCCGTGAGTCCTGCGGAATGGCACGGGAGGGGTGTTTTGATTTGCCTCATTATCGAAATTATGCCTTACGGCGAATAATCGTAATTCCGTTCGCCATAGATCATAATCGGTTGCGCTTTTTCCGGTTCGGCATACTTGGGCATATTCTTCATGGGCGTATAGGGACCCACAACCTCAGCCTCGCGTGCGCCCATGGGAACGGGAATAGCCGCTTTGCAAAGTGACGAATAAACCCATGTATCATGCGCTTGAGCGGTCGTCATGGCATGAGGCGTATAATCGTGGCCGCGATGCCTTGCCTGTGCGCTCCCCGAAAATGCGAGGACAACGGCAATGGCTGCGACCGATGTTAGAAGGACTTTTGTCATGGCTTTCTCCTTTTGTTTGAAGTTACCGGGGGGAGGGGGACCCCCAGACCATTCAGTAGAGATATACCACTCGGCTGGATTAGTACATAATCAGTACTATAATAAAGGGTAATTGTCAACCCCTTTAAATCAGGATGGTTATCCCATTGTTTGGAAACAATAAGATAATGACGCCTAAGAGCTTATTGCCTAGTCTTTGGCTTGTCCTTGGCGAGGTTGATCGTGACGAATCGAACGTCGCCCTTGCGGTCAACAAGCAGGAGGAGGGGTTTTTTGTCCTTTTTGGCCTGTTTCACGATGTCGATCAGCTCTTTAGCGGAGGTCAAGCGGTTCTGACCGGCCTCGCTGATGACGTCGCCGACCTGTATCCCGCGCTCTGCCGCTATACCGTCATCGTCCATCTTGACGACCACAAGACCCGCGGATTCCTTGTCAAGATCGAAGCGCTTGCGCAAAGTATCGGTGATAACCGCCACATTCACGCCTAAATCCTCGACCTTTTCCGAAGCAATTTGCGGTTGTTTGGAGGTTTCTTTTTCGGTCTTCTTGTCGAGAGCTTCCTCCGCCGCGCTCAATTCGGCAATCTTGACGTTAAGCGTCATCTCCTTGCCCTTGCGGATGACGACGACCGGAACGGTCTTGTCCACCTCGGTTTCAGCGACAAGGCGCGGCAGTCGGTGCATATCGGTAACTTCTTTGCCGTCAAAACTGACGATGACATCGCCCGCTTCAAAGCGCGCCTTGGCGGCTGGACCATCGGGCGTGATGCTGGAGACAAGCGCCCCGCGTGCCTTGCCGAGGCCGAGACTGTCCGCGATGTCCTGCGTAACCGTTTGTATGCGTACGCCGAGCCATCCGCGGCGAACGCGGCCGCTGGCTTTCAGTTGTTCGATCACGCTCTTCGACATGGACGCCGGTATGGCGAAACCGATGCCGATGGAGCCGCCGGAAGGCGAGAAAATGGCCGTATTCACGCCAATGACTTCGCCGTCCATGTTGAACATGGGGCCGCCCGAGTTGCCGCGATTGATCGGCGCGTCGGTCTGCAAATAGTCATCGTATGGCCCGGAATTGATGTCGCGCGCGCGCGCCGAAATGATGCCCGCCGTCACTGTTCCGCCAAGGCCGAAAGGATTGCCGATGGCCAAGATCCAGTCGCCGACGCGAATTTTATCGCTGTCGCCCCACGTAACGGGTTGAAGGGGCTTTTTGCTGTCCACTTTCAGGACGGCAAGGTCGGTTTTCTTGTCGCGCCCGATGACCGTAGCGGGAAGGTTGGTGTCGTCTTGCAAGATGACCGTAATCTCGTCGGCATCCTGGATGACGTGATTGTTCGTCACGATATAGCCTGCGGAATCGATGATGAATCCTGAACCCAGCGACGTGGCTTTATGCTTGCGCGGCTTTCCGCCGGGGAGACTTTTCCCCTGCTTATCCAAGAAGTCCTTAAAAAATTCTTCGAAAGGCGAGCCGGGCGGGATTTGAAGTTCCTGAAAGCCCGAAAAATCGTCGCTGGTAATCGTTTGAGTCGTCGAGATGTTCACGACCGAGGGCAGAAGTTTTTCCGCCAAATCCGCAAAGCCCTGAGGCCCGCCCCTCGCGAACCCCGGCGTAGGAACGGTCATTGAAAAAGATGCCATAACAAGAACAATGAGAATCGAGCGTATCGTGCGGGACATAGTCATAATCCTTGCCTTACAGAGAATTGCCATCAGGGATGGAAGCCCCGATCAGGGCTTTTTAGGAGAGAAATTAGGCTGATTTATGACATAACGTCTGACGTTAGTCACGCTTCAGTTTAGCGTAAATTATTTACCCGGCGGATTATTGAAATAGTGAAAGAACTCGCTGCCCGGATTCAGGATGTACGTCGTCGAATCCGGCCTAAGGCTCTGTCTATAGGCCGACAAGGATCGCCAGAAAGCGAAAAACGATGGGTCTCGGCTGGTCGCCTCGGCCATGATTTCCAAAGCCTTGCGGTCGCCTTCGCCTTTAAGCTTTTCAGCCTTTCCCTGAGCCTCAGCCACGATAACCGTCGCTTCGCGGTCGGCCTCCGAGGTCGTTTGCAAGGCTTCCTGTTGGCCCTTGGCGCGTAGTTGAGCGGCTTCCTGCTCGCGTTGCGAACGCATGCGGGCATAAACGGCGTCGCTTGTCTTCTGAGGCAGGTCGGTGCGGCGGATGCGTACGTCGATTATCTCGATTCCGAAGTCCTTGGCCTCGCTATTCAAGAGGTCGCGGATCTTGGCCATAACGGCGACGCGCTCCGCCGAGAGCAGCGTAGCCATCTTCACCGTGCCCAGCACGCTGCGAAGCGTTGCGTTGAGCAGGCTGCCCAATCGGTCGTTCGCGATGCGCTCGTCGCGGAGGCGCTCGTAAAAGAGTCGAGGATCGATGATCCGGTAGCGGGCGAAGGCGTCGACCTCCAAAGGTTTTTGCTCGGCCAGCATGATTTCCTGACTTGGCGCATCGACGGCCAATACGCGCTTGTCGAAAAAGTCCACGCTCTGGATGAGCGGCAGCTTGAAGTGCAGTCCCGGTTCGTTCGTGACTTTGACGACTTCACGAAACTGGAACAATATCGCCTGTTGCGTTTGCATAACGACGTAATAAGAGTTCGTAACGAACAGTAGGGCGAAAAGGGCGGCGCCTATGCCGATGAGCAGACGTTGATTGTTCATGGTGCGCCTCCTTCCTGTTTACCTTCGGTTTTCAGTTGCGGTAGTGGGAGGTAAGGCACGGCTCCTGCATTCTTATCCATGATGACCTTGTTCGCGTTGGACAGGATGGATTCCATCGTCTCAAGATACAAACGGCGCGCCGTTACGTCTTTCGAGGCGTTGTAGGCCGCCAGAACTTCCTTGAAGCGGTCCGCCTCGCCCTTGGCTATGGCAATTTTCTGATCGCGATAAGCCATGGCCTGTTGAACCAGCTGGGCGGCTTGGCCCTTGGCGTCCGGAATGACCTTGTTCACGTGCGCTGCGGCCTGATTTTGCGCGCGTTCCTGATCGAGCCGCGCGTTGACGACGTCCTGAAAAGCCGCTTTGACCTCATCAGGCACGGACACGGTTTGCAGATTGATCTGAGAAACGACAACGCCCGCGTTGTATTCATCCATCAACGCTTGTAACCGTGAGCGCGTTTCGTCGGCGATCAAGCTTCGTCCTTCGGTGAGGGCGAATTGAAGCTTGTTCTGGCCGATGACCTCGCGCATCACGCTTTCGGCGGCCATTTTGATGGTCTGTTCAGGGTCGCGTATCTCGAACAGGTATTTAACAACGTCGTTGACGCGCCAAAACACCGTAAACTCCACGTTGATGACGTTTTCATCCTGCGTGAGCATCATGCTTTCCTGGGGGACGCTGCGGATTTCGTCGCCGCGTCGCAGTGTGCGCCGGAATCCGACGGGTATCTCGTTTTGAGAAGTCACGACGGGCAAAAGGACTTCCTCGATCGGCGCGGGCAAATGGTAGCGAAGGCCCGGCGCTTCCATGCGGTTAAAGGCGCCAAAGCGCATAACGACGCCCATCTGGTTCGTCGCGACTTGATAGAACCCGCTGGCTATCCATAAAAATCCAAAAACGCCGATGATAATGAAAAAGACGGCGGAATGGCCTTTTTGCGTAACTCGTTGGAACCATTCTTTTATCTTCCGGATAAAGGCATCAAGCTCCGGCGGCGGTATGTCCTGACGCGGCGACGAACCGTTCGGGCCCTGATCGTTGCGCGACCACGGATTATTGGGCTCAGTCGTTTTATTTTCCGGCTTTTTAGTCGTTGACCCCCAAGGGCCGTCGTCTTCATTCCAGGGCATTCTTTGACCTCACAGGAAGGGAAGCCTCAAAATATGTGACCAGCCCTTAAAATGTCAATTTTAAAGGAACATAGGCCGCAATAAATATCTGGCGCTCAACCAATTAGCCTCTATATTCAATCGGGAAGCAACCTGTCAAAGCGCAAAACATGTCAACTACATTTCCCCACCGTCATCTTCTCGATACTGAACAACTCTCACAATCCGATATTACGGCTATTCTCGACCTTGCCGCGCGGTATGTCGAAAAAAACCGTTCGCCGAACAAGAAAAGCGATAGATTGGCCGGCAAAACCGTCATCAATATGTTTTTCGAGAATTCGACGCGCACGCGCACGTCGTTTCAGATAGCGGCCAAGCGTCTCGGCGCGGACGTGGTAAACTTTAATGTGGCTATCAGTTCGGTAAACAAGGGCGAGACCTTGCTGGATACGGTTCGCGTATTAAACGCGATGCAGGTGGATGCTTTCGTCGTGCGCCATGCCGAAAATGGAACGCCGGAGTCCATGGTTCCCCATGTTCAGGCTTCTGTGCTGAATGCCGGAGACGGATCGCACGCGCACCCGACGCAGGCTTTGCTGGATGCGTTAACCATCAAGCGCCATAAAGGGACGCTCGAAGGCCTTACGGTCGCCATTTGCGGCGATATCGAACACAGCCGCGTGGCCCGCTCCAACATTCATCTGCTGAAAAAGTTCGGCTCGCAGGTCAGATTATTCGCCCCGCCTCAGTTTATGCCTCGCGACCTAAAGCAATTGGATGTGCCTGTCTATGACAACATCACCGAAGCCATTAAGGAAGCCGATGTCGTCATGATGCTCCGCATCCAAAACGAACGGCTGGCAAAGGGCGATTTCGTCATGCCCGTGGGCGAGTATCACGCAAAGTACGGCTTGGATCACGAAAAACTTAAAGCGGCGAAACCGGACGTCATCGTCATGCACCCCTTGCCGATGAACAGGGATGTCGAAATCACCAGTAAGCTCGCCGACGATTCCAAATATAGCGTCGTATTCGAGCAAATCGAAATGGGCGTCGCCGTGCGCATGGCGTGTCTTGACTTATTGTTGAGCAGCTGATGAACTTTTTGACGCTCCTCATCCTCTCTTATATTTTAGGCAGCATCCCTTTCGGCTTGCTGCTGACGCGTCTAGCGGGGCTGGGGGATATTCGATCCATCGGATCAGGCAATATCGGGGCTACAAACGTTTTAAGGACAGGACGCAAAGGTTTGGCCCTATCTACATTGCTGTTGGATGCGGCAAAGGGTTTTGCGGCTGTTTTCATCGCTCAATATGCCTATCCGGAAATGGCGCAGTTCGCCGGATTGGCCGCTCTTATCGGCCACATGCACCCTGTTTGGCTGCGCTTTAAGGGAGGGAAGGGCGTTTCGACCGCGTTGGGCGTGCTGCTGGCGTTTTCGTGGCCTGTAGCGTTGTGCGTCTTGTCGATCTGGTTGGTCACGGCTTATTTATCGCGTTACTCGTCTTTAAGCGCTATGACAGCGACGGCGTTATCGCCCGCCGTTGCTTTCTTGCTTGGCAACCGCGAGTTGGTCTGGCTTTTGACGGTCATGACTGTGCTCATATTCATCAAGCATAGAAACAACATCGTGCGCCTCATCCGGCGCACAGAGCCAAAGATAGGTCAAAACAAAACGGATGAAGCGTAATTCCTTAAACCCCCAGGAACGCCGGGATTGGTTGCGTCTGGCGCGAACCGAGCAAGTCGGCCCCATAACGTTCAGGCAATTATTACGGCGTTACGGTTCTGCGAAGAAAGCTCTTGAAGTTTTGCCCGAATTGTCGCGCCGCGGCGGTAAGCAAAAGCCGCTTGCCCAGCCGCCACAAGCCATCATCGACGATGAAATCGCTGCGCTTGAAAAATTGGGCGGTCGTTTCATAGTGATGTGCGAGCCTGACTATCCTGAAGCTCTTGCGGTCATTGAAGACGCGCCGCCTGTGATTGTCGTGATGGGGGATGCGTCTAAACTATCCAACAGGTGCATCGGCATCGTCGGCGCGCGCAACGCCTCGCTCAACGGGCGCAAGATGGCCGAACGCCTTGCGCATGATCTGGGCAAGGAAGGGTTCGTTATCGTATCCGGACTTGCGCGCGGCATCGACACGGCGGCGCATCAAGGAAGCTTGGCCTCCGGCACAATTGCGGTCTTGGCCGGAGGCGTCGATGTCGTTTATCCGGAAGAGAACCGCGCCTTGTACGACAGGATTGTCGAACGAGGAGCTGTCGTGTCAGACCAGCCCTTGGGATGCGAACCGCGCGCGCAACTTTTTCCGAAACGCAACAGGATCATTTCCGGCCTCAGCCTTGGGGTGATTGTCGTTGAGGCCGCCATGAAATCCGGCTCCCTCATTACGGCCCGCATGGCGTTGGAACAGGGCAGGGAGGTATTCGCCGTTCCTGGCTCCCCCCTGGACCCTCGTGCCAACGGGACGAATGACCTTATCCGCCAAGGGGCCGTTTTGACCGAAAATGCCCAAGACGTTTTGAGGCATATTCATAGTATGCCTGCGCCGTCCTTCGCTCCTCTCCTGGGGTTCGAAGAGCCCGAAAATCAGCCCATTCAGGAAAGCGAACTGGACGTGGCAGGGGCAAAAGTTCTTGAAATATTAAGCCCTTCGCCAGTACCGGTTGACGAAATCATCCGGCAGTGTCATGTGTCCCCCGCCGTTGTGCTGACCATTTTGCTGGAATTAGAGCTGGCTGGACGTGTAGAACGGCAGCCCGGTCACCGCGTGGCCCTCATTGGTTAGACTACTAAAATTAGGTAATTCGTGGCTCAAAAAGTTGTCATCGTGGAATCGCCCGCCAAGGCGAAGACCATTAATAAGTATCTGGGCAAGGACTATACGGTCCTCGCTTCGTTCGGGCATATCCGCGATTTGCCCCCGAAGGATGGCTCCGTGCGTCCGGACGACGACTTTGCCATGGATTGGGAGCTGGGCGACCGCGCCGACAGGCCCGTTAAAGAAATTGTCGCAGCCGTCAAAGGCGCCGATGCCGTCTATCTCGCTCCCGACCCTGACCGTGAAGGGGAGGCCATCGCGTGGCACGTCCTTGAAGTCTTGCGGGACAAGAAAATCCTCAAGGATAAGCCCGTCCACCGCGTTACCTTTAATGAGATCACCAAGCAGACCGTTCTGGACGCCATCGCCAAGCCCCGCGAAATAGACCAAGCGCTGGTTGACGCCTATATGGCCCGCCGCGCACTGGATTATTTGGTCGGCTTTTCTTTGTCGCCCGTGCTGTGGCGCAAGCTGCCGGGCGCGAAGTCCGCAGGCCGCGTGCAATCGGTCGCCCTGCGGTTGATCTGCGAACGTGAATCCGAAATCGAGAAGTTCCAACCTCAGGAATTCTGGACGATCGAGGCTTTGTTTAAAACGTCGTCCGGCGCCATTGTTCCGGCCCACCTGACGCACTTGAACGGCAAGAAGCTCGACAAGTTCGCCCTGCGCAACGAGGCAGAAGCCCAAGCCGCGCTATCGCTCATCAATCAACTGTCTTTTGAAGTAACGGCGGTTGAGAAGAAACAAGCCAAGCGCAACCCGTATCCGCCGTTCACGACATCGACGTTACAGCAAGAAGCCTCCCGCAAGCTCGGCCTCGGCGCGTCGCGCGCGATGCGCATCGCCCAAGGCCTTTATGAAGGCGTGGACATCGGCGGCGAGACGGTCGGCCTCATCACCTATATGCGTACCGACGGCGTCACGCTTTCGATGGAAGCTATTAACGCCGCGCGCGACCTCATCAATAAGGATTACGGCAAGGACTATGTGCCGTCGTCGCCCCGCGTTTACAAAGCCGCCGCAAAGAACGCGCAGGAAGCCCACGAGGCCATCCGCCCCACGAATATGAGCCGCAAGCCTGAGCATGTGGCCAAATATCTTAATAATGACGAGTTGCGCCTTTACACGCTTATCTGGCAGCGCACGATGGCCTCGCAGATGGCCAGCGCCGTTCTGGATCAGGTCGCCGT
>CAZVCG010000017.1:0-14205 GCA_964626265.1 uncultured Rhodospirillaceae bacterium | reverse complement strand
GAGGATGCCGAAAACGGCGAAGATGGTACGAAACTCCCGCCGCTTAAGGAAAAAGACAACCTCGACAAGCAAGAGGTCAAACCGGAGCAGCATTTCACCCAGCCGCCGCCGCGCTACAGCGAAGCGAGCCTGGTAAAACGGCTAGAAGAGCTCGGCATCGGCCGCCCTTCGACCTACGCCAGCATCATGCAGGTTTTGCAGGATCGCGATTACGTTCGTCTGGAGAAAAAACGCTTCATCCCCGAAGACCGTGGCCGCATTGTCACGGCTTTTCTGGAAAACTTTTTTGGCCATTACTTCGAATACGATTTCACTGCTGACCTTGAAGACAAACTGGACGAGATTTCCGGCGGACGCCTTGACTGGAAAAAGGTCATGCATAAGTTCTGGAGCGAGTTTTCAGGAGCCATCGGTGAGACGAAAGACCTCAAGATTTCGGACGTTATCGACCGTCTCGACGAAGCGCTCGGCCCGCATTTCTTCCCGCCACAGCCGGACGGCAAAGACCCGCGGCTGTGCTCAGTGTGCGGCAATGGCCGCTTGGGCCTCAAGCTCGGCAAGTTCGGCGCTTTTGTCGGCTGCTCCAATTATCCGACCTGTAAGAACACGCAGCCTTTGGCCGTCAGCAACGGCGATAACGGCGACAAGCCCGCGCCGATGGCCCCGCGCGAACTCGGCAAGGACAAAGCCACGGGAATGCCCATAACGGCGCGCGTCGGTCCCTATGGCGCGTATGTCCAGCTTGGCCCTGCGCCGGAAGTCGATATCCCCACTGATCCTGAAGAGGAAAAGGGCAAAAAGAAAAAAACAAAAAAGAAAAAGTCGGACGCGCCGAAACCAAAGCGCGTGTCGTTGCCTAAAGGCTTAGACCCGAACCTTATCAATCTCGAAACGGCGTTGAAGCTTTTGGCCTTGCCGCGCGAAGTCGGCAAGCATCCGGAAACCGGCGAAACGATCAAGGCAGGCATCGGTCGTTATGGCGCATACCTGCAAATGGGCAAACGCTATAAAAGCCTCGCCGACACGGATGACGTTCTCACAGTCGGCATGAACCGCGCCGTAGCTCTTTTGGCCGAGGAAGACAAAGGCCCTCGCCGCAGCGGCGCTTCGGCGGGCAAGCCTCTCGGCGAACACCCGGAAGACGGAAAACCCGTAACGCTCAACAGCGGACGTTTCGGCCCCTATGTGAAGTGGGGCAAGGTCATGGCCACCGTTACCAAAGCCTATGATCCAGAAACGCTTACGCTCGACCAAGCCGTAGAAATACTCGCGGCTAAGATCGCAAAAGGGCCTTCGACGAAAAGCAAAGCCAAACGTGGCGGAAAGAAAAAATGAGTGTAAAAATCCGTCGTATGCGTCGATTAGATGCTGTGGCGGTCGCCAGAATGATGAAGAAGTTGTCTGCCTTCCATGGCGACACGACATCGACTACAGCCAAAGATTTCGTTAAACATTGCCTAGGCCCGCGCAAACGCGGTCAAGTGTGGTTAGCGTTTTACAATGGCAAGCCCGCCGGTTTTGTTTACGCCTTTGACGCGTACGATTTTGTAATCAACGGCTTTAAGCGTGACCTCAATCTTCTTTATGTCGATTCCGCGTATCGTCGTAAAGGCATTGGTGAAGCGTTAGTCGCCTGCGTCGCCAAGGATGCTTTAAAGAAAAAATGCATTTTAGTGTTTGTCAAAGCTATTTCTAACAATAAAACAGCCAACTCTTTTTATAAAAGCATCGGCATGAGCAAGAAAATAGCCGCGCGCCACAAAACCAAATACATAGCAAAGGATCATGCGCTCACGCGCTTAGCTGGAAGACAATGAAGGCACACAAAAAACAAAAACGCCACGCTGAACATCAAAAGAAACCCCAACGCCAATTCCGCGAGCATTTCGAAAAGCGTTTTGCAAAGCCTATAGAAAACAAAACGCCCGCCAGGCCGCCCCGCGAAACGCCGACGCATGTCGTCGGCGTTATTGTAAAAACAAAGTTCGGCTGGGGACTGGAAGTTTCCGACCGTCGCGACAAAAACACCTATGTCGTTCGCCCTTCAAGCAAGAACGGTAAAATTCCCTCCCCCTTGCGGGGAGGGTTAGGGAGGGGGGAGAACGACCATGGGAAGTCCTCAAAAATTAAAGGCTACACCCAACGGTTAGCCCCCACCCCTGACCCCTCCCGCGAGGGGAGGGGAAATATTGCTTCGTTTATGCAAGGCGAACTTGTCGCGGCACTGGTTTTACCCAGCACCAAGCAAGGCCGCCGCGAGGTGCGGATCACACATCATCTCGGCGATCCCGACGATCCGCGCAACATCAGCCTAATTGCCATTCGCGCCAACGAAATTCCTGACAGGTTCAGCGAAGCGGCGTTGAAGGAAGCGGATGAGGCGAAGCCGGTCAATTTACCATGTCATCCCCGCGAAAGCGGGGATCCAGTGGCCCGCGTCGGCGGGCCATATAAATCAGAACCGGCCCAATCCACAAGAACTGACGCGCCTCATATTGCTCGCGGACGCTCGCATCTGGATTCCCGCTTTCGCGGGAATGACGCTAACGGCGAAGACCGTGTTGACCTTACAGGTATCCCCCTCGTCACCATCGATGGGCCGGATGCGCGGGATTTCGACGATGCCGTGTTTGCCGAACGCGACAAGGACGGCTGGCATCTGATTGTCGCCATTGCCGACGTGGCCCATTATGTAAAACCCGGCAGCGCGCTGGATCAAGACGCCTATGAACGCGGCAATTCCACATATTTCCCCGACCGCGTCGTACCGATGCTGCCTGAAAAGCTTAGCAACGGTCTTTGCTCCCTCATGCCGAACGTGGATCGCGCCTGCATAGCGTGTCACATGTGGATCGACAAAGAGGGCGAGCTGACACGCTGGCAATTCGTACGCGGCGTGATGAAATCGCGCGCGCGCCTGACCTATGAACAGGTTCAGGCCGCGCACGACGGCAAGCCGGATAAGCTCACAGCGCCCTTGCTAGAACAGGTGATTAAACCGCTTTACGACGCTTATGATTGCCTTATGAACGCGCGAGTCAAGCGCGGCACGCTCGAACTCGACTTGCCGGAACGCAAGGTAGAATTGAACGAAGACGGGACTGTCGCCGCCATAAAAGTCCGCGAACGCCTCGACAGTCACAAACTGATCGAAGAGTTCATGATTTGCGCCAACGTGGCCGCCGCGGCGCAATTGGAAGGCAAGGGCGGGATATGCATTTACCGCGTACACGACAAGCCCAGCGAAATAAAGCTCGAAGCTCTGCGCGACTTTCTGGCCAGCTTTGAAATTTCACTCGTCCCGCACAAACAACTCCATCCGCGCATGTTGACGCATATTCTGGAGATGGCGGCGGGCGGCCCGAACGCGCAAGTTATCAACGAAGTTATGTTGCGCTCGCAGGCGCAAGCCGTTTACAGCCCCGACAACATCGGCCATTTCGGGCTTGCGCTGGCCAAATACGCGCATTTCACCTCGCCAATAAGGCGTTATGCCGATTTGATCGTTCACCGTGCGCTCATCCGCACAGGCAAGCTCGGCGACGATGGCTTGACGGATCGCGAAATCGAAAATCTCGAAGGCATCGCCGAGCATATCTCGCAAACCGAACGCCGCTCGATCACAGCCGAGAGGGACGCCATCGACCGCTACACTACCCTTTTTCTCGCGGACAAAATCGACGTCGTATTTTCCGCGCGTATCAGCGGCGTGGCGCGTTTTGGCCTCTTCGCGCGGCTGGACGACACGGGCGCGGACGGCATGATCCCGTTCAACGCCTTGCCGCGCGATTTTTATCACCATGACGAAAAACGCCACGCGCTTGTCGGCCAGCGCACGAAACGGGAATATCAACTGGGGATGCCGGTTAAAGTGCGCCTCGACAAGGCGGATAAACTCACGGGCAGTTTAGGCTTTACTATTGTTGAAGAAAACAACGGGAGCGCGCCGCAGCATTCCCGCCGTTTCAAGAGCAAACAGAAAAGAAACTTCAGGTAAGGCCCAGTTCCTTGATCCTCGGCCCATTAAGCCATGAACGCTTTGGCTCGCCGATGATTTCGATTTTTTCCTGGCCCTTGGAAGTTTCGACGACAAGATACTGCCGTGTTTCCGGATTTTCCGATATATGCTCGCCTAACGTCAATTTCGGCGTGAGAAGCGCATGGCACAAGTGTGCCAGAGACGTCATGTAATTCGTTCCGTACCCGGCGACGCTTACCGGATTTTTCAAAACGACGCCTTCGTGAAGCGGAGCTTCAACAACAGCCTTCATCCCGGGTATACTTGAGAAATAAACAAACTCTTCCGGCTCTTTTGTGCTCTGCTTATGGAATGTTTCAATTTCGAGCGGCTTTCCGGATATCTTGATGATATAGGAAAGAACAGATTTCGGGTCGCCGATATCCAGCATATCCTCAATCTTATCCATTTCTATTATTTTGCCCATGAATTACTCCATTCGCTTATAGAAGTTGCATATGACATTCAGAGTTGATAAGCGCTTATAGCAATGAACAAGGCTCTCGAAAACAGGATACGCGACTCTCTCCGCGCCGTAAAAATAGATGGCGGCGATCAGGATATCGTCGCGCTCAATATGGTTAACGGCATTAATATTGCCGATATGGCGGGTGGAGCGAAAGTCACCTTCGCTCTTGAGGTTGATCCGCAAAAAGCCGCCGAAATGGAGCCTTTGCGACTGGCTGCCGAACAGGCCGTGAAATCCGTCGCAGGCGTTGCAAAGGTAACAGCCGTATTGACGGCCCATCGTCCTGCGCAGGCGAAACTGCACCTTCACGAAGAACCAGAAAACCAAGTACCGCTCTTAGCCAACGTCAAACATATTATTGCCGTTGCCTCGGGGAAGGGCGGGGTCGGTAAATCGACAACCGCCGTTAATCTCGCTGTCGCGATGACCAAGCAAGGCCATAACGTAGGTTTACTTGATGCCGACATCTATGGGCCATCGGTGCCGCGTATGCTGGGTATGCGCGGCAAACCGGAATTGGACAATAACGACAAACTCATTCCGTTTCAGGTTCACGGTCTGTCGGTCATGTCCATCGGCAATCTAATTCCCGAAGAAACGCCGGTCATCTGGCGGGGGCCCATGGTGCATGGAGCCTTGCGTCAACTGCTTGCCGATGTCTCGTGGGGCGAGCTTGACGTTTTGGTCATTGATATGCCTCCCGGCACAGGCGACGCGCCGTTGACGCTCGCGCATTTTGTGCCGCTGAGTGGCGTAGTTATTGTATCAACGCCGCAAGATGTCGCGCTGCTCGACGCGCGCAAAGCCATCGGCCTGTTCCAAAAACTGAACGTGCCCATACTCGGCATTATAGAGAACATGAGCCAGTTCGTCTGCCCGCATTGCGGCGGCCATAGCGAGATTTTCGGCCATGGCGGGGCGCGGGCCGAAGCGGAGCGTATGAGCGTTCCATTGCTCGGCGAAGTCCCGCTTGATGTTCGGGTTAGAACGACATCAGACGAAGGTACACCCATCGTCGCGCTCGATCCCGCCAACGATTGCGCACAGGTTTATAATGAGATGGCGATGAAAGTTTGGGGAAGAATAAATATTTAAGCATTTATTGCCTCTCCCCTGGAGGGAGAGGAAGAAAAAACTTGGGCTTACGCAAGTAAGCCTTTAGTTTTTTCAGGTGAGGGGGTGATATACATGAATGAAATTACCCTCTCTCCAGCGAGAACTAAGGACTTGCTTTGCAAGTCCAAGTTTTCGCGTCCTCCCCCTCAAGGGGGGAGGCAAAAGAAGAGGGTTACCGCATATACCCCGGAACGCCCCCCGGCGGAGGGGGTAGGCCAGCACTGGAGCCGGAAGCCTGATCGTAAACGTCCTGTATCAGCAAGCGCAGCTTGACGCGTAGCGACATGCGGTCTTGCACGGGCTTGGGCAAGTCGGTCATTTTCAGGATGTTTTTTTTCAGCAACGCCATAATCACGTCTTCGACGGCGCGCATCATCTCGGCGTCTGTTTTGCGCAACTCGCCCAAAGCGTCGTCTATCTTTTGCGGATCTTGCCCCTTTTCGCGTAGAAAAGCTATGAGTTCAGGATGATCGTAAGGCACCGTCTCACCGCCAACGATCGACTTGGCGCTGGCGCGGCTCACTTTGCCGTTGGCGTCGCGAAGAATATAGGGCATGGGATTCTTGAACGAGATAGGATAAGTCTTTGAAAGGTACCTTAAAGAGCGATTATTGTCGATTTATTAATCCCTTGAAAAGTTCCCCAAAAAGCGGTTTCCCTTTCCGGAAAACTGCTTTAGAAAACCGCATTCCGTAAACGATACCACCTAATTTGGAGACCGCGACTAATGGCTACGAAAGACGGCGAGATTTCATCCGAGCGCCTGAAATCCTTTATCAAACGCATTGAAAAGCTTGAGGAAGACAAAGCCTCCGTGGCTGAGGACATTCGCGACGTATACGCCGAAGCCAAGGGCTCGGGGTTCGACGTCAAGATCATCCGCAAGATCATCAGTCTGCGCAAAATGGAAGTTGAAAAACGCCGCGAGGAAGAAGAAATTCTCGACCTCTACAAAGCCGCGATAGGCATGGAGTAAGGCCAGCGTTCTTATGAACTGAATCTCGTATAAGCGCAGTCAAATTCCCCTTCCCTCCGCGGGAGGGGTTAGGGGTGGGGCCATCAGCTTGTCAGGGAGGATGGGATTCTTAAACCAAACTCATGCTCAAGCTAAACTCCCCCTTCCTAGCCCTCTGAATAAAGTAAGGCTTCACATTCCGTGTTTGGCCGCTAGACTGCGTTTCCATGCTCTACCTGATCGCCAAAATCGTCAAAACGCTTTTCGCCCCGGCCAACCTGTTTTGCCTTTTGCTCGCGCTCGGCGCGATAGGAGCGGTCTCGCATAATCCGCGCTGGCAAATCATTGGCCGCCGTTTATGCCTATGGCTTTCTCTCATATTATTGTTCGTCGGCGTTTTTCCGGTCGGTTATTGGGCGTTATCGCCGCTTGAAAACCGCTATCCGTCCGCGCGTCCGGAACGCGTTGACGGCATTATTCTCCTGGGCGGCGACGAATGCCCCTACATCACTGAATCCCGCCGTCAAGCCACGGTTCACATGTCGGCGCGGCGTTACATCACTTTCGCGGGACTGGCGCGCGAATATCCCAAGGCGAAACTCGCTTTTATCGGCGGCAATCCCGAAATCGTCTCGCGCAGCAAGATGTCGAACGTCGAAGTGGCCAAGCCGCTGCTTAAAGCTATGGGCATAGACGCCGACAAAGTCATCTTTGAGGATAAATCGCAAAATACATACGAAAACGCAACGCTCGGCAAGGAAGCCGTCAAACCGGCAAAGAATGAGAATTGGCTCCTCGTAACGTCTGCGGCTCACATGCCCCGCGCGCTTATGACGTTCAAGAAAGCCGGATGGAATGTGTACGCCGCGCCGACCGATTACTTCACGCCGAAAACGGCGCCGTTCATGCTTGGCTTTAACGTGTTCCGCCGCATGAACGAGTTGACGATGGCTTTTTATGAATACGAAGGACTTCTTGTTTACTGGGCTATGGGCCGCATCGATTATCCGTGGAAAAAATGATCAAACATATATTTTGCTTATTTATACTGTTGATGCCGTCATTCGCATTGGCTCAGGCCGAGCCTTTCGATCAATGGCTTGGCAATTTGGCTGACGAAGCCGCACAAGACGGCGTGTCGCCGCAAACGATTCAGCAAGCTCTCGGCAATGTGACGCTTGTCGAACGCGTCATCGAACTCGATCAGAAACAGCCTGAATCGACGATCACGTTCAACGCCTACAAAAAAAACATTCTCAAGCCTGAACGCGTCGCCAAAGGCCGCGCTCTGGCCGCTGAAAACAAAAGCCTGCTGAAACAGATTGGCGCGGAATACGGCGTTCCGCCGTCCGTCATCATTGCGTTGTGGGGCGTCGAAAGCGCGTTCGGCAACAACATGGGCGGGTTCAACGTCGTGGATTCCCTGGCGACGCTCGCTTATGAAGGCCGCCGCGCCGCGTTTTTCCGCAAGGAGCTTCTCCATACCCTTCACTTGCTGGACGAGGAGCGCATGGATTCATCGCAGTTGGTCGGTTCTTGGGCCGGAGCCATGGGGCAAAGTCAATTTATGCCCTCGACCTACCGCAGGTATGCGGTGGATCACGACGGGGATGGGAGGAGGGATATATGGAATACCAAGGCCGACGTTTTCGCCTCGATCGCTAACTATTTGAAAGCGGAGGGGTGGAAGGCCGGCCAGACATGGGGGAGGGAGGTTAAGTTGACCCGCCCCATCCCGCAACGCGATATAGGCTTGGACAATCAGCACATGCTAAGCGATTGGAATCGCTTGGGCGTTCGCATGAAAAATGGCAAAAACCTGCCTAATAAAGTGATTCCGGCCTCGCTGATCCAGCCCGATGGCCCCCAAGGACCCAGCTATCTGGTCTATGACAATTTCCGTGCGCTAATGCGCTGGAATCGCTCGACATATTTTGCTGCGTCGGTAGGACTGTTAGCGGATCGTATCGCGGCTAAATAGCCTTTCAGGAGCCGGAAATGACGAAGCACGGCGTTAAAGGTAATCTTAAGCTTTTATGCATTATGTCTCCACCATTCGACCTGAAACATGATCGGCCGACCGGAGAACCGCTGCCGGAGGAGACGTAAGGTCTATGGAGGCCCGTTTTTTGACTTTCGGACGCATAGCGATAGCGCTCTTTTTAGCGCTGACGCTGAGCGCGTGCGCGAGCGGCGGGGCAGCGCCCAAGAAAGTCTCCAAAGACGATGGCAAGGGCTACTACAAGGTCGGCAAGCCTTACGAAGTCAAAGGCAATTGGTACTATCCCAAGGAAGACTATAGCTACGATGAAACGGGCATAGCCTCGTGGTATGGCGACGATTTTCACGAAAAGCAAACGGCCAACGGCGAAATCTTCAATAAGAACGAATTGACAGCCGCCCACGCGACGCTACCGATGCCAAGCCTGGCGCGCGTGACCAATTTGGAGAATGGCCGTTCGATTGTCGTCCGCATTAACGACCGTGGGCCGTTTTCGGGCGCGCGGATCATAGACACCACGCAACGCGTCGCCCAGTTGTTAGGATTTGAAAAACAAGGCACGGCCAAAGTCCGGGTGCAGGTTCTGGCCGACGAAAGCAAAGCCATCGCCGACGCCATGCGCCGCTATGGCGGGCCTGCGCCGACGCAAGTCGCTTTGGCGGAGCCGAAGCCTTCCGTGGAAGTCATGAGCGATGCCGGAACGCAGCCCTATGCGAGCGCGTCGTCGCAATCCGTCCAGTCCCAGCCGTTGGAGCCGCTGCCCTCCAGCAAGGCGGAAGCTCACGCGATGATGGCGTCGATCAAGCCCGTCGAAGAGGTGCGGCAGCTTCCCGTCACGGGCCAGAACCAAATCTTTATTCAGGCCGGCGCGTTTACCAAGATGGAAAACGCCACAAATTTGCAGAAAAAATTGTCGTCCGTCGGGCAGGTTAGGGTTGCCAACGCCGATGTTAAAGGGGTACGTTTTTACCGCGTCCGCCTGGGGCCTATTCCTGACGTAGCAACTGCTGACAAGCTTCTTCAAAGGGTTGTCCAAGCGGGTACGCGAGAAGCCCGAATAATTGTCGACTAAACCGGAAAGCGCCTGCCGTGAAGATGCTGAAGAGATTTCTTCTGATAATATCGTTGTTGCTTATCGTTTCCCGTGCTTTTGCGGAAGAAGCGCCGTCATCCCCGGCTTCACAATCTCCTGATGTCGCACCTTTGGAAACGATCGCGAAATTTGTCGCTCTTGTCGAGGCCGCGACGGGCGACGTTTTGTTCGCCAAAGACGCCGACGCGCAAATGTCGACGTCGTCTATGTCAAAAGTTCTGACGATGTACATCGTCTTCGAAGCCATCCGGGACGGCAAGCTCTCGCTGACGACAGAAGTTCCTGTCAGCGAACGCGCCTGGAAGCAGGAAGGCTCGCGCATGTTCATTAATCCGGGCGATAAGGTAAAAGTCGAAGATCTGGTTCGCGGCGTTATCGTGCAATCCGGCAACGACGCGGCCGTCGCCCTTGCTGAAGCCGTGGCGGGAAGCGAGGAACAATTCGCCGAATTGATGAACGCCAAAGCCCAACAGCTTGGCATGAACGGCTCGCATTTCAAGAACGCGACCGGTCTCCCCGATCCCGATCACTATTCGACGGCCGGCGATCTGGCCAAGCTCGCCCACGCGACTATACGCGATTTTCCTGAATACTATCACTATTACGCTGAAATCGATTTTACGTATAACAACATCAAGCAAGGCAACCGCAATCCGTTGCTTTACCGCAACATGGGCGTTGACGGCCTGAAAACGGGGCATACTTCGGAAGCTGGCTTTGGAATGATAGCGTCGTCATTACGCGACGGGCGGCGGCTGATCATGGTCGTGAACGGCCTTAAGAACATGCAGGAACGCGCCGATGAATCCGCCAGGATTCTCGATTGGGGGTATCGCGAATACGGCCTGTATCCCGTCCTGAAAAAAGACGCGAAAATGGCCGAAGCCAAGGTATGGCTTGGCGTGTCGCGGACGGTCGATGTCCAGCCCGAAAAAGACGTGATGCTGAGCCTGCCGCGAAGCGCCCGTAACGGATTAAAAGTCACATTGAATTACAATCAACCCATTACGGCTCCGATCATTGCGGGCCAAGTAGTCGGATCAGCCAATATTGAAATTCCGGACAAGGATTCAATGAGCATACCGCTTGTTGCTGGATCGGACGTAGCGCAGGTCGGCTTTATCGACCGGATCATTCTCAAACTCAAAATGCTCATAGGTAAGGAGTAGATGGCGCGAGGCAAGTTCATCACGCTGGAAGGCGGAGAAGGCGCCGGCAAATCGACGCAGGTCAAATCGCTTCACGCCTATCTGAAATCGCGCGACATCGAGTCCGTCTCGACGCGCGAAATCGGCGGCACGCCCGGCGCGGAAGAAATCCGCGCTCTTTGGCTCGACAAGAGCGAGGGCAACTGGGATCCGATGACAGAACTCTTGCTGACGATGGCGGCGCGGCGCGAGCATCTTGTCCGCACAGTTTGGCCCGCGCTGGAGCAGGGGACTTGGGTCATTTCCGACCGCTTCGTGGACTCGGCGCGCGTTTATCAGGGTATAGGGCTGCAACTCGGCGTCGAAAAAGTTGATGCCATTTACGCTCAGGTGGCTGGCGATTTCTGGCCCGATCTCACATTGTTGCTCGACGCGCCTGTTGAAGTCGGTCTTGAGCGCATGGCCTCGCGCAACGGGCAGGACGACCGCTATCAACGCAAGAATAAAACATTCCACGAAAAGTTGAGAACGGGCTTTCTTGAATTGGCCAAAAAAGAGCCAAAGCGTTTTTGCGTTATCGACGCAAGCCAGGACCAAACCGCCGTTGCGCTCGCCATTCAAAAAGCCGTGACTCAGCACTTTCTGCTTATGGGCCTTGCATGAATGTACTGCCGCCCGCCCAAAATCCTGCGTTGATCGGGCATGAAGGAGCTATCGAACAAATTATCACGGCCTTTCAATCCGGCAGAATGCCCCATGCGTGGCTTATCACGGGCATCGAAGGCATCGGCAAGGCGACGCTTGCCTACCACATCGCGCATTACGCCTTGTCGCAGGGACAGAACAAGCCGGCCAATCTCAATTTGCTCCATCCTGTGTCGCGCCTGATCGCCGCCGAGGCGCATCCCGATTTGTTCGTCGTTCAACGCCCTGTGGACGAAAAAACGGGACAGCCCAAGGAAACGATTGCCGTCGAAGACGCGCGCAAGATCGCTCCTTTTTTGCGCATGACGGCCACGCACGGCGGCTGGCGCGTCGCGATTATCGACGAAGCGCACGCTTTGAATCGCCATGGCCAAAACGCCATCCTCAAGGTCATCGAAGAGCCGCCGCCCAAATGCCTCATCCTTGTGACGGCGACGACGCCGGGAGGGATGCTGCCCACGATCCGTTCTCGTTGCCGCTTTTTGCAATTGCAACCTCTAAACGAAAACGCCATGCGCGCCGTCCTTGCGCGGTGCGGGCTTGATTTGCCGCCTGACGATCTTGACCGGTTGATCAAACTTTCGGACGGTAGCCCGGGTTTCGCCTTGCGCATGGCGCAAACGGAAACTCTTGCGTTGTTCGACGATCTTATGGAGCTGATGCGCGCCAAACCAGCGCTTGACGTCGCGCGCGTTCATACGCTGGCCGACAAAATAGGGCGCAAGGGTGAGAGCGATACTTTTAACGTTCTCGTTCAACTTTTAACCAATGCCATGCGTCAAACCGTTCGCGCCCAAGCCCTTGGCCAGCCTCAGCGCAACTCGATCACATCCTTGCCTATTCGAGGATCGCTTGATAACTCTTTGCAATTGTGGGACAAAATACGGCTAATTTTCGTTCAGGCGCGTGAATCCAGCCTCGACCGCAAACTGGCTTTCGTGAACGCGATGACGGAAATTAGAAGAGCGATTTAAAAATGTGTCATTCCCGCGAAAGCGGGAATCTAGTGGCGAGCGTCCGCGAGCCAAATAACTCATACGCCGCATGGACATGCGGCGCTGGATCCCCGCTTCCGCGGGGATGACAGGTAGAAAATAGAGGACAATACGTGAAAACCCCATATTATCTCACTGCCGCGATCCCTTACGCCAACGGCGAGCCGCACATCGGCCATGCGTACGAAGTCATCTGCGCGGACGTTCTGGCGCGTTTCAAACGGCTCGACGGCTTCGATGTGCGTTTCCAGACGGGCATGGACGAACACGGCCAAAAGATCGAACAGACTGCGGCCAAGCAAGGCTTAACGCCGCAAGACCTCGTCAACCGTGTCTCAGCGCAGTTCAAGAAACTCTACGACGACTTGCAGATTTCCTATGACGATTTCATCTGCACGACGGAACAGCGTCACAAATCCCGTGCGCAAGCGTTCTGGAAACAGATGCTCAAAAGCGGCGACATTTACCTCGGCAAATACTCCGGCTGGTATTCCGTCCGCGACGAAGCCTACATCGACGAAGCGGAACTGAAAGACGGCCCTGACGGCAAAAAGCTCGCGCCTTCCGGCGCGCCTGTGGAGTGGATGGAAGAGGAAAGCTATTTCTTCAAGCTGTCGGCCTATCGAGACAAGCTTCTCGAACTCTACGAAAAGAATCCGCGCTTCATTCAGCCCAACACGCGGCGTAACGAAATCATCAGCTTCGTCAAATCGGGTCTGCGCGACCTTTCCATCTCGCGCAAAACGTTCAAATGGGGCGTTCCCGTGCCGGACGCGCCCGAACACGTCATGTATGTTTGGGTCGATGCGCTGTCGAACTACATCACTGCGCTCGACTATTCCGAAAACGACGACGCGACATTTAAAAAGTTCTGGCCCGCGGACATACACGTCATCGGCAAGGACATCATCCGTTTTCATGCCGTTTACTGGCCGGCGTTTCTTATGTCTGCGGGATTGGAGACGCCGAAATGCGTCGCCGCTCACGGTTTCATCTATAACCGGGGCGAGAAGATGTCGAAATCGGTCGGCAACGTCATTGCGCCGATGGAACTCGTGCATGATTACGGTCTCGATCCTATCCGCTATTTCTTCGTGCGCGAAGCGGCCTATGGCAACGATGTTGACATATCTCACGAAGCCGTCGTGCAGCGCATGAACAGCGACCTTGCGAACGACCTCGGCAATCTGGCGCAACGCTCGCTGTCGATGATCGCCAAGAATTGCGGCGCGAAGGTTCCCGAGCACGGCGCGTTTACCGAAGCCGACACATGGCTGATGACCAAGGCGCGCGAACTATTGCCGCTGTTGCGTCAGGACATGGATGCGCAGGCTTTCCACAAGGCTCTGGAACGCATCTGGGAAGTCATCGGCGACGGCAACCGCTATGTCGATGAACAAGCCCCGTGGGCGCTCAAGAAAACCGATCCGGCGCGCATGGAAACGGTTTTATACGTGCTGGCGGAAACCATTCGCTGCGTAGCGTTGTTAGTTCAACCCTTCATGCCGGAGTCGATGAGCAAGATGCTCGATCAACTGGCCGTGCCTGCGGATCAACGCACGTTCGCCGCGCTCACATCCGATCATGCCCTGAAAGCCGGAACGCCGCTTCCCGCGCCGCAAGGCGTATTCCCGAGGTATGTGGTCTAATTATAGCCGTTTATCTTTTTATTGAATCAACAAGCAGGTGAAGGGAAGCAATGGG
>CAZVCG010000016.1:0-47245 GCA_964626265.1 uncultured Rhodospirillaceae bacterium | reverse complement strand
AACGACTCCGCGCCCTCCTGGGCTGGCGGCGTTATGGGCTGGCGTCTCTGTTGGGCGCGCTGGCGGCCCTCGCTTTTCCGCCGTTTAACGCGATCCCGCTGCTGTGGATTGGCTTTCCTTCGCTCGTGTTTCTGTTACAGGGCGCGCCGGACAAAAAACGGGCTTTCGGTCTGGGGTGGTGCTTTGCCTTCGGTTTCCTGACCGTCAGCATGTACTGGATCGCGGGCGCATTGTTCGTCGATATCGGGCAATTCTGGTGGCTTGTGCCGTTCGCGGCTTGCGGCTTGCCCGCGATGTTCGCCGTTTATCACGGCCTTGCCGCGCTGATCGCGTGGCGGCTAGGAATAAAAAGCGTCGGCGGCGTTCTTGCGCTGGGCGTGGGATGGGCCTTGGCCGACTACGCGCGCGGCCATTTGATGACGGGCTTTCCATGGGATCTCACGGGCTACGTCTGGGGCGGCGTGTTGCCCATGCTGCAAATTACCAGCGTGATCGGAATCTACGGCCTCACGTTGCTTACGTCCGTGTTGGCAGTTGCGCCCGCCGTGCTTGTCAAACCCGTTTTCATTCGCGCCAGCGTGCCAATCTTTGGATCGCTTGTGCTTCTCTTTATCGTTTTGGCTTCGTGGGGACAGGAGCGGCTGGCGGCTGCGCCGATGGAAGACGCGCAGGATGTGCGCGTACGGCTTGTGCAGCCGGCGATCCATCAGAGGGATAAGTGGAAAGAAACCGAACGCGACAGCCATTTCGACAGGTTGCTTGACCTGTCATTCGATGTCGCCGATCCATCCATCAAGGCCGTGATATGGCCCGAAACCGCGACCTCCTATTATCTGACAGAGGAAACGGAGATACGCCGCGCTATCGCGGACAGGATGTCTGAAGGGCAAACCGTGTTGACAGGCGTGGTGCAACGGGGGATCGCGCCGGATAAATCGCTCATGTACTACAATTCGCTGATCGCGATGGATCGCAGCGGCCGTGTTTCTGCGGGCTATGCCAAGCATCATCTTGTGCCGTTCGGGGAATACGTGCCGTTCCGGCGGTTTTTGCCGTTCCGCGCTGTGGCGGCGGTGGGCGATTTCACGCCCGGCGAAGGCTTGTTGACCATCCGTACGGATGGCTTGCCGCCCTTCAGCGCGCTTGTCTGCTACGAGGCGATCTTCCCCGGCGAAGTGGCGCGTTTGGACGATCGGCCAGCGTGGCTTTTGAACGTCACGAACGACGCTTGGTATGAGGGCACGACAGGACCTGCCCAGCACTTCGCCATCGTGCGGGTTCGGGCTATCGAGGAGGGTTTGCCGCTGGTGCGGGTGGCGAACATGGGCGTTAACGCCGTGGTGGATTCCTATGGCCGGATCAAGGCACGGGCAGGTTATGACAATCAAAGCTTTACCGACAGCATCTTGCCTAAACCTTTAAGCGAGCCGACGCCGTTTGCGCGGTGGAAAGATATGCCCTTCTGGGTGATGGCAGGCCTTTTAGCGCTTGTGAGTTTAGTGCTGAGAAAATACCCCTAAACATTTTCAACCCTTACGCGAAAAAGGGGTTAACAACACACGCGCGTTGGGTTATGGCTCATACGAATGTATGTAGCCGTTTGGATCATAATATGTCCGCCGATAAATTAACCAATCCTGACCCCATTGACGTTCATGTCGGTGCGCGCCTGCGCTTACGACGAAATCTGGTAGGCATGAGCCAGGAACAACTAGGGAAGGTATGTAGAATAACTTTCCAACAAATCCAAAAATACGAACGCGGCACAAACCGCATGGCCGCCAGTCGACTTTTCCAGTTCAGCAAAATTCTGAACGTTCCCATTTCCTACTTTTTCGAGGATATGCCGGAAGACGCGACACAAGAGACAGCGCCTTATGGTATGAGCGACAACGAACAGGCAGCCCTAGATAATGCGCCGTTTGCGGACAAGGAAATGTTGAATCGCCGCGAAACGCTTGAGCTTATTCGCGCCTATTACCGCATCACGGACGCCAGGCAGCGGCGGAAAATCTACGAGCTGATCAAAACGATGGGCGACTAAGAAAAGTATCCTAGAATTCTTAATTCTTGGAAGGGCGTTTTGCCTCAAAACCAGCTTGATCCTCATGCCTTTTCGTGCTGTGTTCGGCTCTCTTTCGTAACAATTTAACTGGATTGGAATCGCTATGTTGGACAGCAAGCAACGTCATTACCTTTTCACGTCGGAATCCGTGGGCGAAGGCCATCCGGACAAGGTCTGCGACCGCATCTCGGATTCTATCGTTGACGATTTCCTGAAAATCGACCCGCACAGCCGCGTCGCCATTGAAACGCTGACGACGACCAATCGCATCGTCATTGCCGGCGAAGTGCGCGGCCCGGACAGCATCACTCCGCGCGAAATGGAGCATGCCGCGCGCGAAGCCGTGCGTGAAATCGGTTACTCCCAAAAGGGATTCCATTGGCAATGGGCCGACGTGCAGATTTACGTACACGCCCAATCGGACGACATCGCCATGGGCGTTGATAGTCATGAATCCAAGGACGAGGGCGCGGGCGACCAAGGCATCATGTTCGGCTATGCCTGCAACGAAACGCCGAACCTTATGCCGGCGCCGATCATGTATTCGCACGACATTCTGCGCCTCATTTCGGAAGACCGTCATGCGGGCAAGCTTCCGTTGCTGGGCCAGGACGCCAAGAGCCAGGTCACGCTCGAATATGTGGATGGCAAGCCGGTCCGCGCCGCGCGCATCGTCGTTTCCCATCAGCATGATGAAAAAATCGACCAGACAGAAGTGCGTGAATTGGTGCGTCCATACGTCTTGAAAGCCTTGCCCGACGGCTGGATGTGCGACGAGGAACATTTCTACGTCAACCCGACAGGCCGTTTCGTGATCGGCGGGCCCGATGGCGACACCGGTCTCACGGGACGCAAGATTATCGTCGATACGTATGGCGGCGCCGCGCCTCACGGCGGTGGGGCTTTTTCGGGCAAGGATCCTTCGAAGGTGGATCGCTCGGCGGCTTACATGGCCCGCTATTTGGCCAAGAACGTCGTCGCGGCCGGCATTTCCGACCGCTGCACGATCCAGTTGGCCTATGCCATCGGCATTTCGGAACCGTTGGCGGTGTACGCTTCGACGCACGGCACGAACCATGTCGACGATGAAAAGCTGGTCGATACGTTGCGCCAGATCGTCAAGCTGACGCCGCGCGCGATCCGCGAGCACCTCGGCCTGAACCGCCCGATTTATAAGAAAACGTCGTCATTCGGCCACTTCGGCCGCGCGCCGGAAGCCGACGGGCATTTCTCATGGGAAAAGCTCGATATCGTGGCTGACCTGAAACGGGCGTTTAATCTCTGATCGTGAGGACCGTTGAGCCGCGTTTGTATGGCCGCCGTAAAGGGCGGCCTCTCAACGTGCGTAAAAGCGCGTTGATGCGGGATTTGCTGCCGCGTCTTGAGATTGCTTTGCCTGACGCTGGGTTTATCGATCCTTATGCTTTGTTCGACCGGAAACCGGATAAGTTGTGGTTTGAAGTCGGCTTCGGTGGCGGCGAGCATTTAGCTGCGCAGGCCGCGCAGCATCCTGAAATAGGCTTTATAGGATGTGAACCATTTCAAAATGGCGTTGCGAGTCTGTTGGATCACGTCGATAGTCAAGGACTGAAAAACGTCCGCATCTATCCGGATGATGCGCGCGTTTTGCTGGATAGATTGCCTGATGGGCTCCTTGAACGCTGTTTCGTGCTTTATCCTGATCCATGGCCCAAGAAACGGCATCACGAGCGGCGGTTTATTTGCGCGGAAAACCTTGACCGTCTGGCGCGGACGCTTAAACCGAACGGCGAGTTGCGTTTGGCCACGGACGTGGCCGAGCTTGCCGCGTGGATGCGCGAGAAAACTAACGGTCACGTGGCATTTCAGGCCGTTTACGATAGCCACACGCCCCCGCCCGACTGGGTCATTACGCGGTATGAAGAGAAGGGCAAAAAGGCTGGGCGAGAGCCTGCGTATTTGATTTACAGGAAAAAAGCGGATTGACCGGCCTCGAAAAAGCTGAAATTTGAAGATTGTCGGTTTTCGAGGGAATACGATCTTGTTGCTAAGCGCGCCGCGAAGATTTCTGCATTACGTCCTTGATATATTGCTCCCTCCGCTATGTCCGAAATGCTCTGAGCCTGTCGGGAGCCATCAGGCTTTGTGCCCTCAGTGCTGGAAAACCGTTCAATTCATCGCGCCGCCTTTGTGCGCATGTTGCGGCATGCCGTTCGACGTTCCTGTGGAAGATGGTACGCTTTGCGGCATGTGTTTGGACCGGAATCCGGTCTATGACAGAGCGCGAAGCGCGATCGTTTATGACGACAACAGCAAAAGCTTGATCCTGAGTTTTAAGCACGGCGACCGGCTTCATCACGTCCCGGCTATGGCGGCTTGGTTGGCGCGGGTTGGCGAAGAATTGATAGCTCAAACCGACCTGATCGTTCCCGTTCCCTTGCATCGATGGCGTTTGTTCAATCGCCGCTATAATCAGGCGGCTTTGTTGGCGAGGGGCGTTGCGCAAATCGTTAGAAAACCCGTTGGCGTTGATGTCTTATGCAGGGTTCGGCAGACGCCAAGCCAAGGCAGAATGACCCGCGACGAACGGCGAAAGAACGTGAGGGGGGCCATGAAAGTCAATCCGCGTTATGCGAGCAAGATCAAAGGCAAAAACATATTGCTGGTGGACGATGTCCTTACGACGGGAGCGACTGTCAATGAATGCGCGCGCATATTACAGGCGGCGGGAGCTTCATCCGTCGATGTCTTGACCCTCATGCGTACGCGATCCGTTTCGCGGTAGCCGGAAAAACGCATACCACTGTGTATCATTTGAAAAGAAATTCGTAACCGAATCCAGATCACATGGTTGCATTAACGGAGGTGCTGTCATGTCGAGCGTTGTTTTACGTGATTCCGCCACATCATCGGTTGTTGTGGGTAGGGCCTTTCTGGCTTTTTCGCGCCTGAAAATATCCGTAAGGATAGCTTTAGGATTTGCGTGCGTTCTCGTTATTTTTTCCATCGTTGCAGGAACATCGTATGTATCTGTCCTCGACATTGAAAAAAACATGGAAGACTATAGGCAACGCGTTAAGGTCGTCGGAATCGCGCGCGATGTCGATAGAAACTTTTTGGCCTTCCGTCGTTTTGTGCGTGAGTATGGATTGTTGGGCGGCGAGAGCAATATCAAGGAAGCCAACAAACGCCTTGGTTTGTTGCAGGCCAGCCTTCAGGATGCCACAGAGAACATTAAGGAACCCGAGCGCCACAAAAAAATGATCGAAGTCAGCAAGAAAACAGAAACCTATGCGAGCAATTTCGAACGGATAATAGAAATACGCAAAGAATCGAAATCAACCGAGCTGGCATCTGATCAACAACAACGGATCAACAAATTATTGACCGATATGGGCGAGGATGCGGATGCGATAGCCGTTCTCACGAAGGCCGTCCGTGACAGTGGAATTGAAGAAGAAAAGCGTATCGAGGACGAAACCGAAAGACTTATTCACGCTGTGTTGAGTTTTGTTCTATACATGTCAGTGGGCGGTGTATTGTTGGGTTGTCTAGCGGCTTTTCTTATAGGCCGAGGAATATCGCGCCCGATAGCTCAAATGTGCCAAGCTATGCGCCGTCTGGCAGAGGGCGACAAAACGACAAACGTGCCCGGCATGGGGCGCGGCGATGAAATTGGCGATATGGCTCAAGCGGTCGAAGTCTTTAAAACAAGCATGATTGAAGCCGACAGATTGAGATCAGAGCAGGAAGCCGTAAAGTTGGCGGCGGAAAAGGAGCAACGCTCAGTCGTCAACAAGATGGCCGACGCGTTCGAGACGAGCGTCAAGGGCGTAGTGAATGCCGTCTCGTCGGCGGCGACGGAAATGCAGGCCACTGCGGAGAACCTGTCGTCGGCTTCTCAACAGCTGACAGCGGCGATCAACGAAATCAGCAAACAAGTCGCTGAATCGACGCAGGTTGCCACAAACGGCGCAACGCAAGCAGAGCAGGCTAACAGCACGACGGCGGCTTTAGCGAAAAAGAGCAAGGATGTCGGCGCAGTCGTTGATTTGATAGGCAATGTCGCCGGGCAGACCAATTTATTGGCGTTGAATGCGACAATCGAAGCCGCGCGGGCAGGCGAGCAAGGGAAAGGTTTTGCCGTCGTCGCAGGCGAGGTGAAGACTTTGGCCAACCAAACCGCCAAAGCGACGGAGGAAATCGCAGCTCAAATAGGCCAAATGCAAACGGAAGCCGAAAGCGCGGCGACAAGCATCGAATCCCTTGCGCATATGATGGGGCGCATCAACGTCGTCACGACGTCGATAGCTTCCGCCATCGAAGAGCAAAGCACGGCGACCCGCGAAACAGGCAAATCAGCCGCCGACGTGCTTAGCGCCGCGCGGGAACTGTCCCAGCAATCGGAGACTATGCGCGCCGAGGTCGACAAGTTCCTCGCGGAAATGCGGCGTCTTTAATGTTTTTTTGATTTTGCGGTTGGGATTACGGCGATAAGTCGATGATACATAGCAAACTATTGCGACTCTCGCTTTTGGAATGAAACTTTCCGCGTCAAGCGAATCAATATGCGATTCGGTTGACTCGTTCGAGAAATAATCTTTGATCTAACACTAAGTAAAGTTGCGATTCGTTTCGTGGCGGCTTTTGAAGTTTTGGTTGAACTTTGTTTTTTTCAGTTGCGTCTGCGGGGGTTGTGGAGCGTCGTTGAACCTATTGGTGCGTAAACATGAGCGAAACGCAATCGCTTGAATTGGCTCTGACTACGTTACTGACCGCCCCTTTGGCGGAAAAAGGCTATGCGCTCATAAGGATAAAGCTTACGCCCGGCGGACGGTATATAACCCTGCAGGTTATGGCCGAACGCTCGGACTCGAAACCGATGACCGTTCAGGATTGCGTGACGATCAGCCATATCGCGACCGCCAAGCTTGAGTCAAAAAACGTTCCGCCGGATACCTATACCCTTGAGGTCACGGCGCCCGGGTTGGATAGGCCGCTGGTGCGCCATGAAGACTTTGAGCGTTTTTCCGGTCAGCTTGCGGTTGTCGACCTGCAAGCCCCCATGGAAGGCAAACAGCGTTTCTTGGGCAGGATCGTTCGCATAACGGGCCGCGATCCTGACGCTGAGCTTGAGTTAGCCACTTCCAGCGGACCAGTGCGCGTTCCGGTTCGCCGCATAGCCGAAGCGCGGCTTTCGAGCTTAACCGACCCTGCGGTTAATGAAGAAAAGACCAAAAGGACTTAGCAAACAGCCGCCATTGAAGGATGAGAATCGCTTCTTTTCAATAAGTTAACTGACGTTTACGGCTTATGTAGGATTATTCGCGATATCCGGAAGATTGCCTTTTTAGGCGCAATTATCCTTGATATTCAGCCAAAAAACGCTATGATGCCCCTAATCCGAAATGCTTGACGGGTGGGCCAAAAGCCCGCCTTTTTTGTTGTCCGAGAGGTTGAAGGAAACCTTCTAAAGGCGCAAAGATAACGCGAGCGAAACGGCTGAGAGCCACGAAGCACAAAAGCCGTAACGTGACGAATGAGGATGGAAGATGGAATTGTTGCAAGTCGCTGACGCAGTAGCCCGCGAAAAGGGTATCGAAAAGGACGAAGTTTTAGTCGCTATGGAACAGGCGTATCAAAAGGCCGGCCGAGCGAAGTATGGCTATGAGCATGACATCCGCGCCGAGATCGACCGGAAAACCGGCGAAGTCCGGATGCAGCGTTTTCTTCTTGTGGCCGATCCCGTCGAAAACGAATTCACGCAAATCTCGCTCAAAGCCGCGAAAAAAAGCAACCCCGACATTAAGGTAGGCGAATACATCATCGACGATTTGCCGCCGATTGATCTTGGCCGCATCGCGGCGCAAACCGCCAAGCAAGTTATCGTCCAAAAAGTCCGCGAAGCCGAACGCCGCCGCCAATTCCTTGAATATCAGGATCGCGTGGGCGAAATCGTCAGCGGAACGGTCAAGCGCGTGGAATACGGAAACGTGACGGTCGAATTGGGTCGCGCCGAAGCCGTGCTGCGCCGCGACGAATCCTTGCCGCGCGAGCATTTCAAGAACGGCGACCGCGTGCGCGCCTATATCTACGACGTGCGCGAAGAGCAGCGCGGACCCCAGATTTTCCTGTCGCGGACGCATCCGCTCTTCATGGCCAAGCTGTTCGCGCAGGAAGTGCCGGAAATCTATGACGGCATCATCGAAATCAAATCCGTGGCCCGCGACCCGGGCAGCCGCGCCAAAATCGCCGTTGTTTCGAACGACAGTTCGATCGATCCTGTCGGCGCGTGCGTCGGTATGCGCGGCAGCCGCGTGCAGGCCGTCGTCGGCGAATTGCAGGGCGAAAAGATCGATATTATCCCATGGTCGCAAGACCCCGCGACGTTCGTCGTCAACGCGCTGGCGCCCGCCGAAGTCGCCAAGGTCGTTTTGGATGAAGATTCCCACCGTATGGACGTCGTGGTGCCGGACGAGCAGTTGTCTCTCGCCATCGGCCGCCGCGGTCAAAATGTCCGTTTGGCTTCGATGTTGACGGGCTGGGACATCGATATCTTGACTGAAAAGGAAGAATCCGAACGCCGCCAGGAAGAGCTGAAGACCCGCACAGAACTCTTCATAGAAGCCTTGTCGGTCGATGACGTGATCGCGCATTTGCTGGTCAGCGAAGGCTTTACGCGCGTCGAACAAATCGCCGATACGCCAGCTGATGAGCTCGCCGAAATCGAAGGTTTTGACCTCGAAGTTGCCAGCGAGTTGCAACAGCGCGCCCGCTCATGGCTTGCCGAAACGGCCGCGAAGCTCGAAGCGCGCCGCAATGAACTCGGCGTGACGGACGAAGTTCTGGCGTTGCCCGGCGTCACGATCGAAATGGCGATCAAGCTTGGCGAGAAAGACATCAAGACGCAGGACGACGTAGCCGATCTTGCCAGCGACGAGCTGCGCGAGATTTTGGGTGAGGACGAGCTGACGGAAAACAAGGCCAATGAGATCATCATGGCCGCGCGCGCGCACTGGTTTGCGGATGAAACCGCTTCCTCTGCCGATCAACCGCAACAATGAGGTACGGAAGAACATATGGTCACGGCGATCACCACCGCACAAGACGAAACGATTTCGTCCGGACAGTTGCCCGGACGGAAAGCGGCTTCGTGCGGGCATAAGGCCGGGACCACAGTTCGCAAGTGTCTCGTTACGGGCGAAACAAAGCCTAAAGAAGCGTTGATTCGTTTCGTTCTCGATCCTGCGCATAAAGTAATTCCCGATCTGGCGGAGCGTTTACCTGGCCGAGGCCTCTGGGTGTCCGCTACGCATGAAGCGATCCAAGCGGCGGTAAATAAAAAGCTCTTCTCCCGAGCGGCGAAAGCGTCCGCCCGAGCCGAAGCCGATCTTCCCGATCAAGTCGGACGCCTGCTGGCCCGGCGTTGTCTTGATTTGCTGGGGCTGGCGCGAAGCGCAGGCGCGGTCGTAACGGGACAGCCTCAGGTGGAAGACGCTTTGAAAAAAGGCGGCCTCACGTTTGTTCTGATGGCTTCGGACGCAGGACGCGATGTTCTCAGAAAGCTCAGCCAAGCCCTTATCGTGCGTTCCGGCTTTACCTCCGCTCAACTCGGCGAAGCTTTGGGTCGGGAGCATCTTGTGGCGCTGGGATTACGCCCTCACACTCTTTCAACAAAACTTCATGCGGAGTTGATGCGCTGGCAAGGCGTTTGCGTTCATACTTCACCAACACTGGAAAACAGGCCGGATAGCGAACAGTCATGACCGAAAAAGAACAACCTAAAAAAGTTTTGAGCCTCGGAACGAAAAAGCCGACGTTGGAACTTAAAAAGCCCGTCAAGCCGGAATCCGGCGCAGGTTCGGTGCGGCAGAGCTTTTCGCATGGCCGGTCAAAGACCGTTGCTGTCGAGGTCAAGCGCAAACGGGACGTTTCACAGGTTTCTTCAGAATCAAAAGGCCCCCAGACGCAGGTCCGCGGACCGGAAGCGGGCACAACCATCAGCGTCAATGAGCGGGGAAGGGCGACGAGCGCGACCATACGCCAGTTGACGCAGGAAGAACGCGAAGCGCGGCTTCGCGCGCTTCGGGGCGCGACGGTCGAACCTGAAACAAAGCGCGAATATCTAGGCACTTCGGAAAATCTTCCGCTAAAGGCGCAGACGCCCGAATCCGAATCTCAAACCGAAGCGGCGCCCATGAGCGCGCGCGAACGGTTGCGCCAGCGTGAACTTGACGAGTTGAGGATCATTCAAGACCAGGAAAAGGCCGAAAGCGAACGCAGAAAAGCCGAAGACGAACAAAGGGCGCAGTCCCGCAAGGGCACTGCCGCGCGTGCCGGAGATACCGACCGTATGCGGAGCGCGACGCACATTGGCGACATTGCAGGAAACAAAGCGGCTGCGGCGGCGCGGCGCGGCGCATTGATGGGCGACGAGGGCGAAGAAGAGCCGCGCCGCGGCAAAAGCGGACGCGGCGTTCCCCAGCCTCGCCGCGGGGCAGGAGCCGATCGCCGCCGCGCCGGCAAGCTTACCGTCGCGCAAGCCCTTTCAGATGACGAAGGTGGTGGACGTCACAGGTCGCTAGCTTCCATGCGCCGGCGCATAGAGCGCGAGAAACGTCAGGCGATGGGGCAGCAAGAGCAGGTTAAAATCATCCGCGACGTGATCCTTCCCGAAGTCATCACGGTGCAGGAATTGGCCAACCGCATGGCCGAACGCGGCGCGGACGTGATCAAGGCGCTTATGAAAATGGGCGTTATGGCCACGATAACGCAAAGCATCGACGCTGATACGGCTGAATTAGTTGCGACCGAATTCGGTCATCGCGTCAAACGCGTAACCGAGGCCGACATAGAACTGGGCATAACGGATGTCGAAGATGCGCCGGAAAGCCTTAAGCCAAGGCCGCCTGTCGTGACCGTTATGGGCCACGTCGACCATGGCAAAACTTCTTTGCTGGACGCTCTGCGCAAGACCAACGTTGTCGCAGGCGAAGCGGGCGGCATCACGCAGCACATCGGCGCATATCAGGTTGTCTTGCCCAATCCCACGCACGGCTTTGATCGCGTCACGTTCATCGATACGCCCGGCCACGCAGCCTTTACCGAAATGCGCGCGCGCGGCGCGAACGTCACGGACATTGTCGTCTTGGTGGTCGCCGCTGACGATGGCATAATGCCTCAGACGATAGAAGCCATACGTCACGCCAAAGCGGCGAATGCGCCCCTCATCGTCGCCATTAACAAATGCGATTTACCTGCGGCCAACCCGTCACGCGTGCGTCAGGAACTTCTACAGCACGATGTTCAGGTCGAAGAAATGGGCGGCGAAACATTGTCCGTCGAAATTTCCGCTAAAACGCGCATGGGCCTCGACAAGCTTTTGGAAGCCATTCTGCTGCAAGCGGAAATTCTCGATCTGAAGGCAAATCCCGATCGGACCGGCGAGGGCGCTGTTATAGAAGCGCGCCTTGAAAAAGGTCGCGGATCGGTGGCGACAGTTCTTATGCAACGCGGCACGTTGAAGGTGGGCGACATCTTCGTTGCTGGCGGCGAATGGGGCCGCGTGCGCGCGCTGATCAATGATCGCGGCGAAACCGTAACTTCGGCGGGTCCCGCCATGCCTGTCGAAGTCGCGGGCCTCAACAGCACGCCGAGCGCAGGCGACGAATTGACGGTCGTGCCGACTGAAGCGCGGGCCCGAGAAATCAGCGAGTTCCGTCAACGCCGCCGTCGAACGATGGCGGCCACGGCGAACCAACGCGGTTCACTTGAGCAGATGATGGAAAACATCAAAGCCGGTTCGGTATCCGAACTTGGAGTGTTGATTAAGGGCGACGTGCATGGATCGGTCGAGGCACTGAAGACAGCTCTTGTCAAGCTTTCGGCGGATAACGCAGAAGTCAAGGTGCGTGTGCTCGACGCTGCCGTCGGCGCGATCACGGAATCCGACGTAACGCTGGCGAATGCTTCGAAGGGCATGATTATCGGCTTTAACGTACGCGCCAATCCGCAAGCCCGCGAGATGGCCAAGCGCGACGGGGTGGAAATTCGTTATTACTCGATCATCTATAACGTCATCGACGATGTGAAACAGGCTCTTACGGGCTTGCTTGCGCCCGAATTGCGCGAGAAGTTCCTCGGTCATGCCCAGATTCTTCAGGTCTTTAACATAAGCAAGGTGGGTAAGATCGCCGGCTGTAAGGTTACCGACGGCATTGTTAAACGCGGCGCCAAGGTACGTCTGTTGCGCGACAACATCGTGATACACGAAGGAACGCTCAAGACGCTCAAGCGCATGAAAGACGAGGTCAAGGAAGTCCGCGAAGGCTTTGAGTGCGGCATGGCTTTCGAGGGCTACGACAACATCGCTGAAGGCGACGTGATAGAATGCTTTGAGATGGAAGAAATCGCCCGGCAGTTGTAAGAAAAAGTTTTTGGTATAAATGACAAAAAACAAGCTTCTTTCGTTTGTTAGCGAGTTTGCCAATTGTTTGAACGATGCGGCATGGCTTCCTTTTGTTGCTGATCCTTTCAGAGCTGTGCTGCCGGATATAGCCGACACTCACCCTACAAGTCGGTTGTGCCAGTTCTTTGTCAGACAGCACGAGGCGACGGTGGGCATTCTAAGCATTATACCTTCTTTTGAGAGTCGCTTGCTGTTGATCACGAATTTGAACACGCGGCTCCAGGATGATGGCCTTCAAAGACGCGGGCTTGGACGGGAGGTTCTTCGCCGGATTGTGCGGTATGCGGAAGATCATAACTGCTCACGCGTGTCAACAACGGCATGGCGGCCCGGCGCTGGAAGTTTTTGGCTGTCGATGGGATTCCGTTCGGCCGTTCCCGTTGATCCCATCTGGTATTTTGCAAAGGGTTTTGCTGCGGAAGAGGTTCATCCGTGGAAAAAGCCCTTCGAAAGCAAGGAAGCGTCTGTCGAACACATATGGAAATTGGCGCAGTCTGAAATCGGCCGCAAAGTCCTGTGGTGCGAACCGGGGGGCGGCTGTTTGGGATTGGATAACGAAGCGCAAAGGCATCGCGCCTATCGCCGCTTAATGTTAGGATAGGGGGAAATATGCGTTCGCAACGTCAACTTCGTGTCGGTGAGGCCATACGCCATGCTTTGGCCAATGTGCTGATGCGCGGCGATGTGCCGTGGCCGCAAGACTTCAAAGCGCCCATGATCACTGTGACCGAAGTCAATGTCAGTCCAGATCTTCAAAACGCCACGGCGTTCATTATGCCCTTGGGCGGCAAGGAAACGGCGGAGGTTGTCCGTGCGCTGAACGGCATCGTCGGCTTTTTCCGCCATGCGTTGGCCGAGGCGGTTAATTTGCGTTTTGTACCCAAGCTGGTTTTTAAGTCAGACGAAAGCTTTGATTACGCCCAGAACATCGAACGTCTGCTCCAGGATCCAAGCGTCGCCAAGGATCTTACAGAACCGCAAAAAGACTAAGCGGGCATGAACAAGCCAAAACCTAAATCCACCATTCACGGCTGGCTAATCCTTGACAAGCCAATGGGCCTGACATCGACCCAGGCGCTTGGCAAAACGCGCAAATTGCTTGAGGGGAAGAAAGCCGGACACGGGGGGACGTTAGATCCTTTGGCCACGGGTATATTGCCCTTGGCGTTCGGAGAGGCCACGAAGCTCATCCCCTATGTGATTGATGGCGACAAAGAGTATGAATTTAAAGTCAAATGGGGCGAGCAGACCGCGACAGATGACAGGGAAGGGAAGGTCATCGCCACCAGCCCAAAAAGACCCAATGAGCGCGAAATTCGGGGCGTTTTGGGGCGGTTCGTGGGACAAATTCAGCAGGTTCCGCCCGCTTTTTCCGCCATTAAGCTCGACGGCGAACGCGCTTATGATATCGCCCGCGCAGGCGATATGCCAGAACTCGGGCCAAGAAACGTAATGGCTTACAGCCTTGAGTTAACCAATTGCATCGACGCCAACCACGCCCTCTTTCACGTCATGTGCGGCAAGGGCTTTTACGTCCGTGCGCTCGCCCGGGATTTGGCTTTAGCCCTAGGCACTTACGGGCATGTTAGCCAACTACGCAGGACCCGGGTCGGCCCCTTCGGGTTGGACAGGGCGATTTCGCTGGAAAAACTGGAGGATTTGGCGCATAAGGGGGCCGCCTTAACGGCATTGCTGCCGATTGGCGCGGCACTGGACGACATCCCGGGCCTGCACCTTACCGACAGCGAAGCGCAACGTCTGCGCACCGGACAAAGCCTGTTAATCAGGCCCCAGCACATGGATCTGATGAAAGCGGCCGTGATTTTGGCCGAGCATCAGGGCGTTCCCGTGGCGTTGGTCGAACCAAGAGCCGGAGCGTTCCACGTTGTGCGCGGTTTTCACTTTTAAGACATAAAGGAGAATACGATGTCGATTGCGCCAGAGCAGAAAAAAGCGCTCGTTCAAAAGTTCGCCCGCAAAAAGGGCGACACCGGATCGCCGGAAGTCCAAATCGCGCTGTTGACCCAGCGCATCAACAGCCTGACCGACCATTTCGCGACGCATAAGAAGGATCACCACTCGCGCCGCGGGCTGCTCATGATGGTCAGCAATCGCCGCCGCCTGTTGGCCTATCTGAAAAAGACCGACGTTTCGTCGTACGAAAAGCTGATTGCCGAGCTGGGATTGCGTAAATAAGATTTGGCGCGGCCGTGGAAGGTTGCGCCATTGTTTTGAAAGAAGTGCGTCTTGATCGTTCAAGATAACCCGCCGAGCGACATTTACGAGCAATTGCGCGGACCCGTATTGGCCGTAAGGCCTGCGGACTTTCCCGATGTCGATCGTTGTGCGAGGCCTTTCGCCGTCACTGAAACGGACGCCAATGGAGAAATGATCGGCGGCATCTATGTTTTTGCGCATCCAGGATGGGCTTACGTTGATCTGGTCTGGACGCGGGACGATCAACGCGGCAAAGGTTTAGGGCGCAAACTCATGGCGAAGGCGGAAGACGAGGCGCAAAAGCGCGCTTGTCATTCGGCGTATCTTTGGACGCAAGATTTCGAGGCGCCCGGGTTTTACGAAAAGCTCGGGTACCGCCGGTTTGTGGTTTTGGAGGATTTCATCCCCGGCCACCAACGCATAGGATTCATGAAGCGACTAGCAGCATGAAGGCCGTTCGGCATGGGGCCGAGCGGGACTCACAAAGGGCAGAACGTCTGTTCTTTAATGAAGAGGAATAACGGAAATGGGAATGTTTACAGTATATCGCAAAGAGATGGATTGGGGCGGCAAGAAGCTGATCCTTGAAACCGGCAAGATCGCGCGTCAGGCCGACGGCGCGGTGTTGGCTACCTTGGGCGGCACGACGGTATTGTGTACCGTGGTGGGCGCCAAGGCGCCGAAGCCGGGACAGGATTTCTTCCCGTTGACCGTCAATTATCAGGAAAAATCGTTTGCCGCAGGTAAAATTCCGGGCGGCTTTTTCCGCCGCGAAGGGCGTCCCTCGGAATCCGAAACGCTGATCAGCCGCTTGATCGACCGCCCGATCCGTCCGTTGTTTCCCGAAGGCTATATGTGCGACACGCAGGTGATCGCCACGGTGTTGAGCCATGATCTCGAGAACAACCCCGACATCGTCGCGATGGTTGGTTGTTCCGCCGCGCTTACCATATCGGGCATTCCGTTTCTAGGCCCCATCGGCGGCGCGCGCATCGGCTATAAGGACGGGCAATATATCCTGAACCCGACATTGAGCGAGATGGCAACGTCGGAACTTGAACTCGTCGTCGCAGGTACGCAAGAAGGCGTGCTGATGGTGGAATCCGAAGCCAAGGAATTGCCGGAAGACGTTATGCTCGGCGCGGTCATGTTCGGCCACAAGAATATGCAACCGGTGATTGATTTGATCATCAGCCTTGCCGAGAGCGCTGCGAAGGATCCACGTGATCTACCGCCGCCTGCTTATGATAAGCCTGCGTTGCTAGCCAAGCTTAAGGGCCTTATCGGCGCCGACCTTAAGGATGCTTATTCCGAAACGGTCAAGCAAACGCGTTATGCGAAGCTCGACGCGCTGAAGGAAAAGGCGCTCGCCGCCCTACCCGCGGAAGAAACGCCGCACGAGCATGTGCTTGAATGCATCGAACAGCTTAAATACGATTATGTGCGCGCGATGATCCTCGACACGGGCCGCCGCATCGATGGCCGCGACACGAAGACGGTGCGTCCCATCGTGGGCGAAGTCGGAGTGTTGCCACGCGCCCATGGTTCGGCTCTCTTCACGCGCGGCGAAACGCAAGCGCTCGTCGTCACGACGCTTGGCACGGGGCAGGACGAGCAAATCGTCGACGCGCTGGCGGGCGAATACCGCGAGCATTTCATGCTGCACTACAACTTCCCGCCTTATTCGGTCGGCGAAGCCGGACGCATGGGCAGCCCTGGCCGCCGCGAAATCGGTCACGGCAAACTGGCTTGGCGCGCAATTCACCCGTTGTTGCCGGCCAAGGAATCCTTCCCCTACACGATCCGCGTGGTGTCGGAAGTGACGGAGTCGAACGGTTCAAGCTCCATGGCCACGGTGTGCGGATCGTCGCTCGCGCTTATGGATGCTGGCGTGCCGTTGCCCCGTCCTGTCGCGGGCATCGCGATGGGCCTCATCAAGGAAGATCGCGGCTTTGCCGTGCTGTCGGATATTCTGGGCGACGAAGATCATCTGGGCGATATGGACTTTAAGGTCGCGGGCACGGAAAAGGGCGTCACGTCGCTTCAGATGGACATTAAGATTACCTCGATCACCGAGGAGATCATGAAGATCGCATTGGCGCAGGCCAAAGATGGCCGCATGCATATCCTCGGCGAGATGGCCAAAGCCTTGACGTCCGCGCGTGACGACGTGAGCCAGAACGCGCCACGAATCACCACGATCCATATTCCTAAGGACAAGATCCGCGAAGTCATCGGCACGGGCGGCAAGGTAATCCGCGAGATTTGCGAAGTCACCGGCGCGAAGATCGACATTGAAGACGACGGCACGATCAAGGTCGCGGCGGTGGATCAAAAGGCCGCCGATGCTGCCATCTTCTGGATCAAGGGCATCGTCGCCGAGCCGGAAGTGGGCATGATTTATCCCGGCAAGGTCGTGAAAGTCGTCGATTTCGGCGCGTTCGTGAACTTCCTCGGCGCCAAGGACGGTTTGGTCCACATTTCGGAGATCAGCCAGCAGCGCATCGGCAAGGTGTCGGATGTCCTGAACGTCGGCGACGACGTGAAGGTCAAGGTGCTCGGCGTCGATGATCGCGGCAAGGTCAAGCTGTCGATGAAAGCCGTCGATCAGAAAACGGGCGAAGACCTGGCGAAGAAACCTGAAGGCTAAGCTCTTATAAGTGCGCCAAAAAAAGCCATGCGGTTGTAGCCGTGTGGCTTTTCGGCGTCCAATGTCCGTTAAGGGGGTGACAGGACGGGCCAAGTAGGTTTAGCCTGCGTTATCGTTTGATTTGACCCTCAATCCCAACCGCGAGAGGCGCATGCAACGTTTTTCCTCAACTTCCGGCATCGCCATCGGGCCCATCCTTTTCGTGATCGCCTTGCTGGGCATTCTAGCCACGGTGGCTACGTCCAACATGGGCAGTTTTGGAACGGTATCCATGGCGGACCGCATAGCGGCGGACGTAGGCAGCCAGGCCAACCTGATCCGTTCAAAGATCAATGAATGTTATATGCAATATTTGGCCAACGGCGTGAACAATTCCGCCGCGCCATGCGCGGGCGACGCCTATCCATGCTCCGACCAAACGACCGGAACGCTTGTGACCGCTTTGACATGTCCTGGAGATCCCCTCGACGGCGGCGGCAATCAACCTAACATCTGGACGGGCCCCCGCACTTCTAATCTCGCGCCGCCCACGGCCGGATTCGCTCCATGGTATTACATGAACGCCGGCGCTTCGGGGGGGCGGTGTTTCTGGACATCGTCGACCGTCGGGAAACCTGCGGGCGTCGTTGCCGGATTGTCGAAGGTCGCCACGAAGTTTTCCAGCCAGGAACACAGCTATCAGCCGGACAGCAATTCGCAAAAGTTCGTCGTTTTCATCACCGTGCCGACGGGCGTGGCGCATGCAAATTGCGCCGTGCCTTAACCTGTTTTCCGGCTCGACCAGCTTTGCGCCACGCCAAGGCCGAGTATCACGGCGTAGGTTGCCGCTACGGCGGGTATTTGCATGCTGAAGTCCACGAGCGAATGTAGCGCGACGGTCATCGAAGCCCCCAGCGCTAGAACGACGAATATTTCCTGCCGCTTTCGCGCGCGCGCGCCGGCAAGACAAGCGCTGACCATCAAAGCGATTGCCAGCAAGAGCATGGCTGCGGCAGGAACGCCAAGTTCTAGCGCCAGTTCGAGATAATCGTTGTGTGCGTGTTGGAACCACTCTTTGAGAGTGGGGTCGCGGTATATCCTGAACGCGCTGTCGAAAGTTCCCAAACCGAATCCAAGCCACGGGTTGCTGGCGATCGCGCGCATTGATATGTCGTATCCGGCGAGGCGCATCGGAATGTCCTTGACGGCCATGCTTGGGTCGATTTGACGCAGCGACGACGCTTCGTTCAACGAGGACAGACCAAGCGTCAACAGAAAGCCCACGACGAGAGCAGGCAGCCACAATTTCCATTTCCAGCGTCGGTTTATGGCCAGCGCAATAAGCATGACAAGCGCGCCCGCCAGCGTACTTACAAGTCCGGCACGCGATCCCGAGAGAAGCAAGGCCCCGAGAACAACGAGAATCATGAGGAGGTTTGGCCCAAGTTCCGCAACCATTTTCTCGAATTTCTCGGCCTTGAAGGGACGGCTTGCGGGCTTGCCGTCCATCTTGCGTTTGAGTTTGATCCATAACAAGGAAAGATTGGCCAGCAAGCCTAGCCCGGCATACGTAGCGTAGGAATTTTTGTTGACGAAAGTCGACGTCACCAAATTTTCATAGGCCCATTTGTCGAACCACAGGATTTTGCGCAACCCCGTCGCTTGCATCAACAAACCGTAAAGGGCGTAAACGACCGCAGCCGCTGCGAAGGCTTTCAGGAACTTTTGTGCTAGATCGCTGTCGCGTCCGCCGATGAAAGCCATGAAAAAGCACGCGACATAGCTCAACAGTCGCACCATCGATTCGGTGGACTGATCCGGGTCAATGGAAATGGAGCCCGGGAACGCGCGCGGAAGGTTTTGGACGCTGTTCCAGATCGGGTGATGCCATCCTTTGGGCATCCAGCTTTGCGTTTGCAGAAAGGCCCAGACGACGACAGCTGTCATCAACAGAACGCTTGCCCGAAGGCGCTTGACGGGGGCTCCCGCAGGCCAAAGGGAAGGGTTTCGCGCAAGGTCATAAGCCATGACAAGCAAGAGCAAGGAGCTTATTATGCCGAACAGATCGCTTGCCCAAGGGCGGTTGCCGCCGAAGGGCAGCGGCAGAACAAGAATCGCCGCCGTGAGGAGGATGAACCAGACATGATGGAGAGGCGCGGCAAACAGGAAAGACAAACGCTTCATAAAAGCCTCATGTCGAGAGAAAACGATATGTCGAATCATGCAGGGCAAGGGCAGTCAACGTGCCAGTGGCGTAGGCCCCTGTATCGATCCCGATGCGGTTCTGGTGAACGTCTGGCTCCGGTAAAATAGAGTGCCCGTGGATCACGGTCTTGCCGTGGTCGGCGGCCGAGCCGAGAAAGTCATGGCGGATCCACATGCGGTCTTTTTCGGATTGCTTGTCGAGCGGCACTCCGGGGCGCACGCCCGCATGGACGAAATAGTAATCGCCGCGCGTGCAATCGAATACGGTTTCTTCAAGGAAACGTCGATGCGCTTCGGGAACCTTTTCAATGACGGCGGCGCGAAGCGCGTTAAGATCCTGCATGACCTGCGAGCGGAACGGGTTTATGCCGTAGCTGACAAGCGTGGCCGTTCCGCCGAGCAGCAGCCAATCCTGCGCCTGGTCCATCTCGCCGCGCAGGAAGCGCAGCATTGCGTCGTCGTGGTTGCCGCGCAGGAATACCTTGTTCACGCCTTCCGGAAGCTTGTTGAGCAGATAATCGATCACGCCTTTCGTATCGACGCCCCGGTCGACATAGTCCCCGAGAAAAACGAGTTCTTTCGTTTTGTTCGGATGCTGCGCCATGTCCGTTTCGACAAGCTTCATAAGGCGTATCAGCAAGTCGATACGGCCATGGATGTCGCCGATGGCGTACACAAGTTGGTCCGGCGGCAGGGACGGGGCAGGCTTCTTATCGTTCATAAGGCTACAATGGTAAAAAAACGCCAAGAAAACAAGAAGAAGCGGGAAATCAAGGTTAACAGGGCCCAAAATGACTATCGTGGGGAATCATTCGTTATCGTATAAGCGGAACATGGTCGATGTTTACGATATTACAGGGCTGACGGGCGTTGCCGTTACTTTATATGCCTATGCCCGCGTGCAGTGGCGCCGAGAATACGCCAAGGAGATGGCTTATTCCGTCATTAATCTCATCGGGGCTTTGATGTTGAACGTCGCCGTTTGGGATAAATGGAACGTAGCGTCGTTCACGGGCAATACGATTTGGGCGTGCATCAGCTTGTATGGAATCTACCGCTGCATGAGGTATGCGCGGCTAACAGCAAAGCGGCGCAGGGTCTAAGCGGCTAAGAGTCCATAGGCCGTCCAGCGCAACAGCGACTGGTTGACGACATCCTGCACCATGTTATGGGCGCTCTCCGCCGTGGGGTCGGCGGTGTCCATGATTTTGGAAGCCAGCGCCGGATCGTTGGACACGCGCATCAGCTCGATCAAGAGAGCGTCTACGGAATCAGCAAGGCCTGCGCGGTTGATGGCCTGCATGACAAGCGCGTCGCGCGCGGGAACCGTTACGGCGCCGCCGACGATTTGTGAAGCCAATACGACTTGGGTTTCCGTGATCGGCATGTCGTTAAGATATTTGTTGAACTCTGTCGCCCATTTCAATTGATCCAGCGCGGTTTTCCCTTTTGAGAGGTAATGTCCCCGCATGGGCCGCGCCACGCCAACGGCCACCAGCGTGTGCAACGCTCCAATGGCTTCTTCGGCTGAAACGCCGTTGCCCAGCGGATGAGCCAAAAAATCGCCGATGCCCATCGGGAGCGTGGCCATGACCTCAAGCATCTTGGCCATGACGGGGTGACGCAAGTCGATGGTTTTGCCATGAACGGTGACGGACTCAGGCAAGCGGTCACGGAGCGCCACAAGCCCAAAAGTGAAATTGCCGAAAAGCTCGACGGGGTTGGCCGTCGGCTCTGCGGGCATGAAACACCACAAATCATGGCGGACAAGGCGGCTGGCCGCGAAGTCCTTGATGACTTCGTAGAGGAGATGGTTCTGGCACTTGGCAAGCGTTTCGTGCGCGCTTTCCGGCGTCGTAAGCTCCATATAGTTCGCCCCGATGTCCGCGGAACCCGCGAACGAAAACCCCAGCGGCATCAGAACCGCCATCGCGTCGAACGTGCCGGATTGCGCTTTGGCGCCTTGATCGCAGGTCGAGAAAAAAGCTTCGGGATCGCCATTGGCGATGGCCTTGTCGAGCGCAGCTTGCGCGATGGTATGCTCGCTAAAGTAAAGAGAGCCAAGGTCTTTCAATTCTCCCAGAAATTCCTTGGCTTGCGCAGAATCCATCTCCGGCGCGAATTCGCCGACAAGGAAACGCAAAATTTCGTCGTGATTGGCGTAGGCTTGATAGCTGTAAGCCATCAATCCAGACGGCTTCATATATTTTTTGGCGATAGCGAACAGGCTGTCGCGAATCTCTTTGTTCAGAGCTTCCGCGCTTTCGTCGATTACGATAAAATCGAGTTGGGGAAGCGGGGTCGTTCCGATGGGCTGTTGCCCCAACTGCAGAAAAGCCAGCTCGGCCATGAAGGACACGTTTTTAACATGACGGGCGCGGGCTATGGATTCGGCTTTGGCGACTTCGCCGACATTGCCCACGACTCCTACGAAGCGGCCTTCCGGGTTGCTGGCGGCAAGGCAGACCAAACCGTGTATGTCTTTACAAGCGAAACGGGCGTAAGCGAACGGCGTTTCGGGCGCGCGCGGCTTAACGCCCCGCAGTGCGGCGATATAACTCAAGGAAACCGGACTTAAATCGATCATGTGGACTCGCGATTCGTTGAACATCCATAATACTCTTAAATTTCCTCTCAAAATTCCATAACTGATTCAAAGATATTTGAGAATGCTAAGGTTTGTCATCTTGGCGGTAGCGGCATACGATGCTTCCAGCTGAGCCTGATAGGTCGTTATTTTGACTGCGACTTCGTTCACGTCTATCTTTTGGATGTTGTCGATCTGCCCGATCAGGTCGTTAATTGTGCTGTTGTGCAATTCCTCGGTTTTATTAAGGGTCGTCGCGGCGTTTGAAACATCGGTATGTACACCGCGGATTTCAATCAGCCCTGCCGTCATCAAATCCCGCGCACGCGTTATATAGGTATCGTAATTCGGGACATTTTGCGTTGCCGCATACGCCCAGCGAAGCCCCATGATAAGTTTTTGGAATCCGGGATCCGTGCTGGTCACGCCATACGTGATCTTTTGCATCGTATCGATGGACACCTGATCCTTGATGTAGGCTTCCGGAACCTGCTTGTCGGGATTCAGAGGATCATAATCCGTATCGTAGGAGGGCAAGGCGCTGCCCGCCGTGACATAGGGGTCGACTTCCGTCGGAGGCGTTGGAAGGGCCGTGATGTCGCCGACTGGCGGCGTGCTGAAACGGGTTCCGGCGAATATATACCGCTCGGCGACCTTTTGATCCAAATAATACGTGACCTGTCGCATGAAGCCTTGAATTTGGGAAGCAAGAGCGTCGTTTTGCTCTGCATTGTAATTGGAAGCGCTTAGGCACGAAGAATTGGCTTGCGCGGCGATTTTTTCGATTTCCGTTAAAGCTTTGTCATAGGTCGTCAGGCGAAGCTTCAAGTTGTTGGCGACAGCCAGAAACCCCTGACGCATGGAGATGGAGGTGCTCAGATTCATCAATTGTTGCGCGTCGCTAGAGCTGTAGTCGGTAAGGCTTTGGGAGCGCTTGCCAGTGGCCAATTGGTTGTTCAGCAAAGCCAGCTTAAATTGGCCCGACGACAGGTTGTTGATGCTCATTTGCTGAAGGCCGATGGTGCTAATGAATTCTGGCATGTCGATTACCTGCTGTTGATGCTTTCGAGAATGTCGAACATTTGATTGAGAACCCGGATCACGTGAGCCGATGCTGCGTAGGCGTTCTGCAGCATCGTCAAGGCGACGGTCTCGTTATCGACGTTGACGGAAGTTTCGTTCGTCAGCCGTTGCTGCAGATAGTCTTTCTGGTTCGTCGCGGCTTCTTTCAGCGCGCCGATATTCGACGCGGCTTGCTGGAAGCCTGTCAGGATGCTGGCGCCCAATGATTCATAGCTTGCGCCTGAAACGTTCAGGCCGTCTGCGGAAAACGTTCTTGTCGAGGCGTTAAAGGAGTCGCCGACAAAAGGCGGACTGACGACTTTGATGGACTGCGTGCCGTTGAGAAGATTGGCGTTGACGGCGAACGTCGAGGCATCGGTGCCCGTGAAGAAATTCGACAAAAGCTCGTTCGTGCCGTTGGCAAGCCGGTAGGTTGTCGTTGAGCCCGTTGGCGGCAAAGTCGCGCCGCTTCCGGCCGTTGCCATGACGATGACTGAACGCGCTACGGCGGGAGGGCCAGCCTGACCCTGGTTGATAGCGTTCGCGACATTGGTCCACAGTCCGCTGCCTGAATTGTCGATGTTGTCATAGACTTCGGTTGTGTAGCCGGGGGCTTGAACCGTCACTTTATATGTTCCCGGATTTGTGCCTTGCGACACGATTACAGAAATGTTGTTTCCTGCCGTACCGGCGCTGAGCGAGGTCAGGGTCAAACAATTGACCCCGCTCACGCCGCCGCCTGTCAACGCATGAGGCAACGCGTCCGGCGCGTCCACGCCTTCGCCGGCCGTAGCCGTAATTAGCGTTGAGGCGGGAATTGGAGGCGCGCCGCCGCCGTTGTTGATGGCATCCGCTATGTTGACCCACGTCGCGTTGCCTCCGGCGTCGACGATATCCTCATAGACTTCCGTGGTCGTGCCGTCGGTAATCGTGACATTCAGGAAGCCTGCGCCAGAGGTGCCAGCGCTTACGGTAACGGAAATGTTGTTTCCGGCGGCCCCTGCCGTGCGCGCAAAATAGCTGATGCAATTTCCTTGTTGCGTTACGGAGGCCACGCCGTTGCTTAAAATGCCGATGTTTGCCGCGCCGTTGGTATTGTTGCCGTTGCCCCCAGCCAGCACATAGGTTCCCGGAACGACCGTCGCCGCTCCCGTGCCTTCGACCGTAGCGGAGATCAACCGCGAAGCTGGAGCCGGGGGAACGCCGCCGCCGTTGTTAATGGCGTTCGACAGGTTTGCCCAGAACCCTGCGCCCCCTGCCGTCAGTCCCGTATAAATTTCGTTCGCCTGGCCCGGGACGCTTATCGTCGCTGAATACGTGCCGCCGCCGGTATCCGCGATTTGAACCGAAACGCCGTTGCCGAACGTGCCCGAATATTTCGCGTCGAACCGAATGCCGTTCGTGATGGTGGACGAGGCGATGCCGTTATAGGCGTTCGCGAAGCTTGCGGGCGGCCCCATCGTCGATTCCGTAAAAGCGTCGATAATTTCGTTGAATTGCGACCGCAATTTCTGGATGACGTTTGTTGCCGGATCGAGGCTTGCGTTTGGCGACGTCGCGCGGAAGTTGATCAAGGCCTGAAGCTTGCCGCCCGTCAGCGCGTAATTAAGCGACATGCCCGGATTGCTCGACGACGTGACATTGGTGCCATCGTAGGAAAAAGTTTGAGATAAGCCGTCGACCAGCATATATCCGCCGGGCGTATAGAGGGCGATTTGCCCTTGGGGCCGATCCATGACGACGATGTTCATGACTTTGGCCACTTTTTGAACCAGCAGATCCCTCTGATCCTGAAGATTGCCTACGTTGACGGCGGCGCTGAGCCCCAAAGAGATTTTCTTGTTCAGATCGACGATGGCGGCCAAATCGGAATTGAGATCGGCCAACGTGTTGTTAATGTCGTTTCTGCATTGCAGATCGAGCGCGTCGACCGATCCCATGATGTTTTTGATGGTCGAGACCAAATTGGTGCCCGCCTGAATGACCTGTCTTTGGTTCACATTATTCTCGGGCGAAGAAGCAAGTTGCCGCCAGGCTGAAGCGAACTCGCCGATGGCTGTTGACAAAGGCGGGTTTGTGCTGTCGGTCGCGCCTAAAATGCTTTGAACTTGCTCTAAATAGGTGTTCTGCGTGCCCCGAAGACCGATGTCGGATATGGCGGTGGCCAAGGTCGTCGCCAACGCGTCGTTCGAAGCGCGCGTAAACCCGTAAATCTGGGTGCCGCCGCCCTCTTGACCGAGCGTGACGGCCTGAGTAACGGCCGTCTTACGCGTGTACCCTTCATTGCTGGCGTTCGCGACGTTGTTCGCGACGACCTGCATTTGCGTCGTAATGGCCTGTAAGCCCGAGAGTGATACGTTAAGCGAGGAGAAAAGCGACATAGAACCTATATTCCTTCAGCATGATGCCCGAAGCTTTAACGGATGATGTTGATGACTTCCGTCAGCATGTTATCGGCCGTCGTGATCGTTCGGGCGTTGGCGGAATAAACACGTTGCGCCTGAATGAGCTTGGTGAACTCGTTCGCGATGTCGACGTTCGAGCTTTCAAGGGCGTTGGCGACGATCGTGCCCGCGCCGTTCGTGCCCGGAGCGCTGTATCGCGCGGTGCCCGATGAAAGGGTTTGCAGGAAAGCCCCGCCCGAAACGCGTTGCAATTCGTCCTGCGCGAAGAATTGCACGATCGGGATTTGCGAGATGATGCGGTTTTGGCCGTTGTCGTAGTTGAGCGACACGAAACCGTTTTTGTCGATCGCCAGGCTTTGGAACGAACCGCGAGGAATGCCGTTTTGGTCGAAGGAGCTGACCGAAACGGAGTTGTTGGCGTCGGCGAATTGCGTCAGGCCGTTTGAGGACGAGTTGTAATTGCCAAACCCGACCGTGATGGTCTGGCCGCCTGTCAGGCCCGATCCCGTAAAGTCCAGCGGCAACTGAACTTGCGCCGCGCCGCCTGCGACGACTGTGTACGTGCCCGAAGCTCCCGGGCCGGTGCTTGGCGTGATGGTCTGAATGGTGCCGGCCGTTACCCCTGCGCCACTCGCACTGTTAAAGTGAAAAGGAATTCGCGCGGTATAATTAAGGACTGCGCCGCCTCCTCCAACCCCGCCGCCGCCGGGAACTGAGATGTCCAGATACCAAAGGTTGTTGTTGGCACCGGAATCCAGGCCGCCATCCAGATCGAAAACCTGGCCGTCCGCAGGAGCGGTGGAACCATCGCCGGCGGCCGCTCCTGAAACAAGAACCGAAGCCGATGTCGGAGGGATAGCCAAAGGCTGGCCGTTATTGATCGCGTCTACAAGATTGGCCCAGAATTGGGCGGTCGTGCCGGTGGCGTCTATGCCGTTGTAGGTTTCCGTAATGACGCCGTTCGTCACGACGGCGTTAAAGGACGTATAGGGGCCGCCGACAGGCATACCCGTCAGCGTCACCGTGATGTTATTTCCGGCTGTGCCTGCCGTTCTTGCCGTAAAGGTTGCGGCATTGGCTGTCGTGATAGTCGCACGGGAATCCGAGGTGCCTTTTGTCCATGTAAAGCTAAGCGTATGCGTGCCGCCGAGCGAGTCATAGACCTGAAGCGTGGACGGCGAGGACACAAAAGGCTCGGCGACCGTAGACGGCACGGAAGCGGGCAGGTTGGCCGAGTAGTTGACGCCAGATGTCGCCACCGGATTGTCGAGAAGGGCGGACAACATGATCGCATTCGTGTGCGAGGCGTCGACGTTGCCGTTCGTGTCAACGGAATAGCCCGTCAGGTAGAACCCTGCGCCGTTGACGAGGTAGCCGTTTTTGTCGAGCGTGAAGTCTCCGGCGCGCGTGTAATAGGGTGTAGAGCCGATGGCCGTCGTACCGTCAGCGTTGACGATACCGGCGCGGACCGGGAAGAAGCCCTGGCCGCTGATGGCGAGCGAAGTCGCGCTTTGCGACTGGATCAAGCTGCCTTGCAGGCTGTTTTCATAGTGAGGAGTGGCGCGCACGCCGCCGGGGTCGTTGGCAAACTGGCTCGATTGCGTGACGAGCGATTGAAAGCGCGTGTTGATCCCTTTGAAGCCCGTTGTCTGAGTGTTGGCCAGGTTGTCCGACACATTGCCGATGGCGCTGGATTGTGCGGCAAGACCGCCCACGGCGGTTGTCAGGGCTGCGAAAAGAGACATTGTATTACCTCATGTGTTAGGCGCTTGGGTAAAGGCGGAAAGCCTGAAATCAAGGCCAACAAAGCAAGCCTCGTGCCAAAATATAAAGCGGTGTTTTTCCTGACTCTTTTTAGTGGGGGAAAGCGGCTAACATCCCGAATCGTCGGCAATATTTGCCTCGGACCAAGAATATACGGCAACAACCGCTTGACAACGGAACGTGAACCAAAGTAGAACAATATATTCCTGTTTTGTTCCTACAAGCGTTTTCGTTGATTTCAGGCCTTATGAGGTTGTTATGCTGACCCGCAAACAAAAAGAACTGCTGCTCTTGATCCGCGACCGCGTGGCTACGGACAGCGTTCCGCCGTCATTCGACGAGATGAAGGAAGCGCTGGGGCTAAAGTCGAAATCGGGTATCCACAGGCTTATATCGGGGCTGGAGGAACGGGGCTTTATCAGGCGGTTGCCGCACCGTGCACGGGCGTTGGAGATCGTTAAGCTGCCGGAGGGCGTCGAATCTAAAGCCGCCAAGGGCGCTAAACGCGCCAAAACGCCGCTGCCATCAGAGATGCCGAGCATGGCGGCAATCGCGAACAGCGTTAGCCTGCCTCTTTACGGACGCATCGCCGCAGGCACGCCGATTGAGGCTTTACGCGATCCCAACAGTTTCATTGACGTACCAACCGGAATGCTGGCCTCGATGAAAGGCAAGGTGTCGGCGGATGAACACTACGCGCTGGAGATTTCAGGGGACTCGATGATCGAAGCCGGCATTATGGATGGCGATCATGTCATCATCCGCAAAGCCGACACTGCCGAAAACGGCGCGATTGTCGTGGCGTTGGTCGATAAGGAAGAAGCTACACTTAAATATCTTGAACGACGTCCTGATGGCATCGCGCTCATTCCCGCAAATGAACGCTATGAAACCCGCATCTTTGCCCCCGGTCGCGTCGAAGTGCAGGGCAAATTGGTTGGCTTAGTGCGGAAGTATTGATTTTAAGAGCAGGGATCGGCTATCAGGGTTCAGCATTCAGGGGCTTTACATTAACTTTGCATACCCCTGACCCTGACCCCTGACCCCTTATTGAAAATGTCCGTCGTCGTCCGTTTTCCCCCGTCACCCACCGGCTTCCTCCACATCGGGAGCGCACGCACCGCGCTCTTTAACTGGCTTTATGCCAAGCATATGGGCGGGAAATTTTTGTTACGCATCGAGGACACTGATCGCGAAAGGTCCACGCCGGAATCCGTCGAAACGATCATTGATGGCATGCAGTGGTTGGGGTTTGAGTGGGACAATAAAGACTCGCCGCTCAACAACGGCAAAATCTATTACTCGCAATACGAACACGCTCCGCGTCACGCCGAAGTCGCGCGCCAGATGCTCGCGAACGGTACAGCCTATTATTGCTACTGCTCGCCCGAAGAGCTTCAGGCGATGCGCGACGAACAGAAAGCCAAAGGCTTGCCCCAGAAATACGATGGCCGCTGGCGCGACCGTCCGGCGAGCGAAGCGCCCACAGGCGTGAAGCCCGTCATTCGCTTGAAAGCCCCGCAAACGGGCGACACGACCATCGACGACAAAGTCATGGGCAAAATCACGGTTCAGAACAGCCAGCTCGATGACATGGTGCTCTTGCGCGCCGACGGCACGCCGACGTACATGTTGGCTGTGGTGGTGGACGACCACGACATGGGTATCACGCACGTCATCCGTGGCGAAGACCACATGACCAACACGTTCCGTCAGGTGCAAATCTACAAAGCGATGGGCTGGGACGTTCCAGTTTACGCGCATTTGCCGCTTATTCTAGGGCCTGACGGCGCGAAGTTTTCCAAGCGTCACGGCGCGCCCGCCGTCAGCGATTACCGCGACAAAGGTTACTTGCCTGAAGCCATTCGCAATTACCTTTTGCGTTTGTGCTGGGCGCACGGCGACGACGAAATCATCTCCGACGAACAGGCCATCGCTTGGTTCGATTTCGACGGCATCGGGAAATCACCGGCGCGCTTCGATTTCGCCAAGCTCAATCACGTTAATGCGCATTACATTCAGAAGGCGGACAATGCGCGGCTAGTAGAACTGACAAAACCGTTTCTTAAAGAGAGGCTTGGACGCGATCTGTCGGCTGACGAAGGCGAGCTTCTATTGCTCGCGTTGCCGGACATCAAACCGCGCGTGCAGACGGTCAAGGAAATCGCCGATATGGCCCAGTTCTATTTCGTGCGCAACAAGCCCGACGAAAAAGCTCAAAAACTTCTTACGCCAGAAGTCAGGGACCACATGAGAGAGCTTATGAACCGTATCCGGAGGCTACCGAATTTTTCGCATGACTCTTTGGAGGTTCTGTTTAGGGCCTATGCCGAAGAAAAAGGCCTTAAGCTTGGCACGGTCGCCCAGCCTTTCCGGGCTCTGCTCACTGGGACGACCGTCTCTCCCCCCATTTTTGCGGCAGCCGCCATCTTGGGGAGGGAAGAAGTTTTGGCTCGTTTGCAGGCCGAAACATAAAATTTTTCTAAATGATCACTTCATTTTACGGCTCGATCTAAGTCGGCGTTAATGAAAATTTGATGATTGCGGTTTAATTTCCAAAATACTTTCGCGAGACAGTGGAAGGACTTGCGGCCGGTTTCGGCCGATATGGCAAGAGAATTTTCTGTGACTACGTCCGATATTACTCCTGAAGGCCCGATCAAAGAGGCGGCATTATCGGTTCCCCAGTCGTCCAATTGGCTGGATCAGGACGAGACGTTGCGCGAAATGTGGCTGAACAATGAGCCTCCGGCTCAAATTGCGGAACGTCTGAATCGTTCAATTGCTGCGATCATGACGCGCGCGGCGCGTCTCGGCCTTCCAAGACGTTCCGCGCCGGGACGTAAGCCCGGCTATCAACGCAAGAAGGCCAACACCGAGAGTCAAATAAACTCGCGTGAAAGATCAGTTGCGGCACCGTCACACTATACCGATTCCCGCGGCGACGCAGGCGCTTCGAATCACATGCCTATGGTGCGGATTTGTCTCATGTGCCTGAATAAGTTTCCTTCCGAAGGCCGGCATAACCGCATTTGCTCTTCCTGCAAAGGTTCAGCCGAATACTCTGCAGGCAGCAGCATACCCGACATGTTCAAGATCGAAGCTTGACTTTGTATCACGGCTGTTGGTGTATCGTTGCGGTCGGATATTAAAGTTCAGGTAATGGAGAGCCTTCATGGCCATTAAAGACGCCATCGCGACCGTTCTCAACCGCAACGCGTTTTACCGCGACGGCTATCGTATGCTTTTGCGCATCAGCATTATCCAGGGCGTCATTCTCGTACTCCTTGTGGCCGCCATTGTAACGATGCTGCTGTCGATGGAAACGCGTTATGTGTATTTTGCCACGACGTCCGACGGACGGATCATTGAAATCGTGCCTTTGAGCAATCCCTATCGCTCGCGCGCAGACGTCATTCAATGGGCGGCTGGAGCGGCGCAAAAAGTTATGCGCTTCAGCTATAACGACTACAGACAAAGGCTTCAGGAGGCGGCCAACAATTTTACGCCGTCAGGCTGGGAAAGCTTTACGAAGGCCATGAAGGAGGCCCGCATCCTCGAAGCTGTCGAGGCGCGTAAACTTGTCATATCGATGGACATAGAAGGCGCGCCAGAGATCAGAAGCGCGTTTGTCCGCGATGGAATCTATACGTGGTATCTGCAATTCCCGGTCACTATTAAATTCGAAGGAAATGATCCTCCCTCGCCGATACGCGCGACGCTTATCCTGCAGATTGTGCGCGTGTCAACTTTGCAGAGCCCTGAAGGCATAAGCATCGAGCAGTGGATCGCGACCACTTCCAATAGATAAAGGGGCAGCATGACACCTGCGTCTTTGTCGAAGCAAAAAACAACAGGTGAGGGAAGCGGCCAGCCGCCGGTCCCCAAAAACCGCGGTGGCGCAACGCCTAAACCTCAGAAAACGGCATCGAAAACCGCTTCTTTTGCGCTGGACGCGAAAAGCCTTTTTGGCCTTTTTTCCCAAGAAGACATCGCCAGTGACATCGTGGAAGACGAGGCGGACGCCAGGCTAAGGCATCATCGTCTTATGGCATTGATTCGGGCACAGGCATTGGCAATCGGCATTCTTGTAGCCATTCTTGTGTTCGGTGGGCCGATCATGAAGCCGTTTAACCGTTATTTCACGCTTTCGCCAGAGCGTAAAAAAGAAGAACTCACGACGCTTTACACGCCCAATCTTACCAATCAGGCCATATTATCATGGGCCGCAACCAGCGTTACGGAAGTCATGACGATCGGCTTCGGCGATTACGACAGGCATATTAGGGCCCAACGTAAAAGATTTACGGCAAAGGGTTGGGAGAGTTTCCAAAAAGCGCTTAAAGATCAAAGGGTTCGCGAAGAGTTTCTAGCCAGACAAATAGTGTTGACGACTGTGCCCGCCGATGTGGCCGTGATCGTCAATCAGGGGCCGGATCCGGAAAATGGCTACCAATGGACGGTCGAAATGCCCGTAATCATGACGTATGTGACCAATAACAATGTGTCTAAGAAGTCACGTTCAGTCGCCCGAATCACCATCGTGCGCGTTCCATCAAGCGAAAACGTGGGCGGAGCAGCCATCAAGAAATGGACCTTCTAAAAATTAACCATAAATAAAAATCATTATATCGGTTGCTCTAGAGGGGATAGCCAGAATACTTCAATGTCTGGTATAGGAAGCTTGTTCGTCAGGTCACCAATTTGAAAGAAGCAGTTTAACGGAACTCCAATTTGTAAACTTTATGTTAACTTCACTTTGGTGAAAACTTATAACTGATGCCGTTCATATAGATTGATTCGGGGATTTCCTTTGTTACAGAAAATCAAACAGCTCTCATTTGTCCTTTTCACGGCGATGGCGTTGATCGGGACTGTCCACATGACGGTTGTTATAGAACCGGCATTGGCTCAAGCTAATCCGCCAGCTCTCGTTGCCCCAACAGGAACGGCGTTTGCAACGCCGACACCTGCGACACAGGGGGCAACGGCAACAGGGGCAACAGCGTTTCCGTCAACTGCTACAGGCGCGGCAGGCGCAACAAGAGCAGAGACAGGAAAAACAAGCGACGGCATCAGTTTGCAGGGCTTGCCGCCCTCAGATACTGTGGCGATCGAAGCCGAGTTGATGCGGCAAAAGGCTGAGGAAGAAGCCGCGCGCGCGGCCGCCGAAGAAGCGAAACGCGAACAGGAACACAACGCGAAGTCGTATAAAAAAGCGTCGATGGGACTTTTGCCTCTTTCGCCCGATCAGGTGCGTTCGTTCATGCATAGACTGGAATCAACGCAGGATGCTGCGCAACCACCGTTTACGGGGCAGCCGAAGGGCGAGGTCAAAGTCGCCTCTCTTTCGCTGGATCCAGGTGGCGAGCCCCCGGTAATTAATTTGGCCGCCGGATTTGTGACGACCATCGACATCGTCGATGCGACTGGTGCGCCGTGGCCCATACTTGACGTCGGCATAGGCGGCAATTTCGAAGTTACGCCGACGCAAGCCGGGTCGCACGTCGTGCGCGTCGTTCCATTGACGCGTTTCGGGAACGGCAATCTGTCCATTCTGCTCAAGGATCTTTCTACGCCGATTATTTTCCGTCTGTCGGCGGGAGGGCCTACCTTCCACATGCGCTATGACGCGCGCGTTCCGAAGCTTGGTCCCAACGCCAAGACGCCGCTTATTGAGCGCGGCCGCGTCGGGCCTGTGGCGGGCGATCAAATCATAACGATGATTCTTGAAAACGCGCCGCCCAAGAACGCTCGCCGTTTGAAGGTTGCCGGACTCGATGCCCGAACGATGGCGTGGCAACTGGACGACAAGGTATTCGTACGCACGCCGCTTAGTCTTTTGTCGCCGGCATGGAACGCCAGCGCGTCGTCGCCCGACGGCATGACGGTGTACGAGATCGGTGATGCGCCAGTCCTTTTAATGTCGGATAACGGCGCCATGGTTCGGGCGCGGCTCATGCGGGATGATAAACAATGACGAATGATGAAAATTTAGACGAATTTGAGCAAGAGACGTTCGGTCCGACAACCAGCGCACCGAAAAACGGCGGCGGCTTGAAGGAAAGCTTGGCGGAAGCCTGGCGCACACAACCGCTTTTCAAGCTCATGGTCATCATGATCGTCGTAGGTGTCGCGATAGCGGGGGCTTTGGGGGTCTTTTCGGGCCCGCCGCCAGCCGATAAATCAAAAATTCAGCGCGCTCCCGATTTGAATGAACCGCCGGGAGGCAAATCTTCGCATTACTTCATTGAGCAAAACCAGCAGGCGAACGAACAACGCGCCAATCAGGCCATGCAACAAGGCGGAAGCGCTTTGCCGACGCCTGTGGGCCAGAATCTCGACCTCGGCGATTTGACGGGCCAGAAAAAAGAAGATCCGTTGGCCGAGTTTCGCGCGGAAACCGAACGCTTGAAGCAGGAGATGACTCAGGAAAGGCAACAGAACCAGCAGCAGATTCAAGTCCTGCAACAGCAGGTTCAAATGAAGCCGCCGCCGGCTCCAGAGGACGACTCCCTCGCCCAAGCGATGCAGAAGCAGATGCAACAACTTATGGAAAGCTGGGTGCCTCGGGCCATCAAAGTGGTTGATGGGCCTGCGCTGAAGGACAGCGAAAAAGAGAAAGTCTCAGGGTTTCAACAAAACGTTCAGCAAACGCAGGTGGGGCAGCCATCGGCTTCAGCAGCATCCGTCAAAGCGGCGAAAACGATTGTTCAGGCTGGAACGGTCAATTACGCGCAGATGTTGATCGAAGCGAACTCAGATATTCCGGGGCCCATTCTGGCCCAGGTGCTGTCGGGGCCGTTCTCGGGAGGGCGCGCGATCGGTTCGTTCAGGACGATGAACGATTTTCTGGTTATCCAGTTCAACAACATCAATTATAAGGGCAAAGACTATCCCGTTCATGTGCTTGCGCTTGATCCCGACACGACACTTGGCGGTTTGGTTACGGAAGTCGATCATCGCTATCTTGACCGCATCCTTTTGCCGGCTGCGGCTCAGTTCGCTTCGACCTTTGGCTCGACGTTGGCGCAGGGAAAATCCGATACAGCTATTGTTACGAACAACGCTGTGATTTCTCTTCAAGCCGAGAAGGGTTATAAAGAAGCACTTTTTTCAGGCTTGGGGCAAGCAGGGCAAAGCGTTGCCCAGTTCCTGCAGCAGGAAGCTTCGCAGATCAAGCCGCTTGTCAGAGTCGCCGCAGGCACGCCAATGGGACTCTTCTTCCTAACTTCAGTGAAAGAGTCGGCCGACGGAAGTCCTATCATAGAAGCCGGTGGAGGTTTGCCCTTCGAAGCAGCGGAAGCCGGGAGTTATCCTGGAATGCCCGGCGGCGCGCTTCCTCCTTCGGGTTACGTGGCCCAGCCGTATGGCGTTGCTCCGCCCGGAGCGAATCCGTACGCTTCGTCGGGCTACTACAATCCCGCCTATCCGACCACAAGTTACCCTACGGGCTACTCGCCGATGGGCTATCAGCGTATGCCAAGCAGCAATGTGACGATCACGGGTCCCGGCCAATCAGGGTTAGGGGTAAATTATTTCAACCGTTAGGGTCTTGCTCGCTACTTGTTAAGAGAGAGGGCAGGGCATAAAGTTCTTCTGCGGTTTGAAAGTCGTTGGTAAAATGCGCGTATCTTATTTCCGTGCCGGTTTCTTTTGAAATCTGGAATTAAGTGAAGCGCCTTGCGGTTTGGAGTATGCTGCTGCCGATTCTAGGCAGGCACGATCCTGCCGCTTGGATATCGTCTTCTATATCGTTTTTTCGGGAGTTTTTGATATGACGGACAACGAGCAGGAATTGGAATCCGATCAGCCCATGCATGAAGATGGCGAAACGCATGCCGAAGGCTGGCAGGAAGAATTGCCGCCTGAAGACGATTTTCACGACCGCGACGAACACGAGCCGGACGCCACGATCTCCGAAGAGGTTGAAACCGCCGCCGAGACTTTCACGCCACCGGAATCCCGGGAAAAGAGAGGTTCAAAGGTATTATTCGGCACGTTGGCAGGCATCGCGCTTGTGATCGGCGGTTTGGCTTATCTGCAGTTTGGAGGTAAAAGCGCTCCAAAGGCTCCTGCCCCTGTGCCCGCGAGCGTTACGACCAAATCCGCGCCTTCCAGTGCGCCCGAAAATGCCCTTAAGGCGCAACAGTCGGATACCGGATTTTCCAGTTTACCCGCAACGCCGACGACTTCCGAAGCTGACATTACGGCGATATACAACGCCGGTATCGGCAACACGAAACAACCGATGACCAATACAGTAGCCATTCCTGGCGATTCAAGTCCTGACAATTCATTGGAGAAAGGTCGCGATACTCGAATCTCCGCTTCGGATATTCTTACGACGGCGCCGATCGTGCCGCCTGTTAAACCAATGGCGACGCCTGAAAAGACGCCTGTTCTGGAGACTCCTCCCCCTGTTGCGGCTCCGGCGCCCGTCGCAGTCGCGCCTGTTCTGCCAAGCGCCGCTCAGACCGAGATGGAAAACCGCATCAAGGAACTCTCGTCGCAGCTTGAAGATTTAAAGAACACGATCGGACAAATGAATCTGCAGACGAGTCAGATCGTTTCAAAGCTCGAAAAAGCCCCATCGGAGGACGCCATGAAGAGCCTCGAGGCTCTTGAAAACCGTCTGGCACAGCTTGAGCAAAAGTTGGCGCAATCTGGAAATAAGAAATCCATCAAGCCTGTCGCGAAAGAAGAAGTAAAAGAACCCGTAAAGGAATTGTCGGCTTTACCGCAAGAACTGGAAAACGTTCATTTTCCGCCATCAATGCAGGAAGAAGCGCCTGTTAAGCAGACCGTGAAAAAGGCCACTGCTAGCAGGCTCAAGAAAGCCGTCAAAGCCCGAGATACTTCCGCGTCTAAAGCCAAGGCGGCCGGATGGGTGTTGCGCGCTGCCACGCCGGACTCGGCTTGGGTCTCGAAGGGGGCGAACGCCCCTGAACTACAACAGGTTCAGGTCGGAGACACGTTGCCCGGCATCGGTAAAATCCGCGCCATCGAGCAAACGGGCGATAGATGGACGATCATAGGGACCCAAGGCAAGATCCATTAACCATAGAATATAAGGACCATAAGATAGCCAAAGGGCTATATAAGTCCTTTGGTTAAGAGAGATGGTCTATGGCAAAAAGGATTTAGTCTGCTATAGTGGTTAAATTAAACCCCTTTTTAAGGGTTCCGTTCATAATAGTTATGAAAGATTTATAAGAAGTCTGATATGCCTTAGGGCGATATTTGGGGGCTTTAATGCCGATGCTACCACCGCGCTACCATCAAGCATCACGCGCTTTGAAAAGCATACGTATGTCATGGGCTATGATTGCGCTGGCACTGGCTGCGCTGTGGCCTGATGCGGCATTGGCTCAAACGCTTGGCAGCATAGTCTGCAATCTCAGGCAAAACTTTGCGCCCATGGCGCCGCTTATTAATACCATAGCTTTCACCATCGGCGGCGTTCTTGCGTTCAAGGGCGCCATGCTGCTCAAAAAACATGCGGAAGGGCCAAAAGAAACGCCTGTAGTGGCAGGCATCGCTCATGTGTTGGTTGGTGGCGCCTTGGGTTCGCTTCCCGTCGTTGCAGGAACATTGCAGGAGACCATTCATTCATGGGATGGAGCACCCAATGGAGGCAACGGTTGCACGCCTGGACCGATAACGGGCTCCGTCACGAGTCTTGACAAAATGATGGAGAATTTTGTCAACAACATCGCCCAGCCGATGTATATTACGTTATCCACGTTGTGCTTCGTCATTGGCCTATTCCTGATTGTTAAAGGGTTGATAAGGGCTTCTAAATCTGGAACAGATCCCCGTGAAGCGGCCCCTCACAGGATCATGGTGAGCATGTTGATTGGCGCCGTCCTGATATCGATCAGCGCCGTTGCGACCAATATGATAAATACTTTGTTCGAAAGTCCGGTCATCACTGACTTTTCAAACCTGATCAACTGGTCGAAAATTACCGGAGAAACAAACGCGAATACCGAAGCGGTTGACTTGACGGTCAAAGCCATCCTCATGTTTGTTCAAGTTATCGGGTTTATCGCGTTTATTCGCGGTTGGCTGATCATTAAGAATGCGGTTGAGGGCGCGGGGCAAGCGACGGTGCCCCAAGGTCTGACCCACATCATAGGGGGAACCATGGCCATCAACATTGGAACCATGATCCAGCTTTTCGACGCCACTTTCGGTACCGGTATAGTTAACACGTAGTATTTTGCCCTTTTTTCGGGGGCGGGAATTAATGCCTTGTTAACGCATTGTGGAGGATGATTATAATCGGGTGCATAGTTGAGGGCTTTCAGAGAGTTATCTTGTGTAAGGGCGGGTTTTTTGATATTTTGCGCTTGTTTTTTGGCGATAAAATTGTCCGGGTGGCCGGCGATCCAAAAAACGGCATTTGACACCAGGGGGTAAGGTCATGACGAAAGAATTATTGTTGAAAAACATTTTTAAGTGGGGCGTTCTGGCGGCGATCGTCGCCGTTGCGCTTCCCGATTTGGCATTTGCAGCGGATACGTTTGGTGGAGCCATTGATGAATTCAGGACAGCCGATGTCGCTAACGTTCCGCCGCTTGTGAACGCCGTCGCGTTTACGGCCGGCGGTGTCTTAGGCATCAGCGGCGCATTGAAGCTGAAGGCCCACGCCGAGAATCCGGCTTCGGAAAAACTGGCTCCGGGCATCGCCCGTTTGCTGGCTGGCGGCGCCGTTGCCGCTCTTCCGGTGTTGGTGGGCACGGCATTCGAAACGCTGCACATCGGCAGCGACCTCGAGTTCAAGACATTTAACGCCGTTCCCGGATAGACAGTAAACGCATATGAAGGAGATTGCGATGTTAAAAGAGAAGTTTATAAACAGCATTTTCAATTGGGGCGTCATGGCGGCGATCGTCGCCGTAGCGTTTCCCGAACTGTCGTTCGCGCAGGGTTCGATCGGCGAATCGTTTCAGGACTTGCGGGTGTTCGAGGTCGCTAACGTTCCGCCGCTTGTGAACGCTGTCGCGTTTACGGCCGGCGCGGTCTTGGGCATCAGCGGCGCATTGAAGCTGAAGGCCCACGCCGAGAATCCGGCTTCGGAAAAACTGGCTCCGGGCATCGCCCGTTTGCTGGCTGGCGGCGCAGTGGCCGCGTTGCCGGTTGTCGTCGGCACGGCCTTTGAGACCCTTCATATCAATCAGGAGATTCAGGGCGTCGATATGCCGCCGATCACCTAAACTTGATAATATAAAGTAACGAAGTGACTTTACTCCCCATTTCCCTCGGCGTCCGGCGAAAACCGGAGGCCGAGGGAGCGGTTTACAAGAACCGTTCAAAGCTCAAAGCGATGATGGAAAAAGCGCTGTGGCGGGATGATTATACCTGCCGCTGCTGCGGCTTTCATGCCGGACGTTTCCAGAAGGTGATCCCCGCAGGTCAGGATATAGGAGCCGATGAGGATTTCATCACGGTCTGCCTGTTCTGTGAGGAAAGCCTTACGCTTGAAAAGACGGGGCTTGCGGGGGCAGGCGTTCTCATCTGGCTGCCTGAGCTATCGCAATCTGAACTCAACCACGTCATGCGCGCGATCTATGTCGTGCGCGAGGAAAACCATTCCTTGGCCGCTGTGGCGCGCCAGGTCTACGACGCGCTGATGGCGCGCCGCACCGAAGCTAAAAAGAGGCTCGGGAGCGACGATCCGCTTCTGTTGGCCACAGTATTGTATGAATCGCTCTCCGATGCCGAATATGAATCGCGTAAAACGAAATTGGAGGGGATACGTTTGCTGCCCCTTGACCGGATGATCGTCCGGACGCGTCACGGTGACGTGAACCAGTTTGCCGACATGGTCAATTACTGGCGTTCGGGCGAGGGACCGTTTGGGAAGCTGCCTGTCGATTCTTGGACGGCTTTATTCGATTCGGTTAAAGCCAAAACCAGCAGCATAAATTAGCCAGCCATTGAATCGCGCAAATAAAGCGAACGCCACAGCGGCGGTAAATCCCTATTTTCCTTGTTTTTTAAGGACGGCGAGACTTTTTTCACCCACGCATCAATAGGCATGGGCATCCGGTTCAATTATTAGTTAATTGTTCATAAAAAAACAGTTATAGCTGAAACGGCGATCCTCTGGTCGGGCGAATCCGGTTTGCTCCGGAATTTTATCAGCCGAGGTTCGGGCAGTCCTTGAGTCGGCTTCCGGGAAGTCCTTTTCCGGAGGAACTTGTTTCGGTGTCATCTGGATAAACATCATGCTTGGTCCTGTGGATGAACTTATCGCCTCGATTATGCTCGCCGTCCGGCAGCCGATCGAGTCGTTCATCCGTCTCGAAACGGCCGACGACGCGAATACTCTCGTCGCGGGCGATGGCTCGCTTCTTTCTTTCGTAAAAATTCTCGGCTCGCGGCAGATCATCGGCGACGCGGAATACCGCTGGATCGTCGAGCAAGCGACCATGAAGCTTGGCGCTCGTTTCGACCGTCCCGGTTATGCCATGCAGATCTATTTTGCGCGCGATCCTTGGCTCATTGGTCGTGACATAGACAAGAGCATGAAATCCAATCGCAACGCCGCCCAGGCGCTGGAGCTTAACCTCGAAGACCTGCTCAACGAACGCCGGAGACATTTGACTCGTTTCTTGGCGCATGAAGATATTTATTTCGTGCTTTGGACGCGCCCTTCGGCGATCAACAAAAGCGAAATGCAAGCGGCCCAGCGTCAGCGGGCCGATCAAAAATGGGTCGTCGCTGCGGATTCTCAGTACCCCATGGCGGCGCTGGAGCCTTTGCGGGTTCGCCACAAAAGCTACGTTTCAGGTGTTCTGGCGGCTCTGGAAGAAATTGCCATAAAAGCCAAGCTTTCTAATGTCCACGAGGCGCTTAACGCAATACGTGGCAGTATTTATCCTTTGCTTGCTCATGAAGAGTGGCGCGCGAACGTGCCGGGCGATCCTATTCCTCCGCGCGTGCCAAGCAAAAAACACGACCTTTCCGATATATTATGGCCCCCGATTCGCAGGCAGCTATGTACCGGAGATGCGGAAATTATTTCTCCTACGATTGTCCGTATCGGCGATCTCTATTGGTCGTCCGTCGATATGACGCTTGGTCCGGCGGATCCCGCGCCGTTTCCTCAGTTGCTGGCCCGCCTGATCGACAGCGACGTTCCTTTCCGCGTATCGTATCTCGTGGAAAGCGGCGGTGCCGCGGGGACGGCTTTCCGCTCGTTCACATCCGCGGTTTTGGGTTTCAGCAACGAAGTTAACCGGCAAATCCGCGAATCCCTCAAGGCACTTGCGCTGTTGTCGCAAAGCGAGCCGGTCGTCAAGCTGCGCATATCTCTGGCCACCCATGCGCCTGCCGGGGAGAGAAAGCTCATTGAGAACCGTCAAGCCGCCTTGACACAAGCCCTTGAAGCCTGGGGCTATTGTCAAGCGTCGTCCGCGGGGGGCGATCCGTTGGCGTGCGTTATGTCTTCGGCTTTGGGGATCGCGTGCGCGTCGACCGCGCCCGCCGCCGTCGCTCCGTTCCGCGATGTCGTCAAGCTGCTGCCTTGGCAGCGCGCATCGTCCCCGTTCGAGGAAGGCCCCGTGTTATTCCGTACTGCGGATGGACGCATGTGGCCCTATCAAATGGGCAGTACGCTAACCACAACGTGGTTCGATCTTATTTTCGCGCAGCCCGGCGCCGGTAAATCGGTTTTGATGAACGCCCTCAATCTGGGGACAGTTTTGATGGCGGGCAACAGCAAGCTGCCTTACATCGCCATTTTGGACATCGGTCCTTCGTCGTCCGGCTTGATTTCTCTTGTTCGTGACGCTTTGCCGATCGACCGCCGCTACGAGGCTATGCACTTCAAGTTGCGCATGACGCCGGAATACGCGGTCAATCCCTTTGATACGCAATTGGGATGCCGTCACCCGCTCCCCGAAGAACGCGCATACCTGACCGAACTGTTGACGCTTCTTTGCACGTCGCCGGGCCAGAGCGCGCCGTATGAAGGCATGACGCAGCTTGTCGGCCTGTGCGTCGATGAAATGTACCGTTGGCGTGACGACAGCGGCGCCAATACCGAGCCGCGACCTTATCTTCCGCATGTCGAATTTGAGGTTGACGAGGCGCTGAGGCGCTACGACATCCATCTTCCAGTTGATCCGTATTGGTGGGATGTCGTTGACGCGCTTTTCGAACATGGCGCCATTCACGAATGCATGTTGGCGCAACGTCATGCGGTGCCGACTCTTGTCGATGCCGTCACAGCGGCGCGGCGACCGCAAATCCGCGCGCTCTTGGAAGAAACCTCCATCGGCGCGTCGGCGGAATCCGTCATTCACGCTTTTGAGCGCATGATCGCGTCGTCGGTTCGCGAATTTCCTATTTTGGCGTCCGTCACGCATTTCGACATCGGTAGCGCTCGCGTCGCCGCCGTCGATCTTCAAGACGTCGCGCCACAAGGCGACGACATCGCCGACCGCCAGACGGCGATCATGTACATGCTTGCGCGCCATGCGTTGATCCGTTCATGGTGGATGGGGCCAGACGCTTTGCGCGCTATACCGGAGAAATATCGCGCGCACCATGAAGCGCGGCTGCGCGACATCCGCGAAAGCCCGAAGAGGCTCTGCTTCGACGAGTTTCACCGAACCAGCAAAACCACGGCCGTTCGCGCGCAGGTCGTCCGGGACGTTCGCGAAGGACGCAAATGGGGCGTGCAAATCGTTCTCGCCTCGCAGTTGCTGGACGATTTCAGCACGGATATGGTTGACCTCGCCACGGGCGTTTGGGTTTGCGGCACGGCCGTTTCAGAGCGCGCCGTTAACGATACGGCGGAACGTTTCGGCCTGTCGGATACGGCCAGATGGGTCATGCGCTACCGCCTTACGGGACCCCGGCCCAGCGGCGCGCCGGTGCTGTTGCTGCTCAGCACGAACGAAGGCCGCTATGAGCAGCATTTGGTTAACACGCTTGGCCCTGTGGAGCTGTGGGCTTTGTCGACATCTGGCGAGGACGTCGAGGTTCGGGGCAGATTATACGTAGCGCTTGGCGCGCCCCATGCGCGGCAAATCCTGGCCCAGTTCTTCCCCGGCGGTTCGGCGCGGCAGGAGATCCGCCGTCGCGTGGTTTTGCGCACGGAAAGGGGCGAAATCGAGTCCGGCGCGACCAGCGTCGTTATTAACGAATTGGTGGAAGAACTCATAGCGTATGCACGCTCCCAACAGATTAAATAAACAAGGTGAACAATGAAAAGTGTTGCGAAAACGGGTTTGTTTGACCAATATCCCCTTGTTTTGTATTCATACTTATTAACGAATTGCGGGTTTTAACATGGCGGCCGGTCACGACGAAGATCCAGCTTGGCATCTGTTGTTTTTGATAGCGATCCTTGCCGTTCTGGTTTGGCTCGTCTGGCGGTTTTTCGGCAACGAAATGATGCAATTCGTGCGTTATGTCCGGTTGGCCGAAATGTATATCATTTCGCTGTTCGATAGTGACGCGAGGGCCTGCCTGAAGTGGCTCCGGATAGCTCCGGTCGGCAATAACGTTCCAACGACTAATGTATACGCGGCCGCGATCGAATGCTATGGGGCCGAAGGCTTGCGGCGGCTGCCCCCGGCTGAAGCCTTGAAATACTACAACGTTTCGCCCTCAAGCCTGAGCTACGTAACGACGATTACGAAGCAGTACATCCGGTGGATCGCCGTTCTCATATGCGGCGGCCTGGGGATCTACATGATGTATTTTTCGCCGCGTAACAAATTCAGAACGCGGCACACTCTCGAAAGCCTGATTAAAATACAATCCAAGATGTGGCCAGTCATTACGCCCATCGTCAAGTTTAACCCGTCCAAGCACAGCGCGCGCGCTCCTGGCGAGACGATCACGGACAAGCTGCCGTTGTTCGCCGAAGCGCTGTCGCCGGAAGAATGGATTTCATACCACAGAATTCCCGTGGTGAACGGCATTCCAGAGCGGGAAATGGTGCGCCGAGCGTTATTGCTGCAGCTTGGCCCGCGATGGAGCGGCATAAAAAACCTTCCGCCCTATGTTCTTGCGCTTTTCGCCGCTTTTGCCCTGATGGGCGTGCAGAAAAGAAACGAAAGCGAGGAATTGCTCGGCAAACTGGCTTTATGCTGGACGCCCGAGAGCGGTTTCAGAATCACCCATGAGGTTGCGGCCGAAGTCAAAAAAATCGCGAACGATCCGAATATCGGTGGCGAGGCGCTTAAAGTCGCCAACCGTTATGCTTACAGGACAACCGCCATGCTAGGCGTTCTTCGCTGGGCGAGAGCCATGGGTGGCGTGCTGGCTCCGGCTTATTTCCTGTGGTTGCGGGGCGTTGATCGCGCGTTGTGGTATCCCCTTAATAATTTGGGGCGGCGTTCTTTCCACACGGAAGGCGCTGGCGCTTTGGCGCATTACATGGCTGAAGAAGCCGCTGGCAAACCATTGCCTATTCCTCGCATCGATACCGCGATTGTGACGATCAACCAGTATCTTGCGGGCCGTAATGTACAGATACCGCCGCGCGAAGAGTCTAAAGCCGTCTGATTCTATCAGGATCCCAAAACTTTTTTGATCGCTTTGGTCAAAGATGCGTTATAACAAACGCGTACGCAAGTGCGTATGACATGTAGCGATGAGGTAAAAATGTTATCATTGACCATGAAAAAGAGCGACATCAACGCAAGGCTTGTCAGGCGCGACCCGAATTACTGCCTTGTCGTTGAGTTTGAAAACAGTGTACCTCCGCTTGTCTGGCATCTTGATCTTGAAAAGATGCCTTCTTTTACGCTTTCCATGCGCGGAAGCGGGGAAGACTGGGCTTTAGGCATCGTCGAGCATAAGAGCGAGTTCACGCCTGTTGCCCATTTTGACAACCGCGAAGAGGCGGCTGACGCGTACGCTGCGATCCAAAAAACGCTCATGAAGCGTCCCTATGGCCATAAGTTTAGCTTTGGCCGTTTTGTGGCCTTTGTTATTGTTGCGTTGTTGGCTTTTATCATCGGGTCAGGCCTTTATTCGAAATGGCAGTCATACCGGGAAGAAAGTCGCGCGAGCCAGATTCAATCCGGCGATCCGGCCGTCCAGCAGCCCAAAACGCTACGTCCCGGCGTCCCGATGTCGGCTGATGACGTGCTGGGTGGGCGCTAAAAGCTTGTTTGGCCCTTTTGGCCCTTGAAATCAGGCGTTTATTAACCAAAATATAACGAAGATATTAAAGACTTTTGTCCGGAAACAGGCTAAAATCGCCCGTTATAAAATATTCCGCGTATTGCCAATGTTCGGCCGGCGCGGATGGCTTTCCAGCCAATAGTAATAGCTCGCTTATCTCCGGTTAACGGGGAAAGCCAGAACTGCTCATAAAGCGGAGTCGGCCTATGCCTATTATTATGCCTAAACACCAAATCGCGCAGCGTTCGATGTTGCGCGATACGCGCCCGGCCTCGGTGCGGGTTGCGGATTTTTTTGGGCAAACGAATGTCTTCGGTTCTATCGCCATTGTTTTGGCAATTGGCTTCGCTTTTTCTTCTGTTTACGCCACCTACGCGGATCTCGGCATTTTGCTTGTTTGGATGTATTACCGTTGGCTCAATAAGCGCACTTTCTCCTTGCCTTTCAAGTTTCCGAAGTACGCCAACTTACCGGATCCGAAAAACCAGATTCCGGGCAAGGGTGGGGCCGGCAAGTCAGACGGCATTCTTTACATCGGCAATGTTTGCGACCCCGATGAACCCGCGTTGAATCAGGAGCTTTGGTTTACGAACGTCGATGCGCGTACACATATCCTTTATCTCGGCACGACCGGCGCCGGTAAGACGGAAGGCTTGAAGTCCATCGTCGCAAACGCTTTGTGCTGGGGATCCGGTTTCGTCTATGTGGACGGAAAGGCCGATACCGATTTATGGGCCGCATTGTTCGCGTTAGCCCGCCGGTTTGGGCGCGATGACGACCTTTTGGTTCTCAACTATATGACGGCCAACTCGGACGAGGCGGCTACGTCGAACACGATGAATCCGTTCTCGAACGGTTCGGCTTCCTACCTATCGAACATGATCGTCAGCCTCATGCCTGATGCGGGCGGCGATAACGCTATGTGGAAAGAGCGCGCCGTCGCCTTGATGTTCGCGCTCATGCCCGCGTTGACGTGGAAGCGCGACAAGCAAGGCCTGTTGCTCGACATCGGAGTTGTGCGCGATTACATAGAGTTACCCGCGATTATTCGTCTGTCCCGCGATCCAAATTTGCCTGAACGCATTATTCGCGGTCTGCAAGGCTACCTCAACACGTTGCCTGGTTACGTCGACGCGGCGTTCGACGACGACGGCAACGAACGGCCGCCGTCGCCCGACCAGCCGATGTACGACCTGCAAGTCGCGCGTCAGCAGCACGGCTACCTCTCGATGCAGTTTACTCGCTCGCTGCAATCGCTGGCGGACGAATATGGGTATATCTTCAAGGTACAACTTGCCGACATCGATGTGCTCGATGTCGTGCTCAACCGCCGTATCCTTGTAGCTCTCATCCCCGCACTCGAAAAGTCGGGCGACGAAGCGGCCAACCTCGGCAAGATCATCGCCGCCAGCCTCAAGGGCATGATGGGGGCCACGCTCGGCAACACGGTCGAAGGCAGCTGGGAAAACGCCATCGGCAGCAAGCAAACGCGCTCCAGCTCGTCGTTCATGACCGTGTTCGACGAAGTCGGTTACTATACGGCGCAAGGCATGGCGGTCATGGCCGCCCAGGCCCGCTCGCTCGGCTTCTCGCTCGTGTTCGCGGCGCAGGATATTCCCTCGATGGAAAAGCGCGTCAAGCAAGAGGCGCAATCCATCCTCGGCAACTGTAACCTGAAAATCTTCGGCAAGATCGAAGACCCGACGGCAACGAAAAAGTTCCTCGAAGACCACGGCGGCGACGTGTGGGTCAACGAATCAACGGGCACTACGGCGCCGACGAACACGATTTCCAGCTTGTTCATGCCGATGGCGTTCTACGACAACCGTGCGGCGAGCGGCCTGACGCTGCGTAAACGCGTGGCGTACGATCATTTGCGCGGCCAACGCGAAGGCGAGGCGCACATCATCTTTGCGGATTTCGCCTATCGGTGCCAACTGTACCACGCCGTTCCCGACAAGGTGCGGGCGTTGCGTGTTCATCGCTTCCTGCCGGTTCCGGCCAGCACGACGGTTACGGCGGCGCGTGAACGCGCGATGAACGAAATGGCCTCGCGCCTCAAGGATCCTAACTGGTCGGCGGCCGGCGCGGCGCCTGTGGCGGTATCGCCTGAAATTACCTTGTTAGCCAAGAACATGGCGGCGGCCCAGAAGGCTGGCCACGATCCTTTGGAAGCCGCAGCCATTGCGATTGCGGGCATGAAGGACGAAGTCGCCAAGATGCCCAAGAAAGCGGTCGCTCCTGCCGCTCGCCAGGAACCGGAGGGTAATGGTTACGCCGCTCAGCCGAAACCCGATGCTTCCGCGAACGGCGAGACTGATTATGAGACCACGATGCGCATCGGTGGCCCGATACCGCATGAAGGCGACGAGTTCGCGATCATGGAACTGGAATCCGGCGGCGTTTCGGCGGCCGGGGCCAGGGCGGCGGCGCGCGCCGGAGGCGTGCCGACGGGCCTCGACATCGGCGTCGTGACGCGTCCGGGCGAGACGATGGAAGATATCGACGTGATGAGCTACAAGCTGCCTGACGATCTGGCCGTCATGATCAAGCAAACGGCCGACAAGCTCAACGAAGGGCTTGGCGGAAGGGCCGAGTAATCAGGGGTCAGCATTCAGCATTCAGGGGAAGTGTGCTTATATCATGCGCGAGTCCTAGGGTCCAGACTCAATTAAGCCACCAGTAGACGGTTGAGATTAAGCAGACT
>CAZVCG010000015.1:4187-47498 GCA_964626265.1 uncultured Rhodospirillaceae bacterium | reverse complement strand
GCCAATCATTTGGCTTTTTTTGAACGGCCTTCTGTTGCCTTTTTTATTGTGTCCCCCTCGCTGCGGCAGTTTGGCTCAATGAAAGGTTAAATGGCTATATGATAGGAAAACCTTGTAAGAGGAGCAAACCGTGGAAATAAGGCGGCTAAGTCATCAGGAACTGCCATCGCTTCTCGAACTCTACAAACATTTGCATAAAACTGACGATCCTTTGCCGCCCATGGAGCAGATCGAAGAGATTTGGAAGCAAATCGTTTCCAGTGACATGTGTTTATGTTTCGGCGGATTTATAAACGGCGTATTGGTATGCAGTTGCGTTCTTTCCATCATTCCGAACCTTTCGCGCGGATGCAGGCCGTATGGAGTTATGGAAAACGTCGTGACGCACACAAGCTATAGAAAGCTAGGCTATGGCGGCAGACTCTTGAAATACGCGTTGAAGTGCGCGTGGTCGAAAAATTGTTATAAAGTGATGCTTTCAACGGGCCGGAAAGACGAAGAAATCGAGCGCTTTTATGTAGCCGCCGGTTTCGATCCCGGCACAAAGAAAGCGTTCGTAGCCAAACCGCCCAGTAGTTGAGCCCAACAATGCAAAATCTGCTCTTCAGAAAGGCGACCGTTCAGGATTTGCCTTTTCTGGTTGCCCTCAGGGAAGCCACGATGCGTGAGCATGTCGAACGTTCCCAGAATATATATGACGAAGAAAAACAGCTTCAACGCGTCAAAGACAAATACGATTGCGCGCAAATCATCGTGTTGAACGGCGAGGATATAGGCCTTCTAAAGATGGATGGCGCAAGAACTCCGTGGAAGCTGCTCCAAATACAAATCTTGCCGGAATATCAGCGCAAGGGCATAGGCGAAGAAATCATCCGGCAAATTCTGGATGACGCGGAAAGCATCGGCGCTTCGGTAACGCTTCGCGTACTGAAGGGCAATCCCGCCAAAAGACTTTACGAACGTCTGGGTTTTCGTGCGGAGGAAGAAAGGGAAAGTTCGTTTGTTATGCGTTACCCATAACGGAAAACGCTTTACACGTGCATGAACGAGCCGATGTGTATCTGGGCGGGAGTCAAAGCCGTTCCAGCAAACAGGCCTTGGGTTTTGCCTTCGGGCGCTTCCGCGCCCTTCAGGTCAAGCCACGGACGGTCAAGCGAAGGCCGTCCGAAATAATAACCCTGCATCATATCGACCTTTTCCTGCCGCAGCCATTGCGCGACGTCTTCGGTTTCGACGCCTTCCGCGACTGTTTTAAGGCCAAGCCCTCGCGCGATCTGGATCAACATGCGCACAAGATGCTGTTGCTCGCTGTTGCCGATCAGGTTCAAGAGCAATTCGCGGTCGATTTTCATGATAGACAAAGACAGCGTGCGCAGATGACGGATCGATGTCGATCCCGCGCCGAAATCGTCCAAAGCGATCTGGCTGCCCAGCGTCTTGAGGGATTCCACCAGGCGTTTCGTTTCCGCCACGTCCATGATGGCGGCCGTCTCCGTAATTTCCACGATGAGCCGTTTGGCTACGTCGGGCCGGGGTTCCAGAACCTTGCGCATATAATCGGGCCAGTCCGGCAACGCGGCCGTAATGCCGGAAATATTGACGGCAAGGCGCAAATCCTTGTGTCCTTCAAGCTCCTTTACCGCGAGGCTGAGGACATGCCGGTCAAGCTCGGGCGCAAGGCCTTGTTGCTCGACGATGGGAATGAACTCCGCCGCCGGCATCATGCGGCCATCGTCGCGGAAAAGGCGCGCCAAGGCTTCGTAGAACAAGACCTGATTGGTTTCGGTTTCGATGATCGGCTGAAACGCCAGCTTGAGCCGGTCGAACTTGAGGGCTTGCTTCACGCGATCCGCGATTTCGAGAACGTTGCGGTTTTCTTGCGAACGCACCGGGGATTCCTGATATTTGACGAACTGGTTGCGGCCGCGTTGGCGGGCTTCGCGCAACGCTTGTTCGGTGCGGATCATGATTTCGCGCGCGTCCAGTTTGGAATCGCCTATAAGCATATAGCCGATCGACACGGTGATGTGAATCGAGGCGGCCGCCGTAATGACCGGCCGGTCGCGGAAGCTTTGAAGAATTCGGTCCGTGAGCTGTTCCGCCTCGTGCGCCTGGCCGGGCAAGATAATGCCGAACGTGTCGCCGCCGCTGCGGCCTACGATGGACTTGATGGGGCTAAGATTGCTCAAACGGTCGGCGACGCTGCACAAAATCGTGTCGGCGGGCTTGGTGCCGACGGCTTCGTTCACGAAAGCCATGTTGTCGATGCCGACGACGAAATAGGCGCTGTTTTGCCGAATGTCCTTGGAGTCTTGCAGAAAGCGGTTCAATTGCCCTAGCAAGCCGGCGCGGTTCAAGCGCCCCGTCAGGTGATCGCGTTCATTGGAGGCGGAGGCCATCGGGAACAACCGTTGCTGCGGCCCGTCGATCGCTCGCAACAAGCCGCACTGCCGCACGGGGCGGCCGTTGTCGTATTCCGTCGTGCCGCGTTCGGAAACCCAAATCACGCGGCCATCGGCGTGACGCAGCCGATACTCGCGATCGAAAGCCGCCGCGCTATCGTTAAAAACGAGATAATGATCGTCCGGCAATACGCTCCGGGCAAGAGTTTCGGCGTTGTTGGGCGGCTGAACGCCCTCCCCGAACAGCTTTTGCCAAGGCCCCATCCAGACAAGCTCGTCCTTCTGGAGATCCCAGCTGTACGCAATATGGCCGGAAGCGGCGACAATATCGGCAAGTGAAGAAGGAATCTGTTCTGTCATGCTGAATTTACCGTTTTTGGCAACGGCTGTTTTCCTTCTTTGCGTGTTTAAGACCCAGCAGGGGGTAAGTTCGTTGAATTCCTTCATTATCATAGGCCTGGCTCTCTTAATTTTTCCTAAAATAGGAGGATTTAGGACCAGGCCGCGAACAATCACCGCAACGCTTTGAATAATAACGAAAATATTAGAACATACCGCGACAACAAGAAAAGACTGCCTTTGGCGGCCGCTTATTAGAAACGATTAGCCGCTAAAAAACCTTATAGCCGCATGTTCCGGATGGTTTTTGTCGGCGCTAGGGCTTGCTGCCGGAATCCTTGGCCAATTGCGTAATCGTCTTGTGAATCGCATCGCGTATGGCCGCGGCTTCGGTTTGGTTCGAGGCGTCTCCCTCATGCGTAAAGATGGTAAAGCGCCGTGAAGCCGTCATGTAAAACAAGATCGCGCCGGCGACTTTTTTTTCTTTTTCGGCGGCGCGGGCGGCTTTCATTTGGCACTGGACGTCGGCCTTGCGAATTCTCAGGCCGCCAGCTTTTTCTTCCCGCCCCAGTTCAGCGTTGAACGCGCCCGTACATTTCTTTTTCAGGCCGTCCACGTAAAGGCCGATCATTTCGTTAAAATTCTTATCCGTTGGCGCAAGGCGTTCACGCACGCCGCCGATGAGCGCGCCGGTTTGCCAGACGAAATCGGCGGGCCGACGGTCGGCGGGTATATCGTCCATCCTCATCGGCTTGAAATTCGTCAAGCCGGACTCGATCAAAAGAGCTTTCAACGTTTCCGGCATGGCTTGTTCGGCGTCAGCCACTGCTTGGCTTTTTTTATTGCGGTTTTCCCCGATGCACGCTTTCAGATCATTCAAAAGGCTTTTCATGGGGGGCAAGGCATAATCAAGCCTCTTTCCAGCGGCTTCGACGCTTAATTGTGAAGCATTCGTCAAAGCCTGCGCGAACGCGGCGTTGTTGCCCATTTGAAGAACGATAGAGTTCGCGTCGATAGCCACGGCGCGGATCGCGCGTTCATAAGGCTTGGACTCGGCGGCGCGCTCTTGCGCAAGGGAAAGCGACAAGTCGTATTGGCGGTTCATGGCAAAGCCGGCGTTCGGTATCATAAGGCCGATGTTGATTTTGTCCGATGGGGCATATGCGAACGTCAGGTTGCGTCCGTCGGCATAAATCTTCTCGGCGAGACAAAAGCCGAATTTTCCGTCTTTTTCGAACACGGGACGCGCCATAGGTGTTTCGGCTTTTTGGGGTTTCGGCGCGGCGCTTAACGCAGGAGACGAAAAAACGGGAAGGGCTAAAAGGCAGCAAAAAGCGAAAAGAAAACCCGCGCGCACGCGAGGCCCCCGATCCGGAAAAGTCTCGGCGTTTTGGAAAAGGCGGCTTGTTTTCAACATAATGGCGGGTAAAGTACCCTTCCGGGTCACGCAAGGCAAGACAAGCACAAAGACCCTGTTTTTCCTCGCATAAAGCGGCTAAACCACTGACATGAAGAAAAGTTATTCCATGAAAACGCTCGCCGAAGCGCTCGACGGCAAATTGATCGGCGATGGCGCGTATGAAATCGACCGCATGGCCCATCCTGCGGACGTTCGCGGCGCGCGCGATTTGGCGCTCGCGATGGACAAGGCTTTGTCGCCGCTTTTGGCGAACAGCGCCGCCAAGGCCGCCGTGATCGCGGACGAAAAGGCTGTCGACGCCAAAAACTTCGCCGCGCTCATCGTCGTGCGCCGTCCGCGTATGGCGATGGCGACCCTGACAAAAATGTTTGAACAGCAGGTTCACGTTCCGGTAGGCATTCATCCGACGGCTATCGTCGAAAAAGGCGCCAAGCTTGCCGACAACGTCGCCATCGGGCCCATGGTTTATATCGGCGCAAATGCAGTCATTGGAGCGAACGCGGTGATCCACCCGCATGTATACATTGGCCCCAGCACAGAAATAGGCGACGACGCGCTCATCCATGCGGGCGTGAAGATCGGCGCGCGCGTGAAGATCGGCGCGCGCTGCATCATTCATTTCAACGCGTCCATCGGCGCAGACGGATTCAGCTTCGTAACACCTGAAATCGGTAGCGTCGAAGCGGCTAAAGCCACTGGTGCGATCGAGGCAACGAACGTTCAGCTTGTACGTATCGCCTCGTTAGGCACGGTTGTCCTCGGTGACGATGTAGAAATTGGCGCGAACACCTCCATCGACCGTGGCACGGTGGCGGCAACGCGTATCGGCAACGGCACGAAAATCGACAATCAGGTTCAGATCGGGCACAACGTCGTCATCGGCGAGAATTGCATGCTCTGCGGACGGGTCGGAATCGCGGGCAGCGTCCAGATCGGCGATCGCGTGGTTCTGGGCGGAGCCGTCGGGGTCGCGGACCACGTAAAAATCGGCGACGACGCCATCGCCATGGGCATGAGCGGGATCGCCAGTAACGTTCCGCCGAAAACCATTGTTGGCGGCGTTCCGGCAAAGCCGAGGGATAAAGCTCTTGAAGAACAGCTGTTTTTGGGGCGTTCTAAGGGCTTGGTTAAAAAGGTCGAATCGCTGGCTGGACGGCTTGATGCCCTTGAGCGTGGCGGCAAGAACGATTAGGCTATTCTTTAGTAACATCAAGGGGAAACACGATGTCCCAAATTGACGACATTCTGGATATTGTTGCTGAAAAGGCCATGGTGGACCGGGGCAAACTTGTGCCCGAAGCCAAGCTCAGCGATCTGGAGATCAGCTCACTCGACATGGTCGAGGTGATCTTCGCCCTTGAAGACAAACTGGGCATCGAAATGCCGTTCAACGCCAACGTCAACGCTAACGAGTTTCAAACGTTGGGTGATGTCATCGCGGCTGTGGAGAAACAGCTCGCGGCCAAGAAAAGCGCGTAACGCGCATTAAGAGAACAGTTTCATAATGAATCATTCGCGCCGCATTGTCATCACGGGTCTTGGCGTCGTCAGCCCCATCGGTCTTGATGTCGCTTCGTTCAAGGACAACCTGTTCAACGGCGTGTGCGGCATCGAGAGCGCGACGTTTTCGTATCGCGGAAGCGACGTTCAATTCCCCGCCGCGCCCGTGAAAAACTTCGACATCACGGAATACATGGACGCGAAAAAGGCGTCGTTGCTTGACCGTTTTTCGCAGCTTTCCGTCGCGGCGGCCATGCAGGCGATGAAGGACTCCGGCCTGACGCTGACGCCTGAAATGGCGGAACGCACGGCGGTGATTACGGGCACGGGCGTGGGCGGCCAAAACACGCTGGAAGAATCCTATATGAAGCTGCTCGGCAACGGCCCGCCGCGCGTGCATCCGTTCACCATTCCGCGCCTGATGGCCAACGCCGGATCGAGCCAGATCAGCATGGCTCTGGGAATTCAAGGGCCGGGCTTCACGGTCGCCAGCGCGTGCGCCTCGGCCATTCACGCAATGGGCGTTACGCTGCACATGCTGCGCTCGGGCCTGTTCGACATGGCGATGACGGGCGGCGCGGAATCGTGCCTGACGTTCGGCACGCTCAAGGGCTGGGAAGCGTTGCGCGTGATGGCTCCTGACATATGCCGACCGTTCTCGATCAATCGCGCAGGCATGGTGATCGGCGAAGGCGCGGCGATGTTCGTGCTGGAAACGCTGGAATCTGCGCAGGCGCGCGGCGCGAAAATCTATGGCGAGTTTCTCGGCTTCGGCATGAGTTCCGACGCCAAAGACTTAACGACGCCCGACGTAAACGGCGCGGCGCGCGCGGTCATAAACGCGCTTAAGGATTCCGGTCTCAAACCGGAAGATGTCGATTACATCAACGCGCACGGCACCGGCACGCGCATTAACGATCTCACCGAAACGGCGGTGATCAAACAGGTGTTCGGCGACAAGGCGAAAAGGCTGGCGATTTCTTCCAGCAAATCCATGTTTGGTCACGCTCTTGGTGCAGCAGGCGCGCTTGAAATGCTGGCGACGGTTTTGGCGTTGAAGGAAGACAAAGCGCCGCCGACGATCAATTACCTCGGCCCTGACCCCGAATGCGATCTGGATTATGTTCCGAACGCGGCGCGGGCCATGCCGATCAACGTCGCGTTGAATAACTCCTTCGCGTTCGGTGGCTTGAACGCGGTTGTTGCCGTTAAGAAATCGGCGCAATAATTAACGCCATAATCCCGGCAAAATTGCGGGGCATTGTGATATGATGACAAGCTGTTCCGCGTTGCTTCATTACAAAACAGGGAGGCGGCCATGCGTCAGGCTCTGCGAGTCTTCGTTTGGGGGTTTATTCTTGTTTGTCTTGTTGGCGCTTTAACGCCGGCCAGGGCGGTTACGCCGGGAGAGGCGTTAACAAACCGGTCAATGCAGGCCATTCAAACGCCGGAGGGATCCTTCGTCCAGAACATGGGCAAGGAAACGCTCGACGTCATCAACGATGAAACCCTGACGCTGGATCAGCAAAAGGAAAAATTCCGCGCCATTTTGCGCAAGTACTTCGATCTGCCGACCATCGCGCGTTTCGCTTTGGGACGGGAATGGAACGCGGCCACGCCGGAGCAACAGCAGGAATATCTCAAGCTTTTTGAAGACACGGTCGTGAAAATGTACGCCGACCGCCTGGCCAACCAAAAGGGAAGAAAATCGCTCATCATCAGCACGAGGCGCGAAAGCGACACGAATTATATCGTCATGAGCCAGATCATGCACCCTGACAGATCGCAGCCCACAAAGGTGGAGTGGCGCATTCGAAACAAGGACGGCGCGTTCGCCATTGTCGATGTCGTCATTGAGGGCGTCAGCCAAAGCATAACGAAACGCGAGGAATACGCCTCGATCCTTTCCCGCAGCGGCGGCAAAATCGACGTCCTGTTGGCTCAAATGCGCGCGCAGGTTCACGGCGTTAACCAGGAAGAAGGGTAGCCAAGACTCTATGGGGCTTGGTATAAACGCGCATGACGCGCGTGACTGAAAACAAGGCCATCCCGGGCGCAGGCAAACTCCTGCTCCATTGCTGCTGTGCGCCGTGTTCGGGCGGCATCATCGAGTCGTTGCATGAGGCCGGCGCGGAATTCGCCGTCTATTTCTACAATCCCAACATCTATCCCCGCGAGGAATACGAAAAGCGCAAAGAGCATAATAAGCGCTTCGCCGATAAACTGGGCGTGCCGTTCATCGACGCCGATTACGACAACGAAAACTGGATGGCCCGCGTCAAAGGCCTAGAAGACGAGCCTGAGCGCGGCAAACGCTGCACGCAATGCTTTTCCATGCGCCTCGAACGCGCTGCGCTTTATGCGCATGAAAACGGCTTTGATACGCTGGCGACAAGCCTTGGCATCTCGCGCTGGAAAGATCTTGACCAAGTGAACGCATGCGGCCTTCGGGCGGCGGCGCGTTACGGCGATCTACGCTTTTGGGATGTTAACTGGCGCAAAGACGGCGGCACGGAACGCAGCGCCGCCATCGCCAGACGCGAAAATTTTTATCGTCAGGATTATTGCGGTTGCGTCTATTCCTTGAAAGCGGCGAAGGCCCGCCGCGAACGACGCGCCAGGGCAGGCGCATGAGTCGCGCAACCGAGCCAAACGTAACTATGAACGAAACTCATGCCGTAACGAAAGTAATTGGCGTCGCCGCCCGCCGCGTCTTTACGATAACACATTAAAAAGAAAAGCTAATTTATGCTGAATCGTGCCTGATCTTACCCCAAGGCGCGGCTTGCGAAGCACCCCCCAACAATGCCATAAGCACCCTGCAAAAAGGAGTACCCCGAAAGTGGGCCTGAGTTTATTCGAAGAAATCGGCGTTTTATACCGCGGCATGGTCCTTGGTTTGATGGTGGCGGCCCCCGTGGGGCCTGTGGGTTTGCTGTGCATCCGCCGCACGATTCAAAAGGGCATGGCCGTAGGCTTCGCCACGGGCTTCGGCGCGGCGTTCGCCGACGCGTTCTTCAGCGCGGTGGCGGCGTTCGGCGTGGCGGCGGTGTTGGAGCTTATCCAGAACCACACCCAGCCGATCTACATCGCGGGCGGCGCGTTCTTGCTGGTCGTCGCGTGGCACACGTGGCACGACAAGCCCCGCCAGCCCGAGCCCGAGGAGGAAGAGGAAAAACGGCTGGCCAAGCTCGGCGTTCACGTTACCGGCATCGCCAAAGCCATGCTGAGCAGCTTTCTGATCACGCTTACGAACCCCGCGACGGTGTTCGGCGTTCTGGCCATCATCGCGACGTTCGGCGGCATGAAAAGCTCGCGGGAAGCGGCGATCATCGTCGGCGGAATCTTTTTGGGTTCGTCGTTGTGGTGGCTGTTGCTGAGCGGCGGCACGGCGATGGTTCGGCGCCACTTCACGGAAAGAACCGTGATATGGATGAACCGCTTTACGGCCGTCGCGTTGACGCCTTTGGCGGTCTATGCCCTTGCCGTAGGGCTCAAGGGCTTTTTGGCCGGATAACAATCCCGAAACGAATACTTAAAGGATAAAGTGGAAAGCAATACTCATGCAGTTACGTAACATCGCCATTATCGCCCATGTCGACCACGGCAAAACCACGCTGGTGGATGCTCTTTTGCGCCAATCGGGCGCCTTCCGCGAAAACCAGCAGGTGGCCGAACGCGCGATGGACTCCAACGACCTTGAGCGCGAGCGCGGCATCACCATTCTGGCCAAGTGCACATCCATCGTCTGGAAAGACACGCGCATCAACATCGTCGACACGCCCGGCCACGCCGATTTCGGCGGCGAAGTCGAGCGCATATTGTCGATGGTGGACGGCGCGGTATTGCTGGTCGACGCGGCCGAAGGCCCGTTGCCGCAAACTAAGTTTGTGGTCTCCAAAGCTCTGGCCATCGGCCTCAGGCCCATGGTCGTCATCAACAAGGTCGATCGCCCCGACGCGCGCGTGGACGAAGTCCACAACGAAGTCTTCGATCTTTTCGCCGCGCTCGACGCCACGGAAGAACAACTCGATTTTCCGACGCTCTTCGCCTCGGGCCGTCAGGGCTGGGCCGTCGAGAAAATGGGCGACGAGCCGAAAGACCTCACGCCGCTTTTCGAGCTCGTCATGCGTCATGTCGGCGCGCCCAGGGTCGATCCCGACGCGCCGTTCGCCGTGCTGGCCACGATTTTGGAGGCCAACCCTTATCTTGGCCGCTTGCTCACGGGGCGCATCCAAAGCGGCAAGGTCAAGCCCAACATGCCGATGAAGGCCCTCAATCGCGAAGGACAAATGATCGAGCAGGGCCGCGTGACCAAGGTTTTGGCGTTTCGCGGCCTTGAGCGCGTGCCCGTCGAAGAAGCGCAAGCGGGCGACATCGTCGCCATCGCGGGACTCGGCAAGGCGACTGTGGCCGACACGCTGTGCGATCCCGCCGCGACCGAAGCGCTTCAGGCGCGGCCCATCGACCCTCCGACAATCGCGATGACGTTCTCCATCAACGACTCGCCGCTCGCGGGCACGGAAGGCGACAAGGTGACGAGCCGCGTCATCCGCGACCGCCTGTTGCGCGAAGCCGAAGGCAACGTGGCCATCCGCATCACGGAAACGGAGGAAAGGGATTCCTTCGAAGTCGCGGGGCGCGGCGAGCTTCAACTCGGCATTTTGATCGAACAAATGCGCCGCGAAGGCTTTGAGCTGTCGATCAGCCGCCCGCGCGTTCTTTTCCGCGAGGAAAACGGCGTCAAAATGGAACCGATGGAAGAGGTCCAGATCGACGTCGACGAGCCCTATTCCGGCACGGTGGTGAACAAGCTTTCCGAACGCAAGGCCGAACTCACCGACATGCGGCCTTCGGGCGGCGGCAAGGTAAGGTTAAGCTTCCTCGCGCCTTCGCGCGGCCTTATCGGCTATCACGGCGAGTTTTTGTCCGACACGCGCGGCACGGGCATCATGAACCGCCTGTTCCACGGCTACGCGCCCTACAAAGGGCCGATCGAGACGCGCCGCGTCGGCGCGATGATTTCGAACGGCAAGGGCGAAGCGGTGGCCTACGCCATGTGGAAACTGCAGGAACGCGGCCCGATGATGATCGTCCCCGGCGCGAAAGTGTACGAAGGCATGATCATCGGCGAACACACCAAGGGCACCGATCTTGACGTGAATGTTCTGCTGAACAAACAGCTCACGAACATCCGCGCCTCGGGCAAGGACGAAGCCATCCGCCTCACGCCGCCGATGCTCATGACATTGGAAAAAGCCATCGCCTACATCGGCGACGACGAATTGGTCGAAGTCACGCCTAAATCCATCCGTCTGCGCAAACGCTACCTCGACCCGCACGAGCGCAAGAAGATGAGGAAGATGGCGGAAGCCTGATCCCTCTTCCCTTGAAAGAGAGGAAGCAAAAACTATAGCCGTTTATCTTTTTATTGAATCAACAAGCAGGCGACGAGAAGCAATGGGGACACAATAAAAAAGGCAACAGAAGGCCGTTCAAAAGCCAAATGATTGGCGGAGCCTTTTTTATTGTGTCCCCCTCGCTGCGACAGTTTGGCTCAATGAAAGGTTAAATGGCTATAACTCAAATGGCCCGCAGACGCGGGCTGCCAGATTCCCGCTTTCGCGGAAATGACGCGTTATTATGCTTTTTGGCCCCAATCATCGAAAAACCGCCCTTCCCCATACCTCACGGCGCTTCTTCATATTCAAATGGCTCTATGCCGCGCCCCTTTTCGGTGTATGGTCGCTCCCCTTTTGGAGAAACGACATGAAAAAGCCCTATGACTTCCCGCCGCTCATTCCGGAATTGCTGATAACGGACATCGCTGTCAGCTTGCCGTTTTACACGGACGTTCTCGGCTTCGCGGTTGCGTATCAACGCCCTGAAAACAACTTCGCCATGCTGGAACGCCAAGGCGCGTGGATCATGCTGGATCAACTGGTCCCCGGCAGCGACAGAAGCTGGATCGCAGGGCCACTTGAAAAGCCGTTCGGGCGCGGCATGAACTTGGAAATCCGTACCACAAACATCAACGAGCTTTACGCCACATGCCAAAAAGCAAAGGCCGCGATCTTTCTTCCCATTGAAGAAAAATGGTACCGCGCCGACGATAATTATTTGGGTTCCCGCCAATTCATCGTCCTCGATCCGGACGGTTACCTTTTGCGGTTTGCGGAAAGCCTCGGCGCGGCGGGTGAACTTCCCTTTGGCAATTCTTAGGCGCTTTTTTGCATATCATCTCCACTGTCGCCTTTACTAGACGTGTCCAGCTTCGCTTCCGTATCTCTCAAAGCCACACCATGATGCGTAAAGAAATCCACGCCAAAGCTGGCGAAGGTTTTCAATATTTTCTCTATAGTGGCAGGTGAAGGAACAAACTTTTCCTGTTCGATGTTTTTCACCGTCTCGGGTGAAATCCCGACTAGCTTCGCGCACTTTGCGCGGCTCCAATCCAGTAAAGCTCTTGCGGCGCGTAATTGAGATGGGGTGATCATAGGCGGTGCTCGTTTCTAATTTATGACCTCGTCAAAGCACAAGTCGACCAAGAAACGGATTGCCTCATCATAATCGGCAGCCGTCAACTCCTTAACATCATCGACCTCGAACCTTGCCGTTAACATGGCGCATACAGATGCCTCGTTTATTTTTTGTTTATAAGCAACATAGGCAATAACCGCTGTCACCGACATCAGTTCATCACGGTTCAACGGGACGGTATCGTTTGGAACGGGTGCTGTTGGGGCGAGGTGGGATGTCAGGATCATCAAAGGCGACTCCCTATGCTAGGCAGCCATGTGGACAGATTGTGCTGTCTCACGCATGAAGATCGCCCATCGGCGCTCCAAAGGCATCGGCTCAATGCGTTTGATGCCCATATAGCGTTCCCAGTTTTCAAGGATAGCCTGAACGCCGTGTTCGCCGAGCTTGGAGATAAAGGTGTCAAATTGCGTCTGCATTGGTTTCATCCCTAAAAAATGGCTTTGTAAAATCCCTATAATTGGTAAGCTATAAAATTAATAAGAGGAAAGCAATACAAAAATCATCTCAGATAATCTGAAAAGTCTATCAGAATGTATTATTAGCATTGTTTTAACCATGTTTTGAGGATAAGCTACCAAATATCGGTATATAACTACCAATAAAAGGCAGTTTTTGATTTATCTTTGTATTAACCAAAAATCATGTATGATGGCTATTAAGATCAATTAGGATGACTTTTTTATGATTACACCCAGACAGATACGCGCGGCGCGGGCCCTTTTGGGCTGGGAGGCAGTGGTTCTTGCAGAAAAGGCAGGGGTTACTAAGGAAGCCATCAGCCGAATTGAGGGTGAAAAAGTGCGCCCGCACGAAAGCACTTTAGCCAAGATATTGCGTGCATTCAATGACGCGGGAGTCGAGTTTACGCCAAACACAGGAGTGCAGTTAAAACCTCAAAACGTCGAGGTGCTTGAAGGTACTCCGGGGTTCTTGCGCTTTTATGATTGCGTCTATGAACACCTTAGTGCTTATGGCGGAAAAGTCTGTGTCAGCGGTGTGAATGAAAGGCTGTTTGTGAAGTACCAAGGGGACTTTGCCGACGTTCATATGGATCGTATGGCAGAGCTTGTGAAACGTCGGGATGACATCTTGATGCGCATACTGGTTAAAGAGGGCGACTACAATTTTGTGGCTTCGAAATATGCACAATATCGTTGGCAACCCAAGCAGTATTTTTCACCTGCGCCCTTTTACGTGTTCGGGGATAATCTGGCTCTTATCTCTTTTACGCACGATCCTTCACCGCTTGTTATCTTTATTAAATCGGCCAACTTGGCAGAAGCATATAAGCATTCGTTTGATTTAGCGTGGGAACACGCGATTGACCCTCCGCCTCAAAAAACGAAGGGGGCCAAATGAGCTTTCTTCAAGGTAGCATAGACCTGTTCACTGGCCGCCGATGCGCTCATATGGGATCCTATCAGTATGTGGATCATAAAGGAATGCGGAACGGACAGAGTCTTTCTGGCGCAAAGTTATGGGCTGAAATCGAAGCCTTAGAATTAAGTTCAGGCGACACAAATCTATTCCGTTCCGAGGAAAGGCTTCTGCAAAAGGTCGCCGCAGAAATTTATCACTTTCTTCCCGAAGGAACTCCGATTCTTGAAATGGGAACAGGAACGCCAAATGCGTTTCGGAGGAAGACTCTTCTGATAATGATGGCCCTCCGCAGCATCGAATATATCTGTGTCGATGAATCAAGGGCTTTCTTGGAACAACTCGTGAGCAATAAAGCTCTCTCCAAGTTTAAGGTTAAACCCATACTTGATGACTTTTTTAATGGAGACAAATGCTATTTCGATGAACAAGATCGCGATGTACTCACGTGTATGTTCGGTAGCACTATCGGTAACATCGTCGCGCCATTAAGTGATGCGCCGCCGAAGGAAGCATTGACACAACATCTTTCGTTGATCGCTCAGGCAATGAACAGGGGTCGGCTCCTTGTCTCTTTCGATGGGGACTGCAATGGAGAGAAGATTAAAGCGTTCTATACGAAGCAGGCACTATTCCAGTTGAATACTCTTTATCGTATGGCCGCTGAACTTCCAATCAAAGGTAACTTTGATCCCGACGCTTTTGCGTATGAGGCTAAATGGCAACTATCGTCAGGCCAGTTATCTCATATGGCCTTTGTCCAGAAAGATATGGCTTTTAATATTGGTGGAACAGAAATCTTCCTTAAAGAAGGTCAGTGTTTACATATGAAGAACTCCTTTAAGTTTTCTCCAGCCTTTTTTACGGAATGCTGCGAACAAGCGGGTTTTAGAGTTGAAAAGCTATGGTCTGATCCTTCTCTGACACATGTATGTTTATTGAAAAAGAGGGTTCATGTAATGGAGAACCCTGTTTATCTGCATACTCGGGCGAGTGCTTGACAGCTATATCTCACATCGACAATCGATAACATCTATTATTAGGTAAGCGCCGGAGAGTGTAGGGCTTGAGTTTATTGAGCAGGATGTCGTACGGCCGTGTCCTGATGAAGGCACAACTTTCCAAGACGCATATGGCCGTCGTGCAACGCAATATGTCATTTACACTGGACGGATATCCCATTGAGTTAAAACAAGGCCAAAAACTGCACATGAAAAACTCTTTCAAGTTTCCGACAGAATTCTTCTCACACTGCTGTGAACAAGCGGGTCTAGAGATTCTGAATACTTGGACAGAACCCACAGGTACGAGTGCATACCTGCTTAAAAAAAGACCGCCCTCTTCCTTTGTTCAACGCAACCCTCGACTCTTTTTGGCGGCGTAATAAGGGAAGCGCAGCCCATTCCTGTTTATATTGCGCCTCATGATGAGACCCACCCATTTTCAAACCCTCCATTTATTAACGCCACTCCCCAATCCTTAACGCCACCGACCATCTCACGCCCATCGCGTTAACCATAGCGGCGTCATTTTAAGGAAATTACGCGGTTCAAGCGCCACGGTTTCCGGCATTTTGGCGGGCTTTTGAAGGAGGAAATTGGCATGATCGGCCTGAAAAAAGGAGGATTTTGGCATTCTCACGGGCAAAAAGGCCAAAAAAACGGGGCGGAAAGAGCAAAGTTTTTCCCTCAAAAACGGGGCGATTTGCTCAACCTGCGCGTGTCCTTACGATTTAGTGCGCCTCGGCCCAGTTTTTGGCATGCCCCGCCTCCGCGGCCAAAGGCACGTTCAATTTCACGGCTGGCAATGGCGCGTCGCGCATGATCTGTTTCACCAGCGCGGCCGTAGCCTCGACCTCCTTCGCCGGAACCTCCAACACCAGTTCGTCATGTACCTGAAGCAGCAACCGCGCCTTAAGCCCCCCGGCCTCCAGCGCGGGCGGCACGCGGATCATCGCGCGTTTCATGATGTCCGCCGCCGTGCCCTGAATGGGCGCGTTGATCGCCTGCCGTTCCGCCGCGCCCCGCCGCACGGCCGTCTTTTCGTTAATGCCCGCGATGTGCACGCGCCGCCCGAACAGCGTTTCAACAAAGCCATGCTGGCGCGCGAACGCTTTCGTCGCCTCCATCCAGTCGCGCAATTCGTGAAAACGGTCGAGGTATTGACGGATAAACTCCGACGCTTCGCCCGGCGTCGTGCCGATCTGTTTTGCAAGGCCGAAACCGCTGATGCCGTAAATGATGCCGAAGTTGATGGCTTTCGCCTGATGCCGTCTTTCCGGCGTCATCTCATTCAGCGGGATGTTGAACACCTGGCTCGCCGTAATCGCGTGAATGTCCGCGCCGTCGTGAAACGCTTGCAGCAACGCGCCAACACCGGCAATTTCCGCCACCAGCCGCATCTCGATCTGCGAGTAATCGACCGACATCAGCTCATAACCGTCCGCCGCCACGAACGCGCGGCGGATGGCGCGGCCATCCTCCGTGCGGATGGGAATGTTCTGCAAATTGGGGTCGGTCGACGACAATCTTCCCGTGGCCGCACCCACCATGGAATACGACGTGTGCACGCGGCCCGTTTTGCTGTCGATCTGCTCCGGCAGCGCGTCGGTATAGGTTGATTTCAGCTTGGAAAGCCCGCGCCAATCCAGCACCTTGGCCACGATCTCGTGGCCCTGTTCGGCCAGCGGCTCCAGCACGTCCGAAGCCGTGGAATACGCGCCGGTTTTGCCTTTGCTGCCGCCCGGCAAGCCCATTTCGCCGAACAAAACGTCGCCCAGTTGCTTGGGCGAGCCGACGTTGAACGGATGCCCCGCGAGCTTGTGAATTTCTTCCTCCAGCACTTGCAAGCGTTTGGCGAGGCCGCCGCTTTGGGCCTTGAGCACGGCGGGGTCGATGCGCACGCCCGCGCGTTCCATGGCGGCCACCACCGGAACCAAAGGCTTTTCGATGCGCTCGTAAACGCGGGTCACGTGCTGTTGCGCGATAAGCGGCTTGAGCAGCATCCACAGGCGCAGGGTATAATCGGCGTCCTCGGCGGCATAGTCCGTGGCCTTGTCGAGCGGAACGCGGTCGAACGTGATGCGGTTGCGGCCCGTTCCGGCCACGTCGTCGTACGCGATCATCTTGTGCTTGAGGTGCTTGAGGGCCAGTTCGTCCAGCCCGTGGCCGTGCAGCCCCGCGCCGAGCGCGTAAGACATCAAAATCGTGTCGTCGTATGAAACTATTTCAAGCCCCAACTGCCCTAAAACTTGCAAGTCGAACTTGAGGTTGTGCGCTATCTTTAAGATGGCAGGATCGGCCAATAACGCCTTCAAACCGTTGACAAGTTCCGACGGCTTGATCTGACGCGGGGTCTTGCCTTCTTCGGCAAAAAGTCCCTCGCCCCCCGCGCTGGCCGGATCGACATGGCCGACGGGAATATAACAAGCCTTGCCAGGTTTTATGGCCAGCGATACGCCCACAAGTTGCGTTGTGGACGGGGTAAGGGAGGTAGTCTCGGTGTCGAAGGCGACACAGCCTTGCTCGCGCGCCGCGTCAATCCACCAGCGCAAGCGTTTGGTATCCTGAACCAATTCATAATCGCGGTCTTCGTGGCTCAGCGTCTTTTGGAGCGCAGCGTGGGACTCGCGGTCGTAAGGGTTCGCGCCCATGCCAAGGTAATCGGACACACGCCGAAGTTGTTGCGTTTGCGCTTGCTCTGTCTTGGCAGCGCGGGGTTCTATCCCCGCGTCTTTTAACGCCGCCGTGGAAGGCGGCTCTACCGCAGCAGGCCCTAAACCGCATTCTGCGACATCCGCCGCAGCAAGGCCTTTTTGCTCGATCCGCGCGAGGATAGAACGGAAGCCCTGGGTCTCTAAAAAGTTTTTCAGGGCGTCTAGATGATCAGGCCGCGCCATCAATTCGTTGAGCGGCAAGGGCAAGGGAGCCTGATCCGTCAGAGTCACAAGCTTCTTGGAAATGCGGGCCTGTTCGGCGAATTCTGTCAAGGCTTCGCGGCGTTTGGGCTGCCTGATCTCATGCGCCTTGGCGAGCAGCGTTTCGAGGTCGCCGTATTCAGCGATGAGCTGGGCGGCGGTTTTGACGCCTATGCCCGGCACGCCGGGGATATTATCCGTGCTGTCGCCCGCCAAGGCCTGCACGTCGACGACTTTCGACGGCATCACGCCGAACTTGGCCTCGACTTCCTTGGGGCCTATGGGGATGGCCTTCATGGGGTCGAACATCTCGACCCCCGGCCTGATTAGCTGCATCAAATCCTTGTCCGTCCCGACGATGCGGACCTTGCGGCCATGGGCCAGCGCCTCTTTGGCATACGAGGCTATAAGGTCATCGGCCTCAAAACCGGGCAATTCGACGGACGGAATTCCATAGGCTTTCGTGGCCTCGCGGATCAGCGGGAACTGGGGGATCAGCTCAACCGGCGGTGGTGGACGGTGCGCCTTGTAATCAGGGTAAATATCGTTGCGAAACGTCTTCCTTTCCGCATCAAAAATCACCGCAATATGCGCCGCCTTCAAATCCGTCAAAAGTTTTTGCAACATATTGCAAAACCCATACACGGCATTGACGGGCGTGCCGTCCGTGCGCGCCATGGGCGGCAGGGCATGAAAGGCCCGGAATATAAAACCGGAGCCATCGACAAGGTACAAAGTTTCGGAATGCGCAGAGTTCATCTGCCTATTGTGGCAGGATCATAGTAATACGGCTAGAGGTTACTGTACTTTCTGGACAAGAGTCCCTTTTACGTTTTAGCCTAGCGCCATGACTCAGATCTTCGCCGAAACTGAACGCCTTCGCCTTCGTGCGCTCGAACGCGCCGACCTTCCCCGGTATGCCGAACTGATCGGCGATTGGGACGTGGCTCAGTGGCTATCGCGCGTACCGCATCCTTACACGATTAAGGATGCCGAGTGGTGGTTCGATCAAATGGCTCCCTCCTATGAAAAGGGAACGCCTGAACTTTATGTCGTCGCCGACAAAAAAGACAATTCCGTGATGGGAGCTGTTGGCTTTCATGAGCCTACAACCATCGACCCCGAAGAGGGCGAGCTTGTTTTGGGTTATTGGATAGGCAAGCCTTACTGGAGGCGCGGCTACATCAGCGAGGCCATTGCCGCTCTCCTGCCGCTTGTTTTCGCAAGGCCCGGCATCACCAAGATCACAACCTTCACCGACACGAACAACGAAGGCTCCCAAGGCGTCCTGAAAAAAGCAGGGTTCCAATACATCGGCACAGGACCGCGCAAAGAGTTCGGCATTTTGCGTGGCAGCAAGGAAGTCACACGGTGGGATTTGACGCGGGAAGAGTTTGAGAAAGCCGCGAACAAGAACGTTTAGTGGTTTTGTTCAATATAGCTAAATCACTCACTTTACCGACGCAGATGGCTGCGATTCGCAAGGCTTGCGAAAAAATATCGCCTTGAAAAATCCCAGCATTCACCACCAGGACTAACAGGATCTTTAGAGCGGATACAAGGGAATCGCCCGAGGGGGGCTACGCGATTCCCTGCCTCATGGCCATTAACCTTAATGCTACATTAACCAATATTTTTGTCCCCGTCCGTAAAACGGTCTTGTGCAAATTTTTGCCGATAAATATCTTTTTTTAGGGGATAGGAAACTTTTGTTCAGCATAATCGGACTTTAGTTTTCCAAAACTGCGTATTTATTCTTATAAAGGCAATTTCATGCGCAACAACGCGCGGCCCGCATATCACAAAGTTCCTCGCCCGTATTGGCGGGTCCGATTGCGCAGCTACAATCAACACCCTCTTCTTTATGATAATATTCTCGCTATGACGGAGGACCTGAATCGTATTGCCGATTTGGGTTTTAGTCATGTTTGGGTCAACCCTCTTTTCGAGCCGTGCCAAAACGCAGATTGGGTTGCTGATGAAATTACACGAAGCTTTAAACGGGCGGACATAACCAGCAAAAAGCCTCGGGTTTATAATTTTGCGGGAAGCCCTTATGCAACCCGCTCTCTAAATCTAAATCCAAATATATCCGCGCACACAAACGAAGACATCTCCAAGGAAGAAAGAGAAAAACGCGATAACAAAGACGTCCGCCGTTATACCGACAAGGCACGCAGCCTGAATATCGTTCCGCTTTGCGATTTTGTCATGCGCCATGTAGCGGCCGATCACCCCATAATCTCTTCTCCCAAACATCAACATTGGTTTAAACGCCACCCAAATGGCAACTACTGTTTCTTTAACCGCGATGAAAATTACCGCCCCTCCGGACAAACGTGGGACGACGTTATCGAGCTAAATTATGACGACCCGGTCGCCCGCCGTGAAATTATCGACACTTATCTCAAGCCCATGGCAGAAAAAGTCATTAATCGTTGGGGTTTCGAGGGTTTACGCATCGACTACGCAGGGCGCGTTCCGCGTGACGTTTACGCCGAGATCATTCCCTTTATCGATCAATTATGCATGAAAAAGTGGGGTAAACCCGCCCAAATCCTGGGCGAAACATTGGGGCATAAAATCGAAGAGTATATGCCTGCTAAGGGCTATATGGATTGGGTTTACAATTGGGTTTATTTTGCCCCTTTCACGAAAGATTTTTGGCAGAATGACAACACCGATTTCTCCCGCGATAAAGGCATTTTACAAAACGAGGTGGCGCCAACCATTGGTTTTGCCGGTAGCCACGACGTTAAACGTATCGCCGGGTATTATCTGAGCAAACAGCATATCCGCGGCGAACAGTTAAAAGAAGAAATCTACAAAGCAGGCTTGAGCGACAGATCCCTGTCGATAAAGCTCATCAATATTTTTTGGTCGCTGAATGACCGCATGGCTTTCCGCGATCAAAAAGAATTGCTGCACAAGATTGTTGACGAAGCGCATCACAACCAGGTCTTAACGGACGTTGAAACGATGACTGTGCACAAGGAGATTAGAGAAAAGCATAGGCTGACCTCGCGTAAAGCCGTCGACATCTTTTTCAGAAACAATTCGCCGTCGACTGAAAATGGACAGGCTTTCTTTAAAGCGCTTGTAGACACCGTTTTCGTTATCGTGGAGCAAGAGAGGGAGAAAACGGCTCGGGAAGCCTATACAGGCAATAAAACGCCCAAGCTCATTACGGAAAAGACGATGATAGAGTTGTTGCCGGAGAGCTTACCCAAAGGAGAGCTGTCCCGAAAAATTCGGGAGGGCTTTTATTATTCAGCTTTTGCATCTGACGGCGGCTGGTTTTTTTACACTGGCGACGAATGGGGAACAACCAAGGACTCCAAGATATTCGAGACAACGCCTAACGATTTGAGCCAGCGTGCGTATGAGGGCATGGACTTTTCATCGACAGTCCGCTCGATCAACGCCGTTCTTGCCGAGCTTCCGGCACCCGCGAACCCGGAATGGGTTCAACGCTGTTTTCTTGAAGATCCCGAAAAAGACCGCGCTCTGGTTTCCTTTCTCATCCACCAAGGACAAGGATTTACCGAGCGGCCTCATCTGATCATTTGCAACTCAAGCGATGAACGTCAAACGATCAACAGCGATCTCTTTCGGGAGCTGATGAGCGCCAACGGGCGGAACAACACTCCCGAAAAAAACCAGTTTCCCAAGCAGGTTTATATCTGTGGCGACATCGCCATAAGCGACGATCTCGCGAACGCCTTGGAATGCATGAACATTGGCTTTTTCAACGCTAGTACGCCTAAACTTAGCCATGATGCCCTTTCTGCCCCGAGACCTCACATGCCATCGCAGCGCAAAGTCAAACCCGTCAAAGGTAGGCCGCCTGCTCCAGAAAGCCCCCTCTAATAAAATTCTACCGCACCAGCTTCCCCACCACCTGCGCGGTGTAGTCGACCATCGGTATGATGCGAGCGTAGTTCATGCGCACGGGACCGATGACGCCAATCGCGCCGATGACTTTTTCCTGACTGTTTTTATATGGCGCGACGATGACGCTGCAGCCCGCGTTGGCGAAAAGCGCGTTTTCCGCGCCGATGAAGATTTGCACGCCTTCCGCTCCTTGCGTCGCTTGTAACAGGCGCGTCATCGTTTCCTCAGTTTCCAAAGCGTCAAATAATTGTCGCACACGCTCGACATCGGCGAGCGCCGTAACGTCTTCCAGCAAACGCGCTTGGCCGCGGATAAGAAGCTGTCCCACGCCTTGTTGCCCCGACCAAACGGCAAGGCCCGCTTCGATCAATTTGCGCGTAAGCTCGTCAAGCTCGGCGCGGCGCGCTTGCATATCGGATTCGATGTCGCGTTGCACATCGACCAGATTGCGGCCGGCAAGCTGGCGGTTTAGGTAATTCGCGGCCATCGTCAGCGTGCTTGAATCCAGCCCCAGCGGCGCTTCGATCACGCGGTTTTCGACAAGGCCGTCTTCGGTGACGAGAACAACGAGAACGCGGCCAGGTGAAAGATTCACGAACTCGATCTGGCGCAACGGGCGATCCATCTTCGGCGCGAGCACAAGACCCGCGCACGACGACAACCCTGCCAGCGCGTTCGTGGCGTTCGATAAAACATCGACGAGATTTTTGCCTTGCGCGGCGCATTGGGCCTCGATGTTTTTCTTCTCATCCGCAGCAAGGTCGCCGATTTCAAGCAAGCCATCGACGAAAAAGCGCAGACCCATGTCGGTCGGCACGCGACCCGCCGAGACATGTGGCGCGTGAAGCAGCCCTTGGCCTTCAAGTTCGGCCATCACGTTGCGGATGGTGGCGGGAGACAGCGTTTGGCCCAAACGTTCGGCCACCGCGCGCGAGCCAACCGGCTCGCCCGTCGCCATGTAGGCATCGACGATTTGCTTCAGGACATCGCGCGAACGCTGGTTGAGCGTGGAGAACATCGACCAAGATTACAGAAATTCGTTCCCATGAAGATAGCTGTTTATCGCACGTTTGTGTTTTTGTGTTATGAATCAATATGATAGGCAAACTGAGGCGCGGCGAGGGCGCCGACAAGAAGGGCATTCGAAAGAATGTTGAAACCGCTCAAGCCTTTTTTATTATCGCGCCTTCCTTGCCTCCCTTCGCTTGAATATTGATACAATAAAAAGACAAACAGCTATAGATTGATTAAAAGCAATATTTGCTGTTTTTAACGGGAACCATCAAACCATGCGTATCTTATTTTTCGGCGACATCGTCGGCCGTAGCGGCCGCGATGGCCTTAAGAAGCATCTTCCGGAGCTGAAAGACCGCCTGAAGCCCGATGTTATCATCATCAACGCAGAGAACGCGGCCGCAGGCCTGGGCGTGACCGACAAGATAGCGCAAGAGCTTTATGATCTTGGGGCCGTCTGTCTCACGACGGGGAATCACGTTTGGGCTCAAAAGGAAATCGTGGGAACCATCGGCAACGATCCGCGCCTGTTGAGGCCCTTGAACTTCGTCGATGGAACGCCGGGCAAAGGCAGTTACCTTCACGCCTTGCCCGATGGCCGGAAAATTCTTGTCGTCAGCGTTTTAGGGCGCGTGTTTATGAGCCAAATGGTGGACGATCCCTTCGCCATAACGGACAGGCTCGTCTCCCAATACCGCCTCGGCCAGACGGCGCACGTCATATTCATCGATTTTCACGGCGAAGCTTCATCGGAGAAAATGGCGTTCGCGCATTATTTCGACGGACGGGTTTCCGCCGTTATCGGCACGCATACTCACGTCCCGACGGCAGACGAACAAATTCTTCCCAAAGGCACCGCCTATCAAACCGATGGCGGCATGTGCGGCGATTTCGACAGCGTGATCGGCGTGAAAAAAGAATTGGCGCTTTGGAGGTTTACCCACAGCGTGCCCGGCGAACGCTTCGCGCCAGCAGAGGGCGAAGCTACGCTTTGCGGGACGCTTGTCGTCACCGACGACATCTCGGGTCTCGCCCAAAGCATAGAGCGCGTTCAGGTCGGCGGCAGGTTGAGAAGCTCTGAGCCTAGTTAAGTTGCCGCCGCAGTTGGCACAGCATCAATTCGGCTTGCTGGGCTTGAGAAGCTTCACCGGACAGATCGCAGACGATTTCGAGCGCAGTGATGGCCGACCGAAGATTGCCGCGTTCGGCCTGCATATAGCCAAGCTCACGCCAAAGCTCATGCCTGCGCGGGGCGATCAAGATCATGCTTTGAAGCGTATTCACGGCTGCGTCAGCATTATCCATGCCGAGTTGCCGCCTCTTTATGTTTTGCAACAAGCGGAGCAAAATATCGCGCTTGCTGAGCGGGGCGTAATAATCTGGCAAACGCTCCAAAGAATCGATGCCGTCAGACGGAACAAGCGATCGCAAATCTTCCGCCGAACAGGTTTGTCCGGAGCGAACCGTCGCAAGCACCACCCGGCCATCCGACGCCGCCAATCGCACCAGAAATTTTCCGGGGAAGCCAAGGGCCTTCATAGGCCAATCCAGCTTGCCGGCCACGTGAAGATAAATAATTCCGAGCGCGATTTGTGACCCAGCCCGACGATCTATGACGCGCATCAGGTTCGTGGAGCGCAGATCGTCTCCTGACGCGTCGTCGCCCCTATACTTGTTCTGCACCACCAATACGCGACGCAGATAGCGAAGCCTGTCGTCAAGCTTCGACGCCGTTCCTTCGTTCCGCACGCCTTCGACCAGCTCCCGCAAATGACTCCTGTACGGCTCCATGTCCTTGTCGGGAGCGTCAAGCGCAGCCAGAGCAAGTGCCGTTTCGGCCAGATCAAGGCCATCGTCGGGCTGTTCCCCCGCAGCGCGCAATATGCGTATGGCGTCCGTGTTTGACTTCATCCAATTACCCTAGCGCAATGGCGGCTCCCATGCATCGGAAATATGCGCGGGCCAACGCCACGGCCTTACAATCATGGCGTCGAAACGGTGAGCATAGCTTCCAAAACGCGGGTGACGGGCCAAAAATTCGGCCGCCGCGCGTTGAAGCCGCTCTTGTTGGCGGCGGGTAATCGCCTCGCTGCCTTTCGCATAGGTTGGCCGCGCTTTTACCTCGATAAACAATAGGGTTTTTCCTCGCGCCGCGATGATGTCGATTTCCCCTATTTTCGAACGGTAACGCGAGGCGAGAACGCGATAGCCGCGAAGCCGCAGAGACAAACGGCACAGGGCTTCGGCCCAAAGGCCTTTTTTATAAGACGCGCAGGCCAAACGCACGATCAGATTTCCTGCTTGACTTGCGCCATGTACTCGGCTTCCTCGGGCGTCGTGTTGCGGCCAAGAGCCTTGTTGCGGTGAGGAAAGCGACCGAAGCACTGGATGACCTTCTGCCGCTCTTCGGCTTCGTCGATCCAAGCCTGTTCTTTCGCGCGTTCGCGCACGTAATACACGGCCAGCCGCTGATCCCCCGCGTTCTCGGCGAACCCGAACGGCAGGTAAAAAAACAGCTTGAACTGGCGGTCGATGCGATCGTCGAAGTGCTTGATGATGGCGTTCCGCGCGAGATTAAGCGCAAGATCGTCCGTCGCATAGGCGCGGGCCGTGCCGCGGAACATGCGGCGCGGGAAAACGCTGAGCAGCAAGAGAAGGCCCAACATGCCTTCCGGCGTATCTTCCCAAGACCGCAATTCTCCGCGAGCCGCTTGCTCGTGCACTCCCAAAAAACGGGCGCGCATCTGCTCGTCCAGTTCCGGATCGGGCTGGAACCACTGCGATGGCCGAATTTCCATGAACCAGAAATTCAGTATGTCTTCGGCGCTTTTTGACATAGCTAACCAGACTATGGGGGAAATCTTACCGAATTCTTTACAAATTTGAGCTTATTGGGAGATTTACCGCGTTTTCCAGGTACGGATGTTGCCCAGATCGACGTGCACATGGTTGCTGCTGGGATAGAACGATACGCCGCCGCGTTGCATCGTTTTGGCCACTTCGGCAATGGCGTTGCCGTTGACCCCGTCTATGCGAAAATCCATGGCCCATCCGTGCAAATGCAGGCTTTCCTTGGCGACCTGGCCGTTGGTCGCGGCCAATGTCGCGTTGGTCTCGGGGCTGCGGTATCCCGATAATATTTCGAATTCGACGGTCGGCGGCAGCATGAGACGCGAGCGAATATCGACCAGAAAATCGACAAGTTCCGGATCGATATTGCCCACTTTGCCGTTGCGCCGGTCGCGATAGATACGGTTAATGGAAGCCATCACGCGCGGATCGTATTGGCCGTTGCGGAAGTACGTCGCTGCGACGCGTTCGCCGCTCTTGGGATACGTCAAAACGATGTAGCGCTCCGGCGCACGGTCTGGCCGCGTTTTTTCGCCGCCGTACTGCTTAACGGGCTTGCCCGCAGGCGCGCTCACGCCGCACGCGGCCAACGCAAAAAACAAGCAGATAATCAGGATGCGCCTTGCCCTTTTCATGCAGATAGCCATGTGGGATTGATGCGGTAACCGCCGCGTTCGGCGAGAAATACATCGCCTTCAGGGACTGTCGCCGGCGATACGTTGAGTTTGCGGCGCAAGCGATAAATGTGCGTTTCGAGCGTATGTGTATCCATGCCGTCATCGTAGCCCCAGACGTCGGCCAGGATTTCGGCGCGCGTCACCGGTTTTCCCGCGCGGCACATATATTCAAGCAGGCTTGCTTCCATTTCCGTCAACTTCACGGTTTCGTTTGTCGCATATGAAAACAGTTGTTTCTCGCGGGGCGAAAACCGCCATGGCCCAAGCGCTAGACTGACATCGCGGGATTGAACGCTGGCTTGCGCATAAAAATGCAGCCGCAAAAGTAGATACCCGATCCGGACGGGTTTTGAAAATAGTTGCGCAATCAGAGTTTCGTCTATGTTAGAGCTTAGGCTACCTAGGGCGAAAAAAAGAGCGGATGGATGCCGATTTTTCGCTGCAGATAGTGAGGAAGACTCTATCCCTTCGAGCGCCGCATTTTCAAAAATTACAAGTTCCGGCGCACGCGTTTCCCATGCTTTTTGGGCCTGGCCGAGCGAAGCGTGGGCCGCAATGTCGAACGTAGCCTGTTCGCAAAGAACGCGGCGCAACGAGTCGTTGGAGGAAACAAGGTCAAGCGTCGGCATGGGACGCTTTATATCATCGCGCACGATGGTTAGAAAATCTTTAAGGTGTGACGCGAGCGGACAAGTAGTCTAAACGTTTTTTCGCCGCATAAGGCAGCGGTTTCGGCACTTGTTTATAAAGGGCCAAAGCCTCGTCGTCCTGTCCCATGCGGTCATAAAGCACGGCAAGGCTAAGACGATAGCTTTTGTTGGAAGGATCAAGCTCCACGGCGCGATGCCATGCCTTGGCTGCAGAAGCGTTGTCGCCCTGCTGCGCAAACGTCTGAGCCAACGCGGCGTAGGCCGCGCCTGACTGGGGGCGGCGTTCGATCATCTTTTGAATTTCGCCGATAGCTTCGGGCGTATCGCTTTGTTGGAGCGCGGTAAGCTTGCCTTTCCATGCCTTTTGGTCGTTCGCGTCTATTTCCAAGGCCTTGTCGAAGTCGCCAAGCGTCTCGGCGTCAAGTTTCGGAGACGCCTCGCTTAGCTCTTCCTCATCGGTCTGAATTTCCGCCGTTTCAACGGAGCCGCTGACCTTTACGTGTCTGGACGGGGCTTTGATGGTTTTGGCTTTCGTTGCCACTTTTTCCTTGTCTCTTTGCGCAGCGGATGGGACAGGTGCTTCGTCCGATGCCGCCGCCACACTATCCGCCGACAAGGCGATTCCGGACGGCTCAGCGTTCACGTTCTTGCCGCGCATCGGGTGACGCTTGGCGGCCGCCAAAACCATCGTTGGCTTTACAAATGTCGTGGACGCCTTCGTTTTCAGCTCAGCGGCTTGAAGCTCCGTGTTTTTCGTAACCAAAACGCAAAGACCCGCAGCTACACCGACCATGACCGCAATAGCAGCAAGACTCATTCGCACAAAGCGCGCACGAGGCGGAATATACGGCGTTGGCATGAACGGCCCGTCAACTTTAACCTGTCGAGCGCACATAACGCGATCAACGTCGTTGGGACCCTGAAGAAGTTCGGTCATAGGGGGTGTCCCATACCCGTTTTTGCGACGAAAGGCAAAGGGGGACTTTTTTTCCTTTTAACAAAAAAGGTTAGCGATAGGTTTTAGCCAAATCGACATACTCTTGCGCCCGAAATTCAAATTCCTTCTGGTCGACATCCGAAAGATTGCGCATGAACTTCGCCGGGCTCCCCGCCCAAAGCTGTCTTGATGGCACGACCTTTCCCGGTGTCAACAAAGCGCCCGCCGCCAGCACGGCATGGCTTTCGAGTTTTGCTCCGTCCATCAACGTGGCTTTCATGCCGACGAAGGCAAAGCTTTCAACCGTACAATCGTGCAAGAGAGCCATATGACCCACCGTAACGTTGTCACCGATGCGCGTTCCTTGCCCGCCAGCCGTAACATGCACGACCGTACCGTCCTGAATGTTAGTGCGCATGCCAATACGGATCGCGTGCATGTCGCCTCGCAACACGCAACCCGGCCAAATGGAGGATTCAGGCCCAATCACCACATCGCCGATGATGATCACGCCAGGCGCAATAAACGCCGAGGGATCGATTTCGGGAGTAACGCCGCGATAAGGAAGAATGAGCATGACGGAACCCAAAGAAAACAGGGGACACAGGCTTTATACAAAATCCCGCATCCCGTGTCTCGCGTCCCGTAATAATTAACGCTTGCTGTACTGGAAGCGGCGACGGGCCTTGGCTCGGCCGTACTTCTTGCGTTCGACGACACGGCTATCGCGCGTCAAAAACTTGGCCAGCTTCAGAGGTTTGCGCAGATCAGGCTCGAACTGCGTCAGGGCCTTGGAAATGCCGTGCTTGACGGCTCCCGCTTGGCCGGACAAACCGCCGCCGTCGACGAGACATTCCACATCGAACTGGTTCGCGCGGTTGGCGACATCAAACGGCTGGTTGACGATCATCTGCAACACGGGACGCGCAAAATACGCCTTCACGTCGCGGCCATTAACGGTGATTTTGCCGTTACCGGCCTTGATCCACACGCGCGCGACGGCGTTCTTGCGCTTGCCTGTGGCGTATGAACGGCCAAGACTATCGACTTTGCGTTCGTGCCTAGGAGCTTCGCTGACAGCCGTGGTGGGGACCGTGACGGCAACAGGCGTTTCCTGTTGGGATTCTTTCACGGCGGCTTTGATGCTCGACAAGGGAGACTTGCGGGGCGCTTTTGAGCCCGGTTTTTTCGTTGGCGTGGCCATGATTATTTAACCCTCTTGTTCTTGGGATTGGCGGCGGCGAAGTTGATCGTCACGGGCGATTGGGCAACGTGCGGATGCTCGGCTCCCTTATAGACTTTCAGATAGCCCATCTGGCGGCGGCCCAGAGGGCCGCGCGGCATCATACGCTCAACAGCCTTCTCGATGACGCGTTCGGGGAATCTTCCTGAAAGCGTTTGCTGGGGCGTGCGCTCCTTGATGCCGCCCGCGTAACCCGTGTGATAAAAAAACTTTTTGTCTGTCATCTTCTTGCCGGTCAGCTTGACTTTTTCGGCGTTGATGACGATGACGTGATCGCCGCAATCCACGGAAGGCGTGAACGTCGCGCGATGTTTGCCACGAAGTATTTGCGCGACCGCAGCCGCAAGGCGGCCAAGAATCACGCCTTCGGCGTCAAAAAGAACCCAGTTCTTTTTCTGCTCGCCGTGCTTGAGCGCAAAGCTTTTCGTTTGAACGCTGCGCTTTGAAAGTCGAATTTTTCCGGACATGTGTACACCTGTTATAGCAATGCGCCGTAGCGCCAGTTCCCCTATGGGAAACAAGGAGGGTCTCATACGAACAGGAAGGCGGGGAGTCAACAAAAAACAAGCTTAACAGCCAAAAATTGGACAGAGGTATTATGATACCGCTCTTTTCAGGCCTTTTGCCGCCATGTACGCCAACAACCAAGGCTTGACCAGCCGCGCCCAATACAGAATGTCCAGCAGCCACAATACTGGCTGAGGATAGGCGTGGCCGAAGTTCTCATGAAAGTAGTGGACAAAGCCGCGTATCTTGCGTTTTTCAAGCTCCAAATCGAACGGTCCGTCACCTTCCGGCTGTTTTTCGGCGACAACGTCCGGCGCGAAATAGGCCTTGCCCTCGGCCCGACGCAAACGCAGGCAAAAGTCCATATCCTCGAGGCCTTCGTGAAACTTTTTCCCAAAACCTTTCAGCCATGTGAAGTCTTTCGACGGCATGAACATGCATGCGCCGCTGACGGCAGGAACTTCGGAAATTTTTTCGGGTAACGGTTCTCTTGCGAGACTTAACCTATATTTGGGCAAATAAGGCGTCAGCCATAATTTTTCCGCGAAGGCCACAAGCGGCGTGAGAATCTCGCGGCGCGATTCAGGACGTTCTTCGCCGTTCTTGTCCAAAACGCGGGCGCCTATCACATAGGATCCTTTTATCTTGTCGCCCTTATTGCGCAACGTCTCAACCGCGTTGGGTTGCAACAACGTTTCAGGATGGATAAACAGCAAAAAGCCGCCGCGCGCCGTTTGCGCACCTAGATTGTTGCCCGCGCCGCGTCCGATATCGCCTTGTCCCGAAACGATCTTGAGCCGCGGTTCGCGTTTGGCCCATTCGGCCAGTTGAGCCTCAACGGCTTTCGTGCTTCCATTGTTCACCACTATGAGTTCGACAGGCGAGGTTTGCGCTAATACCGCGTCAATCGCTTTATCCAGAACCTGGCCCGCGTAATACGTAACCATGACGACGGACGTAAGCTGGGGATCGATGGGACCTGGCATAAACGTTGCCTCCTCAAGCAAGCTGGAGCATAGTAGTGTAGAAGCGCGTTTGAATTAACACAAGACGAACCCTCTGCCTCTTTATGCCGGCGCCATCGCTTATGATCCACTCCCCCTATTTTCTCCCCGTTGCCCTGTTGGCCTCTTATATCGCAACTATTGGGCTAACGGCGTTGGCGCGCCATTTGTTGATGCGATACGCCATCATGGATCAACCCAATGCCCGTAGCATGCACGCCGCGCCTGTGCCGCGAGGAGGCGGCTGGGCGATTTTGATGACCTTGCTGGCTGGATTGGCCATTATTCTGCAAGGATCCCTGCTGGAGCCTCCGGCCCTATGGATTCTGGCGGCTGTCGCGCTTCTTGCGGGCGTGTCGTGGCTGGATGACCGCCGCCATGTCAACGTCGTGATACGGCTCGGCGCACATATCGCTGCGGCCTACATGGGAAGTTTGGCTCTGCCACACGAAGCTTTCCTGACCAAAGGCCTGCTGCCCTTTTGGGCCGACCGCTTGATCCTGATCGTCGGCTGGGCATGGTTCATCAACTTGTCTAACTTCATGGACGGCATCGATGGCATCGCGATTTCAGAAACCATCAGTCTGGTCACCGGGTGCGCCTTGCTGTTTGGCATCCTATTGCATCATGACCCCTTCATCATTGCCCTACAGACGTTATTGCTGGGAGCGTGTTGCGGCTTTCTGACGTTCAATTGGCATCCGGCAAAAATTTTTTTGGGCGACGTCGGCAGCGTGCCGCTCGGCTTTCTCACAGGCTTTTTGCTGCTTCAGGCGGCGGCGTTGGGACATACTCTCGCGGCTTTGATCCTACCGTTATACTATTTGGCCGATAGCGGCATTACGATCGCCCGCCGAATTCTGAACAAGGAAAAGTTCTGGCAGCCGCACCGCCAACATTTTTACCAGCGGGCCGCCCTAGGCATTGCCTGCCATGACAAGGTCGTGTTGTGGATTCAGGGGGCCAATCTGGCTCTGATCGCGGCTTCTTTGATAGCCGTTACGCACGGTTGTGCCGGTTTTGGCCTTGCGGTCACGGTAGTTGCGCTTTTGCTGGCCAAGATGCATAAATCGGCCCCGCAATGAGCCTCATACCTTTCCGCATCAGCCGCCGCTGGCTGGCTTTCTCGCACGACGTCGTCATGGCCGCCGCGACCTTCGCGTTGGCCCTTTACTTGCGGTTGGGCGACGAAATCACGCAAATGCCTGCGGACGTCTTGATGGCTTCCACAGGCTTGTTCACGCTAACATGCGCCGTCGTCTTTTTCGCCAGCGGCCTTTACCGCGGTATCTGGGCCTTTGCCTCGTTGCGCGATTTGCTGCAAATCTTCCGCGCCGTTTCGTTGTCGATCGCTGTATTCACCGTCGCCGCCTTTATGTTTTCGCGCCTTGAGGGCGTGCCGCGTTCCGTCCCTTTCATCACATGGTTCATCCTGCTGGCTGGCCTTGGCGGGCCGCGCATGGCCTTTCGTCTGTTCCGCGAACGGCGTCTCAGCGCGTTGTGGGAACGTTCTGGCGGCGGGCGCGTCAACGTGATGATCGTCGGCGACGGCGACGAAGCCGACTTGTTCATCCGCGCCGTCAACAGCAACCCGCAGGCGCCTTTTCATATCGTCGGCGTTATCGGTAAAGACAAGCGCCGCGCCGGGCGCCGCATCCACGGCGTTGAAGTTCTTGGCTCGCTTGACGAACTCGCCGCCATTGTCGACAAACTGCGCGAGCAAGACCGCGCGCCAAGCCGATTGATCTTGACCCGCGCCGTGGCGCGGCTGAATAGCGCAATGGTGTCCGAGTTGCTCGACCGTTGCGCCGCGCTGGGCATGAGCCTGTCGCGCCTTCCCGCCTTGACGGAGTTGCGCGACGATCTTGGTTCGGATCAAACGGTGCGCGACCAGCCCATCGCTTTGGAGGATTTATTGGGCCGGCCCGAAACCGTTCTGAACCGCCAAGCCATCGACGACCTCGTGAACGACCGGCGCATCCTTGTCACGGGCGCGGGAGGCTCCATCGGCTCGGAACTCGTCCGGCAAATCGCCGCGCTCAAGCCCTCACACATGACCTTGCTCGACGCGAGCGAATACAATCTTTATCGCATCGAGATGGAAATCCGGGAATCGTTCCCCACGCTCGGTCTCCAGGTCTTCATCGCTGACGTGCGCGACAAGGCGCGGTTGACGCAAATCTTTCGCGACGAAAAGCCCGAGCTTGTTTTCCACGCCGCCGCGATCAAGCACGTGCCGTTGTCCGAATCCAACGCGCGTGAAGCGATTCTGACTAACGTCATCGGCACGCGGCTCGTCGCCGATTGTTCCATCGCCGCAGGCGTCGACGCCATGGTGCAGATTTCCACCGACAAGGCTGTTTATCCCGCCAACGTCATGGGCGCGACGAAACGCTTGGCCGAAATGTATTGTCAGGCTCTCGACCTCAACTCGCCCGATACTCGTTTCATCACCGTTCGTTTCGGCAACGTATTGGGTTCAACCGGATCGGTCGTGCCGCGCTTTCAGGAACAGTTGGCCAAGGGCGGACCCCTTACCGTAACGCATCCCGACATCACGCGTTACTTTATGACGATCCGCGAAGCCGTTGAATTGGTTTTGCAAGCTTCGGCGCTCGGCATTCTGCCCGGCGACCAACGCGGCAAGGTGCTCGTCCTTGACATGGGCAAGCCGGTCAAAATCGCCAACCTCGCGCGACAGATGATCCGTCTCGCGGGCCAGCGTCCCGACGAAGATATCAAGATCGTCTATACGGGCCTGCGGCCGGGTGAAAAGCTTTACGAGGAACTGTTCTCGCCGTTTGAAGAGCTTGTGCCCTCTTCGGCCGACGGGGTAAGGATTGCCAAGTCGCCGACCGTCGAACTTGGCCAGCTGCAGCAATCGCTGGCTCAATTCGCCACGCTCCTGCAAGCCGGGATGCCGGAAAAGCAGGCCATCGCCCGCCTTGAGGAAATGGTTCCCGAATTCAAGCGGGCCTAGAGTCTATACATATCTCTCTGGATTCCTGAGCTTTGTCTTGCCAGACTTGTGGCATGAACGAACCTCACAGCCACCTTCTTACCGACAAAAAAAGCCTGCGTTCACGGATGCGCGCGCTACGCACCAAGGCGGCCGCCAAGCATCCTGACGCAGCGCTGGACATACGCGAACTGTTCCTGAAATCCATCGCCCTGCCACCGGAAGTTTGCGTTGGGTTGACCATCGCTCATCAAGACGAGCTCGACCCGTTGCCATTGGGGCTGGCGTTGTTGGCCAAGGGACATCCGTTGTGCCTCCCTGCCGTTATAGGGAAAAGCAGGCCACTGGTTTTCCGCGCCTGGAAACCGGGCGACCCGCTCATTCACGGCCCTATAGGCATCCTCCAGCCTCTTAAAAACGCCCCAATTGCCAGGCCCTCGGTTCTATTGGTCCCCTTACTGGCATTCGATCGGCGCGGCTACCGCCTTGGCCAAGGAGGCGGTTATTACGACCGCACACTGGCCGAATTGCGTAAGGAACCGCACCTATTGGCCGTGGGATTGGGCTATGCCGCACAGGAGGTCGAGGCCGTGCCAGCCGCCGCCCATGACATGCGGCTGGACGCTATCCTGACCGAAATGGAAGTCATCTGGCCCATTACGCCTTGAATCGCGAACACAATTTTGGCGCATTTTCGGCGCGTATTATTGTTGTTAACCTCACCTTTTTGCCAAGGAGAATCTCATGACAACCCCTCTTCGTAAACTCGGAGCATTGGCCGTTTTGGGCTGCCTGTTAGCCGCCCCCGCATTCGCCGAAGAGACAGCAGCAGTGCCGCCGGCAGGCGACGCGCCAGCCCCAAACGGGGAAATAAGGCAAATGCATAAAAAGATGAAACAGGATCGCGCCACGTTGAAAGCCGATCATGAAAAGATGATGAAAGACCGCGCAACCATGAAGGCCGATCATGAAAAGATGCAGGCTATGCGGAAGGACCACCGTGAAAAAATGAAAGCCAGACACGATGAAAGAAAAGAAAAGCACGAAGAAATGCGCGCCAAGCACAAAGAAATGATGAAAGAAGGCGCTAAACCCTCAATGCCTGAGGATCCTCTTGAAACTCCGGCCCCCGCCGTTCAATAAACGGTTTTTCAGTCTCATGCCAAAAACGTCCGAAGTTTTCTTCGGACGTTTTCTCGTTTATGGCACAGACACTAAATCCCTTATGCTTCGCCAATATTTTCCTTCATACTTAATGGGTGGCGCGTCAACTTTATACTCGCAAACAATGCGCCGGTAACGCCCTGTTAAACCTCCGACCAAAGCACATTCAACTTTCTGAGCTGGCTCCCGGGAACCTAGCTTTGTTTCATATCCTGTCAGCAAATGAACAAAGCCAATTTCGGGTATGTCCACGTGTAGATCCGTATCGACGCTGAATCTGCGTACACGACTGATGTCCTCTCTGCTCATATTGTCTATGTCGGCTAAGGCTTTCAACTTATCCTCTTTTCGACGCCTTGTTTTTTATTCCAAAGGCCTCATCGTCGGAAACGCGATGACCTCGCGGATTGTCGCGCTATCCGTCAGCAGCATCGCCAAGCGGTCGATGCCGATGCCAAGTCCGCCCATCGGCGGCATGCCAAACGCCAGCGCCTTGACGAAATCATCGTCGATCGGGTGCGGCGGATCGTCCGGCCCGCGTTTCTGTTCGGCCTGTTCCAGAAAGCGCGCGCGCTGTTCTCGAGGGTCGTTCAGCTCGGAAAACGCGTTGGCGATTTCCCAGCCGTTGACGTATGTCTCGAAACGCTGCGCGATCAATTTGCGGTTGGGCCACGCTTTCGCGAGCGGTGAGATATCCTTGGGCAGATCGACCACGTGCGTCGGCTGAACAAGCTTGCCTTCCGCCTTTTCCTCGAACACGGCTTCGACCACCTGGCCCCAGCTAAGGCCCTCTTCGACGTGAACACCGATTTTCCTGGCGGCCTCGCGCGCGGCCTTTGGATCAGGAATGGCGTCAAGATCAAGCCCTGAATGTTCGCGGATAAGCTCAACCATGCCCTTGCGCGGCCATGGCGGCGTGAAGTCGATTTCCTTGTCGCCGAACTTGACCTTGCCCGTGCCGTGCAGCGTCACGGCCGCGTTGTAGATGATGGCCTCGGCGATCTCGATCATCGCCGTGAAATCTACATAGGCCTGATACAGCTCCATCGTCGTGAATTCTGGATTGTGCTTGGGACTTAATCCTTCGTTGCGGAAACAGCGGTTGATCTCATAAATCTTTTCCGACACGCCGCCGATGACAAGACGCTTCAGATGCAGTTCCGGCGCGATGCGCATGTAAAGCGGCATGTCGAGCGCGTTGTGATGAGTCACGAAAGGCTTGGCGATGGCGCCGCCCGCAATAACGTGCATCATCGGCGTTTCGACTTCGAGGAATCCTTTTTCATCCAGAAAACGGCGCGTGGCCGACACAAGTTTATACCGCGCGCGCAGAGTCGCGCGCGTGCGCTCGCTGGCGACCAGATCCTGTTCACGGTGTCGAAAACGCGCGTCGACATCCTTCAGGCCGTGAAATTTTTCCGGCGGCGGGATGAGGGCCTTGCTGAGCAGTGTGAGCTCGTCGGCATCCACCGTAATCTCGCCGCGCGGCGTGCGGCGCACAAGGCCCTTGACGCCGATGATGTCGCCCAAATCCAAAAGTTTCAAAAGTTCCGCGCGTTCCGGCGAAACGGCTTTCAGGTCGTGGAAAATCTGCAAACGGTCGGTGTCGTCCAGAATGACGATAAACATGCCGTTGTTGCGGATCGCCATGATGCGCCCCGCGACGTTCACGCGCTTGTCCGTCTTTTCGCCTGCCGCAAGATGTTCAAATTCCTTTTTCACGTCCGCGTTGGCTCGGTCCTTATCGAACTTGGTGATGTGAAACGGGTTGCCACATAGCTCAGTGATTTTCTCTAGTCGAGCGGCGCGGCGGACGGTTTCCTCGTCTTCGGATAGTGGTGTCACTAGATCGGACATTGCTTTCTCTCAACAATTCAAAAAACGCACCGGTGATTTCGAAAAAAACAACTGAAATCTATTCGTCATTCCCGCGAAAGCGGGAATCCAGCGCGAGCGATAGCGAGCATATGAGGCCTAAGCGATTGAAACAAGTGTCAATTCGTCAATATTGTTAATTACATGCCCCGCCAACGCAGGCCGCTGGATTCCCTCTTTGGCTGGAATGACGCTTGATTAAAGCCGATATAATTCCATTGCGAATGGGCCCTTACCCCATCAGCCGCTTCGGATTCCGGCGGAAGAGAAGGGCGTACGTCTCGCGCTCGTACATTTGGCCGTGTCGCTCGATAGGTTTCGTGATTTTCAGTTCCGCGAACACCTCAAGCTCCGGCGCAAAAAATCTGATGACGCCCGCGCGCGTGTAGAGCACCGAGTCGATCCTGTTCGCCGGATCGGTGACGATCTCTTCGGCATCAGCGTCATCGTCCAGAAACGACGGCTCCAACGGTTGCTGCCTGTATTGCCCATAATAGCCGTCGCCGATGCTAGCGAACGAGATGAGATAATAGCCGCGAATGCCAAGCACGTGGACAAGGTTTTCCTTATATGCGCGGCGCATGTCATGCGGTGTGATATGCTTGAAGCAAAAAGTGTCGATGACGAAGTCTATGTCCTCGCGCCCGATGGGCCAAGGCTCGGTCACGTCGTGAACGATGGCGCGGATTTTATCGCTGAGGCCTTGTTCCTTCGCGGCTTGGTTGAGCACCCTGATCGCCATGGGCGTGAAATCCATCGCCGTGACGTTCATGCCTTGGGACGCGAGATAAAGGCTGTTCCGCCCTTTGCCGCAACCGACATCTACCGCGTTCTTGAGCCGCGCATGGCCTTCCCGCAATTTGGCCAAAGCCCACTCGACCGCGCCCGAAGGCGTCGTGCGCGTCGACGATGGAATCCCGCCGTTCTGGTATTCCGCAGTCCAAAGATCAATGGGCGCATGGGTTTTGATCATGGGCTAATGCCTCGCCTCAAGCCGTACGCCTATCCGCAAGCCCATCGCGCCGAGAACCTTGGTCAACGTGTCCAAACGCGGATTGCCTTTTTTCGACAGCGCGCGGTAAAGCGACTCGCGGTTTAATTTCGTTTCCTTGGACAACATCGCCATGCCGCCGCGTGCCTCGGCCACATGTTTGAGGGCTTCGGTAAAAAGCTCGACATCGCCGTCTGCTAGGCACTCTTCCAAATAAGCGGCAGCCACTTTTGGATTCTTCAACAGCTTTTTGCTGGTTTCGTCAAACGAACGGCTCGGTTTCATGGCTTCACCCTCCTTTCATAATCGGCTAAATACTCTTTGGCTTTCGCAATAGTCCTGTCTTGATCCCGCTTCGTCGATCCTGCCAATAACAGTATAATTTTCCGGCCAACAAAGCTGTAATAAATCCGGTATCCGGCGCTGTAATTATCCCTCATCTCGAAAAGATTCTTCGCGCCTTTGATGGTTTTCCAATCGCCAAAATTGCCGAGCGATGCGCGTGTTATTCTTGCCCTGATTTTAGCTTGAGCGCGCTCATCTATGAGACTCAACAGCCACCCCGAGAAAGGACTTTTCCCGTTGGTGCCAACGTACTCTTCAATTTGATACATGTGCTGCATGTAGCATATAAGCTACATGCAGGTCAAGACAAAAACCAGCAAAACAATGGCGTGGCGATGTTATATCGCCACATTCCCTTGCTCTTCGATAACGGCTTTGCGCCATTCTTCATAAGGCGTTTGCGCAAGGGTATGCGCATGGACGCGCCTCCACTCGTCGACATTGCGCGCGCACAACCAGCCGCTTGCGCCATCTCCAAGCCTTACCGCCGCGCCTGAAAATCTTCGCGCAATCAACCCCGCTTGCCGCGCCCACAATAGAGGCGCGGCGAAATCCCACGGCAACGTGCGGTATAATAGCCAGAAATCAACCTCGCCCATGGCGAGAGCCACAACATCCACGCCAGCGCTACACGGCGGACGATAACCGCCGAGCGCTTCGGCTACGGCTTTTATGTTGCATTGCACCGCTTTCGGAAAATATTTGAGGCCGACAATGCCCTTAAGATTGTGTGGAAACGGCTTTTGCTTAACCATGAAAGCCACGCCATCAATGCATGCTGGACCACCGTGCACGGCGTGCGCGACGGAACAAACAATATCGCCCGAATCTGTCTTTCGCGGCATCGCGATCCATGCGCCCTTCACCACGCCATTCTCGGCATAGGCGATCATGACCGCGAATTTAGCGCTGCCTGTTGCGAATTCCTTCGTACCATCAAGCGGGTCAACGATCCACAACTTTTCATGTTCGTGAAGCGTGGATAGATCAAGTTGTTCTTCATCCAGAAGTTCTTCGCCAAGAAAACGCGCGTCAGGACATTCGCGGTGCAGCTCTGCTTCTAGAAATTTCTGGCAATCCACATCTGCGGCGGTGACAAGTTCACCCGGCGTTTTTTCATGCGCGTTTTGTTGGGCAGTGTTGCGCCAGAGGGGAAGCACGACAGACCGTAAAGCCGTGCGGGCCATGTCCGCGATGCGGATTTCATCGAACACGCAATAGCTCCTTGGGCATATTCTGCTTGCAAAGCGGATTCTGCCATAAGGAGTTCATAAGGCCTACTGGCTCGCCCACGTGACGCGGTAGAGCCAATCAACGTCGCGGCGGGCGAGCGTCACGGGCGGATAGTCGGCGTTGAGCGAGAGCAGTTCGACCTTTTGCGCGCCTTCGCGGCCCAGTTGCTTGACCATCACCTCGCCCTTGCGCGTACGCACGACGACGCGGTCGCCGCGGCGCGGTTTCTCGGCGGGCGAGACGATGATCTTGTCACCTTCGCGGAAAACGGGCTCCATGCTTTTGCCGCTGATCTCCAACATGAAGGCGTGCGGATCGTTCGAGGCGGGCACGGCGATCTCGTCCCAGCCCTTGCCCGCGGGATAGCCCGCGTCGTCGAAATAGCCTTCCTGTCCGGCTTCGGCATAGCCCAGCAAAGGCAGCTTGGCGCGGGGCGACGCGCCGTCGCCAGCCAGCGCAACGAAATCGTCCAGCGTTGCGCCAACAGCCTTGAGGATGAGCGCGATGCTCTCCGTCGAGGGCCAGCGTTTGCGCTTGCCGTGCGTGCGTTTGCTGGGGTTGAAAACGGTTGGGCTCAAGCCCGCTTTGCGGGCAAGGCCGGAGGGCGACAGGCCGTTAAGTTCGGCGAGCCGGTCGATGGCGTTCCAGACGTCGTTGTGTTTCAGCATGGTAGGAATATTATATTAATCCCGCCGCAGACGCAAACGCCTTCTTGACGCCAATACTTTCAAGCGACCGGCGCTTAATGAACGGTCTTTTTGCCCATGTTTTTCACGGCTTCCAGCGCCTTTTCCATCGCCTTGCTGGGCTTGAGCGGCGTTTGTCCGCCTTCCTCGAATCCCGGCTGATTGGGTTGTTGTTTGCCCGAAGATAGCTTGGCCTTGCGGCCACGTTTTGAAATGTCTTTGGTCATATGCATCCCCCAGTATGAATTTTAATAAAGGCCGTTAAATGACTTGTTCCTTGCAGGAGGTATGCCACTCGGTGCACACAGCATACGCATGTATTGCCACATAAAACCTTCCAGACATATGGGCAATGTCCTTGCAGACCGACTCGGACGGCAAAATGTTGCAAACAGCAACGCCTAGAGGCATGGTGTCGCAATACGCACCCCATTCCGCGACAGGCCGATCATGTCTTTTAACCTTTGGAGCCCCTTTGGGCTTGATCCTTACCCGCTCGTTAAGCCCTTTCTGTTTTTGATCGACCCCGAGGACGCGCATAACCTGACCATCACTATGCTGCGCCTAGGCCTCGGCCCGCGCCTTGCGGAAGAGGACGACCCCGTTCTTCGGACAACCGTATTCGGCCTTGATTTCCCGAACCCTGTAGGTCTTGCTGCGGGGATGGACAAGCAGGCGACGGCTACGGACGCTTTTATGAATTTCGGCTTTGGACACGTGGAAGTCGGTTCCGTTGTACGGCTTCCTCAGCCCGGCAATCCAAAACCGCGCATGTTCCGCGTGCCGCAGGCCAAAGGCCTAATCAACCGTTTCGGCTGGAACAGCATCGGCGCGGAGGCTTTCGCGGCTAACCTAAAAAAGCGGATGGAAAACCCCAAAAGTTCCCGCAATCCCATCGGCGTGAACATAGGTTTCAACAAAGACAGCGCAGATCCCGTTTCCGACTATGTAGCAAGCCTAATCAAGGTGGTCCCTTACGTCGATTACGCCTGCATCAGCGTATCGACGCCTAACACGCCGGGAGCCCGCGATCTGCAAAAGCGCGAACACTTGACGGAACTTTTGGCCAAAGCCATGGAGGCGCGGCAAATACATGCTCCGGCTTTGCCTTTGCTCCTTAAAATTTCGCCTGATGTTACCGAAGCCCAACAGGAAGATATCGCCTCCGTCGTTCTTGAAAGCGGCATTCAGGGCCTAATCGTCGGCAATACCACCTTAACGCGTCCCGACATCATTCCGCCGGAACTGGCCAAGGAAGCGGGTGGCTTCTCAAGCCCCGTCATGTTCGATATGACGACGAAACTTCTCGGCAACATGTACAAGCTGACCAAGGGCAAAATACCCCTTGTCGGCAACTGCGCCATCGATACAGGCGAAAAGGCTTATCGGAAAATCCGCGCCGGCGCTTCGCTGGTTCAGATATTCACCGCGCTGGTGTACGAAGGGCCGTTGGTCGTCCGCAAGATCAAGCGGGATTTGGCCGCCCTTTTGAAGCGGGACGGCTTTAAATCCGTGGCAGAGGCCGTCGGGGCCGAACATAACATATAGATATTATTAGTCTTTTTCAATTTTTACGCATGTATTATTTTCCGGATGCAAGTATTGCTTTTGACGCATGGGCAAGGCATTGTAATTGCTGACCATTACAAATGGCGTTTCAGGATATTTATACTATGAGTTTTAACCCGTGGAATCCTTTAGGGCTTGATACTTATGCGCTTTTAAAGCCTTTATTGTTTGTTTTGGATCCGGAACGGATTCACGAGCTGACCCTTAAGGCTTTGCAAAAAGGCTATGGCCCCGATTTTATCACCCCGAACGACCCGACGATGGCCGTCAAGGTCGACGGTCTTGAGTTTCCGTGCCCTGTCGGGCTGGCCGCAGGTTATGATCGTCAAGCTCAGGTCATCGACGAACTGATGCGCTTTGGCTTCGGCTCCGTCGAAGTCGGCACCATCAAACCAACCCCTTTCAAGGGCAACCCCGCCCCCCGCCTTTTCTGGATCAAGGACGCAAAGGCCATCCTGCAACGCCTTGGCGAACCCAGCGACGGTTCGGATGTTGTAGCGCAGCGCATGAAAGACTGGCGCGAAAAACCGGGCAGAACGCAAAACCCCGTTGGCATCAATATTAGCCCCAATGCCGAATCCGCAGACCCCGCCGCAGAACTCGTGGAAAGCCTGAACAGGCTCGCGCCTTATGCCGATTATGCGACGGTCAATCTTTCGCTGGTGAAAGCGCCGCCCGCGCGCACGGCAAAGTATCGCGTTTTCCTCAAGGAATTGTTGGTGCCTGTCATGGAAACGCGCGGCAAGCTTGAAAAGCCCTTACCCGTCTTCGTCAAGATGTCGCCCGATTTGACGGAAGCGCAGCAAAAGGACGTTTCCGCCATTGCTCTCGAAATCGGCTTGCAAGGCATCATCGTCGGCGACACGACGGCCTCGCGTCCCAGCAACGTGCCGCGCGATCTTGCGGCGGAAGAAGGCGGCCTTGCCGGCGGCCCGTTGTTCAGTCTGTCGACGCGCGTATTGTCGAACATGTACCGCTTTACCAAGGGCAAGGTTCTGCTCATCGGATGCGGCGGCGTTCTGAACGGCGAAGACGCCTATGCCAAAATCCGCGCCGGGGCTTCGATGGTGCAAATCCATACGGCTCTTTGTCTGGAAGGACCGATGGTCGTGAACCGCATCAAGCGCGAACTGGCGATACTTCTTCGCCGCGACAAGTTCGAAACGCTTGCCGATGCCGTCGGCGCGGATCACAGGGAAAAAGCTATAACGGTTGAAGCTTAGCTTTTGCCGGATCTTCGTTCCATTTCATGATATGCCAGCGGTCACCGTCCGGCGCGAGAACGCAAGCGTGGCCCGTTTTCACCTTGTGTGCCTGCTCGCACGGCTTGCCCGTCACCAGCGTATAAATCAAACGCAGAATGCCGTTACTGGTCACCGCGATGTTGTATGCGCCTTCGGGCGAGTCCATCATGGCGTCGACTAGCTTGCGATTTTGCTCGCGCAAAAACCCGGCCAATGTCGCTTTCAGCTCGTCATGCGGTGGCTTCCATTGCATGGTGGTCGGCCAGTCGCCGAACTTTTCCCATTGTTCCAAGGGTTCCGTGCCGTATTTCTGGCGGATGGCGACGCTATCGAGGCCTTCCCAAAGGCCATAGTCGATTTCACGCAATCGCTCGTCGATTTGAAAAGGTTGACGCACCTGCTTGGCGATGATTTCCGCAAAACGGCATGTGCGTTGAAGCGGCCCCGCGACGATTTCCACGACCGGATCGAAGCGTTGCTCGATAAACGTGGCTGCTGCGAAGGCTTGATGTTCGCCCTCAGCCGTAAGCGGCATATCCGTGCGCGCGCCAACCCATACGGGCGTTTGTCCGGCTTCGAACGTGTTGCCGTGGCGGAAAAGAATGAGCGCGGCTTTTTTCATGATGATCTTTCTTTCGTTTGCGCTCGCTACGCTCGCAAATTCATATACCCCTCGCCTAACCTCTCCCGCAAGGGGAGAGGGACTGGCTGCGCTATCGTCTAGTCAAAATTCATGACGGATAAGTATAACTCCCGTCATAGACGGGAAGCAACTCGCCTTCGGCAGCGATGATCTTTTCGGCGCGTTTGGCGTCTTCGGCGCTATCGACGCCGATATGACTGCGGCCCTGATAATCCACGACCACGACGCGGATTTTGATGCCGTTTTCGAGCGCACGCAGTTGTTCCAGCTTTTCCGTTTGCTCCAAACGGCCCGGCGGCAAGCCGACGATTTGCGCAAGCGTCGTGCGG
>CAZVCG010000015.1:0-4172 GCA_964626265.1 uncultured Rhodospirillaceae bacterium | reverse complement strand
TAGGCCGATATGGCGATAAACGGGCGGATTTTCCGCGCCTTCGCGCACGAACGGAATGATACTCTTCGAAAAATAGAGCGCATTATAGTGATTGTCGAACGTGACCGTCGTGCCGCCGACTTCGCCCGCAGCCTTGGCCGCTTTCAACGCTTCATAGGTTTGCTTGGTGAGGCGAACGGCGGGAGTGAAGATTCCAGAGGATGTTTCGTTTGCCATCGCGCTGACAATCGCTCGGATGACCCACGGCGGCGTGAGCACGGCATCGCCTTGCAGGTTGATAACCTGATCGACGTCGGCGGGCATTTGCCCAAGCGCAGCATGAACGCGTTCAGTGCCATTGGGAATTTCCGGCGCAGTCATGATACACGACGCGCCGATCTTGGCGCAGAAATCGGCAATACGATTGTCATCGGTCGTCACGGCAACGTTGTCCTCGCCAAGCGCGCTCGCGCCAAGCGCCCACACGCGTTGAAGCAAAGGCACGCCGTTCACGAGAGCTAGCGGCTTGCCGGGAAAACGGGTCGACCCATAACGGGCAGGGATGACGATGCGAAGAGACATAGGACCCTTGATCTTATGAAAAGCAAGAGCCCTACTAAAGAACCGATCCCTAAGCTTCGCAAGCAGATTCGGCGTTTTGTTCCTTTAGCGTTTTCAGAATTCTGTCCGTCATAACGCTGATCGTTTGGCCTTCCTGCGGCGTCAATACGCCTTCGGCAACGGCATTCACAAGCGCGATTTGAGCCTTCGCAACATCGGCTATGGTCGTTATAGGCGGCAAATCAAAATAGACGGGAGCGCCCTTGCGGAATGGCAGAATGTGGCTAATGCAAAAATCCATTGCGTCGGGACAATAATAACCATCCACACCAGTCGCCTTTCCGAGCAACCTGTTAACTATCTTTGCAGATTCGTTTTCAAGAAGAGCGCGGGCGGCAAGCGTTCCCTTGTTCAGCGAACCCTTTGGCCTTCCGGACGGGTTTCCGCTGCAGCCCTTAACGAATTGGCCCGAAGCCTGATCACGTCCTGTTATTTCCTCCGTAGCGCCTGTATTTTCCTGTATTTCACCTGTATTTTCCTGTTCTTCTATTTTTCCCAGCTTTCCTGACTTTTCCAGTCTTCCCATAATAAACGCATGTGTAACATGCTTTGCCAATACTGGATCCACGGTTCTTCTCCTTCCAAAAACGCCCAATGCATTCTGCATATAATATATTCCTATGTCAAGGAATATTTTCTTATTCAGGGGATCTTCATAGAACGAGGCGGCTTTGGCCAGATGAGAAAATGCGTTTTATCCTAGCGACGCGTTCGGCAATCGGCGGGTGGGGATCGAATTCACCTGACTTTTCGTTAATTTTCTCCCATCCTTCCCATTGGGTAATGGCGTCGATGAAGTCTTCCGGCGATTTTGCATGAACGGCGGCGAATTGATCGGCCGCCAGTTCGCGCGAGGTGGCGAACGCCTGACAATATTGCGTAAAGGCCTTTTTGCGGATGCCGGCCTTGCTTAACAGAGCATTGCGTTCATCAAGACTTCTTAGCTCTTGCGAAAACGCATCCAATGACCTCTCGTCGTGACTTCCCTGCAATCCGGAGGCAACAACAATAACAAAGCCAGTCCTTATCGCCGATATATCCTGAACGCGCAGGTGGACATCATGAGGTATTTCATCCAACAAAGTCCACATGTATTCCAGGTCGCGCGAGCCATAGGCCATATTCTCGCATAATTGATCCGGCGAAGCGCCATAGTGACGCGCGGCAAACGAAAAGCAAGGCGCAAGAGCCTTATCCAGTCTTTTGAGATCGTCATAAAACGCGGCGGTCGATTCAAAATTTTCGCGTACCCAATCAAGATGCCGCGATAACGATATTTTGCTTAACGTTTGGACGAAGGCCAGATTGTCCAAATGGCTCGTCAATACGGAATGGCCTTCCTCGAAATCATGGTCTTTTCCGACAAGGTGGCCCGCTTCATGTTCCAAAATGCTGTCGATTTTGCGAACATCATCGCCACAATAGCGGCTTGCAAAATATGCGCTTGTCCACAAGCCCGGAGGCGTGCGTTCAAATCTGGCCTCAAACCAATCTTCGTTTCGAACATAGGTAAGCGATTTGCCGCCGCCGATCACAGCCATCAAAGCCTCGCCGTACGTATTGGGCAATACCGTAAGCTTTTCGAGCGGGACGCCGTGCTTCGCGGTTATATCTGCGGCAGATTGCAGAAACGCCGTAAACAACTTTTGCTCGCCAGGCGATAAAAGTTCGCTAAGAAGAGCTTCCTCAAATTTTTCCTTGCGGGCATATATGCAAAGCATGGCGAAACAATCTTCATCAAGCAGAAAATGATATCCGTTAATCTTTTTATTGAATCAATACCTAAGCCATAGACAGCAATGGGGACACAATAAAAAAGGCTCCGGCAATCATTTAGCCATTATACCGCGCTTTCTGCCTTTTTTATTGTGTCTCCCTCGCTCCACCAAGTCGCCCTAACAAAAAATTATACATAGTAATTAGGCACGAGCATAAAGCGAGAACCCTTGAATTAAAAGGGTTGCATTTTCCTTTGTTGCGCGCGGAATAAATTGGTTAATCGCCCGCAATGTCTATTGGGGCGTTAACGTCAATCCGTCCTTCTCGACACCTACGCGCACTTTCGCGCCATCCGCGATTTTTCCGGCAAGGATGTCCTGCGCCAGCGGGTTTTGCAGCGTGCGCTGGATGACGCGCTTAAGGGGCCTTGCGCCGTAGACGGGATCGTAGCCCGCCTCCGCCAGCCATTTCAGGGCTTCGGGCGAAAGCTCCAGCACGATTTTGTGTTCGGCCAAAAGCTTTTTGAAACGTTCGATCTGTACGCCGACGATGCCCGCCATATCTTCGCGGCTCAAACGGCGGAAGATGAGGATTTCATCGAGACGGTTAACGAACTCGGGCCGGAAGTGGCGGCGCACGTTCTCCATGACAAGGTCGCGCGTGTGCGGCGAGAGTTGTTCGCCCTCGTCTCCCGCGATGACTTCAGCGCCAAGGTTGGACGTCAGCACGATCAGTGTGTTGCGGAAATCGACGACGCGGCCTTGGCCATCGGTCAGGCGGCCATCGTCGAGTACCTGCAGCAACACGTTGAAAACGTCCGGGTGCGCTTTTTCGACTTCGTCGAACAGGATGACCTGATACGGGCGGCGACGCACGGCTTCGGTGATCGTGCCGCCTTCCTCATAGCCGACATAGCCCGGCGGCGCGCCGATGAGCCGCGCAACGGCGTGTTTCTCCATGTATTCCGACATATCTATACGCACCAATGCCTGTTCGTCGTCGAACAGGAATTCGGCCAAAGCCTTGGTAAGCTCGGTTTTGCCAACGCCCGTAGGTCCAAGGAAAAGGAACGAGCCGAGCGGTCGGTTCGGGTCTTGCAAGCCCGCACGGGCGCGGCGCACGGCGTTCGAGACGGCGACGATGGCTTCGTCCTGCCCGATGACGCGGCGGCGCAGGAATTCCTCCATCTTGAGAAGTTTGTCGCGCTCGCCTTGCAGCATTTTATCGACCGGCACGCCCGTCCAGCGGCTGACGATCGCGGCGATATCGGTATCCTTGACCTCTTCGGCCAACATGGCCGTTTCTTTTTGTTGCTCTGCGGCCTGAAGTTTGCGTTCAAGGTCGGGGATGATGCCGTAGGCCAGTTCGCCCGCGCGCGTGTATTCGCCCTTGCGCTGGACCTGATCCAATTCCGCGCGCGCATGTTCGAGCTGTTCCTTGATTTTCTGCGCGCTGGTGAGCTGTTCCTTTTCCGCGCGCCAGCGAGCCGTGAGTTCGGCCGCCTTTTCCTCGAGAGAGGCCAGCTCGCCCGTGAGTTTCGTGAGGCGTTCTTGCGAAGCTTGGTCGTGCTCTTTTTGAAGCGCGGCTTGTTCGATTTTAAGCTGGATGATCCGGCGGTCGAGTTCGTCGATTTCCTCCGGCTTGCTGTCGACTTCCATGCGCAGGCGGGCCGCCGCTTCGTCGATCAGATCGATGGCTTTGTCCGGCAAAAAGCGATCGGTGATGTAGCGGTTCGACAACGTTGCCGCAGCGACGATCGCGCCGTCGGTGATGCGGATGCCGTGATGCAGTTCATCTTTTTCCTTCAGACCGCGCAGGATCGAGATGGTGTCTTCGACCGTCGGCTGGCTAAC
>CAZVCG010000014.1:37644-50145 GCA_964626265.1 uncultured Rhodospirillaceae bacterium | reverse complement strand
CCGTTCAAAAGCCAAATGATTGCCGGAGCCTTTTTTATTGTGTCCCCCTCGCTGCTGGTTACGAAGGCGGTTCGCCGGACCGCGTTGACGCGCTGGTTTGGGCGGTGACGGAACTCAGCGAAAGCGCGAGGACAGAGCCGAGGGTGAGGACATTATAATTTTAATACTATTGAAGAGGTCAACATGGGATTACGCGATCTCGTGAAGAATTTGCTGCATTCAAAAACAGCGGAGATTGAAACGAAAGCCAGCGCGGCGGGGCCGCGGATCGCGTTCAACAGCGTGGGCAAGCCGCGCTGGACGCCTCGCAGATATGACACGTTGGCCGAAGAAGGGTTCCGCAAGAACGTCATCGCCAATCGTTGCGCTATGCTTGTGGCTTCGGCGTCGGCAAGCGTGCCATGGCTGCTTTATGAAGAAGACGGCGCGGAACTGGAGCAGCATCCTTTGCTGGAATTGCTACGGCATCCTAATCCGCTTCAAGATGGCATGGCGTTTTTGGAAAGCGTTTACGCCAATCTGCAGATTTCCGGCAACGCATATATCGAAGCGGTGCAGCCGCGCGACGGTCATTTGCCGACAGAACTTTATTCGCTGCGGCCCGACAGAATGAAGGTGATCCCGGGGCCTTCGGGCTTGCCGCAGGGGTATGAATACACGGTGAACGGGCAACTGACGCGCTGGAGCGCGGATCCGATCACCGGCGCGAGCGCGATTTTGCACATCAAGCTGTTTCATCCATTGGATGACTGGTACGGCCTCGCGCCTTTGGAAGCTGCGCTGATGTCCGTCGATCAGCACAACGAGGCGAGCGCGTGGAATAAGGCTTTACTCAGTCAAGGGGCGCGGCCTTCGGGCGCTTTGGTGTTTGCGCCGAAAGACGGCAACCCCGCGACGTTGACGGATCAGCAGATGCAACGACTGCGCGATGAAATGGACCAGCAATTCGCCGGCAGCAAAAACGCCGGGCGGCCCTTGATTTTGGAAGGCGGCCTTGATTGGCGCGAGATGAGTTTGTCGCCGAAGGATATGGATTGGCTGGCTGGGCGCGACGTGGCGGCGCGGGATATTGCGCTGGCGTTCGGCGTTCCTGCACAACTTATCGGCATTCCGGGGGCGCAGACGTATGCGAATTTGGCCGAGGCGCGGCTGGCTTTGTATGAGGACACCGTGTTGCCTTTGGTGGAGCGCGTGACGGCGGCTTTCGATCATTGGCTGACGCCGATGTTCGATGAAAGATTGTCTTTGGATTACGACGTTGACGAAATAAGCGCGTTAACGGCGCGGAGGGATGCTTTGTGGGAAAAATTGCAAAAGGCGGACTTCCTGACCGTGAACGAAAAACGCGCCGCGTTGGGTTATGAGCCGATCGAGGGCGGGGATGCGCTCGGAGCATAAGGTTAAGAAATAGCGTCATTCCCGCGAAAGCGGGAATCCAGCGCGAGCGATAGCGAGCATGTGAGGTATGTTATTTTTATCTCCATAAGTTCCATTTAAAGATTCATATGGCCCGCAGACGCGGGCCGCTGGATCCCCGCTTTCGCGGGGATGACACAAAGCACTAAGGGGCAGCATGCACATCAAACATTTGGAGCGTCCGTTGGCGATAAAGTCGCTGGCGGCGGACGGGCTTTTTGCAGGCTACGCGAGCGTATTTAATGAGTTGGATCATCATAACGAGATCGTAGCGCCGGGGGCGTTCAGGCGTTCATTGGCGAAGTGGCGGCGTTACGGACGGTCGCCAGCCATGCTGTGGATGCACGATCCGACTTTGCCGATTGGCCTATGGTTGTCTTTGAAAGAGGACAAGAACGGGCTGGCGGTGCAGGGACGGCTCGCGCTGCGTACGCAAAAAGGCGAGGAAGCGTATGAGCTATTGAAACTCGGCGCGTTGACAGGGCTTTCCATCGGCTATCGCGTGGTGAGCAGCAGGATCGACGCCAAACGCAAGGCGCGCATTCTGACCGATCTGGATTTATTCGAAATTTCGCTGGTGACGTTTCCCGCCAACGAACAAGCGCGCGTGACCGAAATGAAAGCCCCCGTTGCGCGCAACGACAAAAGGAATACGCGGAAACCATCTGACAAAGAGATGACCAGAACAATCGTCGCCCGGATGCAGCAAGCGGCCAGCAGGCTGCAGGAACGGATTTAATAAGAACGTGTCATTCCTGCGCAAGCGGGAATCCAGCGCCGCATGTCCATGCGGCATATGAGTCATATGGCTCGCTGACGCTCGCCACTGGATCCCCGCTTTCACGGGGATGACGCATTATGAACATGAGCGTCAAATTACGTAAACAAGGAGAAAGTGAATGATCGACATGAACGAGGTTCATGAGGCGACGGATACGTTAGCCAGAGCCTTTGAGGAATATAAAAGCGTCAACGACCAGCGTCTTGGCGAAATTGAACGCAAAGGCAGCGCGGACGCGCTTCTCAACGAAAAGTTGGGCCGTATGGATGACGCGCTCAATAAATTGCAGGAAGATGTGAGCAACGTAAAGACCGCGCTGCGCCGTCCGGCGAAAGGTGCGGCCCTCATGCTGGAGAGCGATAACGGTTACAAGGGCGCGTTTATGCGCTATGTGACCAAGGGCGCGGAAAGCGACCTGAGCGCGTTGCAGACCAAGGATATGGACGTTATCGGCGACCAGCTGGGCGGGTATATGGTACCCGCCGAAATGGCCGATCGCATCATCACGCGCCAATTCGACACCACGCCGATGCGCCAGTTGGCGACGGTTATGCAGGTTTCCTCGGAAGCCGTGGAGATGCTGCGCGACACGAACGAGCCGGACGCCCAATGGGTTTCGGAACTCGGTACGCGTAACGATATGGATCAGGGGACGATTGGCCGCATCCGCATCCCGACGCATGAGCTTTACGCGCAGCCTAAGGCGACGCAAAAATTACTGGACGATGCGATATTGAACGTCGAGGAATGGTTGATCGCGCGCGTGGCCGACAAGTTCGCACGCCGCGAGAACACAGCGTTCGTCAGCGGCGACGGCATCGGCCAGCCCCGCGGCTTTTTGAGCTACACGACGGCGGCCACAGGTGACAATAATCGCGCCTGGGGCGTTTTGGAGCATGTCGTCACGGGGGTTGACGGCGGTTTTTCGTCATCGACGGGCGCGGACGTGTTGATCGATTTGATGCATAAGCTGCGCGCCGGGTATTTGCCCAAAGCTTCGTGGCTTATGCCGCGTTCAGTGGCCAACCTTGTCCGCAAGTTCAAGGAAAATACGAGCAACGCCTATATCTGGCAGCCGGGCTTGCAGGCCGGAACGCCCGCGACCTTACTCGGGCATCAGGTCGTATTGGCCGAAGACATGCCGACGATGGCGACGGGCAGCACTTCGCTTGCGTTCGGCAACTTTGCGGAAGGCTATACGATTGTCGACCGTATCGGGTTCCACGTTCTGCGCGATCCGTACACCGCCGCGCCATTCGTGCGGTTCCGTTGCAGCAAGCGCGTCGGCGGCGATGTGGTGAACTTTGAGGCGATCAAGCTCCTTAAGTTCTCGGCGGCGTAATCACGACTACATCAAAAAAACTGTGTCATTCCCGCGACCGCCTTCGCTAAAGCTCCGGCGCGTCTGCAAGGGCAAGTCGCGCCGAAGCCCGAAGGGCGTAGGCGGAAAGCGGGAATCCAGCGCCGCATGTCTATGCGGCATATGAGTCATATGGCTCGCCGACGCTCGCCACTGGATCCCCGCTTTCGCGGGGATGACGCTAATTGAAATAATTATCTTAAACAGGAGAAAATCTTATGGCACTTCGCGATTTATTGCGGAAGACGCTGGTGACGGCTTCGCTGGCGCCTGCGGCTCGCACAAACGGCACGGCGAACGGAACGGGCGTCGATCTGCGCGGTTTCGACGCCGCCGTGATTACGGTGGCTTTCGGCGCATACACCGACGGAACGCATACGCCGTCTGTCCAGCACTCAGTTGACGGCACGACTTATACCAATGTTGCGGCGGCCGATCTTGACGGCGCATTTTCAGCGGTCAACAGCGCAGGCGGGGCCAACACGGTTCAATCCGTCGGCTATATCGGCGCACAACGCTATGTGCGCGCGGTTATGACCGTGAGCGGCGCGACAACGGGCGCTTTGAGTGCGGCCAGCGTTATAGCCGGTTCACCGCGCAACGCGCCGACGCAATAGCGGCATTCAGGGGCCAGCATTCAGGATTCAGGGGTCAGTTAGGGCATTTGTCGTTTCTGATCCCTGACTCCCGACCCCTTACATACAAACAACACTATAAAAAGCGAGAATAATATGCGCAACACAGTTATCAATGCGATGGATGTCGCTACGGCCACCATAAGCAACGGACAATCGCTGTCTGCGGCTGTCAGTCTCGGCGGCTTGCGTTTGTTCGGCATCGTCATGCCTTCCGCATGGACGGCGGCTGGCCTGACGTTTCAGATGTCGCATGACGGCGGCGCGACGTGGGTCAATATGTACGACGCCAACGGCAACGAATTGACGGTGACGGCGGGAATGTCGCGCTATATCGCGCTCGATCCTGCCAATTTCGCCGCAGTTCACATGTTGAAGGTGCGGTCCGGCACTACAGGCACGCCCGTCAACCAGGGACAGGACGCGACGATGCAACTGATTTTGCGGGCTGTCTGATGATGCCGCTTTTGCTGTTAAGGAAAAAGGCGAAACCTACGATAGATTGGTCGTTCCTTGGCGGGATTCCGGAAGGGTTGACTTTTTCGCGCGCGTCGAACGGCTGGTATTTTAACGCGACGGGCGCTTTGCAACAAGCCGCCAACAACGCGCCGCGTTTCGATTGCGATCCGGCGACCGGCGAGTTGAAGGGCTTGCTCATCGAGGAAGCCCGCACAAATCTGTTTCTTAACAACACGTCGCCAGCAACGCAAAGCGTAACGGTAAGCGCAACGGCCTATACATTGTCGTTTTACGGCACAGGAAGCATAACGTTATCGGGCGCGGCGACGGGAACCATCGACGGATTAGGGGCAACCGCCAGAAGAGTTCACAACTTTACGCCGTCGGCCGGCGCGTTGACGTTGACGTGTTCAGGAAGTCTCAGTTACGCGCAATTGGAGGCGGGGGCGTTTCCAACAAGCGTCATCGTGACCGGGGGAACCGCCGTGACAAGAGCCTCGGAATCCTTGCTGACGAACAGTTTGCCGTGGTTCAAACCTGTTGCCGGAACCATGATGGCCGAAGGCAATACCGTTTTGAATAGCGGGTCTGGAACGGGTTATTTCGCTTCCTTGAACGATGGTACGAACAATAACCGCATTGTGTTGCTCAGATCGAATACGCAAACGGCCCGCATGATCGTCACGACCGGCAATACGGAAAGGCTCAATCTCAACGCCGGAAGCTGGCAAAACGGCGCCAACGCGAAGCTTGCGGGGCGTTATTCAGCCGCGAACTGCGCATTTGCCTACAACGGCGGCGATATCATCAGCGGGACGCCGTCGGATTTCCCGTCGAGCGTCACGCGCTTGGTCATCGGCGGGCAGAACGCTGGCTATCTCAACGGCTGGTTGCGGCGTTTCCGTTATTGGAATTACGTGTTGGACAACGAAACGCTCAGGCAGGTGACGCAATGAAGGATATATGGATAGCTTCGGGCGATGAGGCGGTTATACGAGGGATTTGCGGGGGGCATCAGAACGTGCTCGGGCCAATGCGGGGACGGGAGGCGACGCCCGTGACATCCGCCGCCGGAGATCCTGCGCTTTGGTATTGCTGCCTGCGAACGAATGCGGTTGTGGAATTGCCGGAAGGCTGCCAGGAGATTGCCCGCGAAGAGGGCATCGAGGTTTTGGGCGTTTGGGCTTGAGAAAATATAGCCGTATGTCTTTTTATTGAATCAACAGTCAAGCGATAGACAGCAATGGGGACACAATAAAAAGGCAATTAAAAGCGGTTTAATAGCCAAATTATTTCTTACGCCTTTTTTATTGTGTCCCCCCTCGTTGAATAGGAAAAATTGATGACATCATTGAAACTTATTGCGCCTCCGGCTCTGGAGCCGGTGACGCTTGCCGACATGAAAGCCCATGCGCGGATCGATGCGGATAGCGACGATGCGCTGTTGACGGGATTTATTACGGCGGCGCGGCAATGGGCTGAGAATTACGTGGGACGCGCGTTTGTCGCGCAGACATGGCGTATGACCCTCGACGACTGGCCGGAAGGTTTAAGCGTTGAGCTGCCGAGGCCGCCTTTGTTGGCCGTTGAGAGCGTAAGGACGTTTGATGCGGACGATGCGTCGCAGGTTTGGGCGGCGGACAATTATTATGTGGACACGATAAGCGAGCCGGGGAGGGTGACTCCACGCGCATGCGCGGCATGGCCAGTACCCGGGCGCGCTTTGAATGGCGTCGAGATCGACTATGTGGCCGGATACGGCTCTGCGGCTGATGATGTTCCCGAGGCGATCAGATTAGCGATTAAGCAGTTGGCGACGCACTGGTATGAACATCGCGGCGAGGCCGTGATTATGTCGGCGACGCGTAACGATGCCGTGGCCAATTTGGGCGGCGTGAACGTGCCCTATGTCATTCAGGCTCTGCTCGATCCTTACCGCTTGCGGCGATTGGTGGGCTGATGCGTATCGGGATTTTGCGGAAAAGGCTGGAGTTGCAACGCGAAAGTTTGGAAAGCAGCGGCGTTGTTATGTGGACAACGTTGGCCACTGTTTGGGGCGATGTTAGGCCTGTGCCTAATCCTTCGGTTATGTCGGGCAATTATGACCGCCGCGCGACGCATATTATACGTGTGCGGTTTCGGGATGGCGTTGACACAGGGATGCGGTTGGTGGACGGTTCGCACGTTTATTCGATCAAGCACTTAGTAAATGTGGAAGAGCGCGACAGGTGGCTGGATCTGCATGTAGAAGAAGGCGGGACTCTGGAGTGAAACATGGCGTTTGACGAAATTCAGTTTCCCTTAAAGGCAGGATATGGCGCGAGCGGCGGGCCGCAGTTTTCGACGGATGTTATCACCATTGACGGCGGCTATGAGCGGCGCAACCAGAATTGGAGTCAGGCGCGGCGAAAATACGATGCGCGCACGGGCGTGAGGTCGGCCATAGACGGCGCGTTGCTGGCGGCGTTTTTTCAGGCGAGGGCAGGACGCGCGCGCGGGTTCAGATTGAAAGATTGGCGCGATTTTACGAGCGCGGCGGATGGCGTGAGCGCGGCGCGTTGGGACGATCAGGTTATAGGAACGGGCGACGGAATTACCGTGGCGTTTCAGTTGGTGAAAAATTACGGGAGCGGAGAGAGTAAGCATCGGCGCGAGATACGCAAACCTGTGGCTGGAACAGTGGTTATCGGCGTTGACGGCGTTCAGGCGATGGATGGTTGGGTTGTCGATACAGGGACGGGCGTTGTGACATTTGCCGTTGCGCCTTTGGCCGGTCATGTGATTACGGCGGGGTATCAGTTCGATGTGCCTGTACGGTTCGATACGGATCAATTGCGCATGACGGCGGACGATAAGACGCAAAGCCATGCTGAAGTGCCGCTTTTGGAAATTCGCGTCTAATGAAAAATATTGCACCCGCGTTACAGGATCACTTGAACGGTGAGCTGACGACGCTGGCCGAGTGCGTGAAGATTTCACGCACGGATAATATCGTGAAAGCATTTACGACGCATGATCGCGATCTTTTTGTGGATGGCGTAACGTATGTGGCCGACGGGTCGTTTTCGCCGAAGTCTTTGGATAATGTCGCTTCGCTGAAGGAAAACAGTTTTGAAATAACCGGCATTTTGGATAGCGCGCTTATCAGTGAAGCGGATATCAAGGCCGGAAAGTATGATTATGCGCGGGTCGATGTGTATGTTGTTAATTGGTCGGATCTATCGCAAGGAGCCGTGCAGATCCGGAGGGGATGGCTCGGCGAAGTGACGCTAGCGGATGGCCGGTATGTGGCCGAGTTGCGCGGGATGCACGATTTGTTGCAGCGTCGCGTGGGCGATACCTATACGCCGGAATGCCGCTATGACCTTGGCGACGGGCGATGCGGCGTAAATGTGGCCGCGTTGACGGTTGCGGGATATGTGTCGGACACGGCTGACAAGTCGACATTCACGGATTATATGCGCAGCGAGCCGGATGGCGCTTTCGATTACGGCAAGCTGGTATGGACGAGCGGAGCCAATCAAGGGCTTGCCATGGAAGTGCGGCATTGGGATGGGTTGAATCAGGTTTTTAGTTTGTGGCTGCCGATGCCAAACGCGATACGCGTTGGCGATGCCTATACGGTTTATCCGGGATGCGACAAAAGATTTTCGACGTGTAAGGCGAAGTTCGGCAACGCAGTCAACTTCGGCGGGTTTCCCCATTTGCCGGGGTTGGACAAGATTTTGCAGTATCCGGATAGCCGCTAGAGGTTTCAATATATAGCCGTTTATCTTTTTATTGAATCAAGAAGCAGGTGAAGGGAAGCAATGGGGACACAATAAAAAAGGCAACAGAAGGCCGTTCAAAAGCCAAATGATTGCCGGAGCCTTTTTTATTGTGTCCCCCTCGCTGCGGCAGTTTGGCTCAATGAAAGGTTAAATGGCTATATATATATGACTTACGTGGCTCGCGGACGCTCGACGCTGGATTCCCGCTTTCCGCCTACGCCCTTCGGGCTTCGGCGCGACTTGTCCTTGCAGACGCGCCGGAGTTTTATCGAAGGCGGTCGCGGGAATGACACATTAGGAATCGTATGACGTTGTTTGTAGAAAATATGATTGCAGCGGCGCGGGCTTGCCTGAACACGCCGTTTCATCATCAGGGGCGTTTGCCGGGCGTGGGGCTGGATTGCATCGGGTTGGTCGTCGTGGCGTTGCGCGCAGTCGGCGTCGAGGTTCGCGACAGGCAGGATTACAGCACGCGGCCTGATGGGAAATCTTTAGAGCGGGCGTTAGTCGAGCATGGGGCAGTGAAGGTTGATAGTTTTCGGGCGGGAGACATATTGTTGTTCCGCTATGACCAGCAACCGCAGCATGTGGCGTTGGCGACGAGCGCAAATACCATGATCCACAGTTTCGCGCCTGCTGGGCGCGTGGTGGAGACGAACATCGGCGCCTATTGGCGACGAAGGTTGCTGGGTGCGTATAGGATGGACGGGATGTTATAGACGTTTGTCTTTCTGTTGAATCAAAAGATAAACAATGGACAGCAATGGGGACACAATAAAAAAGGCAATAGAAATCGGTTGAAAGAATAAACTATTGCTTAAGCCTTTTTTTATTGTGTCCCCCTCGCATGCGTCCTCTCCCTCCAGAGGAGAGGTTTAATTGCGCTTAAAGTGAAATGACAAAGTTATGGCATCGATTGTTTTAGCCAGCGTCGGAAGTTCGGTGGGCAATTATTTTTTGCCCGGATTAGGCGGGAGGATACTGGGCGCATATGGCGGGCGGTTGGGACGCTGGGTCGATGGCGAGATAGGCTTAGGGCCGGAAGCGGCGCATAAGGACGGTCCGAGGCTCGAAAACCTGCGCGTCCAAGACTCGCGATATGGCATCGGTATACCTTTGGTATTCGGATGCGCGCGCGTTGCGGGGAATATTATATGGGCTTCGAATTTGATCGAAGCTTCGCATGAGACGTCGACAGGCGGCGGCAAAGGCGGCGGGTCATCATCAACGCGAACGACTTATAGTTATAGCGTGCATTGCGCAGTGGCGATTTGCGCGGGGGAAATCGGCGGAATTGCGACGATTTGGGCCGATGGCAAGGTTATCTATCAAAACGGCATCTGGAAATCCGGCGTTGTCGACGGCGCGAACGTTTATACGGGAACGGCGGCGCAAGGCGTCGATCCTTTGCTGGAGTCGATGATCGGGAGCGGGAATGTTCCGGCTTATCGCGGGATTGCCTATATCGTTTTGGACAATTTGCAGCTGGGGAATTTCGGTAACCGCTTGCCGAACCTGACGTTTGAAGTGTTGCCCGCGCATACGGTGAGCCAGCCTTTGTGGCTGGGCGGCGTCAATCCAGGCATCAATCACAGGGTTGGGGCGGCTTTGAATAAAGGGATGCCGCCGGTAGTAATAGAAGGAAGCGCGGCGCGCGCCCGCAAGATGCTTGTGGGCGGGTATACGCAGAACGGCAGCGCAACGGCTTTTAACGTTGTCGAATATGACGTTACAGGCGACGAGCCGCTGGAGGTAAGCCGCGCGCAAAGCGCAAGCTTTACCGTGAACAGCGTCAGCGATCACGCATGGGCGAAAGCGCCGGACGGGCGTTTCGTCGCAATGTTCATGAAGCCCGTGGACTCGGGCGCGCCGCACAGGTTTGCGATTTATGACTTGCAGACGAAGCAATTCGGCGATGTGTTTTCCATTAATATCGGGACGGGCGATAATGCGCGCCAGTTAGCATGGATTGATGCGCAGAGGTTTTTGATTTCGGGAACTTCGGGCGACAAGCGCGGCGTTTATGTGTTCGCGCGGGCTGGAACTTCCGTTATCTCATTGGGCTTTTTCGACGTGTGGGGCGCGGGAACGGCGACGACGCGCGTGTCGCTTATGTATACGCAATTCGTGCCGATGGCGGGCGGTTTGCTCAACATCATGGCTGACTACACGCCGTTTTTTACGGCTTTGTATGTGCGCCCGATTACGTGGGAAGGGAATGCTGTTGTAGCGGGCGCGGCCTATACGCTGGCGAACGGGATTTCAGTAGGAAGCGGCAGCGGGCCACAGGTCAATCTGCTGCGCACAGCGGACGATGAATGGACGTTGTTTTACAGCACCGTCATCGATATGCGGATGATGTCGTTCAGGCCGGGCGTGGCTTCTGCCATCATCACGCGCCCATGGCAAACGCTGACCAACGCTTCATTGCCTTATAGCTATACGTCGCATCCTGTCGTGATGGGCAACAGGATTGTCGTAATTCAGAGGAGCAATAATGACAACTACTACAGATTATCGGAAATCGCGCTCAATCAAGAGAGCTTTGAAATTGTTGTTGATGGCGCGGCGGCAGGAAACTTTGCGCAACCTTGTCTATATTATGGCGCTGCTGCGATTGATGGATCGCGATTTTTGATCCAAGGCATCAGCGGGTTTTACGACAGCTTGAGCCAAGTAGGCATTATACGGCGATGCCAGACGGGCGATACGCTCGATCATATAGTCGCCGGATTGCTGGAACGTGCAGGATATGACAGCGCGGATTACGACGTAAGCGGCCTTGGCGACGTGCCTGTGGACGGCTATGTCGTTCCGGAAGCGATGAGCGCGGCGGCGGCGATTGCTCCTTTACAGGTTTACGAGGCTTTCGATTTGATCGAAAGCGGCGCGGAGCTGAAGGCCGTGAAGCACGGGCATGTGGCGGATGTAGCGGTTCCGGAATCGGAAATGCGCGCGACGGAAAAATTGAGCTGCGATAATCCTTTGCGCGAGCAAACGCGTGCGCAAGAATTGGATCTGCCACTGGAAATCAAGGTCGATTATATCGACGCATCGCGGGATTATGAAGTGGGCAGCCAGCGGGCGCGGCGTACGGCTACGCGTGGAGCGCGAGTCAAAGCCAAGGTCGAGATGCCTGTTGTTTGCACGGCGGCGAAGGCGAAACGGATTGCCGAGGCGAGGCTGTTCGCGTTGTGGTCGGAGCGCGAGCATGTGCGCTTGAAGTTGTCGCGGACGTGGTTACGCGTCGATCCGGGCGATGTGCTCGATCTTGGCGATGGGCTGATGCGCGTGGAAAGCGTTCGTCTGGCCAATGGCCTTTTGGATGTGAAAGGCGTTCTTGTGCCTGCGGCTCCCGTAACGAGCGAAGCACAGGCCGAAAATGGTGAAACCGGCGGTTTTCATCAGGTCGAAACCGTCGACAGTTCGTTGTATTTAATGGATTTGCCGATGCTGAGGGCTTCGGACGACCAACCGGGCGTTTATGCGGCTGTGAGCGGAGTTGCCGGATGGCCGGGCGCGACGGTATGGCGCGCGGCCGATGGCGTGAGTTATTCGAATGTCGCTTCGTTCAGTTCGGCGGCGACGGCAGGGATGGCCACGACGGTTTTGGGAGAGTCGCAAAGCTATTACATGGATCGTGCGAACGCAGTGAACGTGCAGGTGTTGCAGGGATCGCTTGCAAGTTGCAGTGAAAACGATTTGCTGAACGGCGCTAATGTTGCCTTGCTGGGCGATGAGATTATTCAGTTTAAGACTGCGACGCTATTAGGGCCGGGGCTATATGCGTTGAGCAATTTGTTGCGGGGCCGATGCGGTACCGAGGAATATATCTCGGGGCATACGGTTGGCGAACGCTTTGTCTTGTTGAGGGAAACGGCTGTTCAGTTTCTTCCGGCGCAACTGACGGACAGAGGCGGGATGTATGTTTTCCGTGCCTTGTCGCAAGGTCAGACTCTGGGCGAAGCGAGGCCGCAGGTCTTTACCTATAATTTGAACACGTTGAAACCGCTTGCGCCTGTGCATGTGTGTGGCACGCGAAGCGCGGGGGCGGGGAGCGATCTTGCGTTGAGATGGAAA
>CAZVCG010000014.1:0-37634 GCA_964626265.1 uncultured Rhodospirillaceae bacterium | reverse complement strand
CGCGGAAAAACGGCGCGTGGATCGATCATGTCGATGTGCCGCTGGATGAAGACGCAGAATTGTATGACGTGGAGATTATGAACGGCTCTACGGTTGTGAGGACGTTCAGCAATCTTAGTAGCTCTTCGGTGGTTTATAGCGCGGCAGAGCAAAGCGCGGATTGGGGCGGCGGCGTGCCGCCGCAATTCAACGTGAACGTTTATCAGCTTAGCGCGCGTTACGGGCGCGGGCAAAAGGGCAGCGCGGTAATATAAAGCCGCTTATCTTTTTATTGAATTAACACCCAAGCTATAAACAGCAATGGGGACACAATAAAAAAGGCAGGAAATGCGGTTTAATTACCCAATGCTCACTTGAGCCTTTTTTATTGTGTCCCCCTCGCTTCCATCAAGTTGGATCAATGAAAGATTAAATCTAGCTAATTGGAGTAAAATATGACTTCAACGCCCAATTTGGGATTGGCTTATCTTGTTTCGTCGCAAGCGCAGAAGGAAGTCACGCATAACGATGCGCTCAACGATCTGGATAGTCTGGCGCAATTGTCGGTCATCGACAGGACGATAAATACCCCGCCCGCGTCGCCCAATAACGGCGACACCTATATAGTTGCTGCTGCGCCGACGGGAGCATGGTCGGGACAGGCGAATAAGATAGCGGCGTATTATTCGGGATGGCGGTTTAAAACGCCACAGGCAGGATGGCAGGCCTGGGCGCGCAACGAAAACAAACTGCTATATTTCACAGGAACAGCATGGGCAGGTTTGGGCGCGCCGTATCTTGACGGGACATTCTCATGGAATCCGGGAACGTTGGCGAACGGAAGCGGCGCGACGTCATCAGCGGTGACTATGACGGGCGCGGCGTTAGGCGATTTTGCGCGAGTCGCCGCGCCTTATGATCTGCAAGGCGTGATGGCTACGGCTTATGTAAGCGCATCCAACTCCGTTGTTGTTAGATTGCAGAACCAGACTGGCGGGAACGTGACGCTGGCGAGCGGCACGTGGCGTGTGCGTGTGACAAAAGCCTAAAGGAACAACATGAAAATTGAATTGAGCGGCGTGCTTGGAAAGCGCGTTCCGTTAGCCGTGATTGTTGCGCTTCTGATGAATGGAGCTACGCTTGTCTGGTGGGCTGCGGCAAAGGACCGGGACGGTTTTTTTCTGGAGCAACGCGTGTCGAGTTTGGAGTCCGGCATGGCGCGTTCTATGGAGACGCAGAACCAATCGTTGGAACGGTTGGCCCGTATCGAGGAGCGCGTGAACGCGCAATTGGCCGTTCTCGACCGGATCGAACGTCAAATGAACGCGGCGCGCAAATAGAACGCCTTTTTTTACCAAGAAAAAGAGAAGGATTTATGGAAGCTACGACAACGTTCGGGAGCGGAGCCCTGCCCGTATGGGCCATGCGCCGCATTAATGAGGATGGAGTTGCCCTTATCAAGGAACACGAGGGTTTGCATCTCACGCCTTATATATGCCCGGGGAACCGGTGGACGATAGGTTATGGGCATACGCGCACCGTAAGATCTGGCCAGCGCATCACGCGCGAGCAGGCCGAACAGTTGCTTGAGGACGATTTGCGGATTGCGGAAAGGGCCGTTGCGCGATTGGTGACTGTGCCTTTAACGGATAATCAATTCGCGGCGTTGGTGAGCTTCGTATTCAACGTTGGAACTGTGAACTTCGAGAAATCCACGTTGCTCAAGTTGTTGAACAGAGGCTGGTACGAGCAGGTGCCCGCGCAATTGACGCGATGGAACCGCGCCGCTGGCGAGGTCATGGGCGGGCTGGCGCGCCGCCGTGCTGCCGAGGCGCGTTTATGGAATAAGGAAGACGCGCCGAAAATGCCGGAGTTCATCCATTCGAACGAAGAGGACGCATGACCGTCATGGACAAGTCGCGTTTGTTCTTCCGGCTTCTTCTGACCGGTAAGGACAATCAGACGTACGAAATCGCGCGCGTGTTATTGTTTTTCGGGTTTATATTTTTTGTCGCGTTCGCGGCCTACGATGTTTTTATGTCAAAGCGTTTCGATCCCATCAATTTCAGCGCAGGGCTGACCGGACTTTTGTTTGGCGGATCGGGCGGCATAGCCGTTAAATCGCATACCGAACCGGAGGACAAGAATGATCCTACCTGAAATTTCGCGCATCAACGTTCAGGCATTGATCGTTGGCGTTATTTTTTTGGCCTTCGCGTGGCTGCTCGTAGCTCGGGCGAACCTGAAAGCCGAATTGGCGCAAGCGAGGGCGGATTACGTTCTTTGTCATAACGCAAACGCCGAATGGTTGGCCAAAACCGAGCAAACCAATAAGGCCATTCACGACATGAGCGCCGAAGCCGAAGCACGGCAAGCCAAAGCGCGCGAGGCTCAGGAGAAAGCAGCGCATGCCGCGAAACGCCATATGGCTCAGGCTCAAGCGGTTCTCGCTGTTCAGGGCACCGGTCAAGCTTGCCGTGATGCGGAAGTTCTGATCCGGCAATATATCAAGGACAGAAAATGAAATTCCTAATCGTATTGTTGCTTCTGGCCGCATGTTCAACTCAAACGGTTATCAAGCCAATACCCGTGAGCGTTCCTGTTCCTGTGCCTTGTAAAGCGCCCGTCGTCTCGCATCCGGTATGGCCGACGAGCGATCTGACCGAGAAAAGCTCCATTTTAGAACAGGTTAAAGCTTTGATCGCCGAGAACGAATTGCGTATAGGTTATGAAGCTCAACTCGAAGCCTCTCTTCTGGTTTGCCAATAAATAATCATGTAAATTAGCGACCTTATGAACTGACTCTCAGATATGCACAATCAAATTCCCCTCCCCTTGCAGGAGGGATTAGGGGTAGGGACGTTCCGCTTGCCGGAGAGTCTCAAATTTCAGAGTCACTGCCTAGTTGTTCTCCCCCCTCCCTAACCCTCCCCGCAAGGGGGAGGGAATGTTCCGTGTCCAGTCGCTCACGTCTGCTTTTATAGGGCTGCTGGTATAATCCCTGCTCCTTGTGCCTTCCTTAATACACAGCGCGCATTTCTTGCCTGTGCAATCCTCCCAAAGCCCATCTTCCGTGCTTTCCTTGCCGTTGATTCATGCTAATACTCAATTCCTGCCGCTTTCTGCCGCTCAAGCCATGAACATTCAAAGTTTAAGTCAGATGCCTAAATTCATTCCCTCTGATTTTTTGTTTCGCGCCCGTATGGAGATCATCGGGATTGCCCAGGATTTTTGGAAAGATGGGCAGCCGCGAGTTAAGGCCGTAACGCCCGCCAAGCCGGAGAAAAAGCGTTCGATCACGAAAGCCATCCTGGAAAAAGTTTTTTCGTCTAAAGGATACGAGGAAAGCGAAGCGGATGAAATAAGACAAGGACGCTGGAAGGCTGACCGCGTCCGAGTCAAAGAAAAGCTGTGGGGCGACGGAAACGTCATCCCGACGAACAAGGCGTTGATCGACAGCCTCATCATGCCATTTGGCTTGACCAAGGAAATGAGCGCGCTCGATTTATCCGCAGGACTTGGCGGTCTTGCGCGCATTATGGCTCGCGACTTCCGGTGTTATGCCACCGGGCTTGAACAGGATAAGGAAATTGCAGAGCGCGGCATGGCGAAGTCCGTTAATATGGGACAGCAAAAACATGCCGAAATCTTGCATTATGATCCGGAAACGTTCGAACCTTCGCGACATTATGACTGCATAATCATGCGCGATCTGCTTTCGCATGTTCGCGATAAAAAACGTTTCATCAAAGCCGTCGTGTCGAGCCTGAAAGGCGGCGGGGGGCAGCTTGCGATGACGGATTACGTGCTTGATCATGGAAAGCACGACATTCCGGCGATCAAGGCGTGGCTGGACAACGAGAAAAGCGCTTCGCCGGGGACTTTGGATGAAATGACCAAGGTGCTGACCCATATGGGGCTAGATGTTAGAATAGGCGAGGATTTAACACCTGCATATCTTAACGAAATTATGCGGCGGTTGGGGTTATTCGCTGCGTTTTTGGCCAAACATCCTCCAGAGGCTACCACCAAGCCGTTGGTACTTAAGGAGATAGAATTCTGGGCGACAAGGGCAGCCGCCTTGCAACAGGGGCTGAAATTCTGCCGTTTCTATGCAATAAGGCATTAGAATCATTGGGTTAGCCCGAAAATAAAAGTAGTCAAAACCCTTGAATTAACTACACTATTTGCTGCATTCTGCGCGGCCTGTGAACATGACCATGCTTAACCCTATACAAAATGTAGCGTACGCGCCTGCGCGAGCCACAACTGACGGCCTTGAGAGTTTGGGCCGTTCGGTGGATATGAGCGCGGATGCGCTTTTGGGGCTCCAGCGGGCAGACGGGCATTGGGCTTTCGAGCTTGAGGCCGACGCGACGATTCCTGCCGAATATATTCTCCTCGATCATTTTCTAGGGACGGTTAACCAGCCTCTGCATGAGCGCATGGCGGTATATCTGCGCTCTATTCAGGAAGACCACGGCGGCTGGCCTCTTTTTCATCGCGGCGACCTCGACATCAGCGCGAGCGTCAAAGCCTATTTCGCCCTGAAGTGCGTCGGCGACGATATCGACGCCCCGCACATGAAGCGCGCCCGCGAAGCTGTTTTAAGGCACGGAGGCGCGGAAAAGAGCAATGTTTTCACGCGTATTCAGCTTGCCCTGTTCGGCGCGGCTCCATGGCGGGCTGTTCCCGTGATGCCGGTCGAGATTATGCTGTTGCCGCGCTGGTTCCCGTTCCACCTGAACAAAGTGGCGTATTGGTCGCGCACGGTGATCGTGCCATTGCTGGTTTTGATGGCGAAGAAGCCGCAGGCCAAAAACCCGCGTAATGTCCGCGTGGATGAGTTGTTCGTTACCGAGCCAAAGAACATCAAGCACTGGCATACGAACAATTCCAACTCGATCCTCAACCCGGCGTTCCGTTTCGTAGACGCGATTTTACGGGCTTGTGAGCCGCACATGCCGAAAAAACTGCGCCAATTCGCGATTGATAAGGCCGTGGCTTGGGTGACCGAGCGGTTGAACGGCGAGGACGGCTTGGGCGCGATTTATCCCGCCATGGCCAACTCTGTCATGATGTACGATTGCCTTGGTTACCCCAAGGATCATCCCGACGCGTCGATTGCGCGCAAGTCGATCGACAAGATGGTCGTTGATACGCCGGAGAAAGCCTATTGCCAGCCTTGCTTGTCGCCAGTGTGGGATACGGGGCTTTCGTGCCATGCGCTTATGGAGGCGGGCGCGGATAAAGAAGCGATCGAAAAGGGTTGCGATTGGTTGATTGGCCGTCAGGTGTTGGATGTTGTCGGCGATTGGGCCGAGCAAAGGCCAGACGTTAGGCCGGGTGGTTGGGCGTTCCAATATAATAACGCGTATTATCCGGACACCGACGACACGGCAATGGTCGTGATGGCGCTCGACCGTTTGGATCGCGACAAGTATCGTGCATCTATTGATCGTGCGGTTGAATGGGTTCTCGGTTTGCAATCCAAGAACGGCGGCTGGGGCGCGTTCGACGCCGACAACACGGCTTATTACTTAAACCATATTCCGTTTGCCGATCATGGCGCGTTGCTCGATCCGCCGAGCGCGGACGTGACGGCGCGTTGTTTATCTATGCTGGGGCAACTGGGCTATCAGAAAGATCATCCGGCGGTCGCTTCGGCCATTGAATATTTGCGCCGCGAGCAAGAGAAGGAAGGCTGCTGGTTCGGGCGATGGGGCACGAATTACATTTACGGCACATGGTCGGTTTTGTGTTCGCTGAACGCCGTAGGAATTAATCCCAAGGACGAGACGGTGCGCCGCGCTACGGATTGGCTGTTGTCGAAACAGCGCGCCGATGGCGGCTGGGGCGAGGCGGGCGACAGCTATTATCCCGGCAAGCCGAAAGGCGAGGGGCCAGCGAGCACGCCTGCGCAGACTGCATGGGCATTGCTGGCGCTTATGGCTGCTGGCGAAGTGGACAATCCCGCCGTCGCTCGCGGCATCGACTATTTGACCGACACGCAAAACCCGGACGGCACGTGGAATGAAGAACATTTTACGGCGGTCGGTTTCCCGCGCGTGTTTTACCTCCGTTATCACGGCTATAAGGCGTTTTTCCCTCTCTGGGCTTTGGCGCGGTATAAAAATCTGCAGCAGGGCAATGCGTTGCAGGTCATGTATGGCATGTAACGTCGAATTGCATCCAGCATCTAGGGTTTAGTGAAACAGCCTTTGTAAATAGTGCGATCAAGTCCCCCTCCCCTTGAGGGAGGGGATAGGGGAGGGGTATATATAGCCATTTTACCTTTCATTGAGCCAAACTGCCGCAGCGAGGGGGACACAATAAAAAAGGCTCCGGCCATCGTTGGCTTTGGAACGGCCCTCTGTTGCCTTTTTTATTGTGTCCCCATTGCTTTCCTTCACCTGCTTGTTGATTCAATAAAAAGATAAGCGGCTATAATAACACCTTCAGATAGCCCCCCCTCCTAACCTCCCCCTCAAGGGGGGAGGGACTGCACAGTTCTCCAACGAAATATTGTGAGTCATTCTGAAAAATTGTTGTATATGATTTGTGTAGGTTCTTTCCTGCTTATTCCCGTCTTTTGATCTTTTAACATGCTCGGAATTCTCTGCGGACTTGAATCGGAAGCAGCCATCGCGCGGCGCATAAAGGATGCGCGTGTGATGGTATCTTCTGCGCGCGCCGACAAAGCTCAACAAGCAGCGCTTAAACTCGCTCAGCAAGGCGCGACGCGTTTGTTGAGTTTCGGGTTGGCGGGAGGATTGAAGCCGGGGCTTGCGGCAGGAACGCTGATTATCGCTTCGACCATTTGCGCGGTTGGCGAAACCAAGTATTGCGACGACGATTGGAACGCGCGGCTGCGCCGCAAGCTGCCTAAGGCCATCGTCGGGCCGGTTTGGGCTTCGGGAACCATTGTAAAGCGCGCACAAGATAAAAAGACGTTGTTCGAGCAGAGCGGCTGCCTTGCGGCGGATATGGAAAGCTATGCCGTAGCCGAGGCGGCTTTGGCGGCGCGGATTCCATTTGTCGTCGTTCGCGCCATTGCCGATACGGCGGAAATGAACTTGCCGCCCGCGACGCTTGTTCCATTACGTAATGATGGGCGCGTTGATATGGACGGCGTATTCAAGAGCATTCTTAGATCCCCGGCGCAACTGCCGAGCCTTATTCATTTGGGGCATAACACGGGTAAGGCTATGCAGGCACTTAAGAAAGCCGCCCAATATCTTTAATAATCCAGGCTAATGCCCGCCGCAGGAGCCACAGCACATCGGCGCGTCGTCGCCGGTTTCGTCGGTGGCCGTGATCGTGTGAGCCTTGCCTGCGCGGATGGCGTCGAGAGCTTCCTGAACGTGTTTGCTGAACACGTATTCGGCCGGTCGCTGGTTCGACATATCGACATCCGGCGCGAACGGGCCTTCGGTGCGCGGGCCGCGCAATGCCGTCAATAATGTCTTCAGCGGGTGATGAAGCGCGTCTTCGGCGGCGGTCGGTTCATAGCCGCAATGCACCATGCAATTCGCGCATTTCTCGTAACGGCCCGTGCCGTACTTGTCCCATTCCGTCGTTTCCATCAGCTCTTTATAGGTTTTGGTATAGCCTTCGCCGATCAGGTAGCAGGGGCGTTGCCAGCCAAAGATGCTGTAGGTCGGCGTTCCCCACGGCGTGCATTCGTACGTCTGATTCCCCGCCAGAAAATCCAGAAATAGCGACGATTGGCTGAAACGCCATTTCGGTTTGCCTTGTTTCACGCGTTCCTTGCCCAGCCTGAACAATTCGCGGAACAGGTTTTTCGTCGTCGAGCGCGTTAGGAAATGATCCTGATCCTTTGCGCGTTCATAGGCATAGCCGGGCGAGACCATCACCGCGTTTAGACCGATTTCCATCATGTGGTCGAAAAAGGCCGCCGTGCGTTCGGGCGATGCCGTGTTGAAAAGCGTCGTGTTGATGTTGACGCGGAAGCCTTTCGAGATGGCCAGCTTAATTGCGCGTTCGGCGATGTCGTAGATGCCTTTCTTGTTGACCGAGCGGTCATGATCCTCGCGACCGCCGTCAAGATGCACCGACCATGTCAGGTAAGGCGAGGGGGCATATTGGTGTATCTTCTTTTCCAGCAACAGCGCGTTGGTGCAGAGATAAACGTATTTCTTGCGGTTGATCAGTTCCTGCACCAGACGCGGCATGTCGTGGTGAATGAGAGGTTCGCCGCCGGGGATGGAGACGACGGGCGCGCCGCATTCTTCCACCGCTTGAAGCGCGTCTTCGACCGACATGCGCTGGTTCAATATCTCGGCAGGGTAATCGATCTTGCCGCAGCCGACGCAAGCCAGATTGCAACGGAACAACGGCTCAAGCATCAGCACAAGCGGGTAACGTTTGTTGCCTTTCAGCTTTTGCCTGAAGATGTAGAACGCGATGTCGAATTGCTGGCGGATGGGTACGGACACGAATGACCTCATATGTATAGAATAGTAACGCTTGTTCGAATGGGACAAGAGATACGTTAGTGTTTAAGCATTACCAGAATCATCATGAACTTTTGCTTTGCGGAAAGCGCATGAGGTTCATTGGCAGGCATACGGATCATTTCGCCTTGCTTAACTTTGTGGCTTTGACCGGAAATTGTGATTTCCGCCTCGCCATCGATGATTGAAACCAGAACATCGAAAGGAGCCGTATGTTCGCTTAGTCCTTGTCCGGCGTCGAACGCGAAAAGAGTCACAGTTCCGTTTGGCGTACGCAATATCTCTTTGCTGACGACAGCGCCTGATTGATAATCGACGAAATTCTTCATCGATATAGGCTCAACGGGAAGCGGCGTTAAACTAGACATGGCGTATCTTTCTCGTAACTGGCCGAAAACATTAAGCTGCTTATATTGAATCCGTTCCTGTGCGGGTCTCGGCCTTTGTGAGCGACAGCGGCAGGCGGAAGTGAACGTTTTCCTCGACGCCGGGCAACACGGACACGTCTTCGACGTTGTCGATCTTCTTAAGGCGTTCGATAAGCTCGCGGATCAAATCTTCCGGCGCGGAAGCTCCGGCGGTGATGCCGACGGTCTTCTTGCCTTTGACCCAAGATTCATCAAGACGCGAAGCGTCTTCTATAAGATAGGCCGGAACGCCGATTTCCGCTGCGCGTTCGCGCAGACGTACGGAATTCGAGCTGTTATGCGCGCCTATGACCAAAACGACATCGACGTGCTTGGCGAGTTCAAGCACGGCGGCTTGGCGGTTCTGCGTGGCGTAGCAAATATCGCGCGTTTGAGGCCCGATAATGTTCGGGAAACGGGCCTTGAGCGCGTCGATCACGGTCTTCGTGTCGTCGAGGCTGAGCGTCGTCTGCGTGATGTAGGCCAGCATGTCTGGGTTTTTGATGTTCAGCTTCGCCACGTCCTCGACTGTCGAGATGAGGTGGACGGTGCCAGCAATGCGGCCCAGCGTGCCCTCGATTTCCGGATGGCCTTCGTGGCCGATCAGGATGATTTCGCGCTCCTGTTTGGTGTAACGTTGGCCTTCGGTGTGGACCTTGGACACGAGCGGGCAGGTGGCGTCGATGACTTGCAGGCCGCGTCCTTTGGCATGCTCTTCAACTGCTTGCGATACGCCGTGAGCGCTGAAGATGACGACGGCTCCCTCCGGCACTTCATCAGTTTCCTCAACGAAAATCACGCCTTTATCGGCAAGGCGTTTCACCACGTGCGGGTTATGCACGATTTCATGGCGCACGTAGATCGGCGGCCCGAATTTCTCCAAAGCCATTTCGACAATCGAAATGGCACGTTCAACGCCTGCGCAAAAACCCCGCGGCTGGGCCAAAATTACCTTCATGTATTTTCCTTAGCTAACCGGGCCGACTCTGCGGCGCCCTTAAGTCGCGCTAATCTAGATAGAACGTCAAGCAAAGTAAACCATGGCGAACATGGGCCTAAATCCGAAAAATATTATATTAACCCAATGTGTTAAGCAGCCCATCTTCGCACGACTTGGGCGGCTTTGACGCCTGAGCGAATAGCCCCTTCGATGGTCGAAGGGAGGCTCGTGTCCGTCCAATCGCCCGCCAAAGCAAGGTTGGCCCAGCCCGTGTAAGCCAGCGGACGGCGTTTGATCTGTTCGGGCGTGGCCGCGAACGTGGCTCGCTTTTCCTGAACGATGCGCCAGGGCGGGAGCTTGTTAGGGTCGAGGTCGAACAACTTCGCGACGTCGCGCCAGACATAGATGGCCCAGTGCCTTTGCTCGGCTTCTTCGTAGCGGTCGGCGCAGCTGATGGTGACGGATACCACGCCGGGCTTGACGAACACCCATTCAGCGACGCTGCCGACGCAGCCTGTAAAGCCAACGGGGTTATGTGGCGCTTCGATGCGGTAATGGGCGTTGACGATGGAACGGAACTGGTTGGGGGCAATCAGGTTTGGAATAAGATCTTGCGCGACCCACGCCGGAACCGCCAGGATGACCCAATCGCGCGGGCCGATATAGAAAACTTCGTGGCCGAAGACGAGCTGGCGGATCGTCGTGTTATCCATGCCGATGGAGCGAAGGCGGTGGCCGAATTTGACCTCAACGCCATGTTGCCGAAGCGTGTTGAGGCAGGGCATGACAAACGTTTCCGATAACTCAAGCGTGGGCAATACCGGACAGCAGGCCTTGCCGCCTGCGCCAAAACTTTGAGCGAAAAGATTTGCCAACAAGCGCGCCGAGGCCAATTCGGGTTCGGTGTTAAGCGCTGAAACTGCCAGAGGTTCCCAAAAACGGCGGTAGATTTTCGTATCCTTGGCCACTCGCGAGGCTACCGTGTCGTTTTGGCCGGACATCATGACACGAAGGACTGACAAATAATCCGTCGGCTTAGTGCCGGGAATGCGCCGTTTGGCATCGAAGATCCACCAAGGACAACGTCCTTTGTTCATCTTTATCGTCCAGCGTTCGCCTGTTTCCAAATCCATGAACGGGAACATGGGGTCGGGCGATACTTTCACGCTTTCGTTGGCGCGGGACAGGTAAAGGTAGTCCTGAATGGCGACATTGCCCGAAAGGACAAGATGATTGCCGTTGTCGATTCTGCAATCCAGCTCGCGGTCGTAATAAGAGCGGCACCGTCCGCCTGCATAGGGCGCGGCTTCGTAAAGTATGACGTTTTCGCCCATGAGAGCGAGCTGAAGCGAGGCCGAAAGACCTGCCATGCCCGCGCCGACGACGTGAATTTGACGTGGTTCGTTCATCACTACTTACCGAAATAGCCCTTCAGCATGAGCCACAACTTCTTCCATGGCGGCAGCGAAATCCGCTTCATCGGGTTGCGCCAGTCCTCTTTTTCAAGAAGTTCTAATATGGCGTAATAATACATGCCCATAAGACGCGCGGGCTTGATGACGTCCGGTGGGCATTTGTTCATTGCCGCTTCGGCTTCGTAAAAATGCGTACGGGCGATTTCGGCCAGTTCACGGCAAGCGGCGGGCAAATTGGGATGGCGCACGACCTTGAATGGCTCGCGCGTCGTGATGCCGTTTCTTGTGAGAATTTCATCGGGAATGTAAAGCCGTTCGCGTCCGGCGTCTTCGGCAAGGTCGCGCAGGATGTTCGTCGTTTGAAGCGCGCGGCCTAGGTGATGCGCGACGCGTAATCCGTTTTCGCTGGCGTCGCCGAAGATGCGCATGGACGCGCGTCCAACCGCGCTAGCAACGCGGTCGCAATAAAGATCGAGAACGGCCATCGTCGGCGCGCAGACGGGCGACTGAGCGTCCATCGCCATGCCTTCGATGATGGCTTGAAAGTCTTCCTCGACTAGAGGAAAGCGTTCAAGCGCAACTAAAAGCGCTTTCGTGATGCTGTCGCTGGGTTTGCGGTCGTGAAAAAGCTCGCGGATGCGCTCGCGCCAAAGCTGAAGACCGCGTTGCCGCAATTCGGTGGTCGGGCTTTCGTCGGCGATGTCGTCGACCTCGCGGCAGAACGCGTAGAGCGCGTACATGGCCTCGCGGCGGTCCTGAGGCAATATGGACATGCCGCCGGCGAACGACGTTCGCGACGCGTTGACGCGCGCGCGCACATCTTTCATGGCCTGTTCATACGTTATGCTTGTCATGGAACATAGGCTCTAAAGATTCCTGTTAATGCGGCGCTCGCTTTCGCTGTCTTGCCGAGCTTGACGTTGTCGCACAAAGGATCGCGCTTGCGCAACAGGCGCACAAGCCGTTCAGCCAAAACGCAAATTATCGACGTTTCCATTTTCAAACGCGAGTCCGGCACGTTGCGGGGCAAATCGCGCGCGGTAGCCAGCATGGGATCGAGCTTATCCAGCATATGGTTGAGCGTCGCCCTCAATCCGGGTTCCGACCGTTCGCGCGACAGATCGTCGGGGCTGCAGCCTTCGGCCAGCATTATATCAAGAGGGATGTAAACGCGATCCAGTTCGCGGTAATCGTCGGCGCAATCCTGAATGTGATTGATGACCTGAAGGGCCGAGCAAAGCGCATCGTTCGAAGGCCAAGCCTCCTTGCCTATGCCATGCAGCGCGAGAACATGGCGGCCGACAGGTGAAGCCGAATAGCGGCAATAATCCATAAGTTCGTTCCAGTTGGCGTAACGAAGCTTGACCGCGTCCTGTTTGAAGGCGGTCAGCAGATCAAGGCTATGTTGAGGCGATACGCCCGTTGCTTTCAGACTTTCGCGCAAGGGAACGGCGCTCGGAACATCATTGACGGATTCGTCCAGCAAGGCCGCGCCAAGATGAGTTAGCCGCGCGATTTTTTCCTTTGGCTCCAGCAACGGGTTGTCGCTGATGTCGTCGGCGGCGCGCGCGAAAATATAATATGCATGTACGTGTTTGCGGAGATCGGAGCGGATCAGAATGGAGCCGACGGGAAAATTTTCTGAATGAGAGTTCTTCCCGCTCGGCGTTTCGATATTCGTATTGCCAGTGTTCATTGTGCTTGAGCGCGTCCTTTCCATTGTCCGCCTTGTCCTTGCCAGTAGAGGCGGGCGGAATCAACAGTAGCCGCCATATAAATCACCGCCGCGACCGGAAGTGTCAACGCCCACACCCAGGAAAGACCATAAAACCTTACCATCGGCATATATATAAGGGTCATGATGGCCCATGCGCCATAAGCAAGCAGAGCGGTTTTGTATCCGGCTATTAAAGGCATCACGATAGGCGCGATAAAAAGTAGGGCAAGGCCCAGTACAGTAAAGGTCAATAGCGTTCCGGAATGTCTAAGTTGCGTAAAGGCCGTTCGTGAAATCATGTCCGTGACGTCCTTAAGCTTGGGATAAACGCGAAGGCTTTTTACATCGTTTGTCAACGTCAGTCGGATGGAGCCGGGTGCGCTGTCCTCGCCGCCGTTGTCTTTAATAATTCTCGCCAGAGCGCAGTCGTCGATGATGGCGGGGCGTATGCGTTCAAGTCCCCCCGCGTTCTGCAAAGCTTTTTTGCGAACGAGCATTACGCCGCCCGCAGCCGCCGCGACCGAAGAAGCCGGATCGTTCACGCGCCGGAAGGGATAGAGCATAGCGAAAAAGAAAACAAAAGCGGGAATAAGCAGTTTTTCTACCGCAGTTTCGCAATGCAATTTGACCATGAGCGAAACGAGATCGCATTTGCCGTGCAATGCACGCGCTATCAGATGGCGCAAACTATCTTGCGCGTGTTCGATATCAGCGTCCGTGAACATAATGTATTCGCTGGAGCTTTGTTTCGCTCCTGCGTTCATGGCGGCGACTTTTCCGCTCCAGCCTTGTTCAAGCTCAGGCGCGGGGATTACAACCAACTTATCGGCGCGTCCTTTGTTGAACGCCAATTGTTTTGCGATTTCCGATGTTCCGTCCGTGCTGTGGTCGTCAACGAGTATGACCCTCCATGCGCCCGGATAGTTTTGTTTCAATAGAGAGGGGAGGGTTTTCGGCAGGCTATCCGCTTCGTTCCGGGCGGGCACGATTATATCCACGCTTGGCCATTTTTCGGGTTCAGGCGCAGGCGTATCGAGTAAAGGCCGCCAGAAAAAACCGTGGATAAACGCCAGATAAATCCAGCCTATGAACGTCAGCAGACCAGTGAGTATAAGAAAATGTTCCATGAGTTCGGCGCAACGGTTTAGGTCAGTTGAAAGCTTCTACGTACTTTATTGCATTCCGCGAGTTTGCCAAACCATCAATCCAAACAACAATATTACAAAAACAATAATCCTATTGATAGTTTTAAAAAGCTATCTTAACCTGCGCCTGAGCATATCGGAACGATGGCGAAACCATTTTGGGCCGCGAAGCCTCTCTCGCCTTGTCCTAAGAGGAAGATATGAAAATTTCCACACGTTTGGCTTTGGGTATCGGCGTACTCCTCGTTTTGATTGCCTACTCATCCATTCATGCCATCTGGCATAGCGGGCAAGTCAATAATTCTTTTGCCGAAGTTGACCGTATGGCCCGCAACCGTTTTAACGTCAATAAATTGATGAACGTGATATTTCAGGCTCGCATAGATTTGCTGACCGACATTCTTATAAACGAAAAGAACCGTTCACAGAACGCGCAAAGAAAATTCGAGGAGATGGAGAAGTATTTTGTGTTTCTGGACAAAAACGCGCGGAACCCGGAAAGGCGCGCATACATAGCCGAAATTCATAAACTTGCCGGCGACTATAAAGCGTTATTTCAAAATATCCTTGAGATGAGGCATACGCAAACCGATGGCGCCAGCGACGCCATGCGAAACAAGCTAAGCGAAGCGAAGGCGGTTGGCGCAAAAATAAGCGAACTCGGCGAAAAAATTATGGAGTCCTACAACGCGTCAACCGAGAATTTGATAAAAGGACATAACGATCTCACGAGTCACGTTTTTATATATTCGATTTTACTCGGTTTATTGTCTCTCTTTTTGGCTGTCTGGGTAGGATATTCGACCTATAAGGCCGTAGCTCATCCGATCATCGACATGACGCGGGCCATGGAATCTCTGGCCAAAGGCAATCTCGCGGTAGCCATTCCGGCCACCGCGCAAAAGGGCGAGATTGGCGCTATGGCCAGATCCATCCAGATCTTCAAGGACAACGCCGTCCAGATAGAGAAACTCAAGGCCGAACGCGAAGAGATACTTGCCAAAGCGGCAGCCGAACGCGCGGAAGCGTTGCTCAAAATGAAAGAACAATTCGATGTTAGCCTGAAAGAGATGCAGAACGTCATATCTGCGTCTCCAGCGGCAGCGCAGGTGGATATTGGCGATCAGGTCGTTGAAACGGCCAAGATGGCCGCGCTTGCTTCCGAAAAAGCTGAGCGCACGAACGAAATCATCCGTATTTTGTCCCAAGCCGTCGGCAAGATCAGCGATATAGTCATTCTCATCAACGAAATTTCAAGCCAGACGGAAATGTTGGCTTTAAGCGCGCGCGTCGAGTCCGAATTCAGCGGCGACAGCGAAGGCTTTTCGATAGCCAGCCGCGCAAACGTTTTGGCAAACCGCGCGGCGCGCGCAACATGGGAAATCGGCGATCAGGTCAAAACAATACAGGATGAGACAAGCCGCGCCGTCGAAGCGATTAAGGATGTTGGCGAAGCAATCAGCGATTTGCGCAAAATCTCTTCTTCTCTTGCGGAAACTGTCGAAAAGCACGGCCCGGCGGCCTAAAATTATTTTTCAGCAATATCCATTGTTGCGAAACCAGTTGATCGCGTCCTCGATGGCTTGGCGCGCCGGACGCGGCGCGTAGCCGAATTCGCGCTCTGCTTTGGCAGACATGAAATACATTTTCTTTTTCGCCATGCGCAGGCCATCGACCGTAAGCATGGGGTCTTTGCCCGTAACCCGCGCGATAAGTTCGGCCCCATAAGCTAATGGGAATAACGGCAGACGCGGCAATTTGAGCGTCGGGGACGGCTTGCCGACAATTTCCGAAATGATCGTCAGTATTTGTCCTAATCCCAGGTTTGTCCCGCCTAATATATACCTTTCGCCGACTTTTCCCTTTTCAAAAGCCAGCCAGTGGCCCATGGCGACATCGTCGACATGGACGACATTCAACCCCGTATCGACGTAAGCGGGCATTTTGCCTTTTACCGCTTCGACAATAATGCGTCCGGTCGGCGTCGGCTTGATGTCTCTTGGCCCAATGGGGGTCGAAGGGTTGACGATCACACAAGGGAGGTTGTTGTGCTGTATTAATTGCCGAACTGCTTCTTCGGCCAAAAACTTCGAACGCTTATATGTGCCGATCATATCGTTGATCGTCACGGGCGTATTTTCGTCAGCAGGCGTTCCATCACGGTGATAGCCGAGCGTGGCGACGGAACTTGTGTAAACGATTTTCTTCACGCCGGCCGTTTGCGCGGCTTTCATGAGAGTCTGTGTGCCGTCAACGTTGATACGGTTCATCTCATCGGCATCAGGCACCCAAATGCGATAATCCGCCGCGACATGAAACAACGCGCCGCATCCTTTTAAGGCTTCGGCATAACTCTCTGGATAGCCGAGATCGCCTTCCACCAACTCAATATTAGCCAGTCCCTCGATATTGCGGCGGTCGTTGTTAGGGCGCGTGAGCGCGCGCAGCTTGTGTCCTTTTTCGATCAGGAGCCGCGCCACGGCTGCGCCGACAAAGCCGGTCGCGCCTGTAATGAAGGTGAGGGGATGATCTGACATAATATACTTATAACTAGCCTAACCAATTGATGCAAATCACCTTTGCGAACGTCTTTCACTGTACCCGTTTAGCGCGTTATCTTCCTGCTGAAGTATATTGCGTACGATCGTTGCAGCGTTATCCCCACCTTTGGCGCCTTTTTTTGTTACAAGCACAAATTCCACGTTCAACGGCTTTTTTGAAAATCGCTGGCGGCTGACACGGTAACGCTTGTATTCCTGCGTGAGAACCGTCGTTGCGCCCGTTTTGCACGCCGCTTTCACAAGCTTATCAAGCGGGATATTTCCATCGGTGCTGTAGCTCGTCAGAACCCAGTCCGCCTTTATGGCATCCATGAGTTCCTCATAGGCTGCGAGAGCCTCGACTTTATAATTGTATTTCGAACGGCGTTCGGTGCGCCAGTCGGTGCGGATGGCGGCTTTGTTGTTTTTGCCGATCGTGCGCGGCAATGCGGGTTTGTCCCACAAGGCGAGGCTATTCAGCACATGATAGTTCGCTCCATAAGGATGCTGATTGTATGGCGGATCGATATAGGCAATGGTTTTTTCTTTCGTTTTATAAGTTCGCGCGAGTTCAGTTGCATCCCGACAAAAGACCTCATTGCGCTTGCCGTTGTCGTGAAAAACGGCAGGCGCGAGCGTCAAGCGCGACTTGATGCGATAAAGCGCTGTTCCGGTTTGTCCGCCCCAGCCGTTATGAAACCCTTTGAACACGCCCGACGTATTGCTCGTGTAGCAAGCCTGATAGAGAAGAGGGGAGAGCAAGGCCGCCGCTTGATTATTGTCAATATCTCCCGCTGTTACCCATTTATGTACCTTCTCGCGCATGGCGTCGATCCTCATGCCGTTCTCGCGGGTATAGAACATCCGTTCCTTGGCCGTATCGAACCTTTCGTCATGAGACGGGCATAAATGTTGAGTGACCCATCCTTCAAGAGGGGGTAGGCCGTTCAATTCATCCAGAACTTGCCGATAAGACTTTTTACGGGAGAATAAGGGCGGTTTATTCAGGGCTATAGCGCACGTGTTGATGATGTTGGAATATGGTTCCCAGTCGTTGGCGGCGACGCGGAACCCTTCCTTTTTGGCAAACCTCGCCACCACGCCGCTACCGGAAAATAAGTCGAAAAAAAGGGAGGTTTGAGGATCAAGACAGGTTAATTTAACAGACTTATCAATAAGTTGCAGTAATTTCCGTTTGTTGCCGATATAGGGGATGAGCTGGTTGAAGACGTAAGAATTGGTCTTCGAAGCGGCATGTTTGTTCCGTTCGTACATGGGAGCGAATACTGCAATCCAAAACGCTAATTCGCAATAGGCAACGAAGGGATTGAAAGTTGTTGAAAAGCGCAGGGTTATCCCCCTTACGCAGGTTAACGAAATATCAACCCAACCCGCCTTTAACTCTTATGCAGGGGTACCGGAGAACGGGGCCGCTCGCGTTCGCGTGTGGCTGTATTAAGTCCTTCATTTGGTTCCCGATTTATGGCGGCTGCTGATTGGCCCGAATAGCGGAGTCCGGTGTGCGTTTTTGGAAAAACTTTTACGCTGTGTCGATGATGGTTCTGGCTGCGGGCTTGGCAGGCTGTTCCTGGGTGTCAACGCCTTCTGCAAAACCGACTACCGGCCGTCCCCCAACGGTGGCGGAGGTACCTGGCCCTGAAGAGACCGTTCGCGGCATCGAGGATCCGCCCATTGTCACTCTCGAAATGGGATCCCAGCTTAAGGAACGCCGCTTGCTTAAGACGGAAGAATTGCCGGGATCGATAATCGTTCCAACGACGAACCTGAACGCTGTTCCTATAACGTCCGCGTTACAGGCTGTTCTGGCCGGTACGGATGTATCGCTCTCGTGGAATTCGGGAGAGTTCGACTCGAAGCTTGTGACCGTCGCGAACTTGAGCGGATCCCTGCCGGTCGTCGTGGAGAGACTGTGCGCTTCGGCCAAGGTTTTCTGCGTTTACCGCAATGGAATGCTTGAGTTGAAGGAAAAAGAAACCTTTATTATTTCCATGCCGAGTATGCCGACGAAAGCCACGGCGGGGGGCGGCGCAACAGCGGCGGCGGCCAACAATACTATGGCCGATGCCATAAGCGAACTTTCGGGCGATAAGGCCAAGCTCGATCCGCAAGGAGGCAACCTTATATACATTGCAGACGTGGACGGCCATGAACGGGTGCGTGAGTACTTGAACCAATTGCGCAACGGCCGCCCTCTTGTCGTCATGCAGCTTTACATCTGGGAAGTGACGCTCGACAAGCAAAACGGCACGGGCATCAACTGGAAAGCCTTTAAATTCGACAAGCTTGGCGGGAAGCTTCAGAACATCCTTTTGGCGGGGACAACAGGCTTTTCATCATTCACATCGCCGGGGGTAACCCTGGGGGCTACGATGCACGGGCATTTGGACGCCGATGCCGTGCTGCAGTTCATATCGACGCAAGGGCAGGTTCAGACCGTCAGCAATCCGCAGCTAACCTTTATTTCCGGATCGAACGCCGAATTTCGCGTGGGCGGCGAGCAGCGTTATATCTCGCAGGTCGGCCAGTTGACGAGTTCAAACGTATCGGGCTCCAACACGACGAATACGGGCATCGGCACGAATACGGTTTCGACGGACAGCATTCAAACCGGTCTGACTGTTCTCATCAACGGTTATTATGAAAACGGCGTAATCTTCGCGGCCCTCGATTTGGAATTGCAGGATATCATCAGCCTCAATCCGACGACATCGCAAGGCGTGACGATCAATTTGCCCGAAACGTCGGAGCGTAAAGTTTCCACGACCTTGCGCGTGCGCCCGGGCGACAATCTTGTCCTTGCAGGTTTGGTCACGTCGAGGGACAACAATAAACGCGAAGGAATCCCCATGCCGTTCGGCGGGCGCATTCCTACTCATGCCAACGACGAATTTAAAAATACCGAGCTTGTCATTCTCGTTAAGCCCTCCGTCGTTCTTTTCACGGATTCTTCCGCGACGCAGGAGGCCCAGGCCAGAGATAAAGCGAAGGGAGTCGATGTAACCAAACCGCAGCTGGATGCCGTCGTCATCGATAAGGACGGCGCAACGACGTTGAAGATGCCCGACACGCCTTCGCAACCGTTGAGCTTACAATCGCAAGCGTCTTCACCCAAGCCGGAATTGATGACTCCTGCGGCAGGAGCCGCGCCTATAGGAAATGTGCCTATCTCGCCAAGCGAAGACGGCGCGCCTGTCGATAAACGTCTTCTTCAGCGGGGCTTCAGTCACGCATATGATGAATTGTTAGAGCCAGCCTCGGTTACTCGATCGGATGCGGCCCCATCAAAGGGGAGGAAAAAGTGATAAGGCGCGTTGCCTGTCTATTGGCCGGTATTGCGCTGGTTTTGGGCCTAATCGTTTTGCCTGGGCCTCGCGGCGTAAGCGCGCGCGACGCGGCCTTTGCCGATCCGGGAATGATTACGGGTAAGCCGGGAGCCAGCGGCGGAGACGCCATCGTCGTTGAACCTAAAGCGGAAATTGAGACGGGCGAGACCGTCGTCGGCGAATCCCGAAGAACGACGCTCTATTTCGTCAACAAGACCAACTCGCCAGTTGAGGTGGTCGGCGTCACGACGAACGACGATCTGAACGTGAAAAGTTCCATCGCCAGCAACGATTGTTCCCTGGAAGGAAAAATCCTTCCATCGAGCCGCTGCAGCGTGGTGGTCGAGACAACGCCGACGAACACCGGTTCGTGGACTGCTGAAGTTTTGCTCACGCACAAAGGATCGGGACGCATTGCGCGCGCCAAAATGCTCGGCAAGGCCAGCAGCCAGTCGGCAGGCGACCGGAAAGAAGCCGGTTTCACGCTCAGCACGAAAGACGTCAAGCCAATCGATTTTGGCGAAGTCAGCGCGAATGAGGCCAGAGTCGTCAGGACCGCCTTGATGATTAACGACAGCCCCGAAAACATCGTGTTGATTTCCATCGACGTTATCGCGGCGGAAAACGGTCTGGAGAGACTTGAGCAGGGATGCATCGTCGATATGGAGCTTAGGCCGGGCGAGTCATGCCCCGTTACGCTTTTGTGGAGACCGGTCAACAAGGGATTGATTTCTACCGATCTGATTATCCGCCATACGGGCAAGCTAGGTTTTGCTGTTATACCGATACGCGGCATTGCGCGTGACGCGGGCGGAAAGGAGCCTTCAAACGACAACAAAGGATCCGTTTCGGCATCCGCCGATCAGTCGTCGAAAAATGCGTCAAGAGCGCAAACGCGCGAACCCTCCGCAGCTGAGGACATCGAGAAAACGTTGGCCAACGGCATTCCTGCGTTAACGTCCGATACGCTGCCAAAAGGCATTTTGGAAAATGCCGTAGGAAACGTCAGGCAGCCCGTGTTCTCAGGAACTTTCAAGCTTATCGGCACGGTCGGCAGCCGCGCCGTGATGCTAAAGCCCGACGGTTCGACCGTCATTGCGGGCATAGGCGAAGAAATAAATTACGGGGACGGAAAAACGATCAAAATTACCAACGTTTCTCCGAAGTCTGTCGAAATATTCGACGATGGAAAGAAAAGGCAAATCGTCATCGGCGCTGCGGAAGAAATCACGTCCAGGGCCTCCGCTTCTTCGCGAGAGAGGGAGGCCCCCAAGGGATCCAAACCTTACTCCGGCAAGGGAACCGGCGCGCCCGGCGGAATGGAAAGACAATGAACGAGATGGCGCGTCACGACGATCCGTCTATGTCAACAGAAGCGGGGAAAATTCCTCCGCGCCATTACGATCTTGCTTTGGCCGAGCAATCCATGCGCCGGTCGTCGGGCCGTTACCTGACGATCGAAGAGATTTTGCGGCGAAACGGTTTTATGAACGACGTGGTGTCGCGCGTAAAAATGCGCGGGTCGTCGCAAGAAGACCTTACGATGCAGGCGCTGCGTCTTTATGTGCCCGTGGCGCATCAGACGGCTATGGGTCTATGTTTGCTGGAGTTGCGCGATGGCGTATTGAAGATCGCTATCGGCGATCGCGTCGATGACGCCGATTTGCTGCGCATTACGAACGCTCTTGAGCGCGCCAATCACGAGATACAAAAAATTGAAGTTGAACCATGGGATCGCGCAGAGCTGGCGCGCTTGATGCGCGAACAAAGCGAAGTCGCCGGCGAGCGGTTGTTGCGCGTCTTCGCCTCGCTCGCGCGCGACGCCGATAACGCAAGCCTCGTCGAACAGGCGGTGCACGACATTCTGGCCGAAGCCCTGCAAAGCCGTACGTCGGATATTCATCTTTCGTTGCAGGAAGACGACGCGCGATGCTGGATCAGATATAGGGTTGACGGCGATCTCGTATACAAGCACCTGATACCCCATCGCGTCATGGCGCCCATCGTTACGCGCATCAAAACGGACTCCCGCATGGACGCGGCGGATCGCCAACATCCTCAAGACGGTCGTTTGGCCTATGAATGGCAAGGACGCATGATCGACGTTCGTGTCGCTGCTCTGCCGGTGGCCCCGTCGGGCGAAAAACTGACGCTTCGTCTTCTCGATAGAGAAAACCTAAGAAGCTTCGACGAACTTTTCATGCACGCTCCTATAGTCGCTGAGCGTTTACGCAAATCCGTTCATGGCTATACGAAAGACGGCGGCCTCATTGTCGTCAGCGGCCCGACGGGTTCGGGTAAATCGACGACGCTCTACGGCATCATTCAGGAAATAGACCGTTCGTCGCGCGCGGTGTATTCGGTCGAGGCTCCCGTCGAATACGACATGCCGCTTGTCGATCAGACATCCGTTACCGATAACTCCGCTAACTCGATTGCCGATATCATTCGCGCCCTCATGCGTCACGATCCCGACGTGATTATCATCGGCGAAATGCGTGACGGCGACACGGTCGAGGCCGCTCTGCGCGCAACCGAATCCGGACACTTGGTGATAACGACGGTTCACGCCGTCGACGCCTTGCATACGCTTGACCGTATCGACGGTTTTTTAAGCTCCGCCTACCGCACAAGCGGCCTCTATATTCTCGGTCACGCGCTCGTGGCGAGTTTATCCCAGCGTCTCGTCAAGACGGTTTGTCCAGCCTGCCATAAGACCGAAAAGGCTATCGATGTCTTCAGCGATGAGGGCCGATGCGCCGACATAGGCCTCGAACCGGGGGATATGGTCGCTCTTGCCAATAGAAAAGGGTGCGATTTATGCGGACACACGGGCTTTTTGGGCCGGACGCTCGTCCTTGAGGCCATGTTTCCTCCGGAAGACCAGGCCAGCCGCCGCGCCATTACGGAAATGATGGTGTCTAACGTGACGTCGTCGGTCGCCGAGGTACCGGGCACCATCTACATTTCGCGCCGCGATTCCATTCACGACCTTATCAAGCGCAACGCTATCGACGCCAATATGGGCGCCGCGCTGATGATCGAAGAAGCGGCGGCGCGACAGAATCGCGCAAGGTAGGAAGCCATGAAACTCTACCACGCGCGATTTGTTCAAACGACGATGGGAGGCAACAACGTCATCCAGGAGGACGACTTCTATTTGCCAGACATTCCGTCGGTTCGCAGGTTGCTGCGAAGCAAAGGCCTATGGCCGATTTCCATCAAGGAGCAAAAGCCTCCGCTTTTCGAGTGGATGGATGTCCGGTCGCGCGAATGGCAGATTCAGCTGCTCAGAGCTTTGCGTTTCCAGACCGCTACGGCTTCCGCAGGCACAGCCTTGCTCAATATCATCGAGGGCGAGACCGACCCGCGGCGCCGCCTTGCGTTTTTGCCTACGCGCACCGTCTTAAAAGGAGGCGGCTCGTTCTCCGAAGCCTTGCGCGAATTAAAGTTAATGGACGCGGCGACGATGGCGATTATCACGGCCGGCGAGCGCGCAGGCGATTTGAAAGGCGTCATTCAACACGCTATCGAACACGTGGAAACAAAAGGATCTCAATACAAGGCAGTCATGGCGGCGATTAGCTGGCTCTCGTTCGATATCATCAGCATCATCGGCTCGCTCTGGGGTACGCAATTCGGATTTATTCCCTATTTGAAAAATCAGGGGACAAAAAGCACTGACCCTTTGGCGACGGAGCGTTTTGAAAGAGGCATTGAAATGGTGTCCTGGATCAACGGATCCCTAATCGTTATCACGTCGGCAATCATCATTGGCGTAACGTTTTTGGGCGTATCCTACTGGCTTAATCGCCATAAACCCAATCATTTCACGGGCAGGCTTATGATGAAGCTTCCCCTTTTCTCCAGTTATCTGCGTAACGTAAGTTTGCAGGACACCTGTAAGCTGATGGCAAGGCTCTTGCACGGCAAGGTTCCATTGACCGATGCCATAAAAATTATCATGCAAGGAACGGTCGAGCCTGCGGCGCGAAGATATTGGACAGAGGCGCAAGGGCGGGTCATGGCGGGCATCGAGCCCGCGCGCGCGCTGGCGCGATGGCCTTTGAGCAAGGCCGAACGCGATCAGATCGTAACGGTTCAGTCCGTCGAGCAGTTGTCTGAGGTTTATGAATCCATTGCGGCAGAACGCGCGCTTATGGCGAAAGCGGACCAGCGTAAATTGTTTAAGCTCGGCATTTTCTCGCTCATGCTGTTGGCAGGCGTCACGGTACTTACGACGATCTATCTGCTCATGTTGCAGAACCAGAGCTTCCTGAACAGCTTGAGCGAATTGCGAGGATGATCATGACGGAACCGTTCCATCAAGATGCCAAAAGCATTCCAGAAAGCGCTGCAACGCATGTTCCCGCTGACGTTCAACGCGATATTGTTTCTCCCCCGCAGGTTGCTCACGTGGCGCAGACGGAAACGCCTCGCCGCGAAAGCGACTTCAGCAACGTGCTGTTAGGCAATCTTGGCGATACGCGCGATTATTATTTCCCTACCGAGATCATCGGGGGCTGTTGCCCTCGGATCGAAGGCGAAGAGGAGGAGATCGTCTGGAACGCCGCCGCGGAGGCTTCCGACAGCGAACGCGTGCACGTCGTTTATCAGGCAAAAGGAGACAAGATTTGGTATCTTGCCGTAAGATCGCTTGAGATGGCGTCGCATCCGAACACCTGGTGCCCCTTTGCGTCGTTATTGCCCGGCATGAAGGATTCGCGAACGCCGCCCGTTTGCTACACTTATTACAGCGACGAAGCGGCGACGATGATGACCATAACTTCGGACGGGCTGCAGATTCATAGGGGTACATCCTCTGTCGTAAGAGCGAAAGCCGAACGAGCTTCACGGGCTTTGGGCGATGCGCCTGTCATTGAACTCGTGCCGGATTTGATAAACAAGCTCACCCCTGTGCCTTGGCAATCCATGTCGCTCTTTGAAGATCGCGCGCGCCGGATATTGGCGGCGCTGGCCGTGGTAAGCGGAATTTCGTTCGCAGGATTGGCCTTCGTCATCTGGTTCTTCGCGACTATGGCCATGATCTCCGCCCATACGGACATGAAGGAAACGCGGCAGCGAACGGAAGAAAAGACGGTGCGTCTCATGCAATCCGTGCAGAACCTGCGCGCCAGCCCCATGCGCGAGCAGTTGGCCAAGTTTTCCGATTTGAACGACGGATTGCTGTCCGTTAACGGATTTCTCGAAATCTTTCAGATCAAAAGCGGAAAGATTGTATGGAGGGCGATCGTGCCGCCTAACATAACGTCCAATCGCATCACCGAAATCGGAGGGCAGACTCTCGAAACGAACGCCCAAGGCACCGTCATTGGCAATTCGCGCGAGGCGCTCACAATAGGAGTCGGCGCTCCTGCGGGAGGTAAACAATGAAAGCGGATATGCGCGATATAGGTAAGGCGTTTGGAGCCAAGGTAATGGAACGCGCATTGCAAGCCTTTGATCGGGCTACGATGGTGGTCGTAATATCCTGCTGGGTGGGCGCGATTTCGGTGATGGCGTTTGCTTTGTATACCGTAACCTTATCGACGAAAGCCAAACAGGAGGCGTTGGTGGCGGCGGCGACCGAGCCGGGATTGCCGAAAGTTACAAGCACGGCCTTGGAATCAGCCGAATTACAACCCATTGTGGACAGGCTTCAGAAACGATTCCCTGAAATCAGCTTTTCCACATCGCGCGAACGCACGTTGACTGTTACGGCAAACGATGTGAACAGTTTCAGGCTTTGGCTTACCGTTTTGAGCTATATCGATACAGTTACCCCCCAGTACAGGTGGACAATCAAGGAATTCTGCGTTGGTTCCCGGTGCGAAAAGAACACCCCGATGCGCGCGGTTTTGGGGGCGGAAAAGGTCACATTTGCTACACCGGCCGCGGGAAATTGACGGCATGATTAAAGTTATGAGTTCTGTTATTGACTTTTGGGAAGGGATGCGGCTTCATCCTTTAAGAATCAATCCGTTAAGCACGGAGCGTAGCCTGTGTTCATGTCTTGGGTAAGTTTTGATTAACTATCGGTTCGTAGAATGACTCCGAGTCTTCTGCTGCAATGAGTTAGGGCCATATACCCGAAGCCGTCACGTCAGGAAACGAAGTTCTGGAGATAAAGATCTACAGGAGATGGAAATGGATTTATTAACCCCAAGCGGACGGCGAGATCGGTTCCCGAACGATGCCGGTATCGCTATCGGGCCTATCCTGTTTATTATTGCCGTATTGGGCATTTTAGCTGCGGCCATTGCTGCGGGAAGCGGTTCTTTCACGTCAAGCACTACCAATGAGGGCAACAGGACTCGCGCCGCGACTCTTATAGAAATAGGGCAAAACCTACGCATGGGTTTTGAGCGCATTCTGGGCGATGGCACGACGACAGTGTCAGGCGTGAACATCGATCCTAATGATCGCACAGCGACCACCGATCTCTTTGCGCCGATTGGCGGCGGCATCTCTCCTCCATCGACGAGCATGGCAGCTTCGCCGACGACCGATGTTTGGCGTTATTGGTTTATCGTGTTGCCGGGCATAGGCACGGCGGCAGGATCAGTAGTTGCGTTGCTGCCGATAACGGCGGGCGTGTGCGACGAAGTTAACAACAAAGCTAACGGCATAGCGATCACAGGGACAGCTGGCGCTACGGCCGATGCGGCCAATGCAAACGTAGCGCTGACTCCGGCGGGAACTTCGGTTGCGCCCCTTGATGTCACCGGCGCGAACGCTTGGCCGGCGGCCTTGGCGCAAAAGCTTGTTGGCTGCGTCTATAACGAAGACGCGACGACGGTGCCTGTGGGGTATTACTTCTATCAAGTCCTCGGCGTCCAGTAACGCTGACGGTTAATTCGAAGGCTCCCGCCGCAGATGTGCCGGGAGCCTTTTTTGTTTTCTCTAAATCGGCTAGGCTTTTCCCCGGAAGACAGAGGAGGCGTATCATGGCTCTTGTTCCATTCGACGATCGTGACGGTTTTATCTGGCTCGACGGCGCGTTAGTGCCGTGGCGCGACGCGAAACTCCATGTGCTGACCCACGCACTGCATTACGGGAGTGCGGTGTTCGAAGGTGAGCGCGCATATGGCGGCAAAATCTTCAAGATGCGCGAGCATTCCGAACGCCTCATCCGCTCGGCGCAGATCCTCGATTATGAAATCCCTTACACCGCCGATGAACTTGACGCCGCCAAGATGGCGACGCTCAAGGCCAACAACCTGAAAGACGCCTATGTCCGGCCCATAGCATGGCGCGGGACGGAAACGCTTTATGTCTCGGCGCTGTCGTGCAAAATCCATGTGGCCATCGCGACGTGGGAGTGGCCGTCGTATTATTCGGCGGAAGCGCGCGCCAAGGGGGCAAGGCTCATCATGGCGAAGTGGGCGCGGCCCGCGCCGAACACCGCGCCGTCGTCGGCCAAGGCTGCGGGGCTTTATATGATCGCCACGTGCGGCAAGAACGATGCCGACAGGCAAGGCGCGGCGGACGTTTTGATGCTCGATTATCGCGGCAACGTGGCCGAGGCTTCCAGCTCGAACTTTTTCATCGTGAAAAACGGCGAGCTGATCACGCCTACGCCCGAATGCATCCTGAACGGCATCACGCGACAAACGGTGATCCAGATCGCGAAGGAGAAGGGCATCCCCGTCGCCGAGCGCATTCTGACCCTTCCAGAGGTCAAAGAGGCAGACGAGGTATTCTTGACCGGCACGGCAGCCGAGGTGACCCCCGTGGGCCAGATCGCCGACTGGACTTACACCCCCGGCCCCATCACCCAAACCCTCTATGAAGCCTATATGGCCTTAACGAAGGGGTAAGATTTACCCGCCGTTAACCATGTTTGCCGGTGTCATTCCCGCGGAAGCGGGAATCCAGCGACGCGTGTCTACGCGTCATATGACTCAAACGGCCCGCAGACGCGGGCCGATGGATCCCCGGGTTCGCGCCTTTGGCGCGCCCCGAGGATTAGGCTTTGGCTAAGTTCGCTTCGCTCACTAAGCAAAGCCTAAATTAACCCCCCATTAACCACTTACTGTAAGAATTGACTTAGAGTGTGGAGAAGTGCTTGATTAACCAAGGCGATAGGCCGCCATTCACGCATCCCTCTCCCCCGGAGGGAGAGGAAGCAAAATCTTGAGCTTACGGAGTAAGTTCATAGATTTTGCAGGTGAGGGGGTAAGACGAATTGAAATTATTGGGCGATTGAATAGAAAATAAAGCAGACAGTTAAGCATTTTATCAACCATTTCATGCGCAAAATGTAAGCCCTTGAGATGGGGAAAAAGACAAAGATAAAAGGCAGATATAAAGGGGATATTTTATGCTGTTTTCGCGCGATAAAAACGAAAGCGAAAAACCGAAACAATCGATGGCCGGCTTTTTGTTGAAGCCCGACATCGGCGGCAGCATCCGCCCCATCGGCGAGAGCGTGAGCATGTTCGTGCGCCTCATCGCGATGATCTTTGCCTCAAGCGGCCTGTTCCCGAAAAATCACCCCGCGCTTACCGGCGCGTTGCCGATGAATGATCCCAGCGCGCGCCTCACGCTCATGCAAGTCGTCTCCACCGGCTGGAACAGCTTTTCGTTCACGAAAGAAGATTTGCCCAAAGCCCTCATGTTCTTCGCCTTCGTCGGCACCATGGGCATCGGCGTGGTTATCCTTTTCATGTTCCTGATGTCGTTGATGAGCGGAACGGCGCACGCGCAGAGTATGTTTGTGCCGACTGACACGACGAATGACCTCGCGCATAATTGGATAGGGTATTTGTTCCGAAGCCAACCCATGCAGAATCTTCTTATCAATTCTGCTGGATATTCACAGGCTACGCAAGATCAAGCAATTCAGACAGCCATGAGAGGAGCCTTGGCTTTTTATAGTACTGCAATTCTTGTGGTTGCAGGCTTGGTGTTGCTCTATCACTTAACGCATATGGTCGCAGAAACGGCGCATACCGGTAAAGTCATGGGTAATGCGAACCAGATTTGGGCGCCCATTCGTTTGGTCTTTGCCATTGGGTTGTTGATTCCTATCGGTGATGCAGGTTTAAATACGGGCCAATACATAATGGTGCAAATGGCAGAATGGGGATCGGGTCTTGCCAGTAATACTTGGCAAAGATTTTCCACAGTAATCGCTCAGCGAAACGCAACGGTCATCCCACCGCCCGCACCGCAAGTTGCCAGTGTAGTGCAAAGTCTCGCGTTATCTCATGCGTGTATGTATGCCTACAATTATTATTTAGGACAAGGTAACGGTGGCGTATCGTTAGTTTTTGGACCTGGTGCCGATGAGACGGTCAGGCAGCATGAGTTTAATGGCGATAGTTATAGGATCGTTGAGTTTGGAAATAATCTCGATGGGCAAAGAAGCATATGCGGAAGGTATGAATTTAGCCTGTTAACCACGGGTGGGTCTAGAGCTTTTCCCTCAATAAATGGAAATGCGGCCGACTATGATCGTTATGATATGCAGAAAGTTCAGCAAATATATAATGCTATAATAAATGCATTTAATGCGACAGAAACTGCTGTTGCCAGTATGGCCCAGCAACAAACGCAACATATTATAGCCTCGATAGACGGCAGCGGGACTGTGAACATTCCACAGAACTCTTCGTTTAGAAGCCTTGTTCAACAATTTAGCACTCAACTTCAAACAAATATTGCTAGCATTTTTAATAACCAAAGCAATTCGACTACTAGTACAAATTTGGCAAATGAATGGAGCGCTTTGGGTTGGGTCGCTGCAGGAGCTTGGTTTAATACGATATCGCGCACTCAAGGTAATGTTATTAATGCAACGCGCGATGCTTTGCCCAATGTTTCCCCGCCGACCTTATTAAGCGCTGGAGTTTTTTCAGGCTCTGGTGGTGGCACTAATGACACTGTCCTTCGAACAGGCGATGTGCTGCGTGAATTTAGTTCTTGGATGGCGCAGGGTTATCCGAATACCCCGGTTACTCAAGAAGATATTAGGAGGTGGGGCACGGATGCGCAAGTTGGCGCGCCAAACTTTGTTGGGAAAAGTGGAATATTGGATAGTCTCATGAGCATTGTTGATAGTGTGGGGAGAGATATCGGGTTTTGGAAATTTAGGATAGGAGCGACTGCAAATCCTTTAGCTGAATTGGCAGATTCTGGGCACAAAAGTCTATTCATGGCATTTGATACACTCGACAAAGTTATTTCTTGGGGAGGCGCATTAGATGCTGCGACTAAAGCTGTTGCGTCTGGTTCTGCTACATCAGTAGAAGCATTTTTGAAAAGCGATAAGGCGAAAGCTTGGGCTATTCCTTCGGGAATACTAGGGCTTCTAGCGAACGGTACCAATATGTTTATTATGATGATGGCAAGCATAGCCGTCTTGTTTGCATCGGTCTTTTTTACAGTGGGCGTAACGCTTGGATTTATTATCCCTTTGCTCCCATTTACCCTTTTCTTTTTTAACACTCTTGCATGGGCTGTATCTTTGTTTGAAGCTGTGGTTTCTATGCCCTTATGGGCCCTTGCCCACCTAACAACTAAAGGCGAAGGAATACATGGCGATATGGGCAAACAAGGGTATTTTTTCATTTTTTCTATTTTCTTAAGGCCAGTCTTAATGGTTTTAGGGTTGGTTGCGGGATTGCTGATTTTTTATGTGGCCATAGCGATATTGAACATGACGTATTCTATCGCCGCACAAGGGTCAGGCAGTTGGGGCGTAGATAAAAGTTCTTTTAATACTTTGTCAAAAGTTATCTTAGAAGTTATTTATGCGATTTTCGCTTATATTTGCGCGAATACTAGTTTTAAAACTATTAATTTCTTCCCTGAACACGCCATGAGGTGGATGAGCTCACAAGGCGTTGCTACAGAAAGGATGGGCGACAAGGGTATTATGAATCAGGCCACACAGGCGTTTACGGCCTATGGATTTAAGGAATCGATTGGTTCAATGGTGTCGAGGTCGCCTGCGGTGGCGTTTGGTTTCCGTTCTCTTGTTGGAGGGCCTAGCGGCGGTGGAGGAGCAGCGGGGGGTACCCCAAATCCTACTCTAGGTGGTAATCCAAGCACTGGGTTTGGTTCAACTAGTGTCAGCGGCCTAAGCGCGAATGCTGCTCAACAACCCATGGTTGCCACTCAGCAACCAATGGCGCAAATTGATACAAGTGCTCCTGCTGCCATTCAAGGAGGAAGCGCCACCACGGGACCTGCTCAGGTGGCGAGTGCGGAAAATGAATCTAGATCTACACAATTGACTCAAGGTTCTGACCAATCATCAACCACGCAAGGTAGAGCAATGACACCTGAGCGAAAAGTTGCGCAGCTTACGGCGCAAGACCAAGACCAACCCTCAAGCCAAAATAAAAAAGAAGCCTGATTTATAAAGATATTGGAAATTTGAAAGGAAAAATTATGCTAATGCGATCGTTAAATAGAAGGCATCTTAATATTTTGGAAGCTCTTGAGTTTGATAGGCAAATGGCGCCTATGTTTGCTGAAGGGTCAGATCATAAGCCTTCGAATATTGAACAAGCACTATTCTATTTGAATAAGTCGTTCATAGGCTCTAATCAACGTGCTTCTGTTTCGACCGGAGTGTGGGGGTGGACAAAAGCTATCGTTGGGCTCCTGCTCGGACAATCCGCCCATTTCTCCGAAATACTCGAAAAATTTGACGCGAGGAAAAAAGTTGGGACTTTAAGCGATACTATTGAGCGTGTTTCAAGAATACAAGAAATTGCTCCTAACGCGCATGTCGGTTTTGTTCTTGATTCCACAGGAAACTATGATCTTAACCGTGTACTTGGTGCGATAAGAGTGTTGGAGCGAAGTCTCAATGTTTCTGGGCGTTCAACAAGTCATGGGCTAAATAATCCGCCGTCTGGAACTAACCCTCCAATACTGAATGACGAGGGTGGCTTCCTTCTTCTGCGCGAAGCAAAAGAAGAAACGCCGAAGGTTGAAAAATCCGTTAAAGGGTCTATGCCCAAATCAAAACCCAGAAAACCTCCACATAGTGAATTAAAACATCCGGCTGATTTAAAAGCCTCGGAAATGGTTGTTGATGTTGCGGCTACGGGAGGCACGGCAATTTGTCGGGGTGGGCCGCAAAATAAGGCAAAAGGGTCTCGTGGACATATGCAACACTCTCACCGCAGAGGGCCGGGCAAAGGCGGACCAAGGGTTTAGCGCGTGTCGCTTTTGGTTAATGCGTTGTTAAGCATAACGGGAAATTAAACCCCCGTTAATTGAAGGATGGCAAACTATTTAGTATAATAAGGCGTTTATTTTTAAGAGGTTTCGGCCATGCCGACGAACGATCAAGAGACCCCCAAAGGCAGCAAGCCTGAATCAGCCGCCACGCGCAAAGGTCCCGGCGCGTCCAAATACGGCCCGCGCGATCAGTTCGCCTCCAAGGATGAGGAAGAGGACGAAAAGCCTTGGTGGCTGATCCTCTTCGGCGGTCAGAAGAAAGAAGAAGAAAAAAGGGAAAACAAATCCCAAACTTCCAGTCATCGCCGCAACATGCGTCGCGCGGGTTTGATTGCGGGCATGAAGCGCAGAAGCCAATATAAAAAGGCAATGGCGAAAAGAAAGGCTTCGCTCGATGCCCGCCGAGCGCGTGACATTGCCGCCGGGAAAAAACCCGCCCGTGTCGTCACAAAACCAAAAGCCGGAACGCTGGCCAGCGGTAAGCCCACCATGAAAGGCGTTGTGAAACAAGCCGCGCACCGTCAACTCGGCGTAAACAGAGGCCCGCTTACAGGCGCCGCGCTGGCCAAACGTGCAGGTTTATGGGGCGGCCTTTATGTAGGTGCTCGCGCGCTGATCGGCGCCGTTGAAGGTTTTGCTGTCGGCAAACTTGCCCCTGCGTTGTTGACTGGCAAGACAGGGTCCAATGCCGAAGCTTTGGCGCAAGGCGTAAAAAGCGCGGGCGGCGGAGCATGGGAAGGCGCGAAAGACCTCATCCCTGGCCGCCAGGCCTATAACCTGGCCAAAGAGGGAAAATGGGGCGCTGCGTTTAAATCGTTGGGTAAGGAAGTGTTGACGATTGCGGGTGTCGGCGTTGCCGCTGCGGCGACCACCGCAGGCATCGTTGCGCTAGGCATTGCCTCTGTCCCTGTGGCGGCTGCGGCGGTTGGCGTTGCTCTTGTGGCCGTTCCCGTGGGTATGGCGATTTATGACAGCCCCGTATTGAGCGGTGCGGGCCGCCTGGCGATGACTGCCGAGGGCCGCGAAGCCATGAGCACCGTAGCGGCCGCCAGCTTTAAAGATAACATGACCCCTGCTGAAATGGCAAAATTACAGCAAGCCACAATAAAGGTTGCGACAGGCGTTTTAGCGCCGGATATGAAAGAACAAACGAAACTTGCTTCCGATGAATCCGATCACGGCGGCGAAGAAGGCAAAAAAGGCGGGGGTAAATCTCGCGGCGGCAAGAGCAAGAACGAGCCATTAAATCAAAGACCCGAGCGTATGGCGCAGGCCGTGGTTGCCTCCAACCCCACCATGGGCGGCAGCTATTCAAGGCTTTCAATGAAGGAAGAAGATCCGGCCACGGTTTCGGACACGACTCCGCGCCATGGCGATTTGTCGTTGCTGAAAAACGCAACGGCTTCACAGCTTAACGACGGCCCAGCGGCCAACCCCGTCACCACGCAACACGCCGCCAAAATGGGCATGATGGCGAACGGCGTCAATTCGGCCGGGCAGGCGGGGCAGATGCCCTCGAACCTCGAGCCTTACAGGCTCGACCATGCGTCGATTAAATTGGATCACGCCAACAATAATATCGCCATGGGCGCAAAGCTCGATCAACGCGATGCCTATGAAGCGCAAAAGAAGTGGCAGCAATCCGCCGCCGCCGCGCAAAAGCACTCGCTCGGGGCCGCCATGATGTTCAAGCCCGGCGGCGAGGGTTAAGCAAGCCCTTTATCGCAATAAGAATATATTCCTTGACATAATCCAGCGTATTATGTAATATTACGCGGTTGTTTGCTCGTCGCGTGCAATGTGGGCGTTGTTGCGCTCGGGTTGGCGTTTGGCGTGAGCATGATTTGGGCGAAGAGGGTGGCGGCCATAAAAAATTTCGAAGAACAGGCAATAACAGGTGAAAAACAGGCGTTATCAGGCGAATATCAGGTAAAGAACGGGCGATAACTGGCGGCATAATAGGCGCGGGGATAATAAGAGCGAGGGGGACACAATAAAAAAAGGCGCCATAGGGCAGTCAAAATGTGATGCGCATGTTCAAGCCTTTTTTATTGTGTCCCCATTGCCTAACATTGATTCAATAAAAAGGGGAACGGCTATAAAGGAAGGAGAGGCGATAGGAGAAGAGAAGGCAAGGGCGCATATGGAAACCGCCCGTACGCTGCTGGCTCAGGCCCGTTTGTCGTTCCAGCATGACCGCGTGAACGACGCCGCCCGCTATGCCCATCTCGCCGCGTTGCAGGCGGCTCAGGCTTATATGGACGGGCAGGGCGACGTTCTTTTGCAAACGCAGCCTTCGCAAACTTCCGATGAGCTCATGGCGTGTTTCGCGCGCTTTGCCAAAGCCGATCCGCGGGTTGTTGAACAAGAACTCTCCTATCTTCTCCATAGAACGGCTCAGCTCAAGGCGCAGTATGACATCGAGCCTCCCGCATCTGCCTCATCCGACCTCGCGCGGATTGAGGAAGGCCTCAACACCGCCGCACGGTTTGTAGATAAAGTGTGTGAGTTGACAGCAGCGGGGACACAATAAAAAAGCTTTCAACACATGTTGAAAGCTTTTTTATTGTGTCCCCATCGTACCGTAATACTATTACAGCAATATGACTACCCCCGCAACCGCTCCGCGACTTTGCGATAGCTTTCGAGGTTCTCGGTGGGGCCGAGGGCGGTGAGGATCGGGCGGCGGCGCAACAAGCGCGCGGCCATGGTCTGCACATCGTCTTCCGTCACCGCCATGATGCGGTCGAGCGTCTCGCGCAGCGGCACGGGCTTGCCATAGGTGAGCATCTGGTGGCCCAGGATTTCGGCGCGGCGCATCACGCTTTCCTGTCCCATCAGCATATCGGCGCGCGCTTGCGCCTTGGCGCGTTTCAGTTCCGAAGGCGTGACATGTTTGGCCACGTCGCGCAACTCGCGGCATACGACGGGGATAAGCTCTTTTACCCGCGCAGGGTCTGTGCCTGCATAGATGGTGAACAGGCCCGCATCCTCAAAAGGAATGTGGCTGGCGCTGATGTTATAAACCAATCCGCGTTGCTCGCGCACTTTCTGGAACAGGCGCGAAGATGCGCTGCCGCCAAGGATAATGGAGAGCAGCGAGGCCACGTGCACGTTGCGGGCGTGCAGGCCCGGGCCGGGGAAAGCCAGCATAAGGTGAAGCTGTTCGCTGTCTTTCTTCTGGATATGCGCGCCGGATTTGATGTAGGCGGGCTCGTGCTTCGACATGCGCCCTTTATGCAAACGGCCATAGTGCCGCTTGGCCAGACGCACCATTTCGTCGTGCGTGATCTTTCCTGCGCCGATCACCACCATGTTGCCGGCGTGATAATGGCGCTTGACGTAGCTCATCAATTCGCGGCGGGGCAGGTTGGCAATTACGTCGGCCGAGCCGAGGATAGAGCGGCCAATTTTCTGCTTGGGGAAGGCCGTTTCATGCAAAAGGTCGAAAACGTGGTCTTCGGGCGTATCGTGGTCGCGGCCGATTTCCTGAATGATGACTTGGCGCTCGCGGTCGAGCTCCTTGGGGTCGAAAATCGAGCGTTGGAGCATGTCGGCGATGATGTCGGCGGCCAGAGGCGCGTCTTCGGGCATGACGCGGGCGTAATAGGCCGTTTCCTCGCGCGTGGTGTGGGCGTTCATGGCACCGCCGTTCTTCTCGATAGCGGCCGAAATGCCATAGGCCGAGCGGCGCTTGGTGCCCTTGAACATCATGTGTTCGGCCAGATGCGCGACGCCATTGGCCGACCACGGCTCGTGCCGGGTGCCTACGCCGACCCAAACGCCGAATACCATGCTTTCCGAATCAGGCATGGAATCAGTCACCACACGCAGGCCGTTATCAAGCGTCGAAATCTCTATCGTCATGTCCTGTAATCCGGGCCTCTATGCCCATTGGGGCTAACCCTCTGTGGATAACTATGGCCCCTCGATTCGGCTTCTGCAAGGGGTTATCAGGGTTAAAATATATGCTTTTTGTGTGACGATAACATATTGATTAACAACGAAGTTATGGTTGATTGTGGCATAAAAAAGGCAGGCCGCCCAGCCCAGCTTCCGGAACGGCCTGCATGTGGGATTCAGCCTTGGAGAGCCCTTGTATAGGCCCTTAGTCGTCCGATGGTTCACTATCCGGTCCCGCCATCATGGCCTCGGCCACCAGACCTGCGTTGGCGCGAATCTTGTTTTCGATGGCGGCGGCGATTTCGGGGTTGTCCCGAAGGAATTGCTTGGCGTTTTCGCGGCCCTGACCAATGCGTTGGCCATCGTAGGAAAACCATGCGCCGGATTTCTCCACCACCCCTGCTTGCGACCCAAGGTCTATCAACTCGCCGACCTTCGAGACACCTTCGCCGTACATGATGTCGAATTCCACCACCCTGAACGGAGGGGCCATCTTGTTTTTCACGACCTTTACGCGCGTCTGGTTGCCTACCACGGTGTCGCGATCCTTGATCGAACCGATCCGGCGGATGTCGAGTCGGACGGAGGCGTAGAATTTCAACGCATTACCGCCTGTCGTCGTTTCTGGATTGCCGAACATGACGCCGATTTTCATGCGGATTTGGTTGATGAAAATCACCATGCACTTAGATTTTGAGATGGAGCCGGTCAGCTTGCGTAGAGCTTGGCTCATCAGTCGGGCATGCAGGCCCATATGGCTGTCGCCCATCTCACCCTCGAGTTCCGCGCGAGGCACGAGCGCTGCTACGGAGTCGACTACGAGTACGTCGATCGCGCCCGAGCGAACCAGCGTGTCCGCGATTTCAAGGGCTTGTTCGCCTGCGTCAGGCTGAGAGATCAGCAATTCGTCGATATTTACGCCTAACTTGCGCGCATAAGCGGGGTCGAGCGCGTGTTCGGCATCTACAAAAGCACAGGTACCGCCCGATTTCTGGGCTTGGGCGATGGCGTGGAGAGCCAACGTTGTTTTGCCGGAGCTTTCCGGGCCATAGATTTCAATGATACGGCCGCGAGGGAGGCCGCCGATGCCCAGCGCGATGTCGAGGCCAAGCGATCCTGTTGAGATAACTTCCGTTTCGGCAACGCCTTGCTGTGCTCCAAGTTTCATAACCGAGCCTTTGCCGAATGCGCGTTCGATTTGGCTCAAAGCGGCATCGAGAGCTTTTTGGCGTTCTGGGTCGCGCGTGTCCTTGGTTTCTTTCTCGACGAGGTGAAGGTTGCTGCGGCTGGCGCTCATGGGGAACTCCTTGGATTTGCTTGGTGATTCTGGACCTGAACCGGAAGAACGTTTCTGCTTTGTTCTCATACGCCATCTCCGCGGGTTTGGCAAGTTCTATTTTTGTTCTTTGTGCGAATTTTCGACAAGGCTTCGACCGTCAAAGCAAAATATAGCCATCTCTTGCAATTGACCATCATCAATTTTCAAGCCCGTAGATTCAATTTTATAATTCATTAGGACTTACGCAAACTGAATGGTAGGGCAAGCGAGTTCGCGGGCCAAGAAGG
>CAZVCG010000013.1:9090-50371 GCA_964626265.1 uncultured Rhodospirillaceae bacterium | reverse complement strand
GCAGTCTGCTTAATCTCAACCGTCTACTGGTGGCTTAATTGAGTCTGGACCCTAATACGGCCCGCAGACGCGGGCCACTGGATCCCCGCTTTCGCGGGAATGACAAAAGCCCGATTCTGTCAATGATGTTGGGGGTGTGGGTAATTTAGTGCTATATCGACATCATGTCATTTCAACCGAATCTTACCATTTTTCCTCCGGCACAGCTTAGTTTGTGGCCGGAACTTGCCTCAACGCCACAGTACTTCACATTATATGGCGGTACGGCTATTGCGTTGAGGCTTGGCCACCGCACATCCGTCGATTTTGATTTTTTTACAAACGACGCGTTACTTCCGGACGAACTATTGCGTTCTGTGGCCTATCTTAAGGAAGCCGAAACCGTTCAGGCCGACCCCAATACCTTGACGTGCCGCGTTGATCGCGGCGGGCCCGTTCTTGTTTCATTTTTCGGCGGTTTGTCGCTCGGAACGGTCGGGAAGCGTGATCAAGCCGAGGGAAACAATATTTACGTAGCTTCACTGCTCGATTTGGCTGCGACCAAAATGGACATTGTACAAAAGCGTGCCGAGGAAAAGGATTTTCTCGATATCGACGCACTTCTTCGACATGGTTTAAAGCTTGTTGATGCCCTGAAGGCTGCGGAAACAGTATATGGAAAGAAATTTAATCCGTTGATCACGCTCAAAGCGCTGAGCTATTTTGGCGATGTTCCGTCCTTGCCGCTTGACGTTCAACAAAGACTTCTCGCTGCCGTAAAAACGGTAAGCTTGGAAGAGTTAGGGAGCTGATATTGTGAAGGATTTACCTCATACGCCGGAGCTTCTGAATGTTGCTCGTCGTATTGTGTGGTTCGAAGAGCCTGTGGAGGCTTTGGCTGATCCTGTGCGGTTTATGGCTTACGCCATGGCTCGTGCTACGCATGAGGACATGAAAATTATAAGGCAATACGTTAGCGACGATGATTTTCTGGAGGCTTTGGAAAAAGCGCCACCGGGCATTATAGATCGCCGTTCTTGGGTTTATTGGAACTTAATGTGCGGTAAAGATCCTGCCGCGCCGATGCCAAAACGCAAATTTACATCCTGAACTCGTCGCCCAGATAAACGCGGCGGACGTCGGCGTCGGCGATAATCTCGTCGGGGATGCCGTGCATCAGTACCTTGCCGTCGTGGATGATGGCGGCGCGATCGACAATTTCCAGTGTGGCGCGGACGTTATGGTCGGTGATCAGCACGCCTAGGCCTCTGTCGCGCAAATGCATGACCAGATCGCGGATGTCGCCGAGCGCGATGGGGTCGATGCCGGCGAACGGCTCGTCGAGCAAAAGAAAGTGCGGCTTCGAGGCCAGCGCGCGCGCGATTTCGACGCGGCGGCGTTCGCCCCCTGACAGGGCGATGGCGGGGGCGCGGCGCAAATGCGCGATGCCGAACTCGACCAACAATTCGTCCAGCATGATTTCGCGCGTGTCGCGGTCGGGCTCGATGACTTCCAGAACGGCGCGGATGTTGTCCTCGACGTTCAAACCGCGAAAAATGGAGGCTTCCTGCGGTAGATAGCTAAGGCCCAAACGCGCGCGCCGGTACATAGGCAGCGTCGTCACGTCCATGCCGTCGATCATGATCGTGCCGGTGTCGGGCGCGATCAATCCTGTGAGCAGATAAAAGAACGTCGTCTTGCCCGCGCCGTTGGGGCCGAGAAGGCCGATCACTTCGCCGCGCTGCAGGGCGAGGCTCACGTCATGCACGACGGGGCGGCGCTTGAACGATTTACCGAGATGCGCGGCTTCAAGTCCGCGGGCGAGCACAGGTTGAGCGCGCCGTTCCCCGACGCGCTGGTCGACGGATTGATTGAAAGGGAGGACTTTGCCGGAGGTTTTCATGCCGTGCTTAATATGCCTGAATTTCCTTAAATTATTTTTTAGCGCCTGATTTTGTCGTAACCGGGGCGGATTTTTGCGCCGATTTTGCGCCTGAGTCCATAGACTTAGGCGTCAGCACGGCCCGGACGCGCCCAGAGCCTTGATTGATAAGGCGGCTTTCGCCTTTCGTGAAATCCACTTCGGCGCGGTCGCCGGACAGTTGCGTGTCGGCGCGCGAGATGCGGACGTTGCCTTGCATCACCGCGACGTTGCGCTTGATGTCATAGACGGCCTTGTCGCCGCGCGTGACGTCGTTTTTCGTGACGACGCTGACGTTGCCTTCGGCGGTCATTGTCGACATTTCCATCTGGCCTGACGCGCTTTGCGTGAAGTGCGCCTTCATGATGTCGGCTTCGATGCGGCGGTCCTGATGAACGGCTTGCGCTTTGCCGCGCGCGAGCGCGACTTGTTCGTTTTCATGATATTCCAGCGCGTCTTTCGCCGTAATCACGTCGCGCGAGGTGACGTATTTCAAATTGCCGCCCGTGATGCGCGCGATCTTCTTGTCGAGGTCGTATATGGCCTTGTCGCCGAAAATCTGTTGTTTCGGATCTGTGATGCGCACGTTGCCTTCGGCGGTCAGCACATCGACATCGCCGCTGAACGCTTCGTTTTTCTTGTCGTCTTTTTTCTGTGAAGCGGTTTTGTCTTTTTCGCGTTCGTGCGCGGTGAGAAGATCGGCTTCGACCGTCACGTTGCCGCGCTTCGCCTTGGCGTTGCCCTTGGCGAGATAGACGCGTTGATCCTGATGCCATTCAAGACTGCCGTCGGCGCTGACTTCCAGAGGTTCGTTCGACGTTGACGTCATGCCCAAAGGCGACGCCGCGGAAACCGGCTTGTCCTGCGCCAGGGCGGGCGATCCCACGGCGATCAGTACGCACAAAAACACGACATAAAATTCCCGCATTAACGCTTTCCTTGCTTGGATGGGGATCTGGGCGAATCCGTCTTGCTTGGGCCCGTTTTATCAGAGGGCTTAGTCCCCTGCAATTGCAGCAGAGCTTTGGCCGGGCCAGTGATAACCATCGTGTTGCCCTTGTTCGTCACGCGAAAGCCTTCGCCCCTGATTTCGCCGAAGGATCCTTGAATCAACACAGGTTTTTCCCCCCATGCCGCGTTTTCATTCATATCGACATGCGCTTCGTTGGTTGTGAACTCATAGCCGCCGTCATGGTGGATATTTACATTGCCGCCGAGCCAAAGGCTCTTTTTTACCTGATCGTAACGGCCCGTCTGGGCCTGTCCTGCGATCCATGCGCCGTCTGAAAGCGCGATGTCGCCTTTCGGCTGTTCAAGTTCGATCACGTTTTTCAGATCCTTGACTTGAAGCGCGCGCGCGGCCGTGAGCGAATACGGCTGATTTTTCGCGTCTAGGCCCTTGAGCTGAAGGTTTTCGATAACGAGGTTGGGGATGTTCTCGGCAATCACGGCGCTCAGCTTTTGCGCCCCAACCATTGGCCAGATAACCAAAACCGCCAGACCCAGAAACACAAGCGCGGGCAACGCCCAGCGTAAAATGCCTATGGCGCGGTTATAACGCGCGCTTTGCGCAAAGGCGCGGCGCGTATCGCGCGGCCTGAGGAATTTCAGGGCGTGCGTTTTGTCGCCTGACGGCGGCGTTGGGGTGGTCTTTTTGGCCATACGCCATCATTGACTGAGAGGGGGCATGTTTGCAACCCTGCGGCTTGTATGCCCAATTTATCCGCCTTTCTCGATATGCTTTTGGCCGAGCGCAACGCGTCGGTAAACACGCGCGCCGCGTATGCGCGTGACCTTGACGATGCCGCTCAGTATTTGGCCAAGCGCAAAGTCGATCTGGACAAGGCGAACGAGGACGACATCCGCTCCTATATCGCTTCGATGCGCGATCTTGCGGCGCGTACGCAGGCGCGGCGATTGTCTGCGCTTCGGCAATATTTCCGCTTCCTGTGTTCCGAAAAACTCCGCGAGGAAGATCCGACGCGCAGCATCGATGCGCCTAAGCTGGGCCGAGCGTTGCCGAAATACCTGAGCGAGGACGAAGTCGCCGCGCTTCTGAAAGCCGTTGGCCAACTTAAGGAAGAAGAGGGCGCGCGGATCAAAGCCATGCTGGAGCTTCTTTATGCCGCGGGCTTGCGCGTAACGGAATTGGTAAGTTTGCCTGTGGGGTCGATTTTATTCGATCGAGGTTTGGTGCGGGTAAAGGGGAAGGGGGGGAAGGAGAGGTTGGTCCCCCTCGGCGATCCGGCAATTGCCGCGCTTAAGAACTGGCTGGAACACCGCAAGGCCGTGTTGGGGCCAAAGCGCGCCTCCCCTTACCTCTTTCCCTCATTTGGGGCCAAAACGGGTTTCGTCACGCGTCAGCGGTTTTTTCAGATGATCAAAGCGCTTGGCGCGCAGGCGGGGATCGCGCCCGAGAGGATCAGCCCTCACGTGATTCGGCACGCTTTCGCGACGCATCTCATCGAGCACGGCGCGGATCTGCGCAGCGTCCAGACGATGCTTGGTCATGCCGACATCGCAACGACCCAGATTTATACCCATGTGGCCTCGTCGCGGCTGACTAAAACGGTGACGGAACACCATCCCTTGGCGCGACAAAAACCGCCATCACGAACGCGAAAAGCAGGTCATTAAGAGTACCGTAACGTTACCGGATCGTTAACCATGCGGTTTAATAGGCAGACAAAAAACAACCTTCCAGGCCTGTCATTTTCTGTAACGCCTTTGCAGCATTCGACGTTCCGGAATCGTTATGGTTAAAAGTCGAAGCGCTGCACAAGCTTGTTGCGCCAAAGTTGATCAAATTAAAAACTTATTAAGCTCAAAAGCCGAAGATTAAATGAGGGGCGGATTCTCTGTTAATTCGCTATGGCTAAATGGAAATGACCCGTTTAGAGTGACGGGCAATTCAAAGCCTGATTTGGAGTGCCGATGCGCGGGTTTTTGGTCATATCGATGGTCGCGAGTTTGCTGCTATGCGGCAGCGCGAATGCTGCTGATGTGAACAGCAGCAAGACCGAGGGAAAAAAAGCGCCTGTCACTATTAACGGCAAGCCTGTCGAACCAAATGGCGACATTTGCTACCCGGAGGCGCTGACAGAACAAGAACGCGGCATTGGTATGGGGATACCCTGTGAAAAGCCAAACTACATTCATATGCCGTTAACCGAAGTTCAACAGAAGACCTTCAAAGACAAAAGCGGCATTTGGACAGATAAGGAAGTCAGGGATTCTTCCCTTGGTGAAGGTGCGTGGATTTGGGAAAAGACATCCAAAATTGGATCTGTGGAAATCACTATTTCAATGATTGCCCCTGGCTTGTGTGCAACGCCTTCTTTATGTCCTTTCAGGGTTCGTTTGCGCACATCAGGGAGCCCCAAAATCATAAAAGGATGGCCGGAGACTGAACAAGCATGCGCATCTGGAAAGTATTATTTCATTCGAAACGATTTTAAGGAGATCGTAGCCTGTGACGAACGCATTTCGTTGGATTGATGGGCTTGCGTTGGCGCGGTTAGATGCTCTGTTTGCAAGACGCGGCCTGACGCTTTTATTGCTCGTGCTTGTGTCGCTTTTCGTTGCGACTGGCCCCTCCCAAGCGGCCACCAAATGCGACAACAGCCGTCGCGTTAACGACAAATCGCTTTCGACAAACGATCTCTATCCTTACATGATCGCCGCTCCTGTACCAACGGAGCCGAAAAATCAGGCATACGCCATGGCGCAGTTTGGTTCCGTCGTTTCGGCGAGCGAAGGCGGATGGCATAGCGTCAACTGTTTCGGTTGCGTAGGGTTTATTCAATGGTGCCCGGGGACATTCGAGGGGGCTTTTGGTTATAGCTATCTGTCTAATCCTGGAAAGTTTCCCGACAATCAAAAACAGGTTAATGAGGCTCTCAAGTACTGGAGATATCATTGGAATAATGGCGGTAAAAACTATATTGGCGCAATTGCGGGGAAAGAGGTATGTACGGAACCGACAAAGAAAAGGGCCAGCACCTGCGTAACCGCTACGCAGAGTTCGATTCTTTATGCGTGCGGCTTTGGCTGTTTGGGCTCGAAAGCCAAAATCAACGGATTCATAAAAAACGGCTATCAGTGCGATGGCGCTTTCAGCGCCCGCGACGGGAGCGGATTCTGCGTACAGAATTATCTTGTGCGCGGGGCGGGATACGACGTTTCTTTTATCACCAATATGACTTCCGATGAGCTGAATGCTGTCCGAAGGATGGACGGAAAGGTAGTCAACGACCCTCAATGCGGGGCTGGGGGCGGAGACGAACTTTTGCTGTTGCCCGGAAACGCCTGTGGCGCGCCGCCAAAAGCCATGCCAGTTCCAAAATGTACGGATGTTAACTTGCTAGCGGGCATTACGCTAGCTACAAAAGCCTATCAAAACGCCACGATCGCCGCCACGCAGCAAGCCTATCGCAAGATGACCGTCACCGATCTTCACGCCTGCATCATGAAGCTGCAAACCTATTGGAACGTCATCAAAGGGCTGCTCACGGCGTCTTTGGACGGGATCGCCTTGCTTATCGTCGCGCTATTGCAGGGGCTGTTGACGCAAGTGTGCAATATGATCGTAAACGCCATCAACAGCCTGTTGGCGGCGATATGCATACCCGTACCAAGTTTAAATCTAAGCTTAAGCGTGCCATCGCTGGCTTCGGAATCGTGCGACGGCGTGTCGCTGTTGAATTTTATGTCGATTAACGGGGCAGGATCGCCTTTCCCGTCGTCGTTGCCGCTGATGAAGATCAACGGCATGTCGTTGGGGGCTGAGCTTTTGAGGCCCAAGGCTCGATGAGATGAGGAGAAGCAAAATGCTAGACAAAACGCCAAGATTTTTAACCGCCAGCCTGAAAACCGCGTTGATGTTAGCGTGTCTGCTTCTGGCGATTCCGGTCATGATGCCGTCACTGTCATTCGCGCAAACGCTTTCGGCGGAAGAGGAGTGCGACCCCGGGAACGACAAAGGCCTTCAATCCGCCATGAACCAGGCCTCCGTCGCCTATCAGACGGCGGCCATGACGGCGGCCGAGCAAGCCTATCGCAAGATGACGGTCACGGACCTCAGCGCGTGCATCATGAAGCTGCAAACATATTGGAGCATCATCAAGGGCCTGCTGATGGCGACGATTGACGGCTTGGCCGCGCTGATCGTTGCTCTGTTGGAGGGGCTCATCACGCAAATTTGCAATTACATTGTGACGGCGATCAACAACCTGTTGGCATCGATATGCATACCGGTGCCCAACTTGAGCTTCAGTTTCAGTTTGCCTTCGTTGGCCTCCGAATCGTGTGATGGCTTTTCTCTTTTGAACTTTATGTCCATCAACGGGGCTGGGTCGCCTTTCCCGGCAGGGATGCCGCGCATGAACATAAACGGCATGTCGTTGGGCGCAGAGACATTAATGAGAAAAAGATAAGTTCCTATAGGATTGAGGAGGACGGCCATGTTTGCTTTTCTGGATCCCCGTACCGGACGCGTCCGCCGCTTTTTGCTGCCGGTGCTGTTCTTGCTGATGCTGGCTTTTGGCTCGGCGACGACGGTAAAGTCCGCTCAGGCTACAGTGTGCGTCTGTCCGGAAATTACGGCTGTCAACAGCGCGGGTTGGGCCGCCAACATCGCCAAATGGATCCAGGAGCATGCGGACTGGATACAGGCTTTTGAGCTGCTCAACACGATCATCAGCATTGTCACAGGTATACTTAAATTGTTTGAAGAAGTAAGGGATATGTTGGCAGAAAAACTTAGCGTCCTTATCGCCACGGAGCATATCGATAACGCCCTCAAGTATATGGCCGAAAAAACAATGCATCAGGACGCTAAAGGCACCATTATCGATTCGACGATCAACGGCGTGAAGGCGGACGTCGTGGCGCGGAATTTCCGTCGTCCGGACGTTAAGGCCGATTGCTACACGTATTTGGCCCGCCAGGGGTTAAGCGGCAACCAATTCTTCAATCAATCGGTATCCAACGCCTTGTTGCAGATGATCGAAACGCAAGGCATCGGACGCGGCCAGGATGAAGACGGACCTCTGGGCGCGTGGAAAAGGTACATCTATATGTGCGGCCCGGGCAGCAATTTTCCCAAGGGCATGTTCGCCGAAATGGAGCCTCCGGCGGGGTGCAAAGAGGAAAAATATTCCGGGTTGTTGACGAGTTCGCGGCTTGTAAGCGGTGCTTATGTGCTCGAAATCCCTGACTTTAAAACGGAAACGTTTGCCGGAGTGCCCAAAAGCGTTCCGGTGCCGTCGAACGACGAACAGAAAAACTTCGTTGCGGCGGCCGTGTGGCTGACGAACATGGTCGGTTTTCGTCCTTCGCCTCCCGTGGGCGACGCCATAAAAACGCATGCGGGCATGGTCGAGGTTGCCCAGTGGCATCATTGCGCGGCCGTACAAAGCGCGTTGGCGAAGCCATGCACGGACTTGATCGCCAAATTCACGCGCCCTGATTGCAGCAAATCCCAATACAAGCTCGAATGTGACGCCAGCAAACGCGCATGCGATGCAGTATCGAAATCATCGCTTCCAAACGGAGGATCTCCCGCCATCGATGTGAGTAAGATGCCGGGATTTGATTGCGCCAAGGGATTGAGCACGTACCAGGTCGAATATCTTAATCACCTGCTTTGCCTGACCAGCGACAGGGCCATCGCCTTGCCCGCTCAAGGCGCGTCTGTCGATGCCAACACGGCCGCGGTGGATGTGTGCGCTGTGGCATGGAGCCAATGGCAAACCAAGCTGGCGACGGAACAGGACGCTTGCACACAAGCTGCCGCAAAAATGGCGAGCCTGAGCTGCTGGCCCAAGCCGAACCGCACGCCTGCGGTTGGTGGATAGAGCATATTCACGCCACACCGGAGCGATGGGTTGCATTAATACAATCGAATGAACACGGAAGTTTCGCAATGTTAAAAAAACGTCCTGATCTTACTCAAAAGATGGAAAAGGTCGTTTTCTTGCGTCAGGTTAGGAGCATCGTATCGAGTTTTTTTATCATTGTTTTATTTGCAACTTCGCTCGCTGCCGTTCAGCCACATTATGCATATGCTAAGATACCCGTTTGCACGAAGTGTTTTGCCGGGCCGGAAGTCGCTGTTGATGCCGCCGGTCACGCCGCTCACGAAGAGGTGCACTGGGCGAAAAAACTGCTCGATTGGCTCAAGATGTTCGAATACCTCGATATGGCAATAGGTTTTCTGACAGATATCTTGGGTGTATTTGAAAAGGTTAGAGACCTTGTCGCGGAAAAACTCGATGTTGAAACCGCGGTGAAATTTATCGACGATTCTTTGAACACTTTGGCCAAAGCGACAATGCATCAGGACAAGAAAAACACGATCATTGAATCGAAAAACAACGAAGTGACCTCCAATATCGTAGCTCAACATACCGGCGGGGATTCCGGGGAATCGGCTTACTGCAACAACGTAACGGCGCGAAAAGGTCCGGCCATTGTTTTCCCGTTTTCAATATTTATTGAAAACACCATTACGGCCGCCAACGAAGCTTTGTTCCTAGGGGCGGGAGCGGACGGCGATGGGCCGTATTATGCGGCGTTTGCGCATCTGTTGTCGTGTCCATCCAAAGATTCACAGGATCCGCGAAGAAGCGATCCCAGAACTGGACTTAAACAGATGGAATATCCTCAAGACTGCATGGATTCGGAAGAGATGTTTGACGGCGCGGACATTACGGCGCGAATCGTGTCGGGCGAGATCGTTGAACTTATGATGCCCCCGTTTGTCAATCATGAGATAAAGTTGTCGGATGGATCGACCCGAACAGTTAAGGTGCCCAAAGTGGATGACAGTTTATTGTCTCCGCAATGCGATCCTGTTACAGACCCCAACTGTGAAAAGGGAGCCATCGATTCCGACAACCCGAAATTGGATATAGTTGCGCGAGAAGCTCATACGGCCCAAAAAGCGTTTATGGCCGCGTGGAAGTACTGTGTGCGCGCCATGGGTTCGCGCGTCACGCCGCCGTCAGGGGATGCGATAACGACGCACCAAGGTCTGACTACAGTGGCTTCGTGGCATCATTGCGCAGGTGTTCAAAGCAACTTCATTAGGTCCTGTGCAAGGATGCTAGCCAAGCATACAAAACCGAATTGCAGCTATAAAGACGAAGAAACAGGCGTAACTTTTGACCAGTTATGCAATGAGTCTGCTCTCGCATGTGATGCCGCGTCAGTGCTTGATACCAACTTACCTTTTAACTGCCGTTTGCCTATGTCGCTATATCAATCCGAATACGCTTCCCATATGGCTTGCTTCGGAAGGCATAAACTTTTAGGGGAGGTTAACGGCGTTGGAGCAAACAACAGGAAAGGGCGAAACATTTGTCAGGTGGGCTATGATCTCTGGCAAGCCCAGCTCGCCAAGGAAAAAAGCGCGTTTGTCAAGGCCCAACGGGAACTCGTCGAAATGCGCGAGTGCTGGCCTAATAACAACATCAGCCCGGCCGTCCAATAGGCCCAAAACGGCGGAAAACCCGGCTTAAAAAGCCGTTAACCATCGCGGTTAACCATTGCGCAACCAAAAACAGGCACTCTAGGCCCCGGGGGTTTTGACTCCGGGTTGATCGTTGCGTATAGCTCTTGTTTATCAAGGTTTTTTCGTAATGATCGATTTATAGGGATACTGCGTTTTTCTTTAATCAACGGATGATACCTTCCATGGCGGACGGCGAAAAACAAAACATGACTGACAACAAAACCAATTTACAATCTTCACTCGCCGCTTTCCGGCATGTCGGCATGCCCCTTTTACAGTCGATGGCGGAGATCCCCTCGGGCGAGGGCAACGATAAAACGGCGGTTAATCTCGACCCCGAGCAATTCGGGCGACTGATCGACACGACAGTTTTGTTAAGCCGCGAACTGACGAAACAAATCGGCGCGGAAGAAAATGAGCTCGACGCCGATGTGCGCTGGAAACTGGCAGGCGCGGCGAGCCAGGTGGTCGCGGCTAATTTGCGCGCAACGGGGCATGTTTTGCCTGCCGAAGAAGCCAGGAGAATCGCTGAAATCGCGGCTTCTCTTCAGGAAAAGTTCAAGCAACAAATTCCTGCGGACGTCAAAGCCCCTTTTAATACGCTCGCCTCGTTCCGCGCGCAGATGATGGAAGCCATGGTGCCGGTCATCGGCGCGGTGGCTCAATACGCTTTCGGCCGCGCCGAGCACATGTTGCTTGCCGAGGTCGCGGAACAACTCGTGAGGATCGCGGATCAAGTCACGCGCTCGCTTGCGCCTGCCGGAGCCACGCCGGAAGAATGGCGTCTTTTGTGCTGGAACGTTCTGCGCGCGGCGGGGCAAATCTATACCGAATGCCATTTCGCCGAGGCCGACCGTCTGCTCTACATGAATCCGGATGACCGCGCGGCCTATTTTGCTCAGCACAACAACGTCGTTCCGATGACGCAGGTCTGGCAGGCGTTCCGTCAGCGCATGGCGATGCTGGCGACGTTGGCGATGTATCTGGAAGTTCCCCAAGGCGCCGAACTGGAAAAACAGAGCTGGCCATGATTACCGCGAAAGCCCTGGCGGCGTGTTTGATGCTGGCATCGCATACGTATCAGGTGCCTCCTGCCGTTATGATCGGAATCATGCATGTCGAGGGCGGCCGCGTCGGCCAGCAGGTGGGTCCGAATTCTAACGGAACCTATGATCTGGGCCCCATGCAGGTGAATACGCGCTGGTTGCCTCAATTGGCTCGGGCATGGAAGGTTGACCTCAATACCGCAAAAAAAGTCGTGCGCGACGATGGCTGCATGAATGTTAAAGTTGCAGCTTGGATTCTCCATAATAAGATCCAAGAGACAGGTTCGTTGTTTGGGGGCATAGCTCACTATCATTCGGCCACGCCTTGGCGCGGGCACCGTTATGCCGCCAAAGTTATTGCGGTCATGGAACGAAAAGGCCTCATCAAGCACGATTATGCATCGACACGCCCCCGCTATTCTTACTATGCTCAGCGTTGAGGCTGGCGGTAACACCGTTCTGTCCCTTAAATTCTTTGCCGCTAATATCGGCGGATTTGTTCGTTCATAGGAGAAAGACGCAGATGATTCGTTTGGTTTCTTCTTTTCTGGCTCTTTGCATTTTCATGATGGCTTCGGCGGAGGCGGCTCAAGCGCAAACGCCAACGCCAACGCCGAATAGAACGACGATATCGCAGCTTATGGAACAGGAGGCAAAGCCCCCATTGTATAATACCAACGTTTCTCCCCCTGATACCAAGAGCGTTCCGATACTTTCCAATATCGAGAAAGGCGGGGCAAAACTGCACTTTATGGGAGAAAGGTCGGGTTTGTATGGATGGCTTATCGTCAAGGACGGACAAGTCCAGATGATTTATGTGACGCCCGACAGGAAAACGGCTCTCATCGGCGGCATGTTCACAAGCGAAGGCGATAACGTCACGGGCCAGCAAATCATCGCTTTGGGCCAAATAAACAAAGAAGTCGCGGATATCTTAAATGGACCGGCTAAACAGCAGGAGGAGCTCAACAAGATTAACGGCATTACCGGCGGCGCGCCCATCACCGGTAACAACAAGGCTCTTTCCGCAAACCTTTCTCCCGGCGAGCGTCTTTTTCGGGATTTGCAAGCGGCAAACGGCGTAATCTTGGGCAAGAATGACCGGGCCGAGATAATGATGGTGATGGATCCAACCTGCCCTCATTGCAAGGCGACCTGGAAGGAATTGCGCGATGCCGTCATGGCGAATCGCGTTCAGGTTCGTCTAATTCCAGTGACGAATGACCCGGAAAGCGACAACACCCGCGCTGGCGCAAGGTTGCTGATGGATCCCAATCCTCTGGAAACATGGGAAAGGTATGTGAACGGCGATAAAAACGTCCTTAATGGGGATGTCGAGCAAAACCGTATAGAGGCTATCTTGCTCAATAACCAGTTGATAGAAAAGTGGAATATCCGTTCTACGCCCTATCTCGCTTACCGTGCGAAAGACGGCAAAGTTAAGATCGTGCAGGGCAAGCCGGAACGCATGGCGACCGTTCTTTCCGATCTGATGATGTAGGGCGGACATGGCAAATTGGCTTGATCGTTTGCTGCCCCCGCCCGCCAAGGGAAAAGGCCAACGGTTGCCTTCCCTGGATGTGCGGCGCGCCATTCCGACAGCTTTTCAGCCAAAAACCGGCAAAGAAGCCCGCTTGCCTAACGCCTCGTTGATCTATGGCATGGCCTCGGCCGCGCTTATGGTCATCAGTCTTTATTCTTTATTTACTGGATCATGGTTAACAGGAGTGTTGCTCTTGCTGCCGGCCGGGTGTCTATTGGGCTTTGCCCTGCATTTTCTGCGCTATCAGGACTAGAAACGGGCTGGCGGGGGGAGGGAAGTTGTTGTACAGGTTTTGTGGATTATAACAGGGGCAAACCGTGTTTGGCCAAGGAAGTAATGAACGATGAAGCCGCAAATTTCTTTCTCCAATAAGATGTTGTTGTTAGCAAGCTTTGCCGTGGCCGCATGCGCCGGGCCTTCGACGGTGCCCGTCGCGGCCGAGCCGGATCTTGTCGGAACGCGCATCGCGCAGGCCGCTGAAAAAGCTTCGCAGGCTCTTGATGCGCTTTCAGGCATCGAGCAGCAACGTACGCCCATCATAACGCAAGCCGAAGATTTGTCCGCTGCTCCGGCCAATTTGACTCAGCCTGTTACGGTTCGTTGGTCAGGGCCGATCGAGCAGATTTCGCAAACGCTTGCGACCCGAGCGGGACTTCGTTACGTCACGCGCGGATCGCAGCCTCCGGTGCCGATAACCGTCGCTGTCGATGTGTACCAACAACCTTTGATCGAAGTGCTGAAGAGCATCGGTCTGCAGGCCGGTCGCCGCGCGGACTTGAACGTTGATGGCAACGCAGGCGTGCTTGAAATCCGATACGCGCCGGTTGACAGGCTGTGAGAATTATAACGCATTTGGTTTTTACGACATGTTACGACTTGACCGACAAAGCTTACGTATATCGCTCTTCGCTGTAGCCTTGGCTTTGGTGGGAGGCGTTCATGGGGCCGCCGCAGCCGAGGTAGTGCCTGAGGCGTCGCCGCCGCCGCCGACCCTGACGGATCTTATGGAGCAGAAAAACGGCGCGGACTTATCCAAACCGGATTTCATGGGCCTTCAAATTCGAGGCGATGCGCTACGTGAAGCGGCCTTGTCGCTTGGAGCGCGCGGCGGTCTCGCCCACCGCACGTTCGAGATTCAGCGGCGCTTGGCCGAATATGACGCGAGCCTAAGCAAGCTTTTCGATTTTACGCGCCTGTTAGTTCCTGCGCCATCGGGATTGTTGATCGAGCCTCCAATTGTTTCCGAGGCCCAGCGCGCCGTCATCGTCAACGGCGGCGGGCAGGAAGCCGCCGTGGCCGATCGCGTTTTCCGCATCAATCGCGTGGCGCGTATCGTTACGGCAGCCCGTAACTGGCGTCTTTACATGGAACGAGACTGGGGCCGCGTAGATCCACCTCCCGGACTTTTGTTGCCGAGGGACGCCGAGGAGCGCAAAATTTGGCGCCAGTTCGTTCAAGAAGGCTGGGAAGCTGGTGTCCGGCAGGCCGAAGAAACGTTTGAGGCCGATCTCGACCGCATGACGAACGATTTTGTCGGCATGGCACGTTACCGTGAGTTGTTATCGCAGGGCATGATTTCGCCGCCTTACGCGTTGCATCAGGATCATGGCATCACGGGCGGCGGTTCCGAAATGCGGGTGGGCGATCGTGGCCTGATGATCACGGGGCCATCCGCGCTCATACCGCGGAGCGAACGGTGGACGACAGCCCCAAGGTAACGGCCTCTGCCGACATCAAGCAGATTGAAATCGGGACATGGCCCGATGAGCCCTTGCGTCTCCAGGAAGACAGCGTCGATCCGTTATTAACGTGGATCACGCAATTCCGGGCATCGGACATCACGCTTCAAACGGATCGCCCGGTATATATCGAAGTCGACGGCATACTTTATCCCGTGACGCGGCGGAATCTCGACTCCGCGGACATGGTCAATATATTGACGCGCATCTATGGGCCTGACGCGTTGGCAAAACTGGCATCCGGACGCGACCTCGATCTGTCTTATGAAGTCCGTTTGGATCGCAACACGCGCTTTCGTTATCGCGTGAATATCACCGCGATATTAAGCCGTGGCCGCGACTCCGTGCAAGTCACGATGCGCAGTTTGCCCAACTTGCCGCCTACGATGCAGGAACTGAACATTGAGGATGCGTTGATCAACAACTGGGCGCCGCATCAGGGCCTTATTCTTATCACAGGGCCGACAGGAAGCGGAAAAACGACGTTATTGGCGGCGGGATGCCGCATGTTGATCGAGCGCGATCAAGGCAGCGGCAAATTGCTGACGTACGAAGCGCCGATCGAATATGTGTACGATCAAATCGTCGGACCGCGTTCACTGGTAGCGCAAAGCGAAATCCCACGGCATTTGCCGACATTCGCAGCGGGCGTTCGCAATGCGTTGCGGCGCAAGCCTAACATAATCCTGGTCGGTGAAGCGCGTGACCGCGAGACGATGACGGCGGCGATCGAGGCGGGACAAACGGGCCACCTCGTCTATTCGACGCTTCATACGATCGGCGTCGCCGCGACGGTTCGGCGTACTATCAGCGTATTCGATCCGGCCGAGCGAACGGAACGCGCCTATGCCCTTATGGAAACTTTGCGCATGATTGTGACGCAAGCGCTTGTGCCGCGCGTAGGAGGCGGTCGCATCGGTTTGCGCGAATATCTTGTGTTCGACGATAACGTGCGCGAGCAGCTTCTCGACATGCCATTGGAAAAATGGACAGTGGAAACGCAACGTTTTCTCGTGCGTTATGGCAAAACGATGCAACAATCAGCCGATGCCGCATTTAAGGCGGGTCTGATCAACCATCGCACCTATCTGTTGTTGACGAAAGGCTTCTCGGGCGAGGAATCGCGCGAGAGCAAGGCCTTTTTCGATCACAGTCAGGATGACGATGACGTTACGATGATTTAGGGAGAAAAAGCCATGATGGTCGACATTCACTGGCGCAACACCCAAAAACCGACGCGGTTTTTCTTTATGGATGCGCGCGCCTCTATCGGCATTTTGATTTTTCTCGTGCACATGCGTTCGTGGACTTTCGGCGTAGCCTGCTTCGTGATGCTGGTCTTCTGGTTTCTCGAGCGCCGAGGCATGACGTTCGACGCTTCCTTACGCGCGTTCCGTTGCTGGCTGCTCGGAACACGACGTCCCGCCAACAGCCGGGTCGCTCGCCGACGTTGGATCGACTATGATTAGAGACTGGTTTCGAATCACTTCCCCGCGAATTAGTTCACTTCCCTAAAAGAGTTTCAGTCCTGGCTATGAGAAAGGACTCGCCCCTCTTCTTAATGACGACCTGAGCCCATTGTCTCATTATTCCTGAAAGCCAAGGGATATCAGTGTCGTTTTGGGGCAGGTTTGATTCTTTTGTTTCAACGAGATGTTGCACAAACAGCACATAAGGAGAGGGAAGGGGGTAAAGGATTCGTGGGTTATTGTTGCCTCTTGAAGGCTCCTTTAGACTGTCGGCCAAATCGGAATCAGCTTCGAAAAAGGAACGAGTCATGCTGAATCGACGCAATTATTTCTCCTTTCAATTACTGAGTTCTGTCGCATTAATTGCGGGCGTTTTATTTTGTGCTTCTTCGGCTCATGCGGGATTTCAATGGGTTTCACCTTCATCTGAAACGGATATACAGCAACCGTCTTCTTTGGCTGCTCCGGTGCCGCCTCCCCAACAACTTTCTCCTGCCCCTCCGCCGTCTCAGCCCATAACGCGCGCGCCCCAATCGTATGATCCACCGTTGGTTATTCAAGGCGCTCCAAAAGCGGAACCCTCTGCCGCCGCAAAAGAAAAAGTTCTGGAAGAACATTTCTTAACGCCGCCTCCATCGGCTGTTGCAACGCCTTCGGATTCGGCGCCGCCGAAGGAAACAGTGGTGAGAGGATTCGCAAATAACGTGCCTTTGTCCGTTGCGTTGCGTCAAATCCTGCCCCCTGAATATGGCTTTTCCGTAAGCCAGGATGTGCAGCTCAGCACGCTTGTTTCTTGGCAGGGCGGCCGTCCGTGGAAGCCCATACTTGAAGACACGTTGAAGTCTGTCGGCTTGGCCATGCGCGAACAAGGCAAGATGATCCAGATCGTGCGTGGCGAAGGGAAACCCGCCAATGTCCTCGGAACGATGGCGGAGACAACGCCCGCGCCAAGCTATCAACCAGCGATGGACAACAAGCCTGTTCATTTGCTGTCGCCTCCGGTTAGTCAAACGCTTCAGGCTCCCCGTGCCGCAATGGCCCCGATCTACACGCCGCAATCGCCCGTTTCCTCGACGAGCGTTGTCGATACATGGTCCGCCAACCGTGGAGACACGCTCCACAAGGTGCTCGAAAACTGGTCCCGCCGCGCTAACGTGGAGTTAAGCTGGCAAGCAGAATACGATTATCCTTTACAAGCTTCGGTGACGCTAACGGGGACATACGAAGATGTTGTCCGCAGCCTCTTGACGGGATTCCAGGAAGCCCAACCGCAACCGGTCGCCGCCTTGCATAACAGTCCAGTAGCGGGGCAAACCGTGCTCGTGGTTCAAACGCGCGGCAACAACTACAGCGAATAAGGCGAGGGTAATATGAAATACCGGCACGTAGCGCTTGTTTTGACAATTGTCGCCCTTGCGGGCTGCAACAATGAAAAAGTTCGTAACCTGATTAACGAACGTGCGGATCAAGCTACTTCCGGTCTTCAGGAGGCCAAAAGCCCTGCGCCCCCCAAGTCGTACAATCCTCTGACTGTGAGCGATAAAATCTGGGCTGGCGGCGCTTCTTTGCGCATGCGCCGCGGCGTTCCGTTGCCCGGTCGCTACGAAGGCGCGCGCGGCGTGGCGCTTGTGGCCGGAGAGCCTATGCCCCTAAACGAAATTTGCAGCGCTATAGGATCGCAAACCGGAATTCCCGTGCGGATCGCGCCGGGAACAACGGGTAGCATTGGCGGCTCCAGCGGCGGCGGCTCTAGCGGCGGCATGACGATTTCCTATGAAGGCCCATTGTCCGGGCTTCTGGATCAGGTCGCAGGCTATTTTGGCATAAACTGGAAGTACGACGGGGCTGCAATCAACTTTTCGCGCTTTGAAACGCGGGTTTTCATGGTCGAATCCTTGCCTGGAACCCAGACGGTTAAGGATGGAGTAAAAGAGGACAGCGGCTCAGGCGGTGGTTCATCGGGGGGCTCCTCTGGCGGCTCAGGCACCAGCTCTTTACAGCAAACGTCCGAGATGAGCGTGGAACTGAAAGCCTGGGAAGAGCTTAAAGATACCGTGACTTCAATGTTAGGGGGCATCGGCAACGTCGTTACAGCGCCTTCATCAGGAACGATCACCGTGACGACAACGCCCGAACTGATGCGTACTGTCTCCAAATATATTGAAGAAGAGAACAAAAGGTCGTCGCGGCAGATAGCCATCAATGTCGAGGTGTATAAGGTTGAATTGGCACAAGGCAACGATTTTGCCTTCAGCTTCAATCAATTTCTGACAAAATGGGCGGGCTTCACCGCTCCTTATCTTGGACCAAGCGGTTTCCCGCTTGTTGCCGGATCGCCATTGAGCACGACCGGCTCCAATCCGGGCGAGCTGAATATGGCCATTTTGCCGGGCCATGGTGGAGGTATACAGGCCATATTCCAGGCTTTGTCGAGCTTGGGTGATACGACGCGCGTTGCTCAGTTCCCTATGACAACACTGAACAACAGGCCTGTTACCCGCCGTGTCGGTCGTGACCGTGCCTATGTTGCTTCAGTCCAAAATACGACAACGTCAGGATCAATAACGGGCTCTGTGAGCAGCACGATTACGCCGGCTACGGTTCGCGAAGGCTTCGCGTTGCAATTGACTCCTCGCTTGCTGGATGACGGACGCATCATGCTTCAGTACTCGTTGAGCCTGACGGACATCGTGACCGTTCGTGAGTTTGGCAATATTGCGGCGGCGAACGGGGTGCAACTTCCCGAAACTGCGAGCCGTGTTTTTGTTCAACAGTCATTGCTCAAGAGCGGGAACACGTTGGTGCTGGCGGGCGTAGATGATGAGCAAACCGCGCAAAACGCCACCGGTGTGGGAAGCCCCTTTAACTTCCTTTTGGGCGGCGGCTCGAGCAATGTGACGACGCATTCCATGCTCTTCATCGCTATAACGCCACAGGTACTTGATATTCCGAGAGCGGAGCAGATTTAATGTCCGGCGGCGTTGTAACGATTGGGCGACGGCAGTACGCCAGCGGCCTCTACTGGGAAAACAGCCCTAGCGGACGCGTTTCCCAAGCCGCCAAGGAGGCCGCCCAGCAACCAAGCGTACAAGCGCAATTCTACGCCGTTCGCGCAGGCAACAAAGCTGGTCGCGTTCCCCAGTTCGGTTTAAGCCAGGAAGGAACGGAACATAAAGCGGGCCTTCCTGTTTTGGCGGCTTGTTTAGCTAATCAACAACCTGGTTCATGGGCTGGCGCCTTTCGCTTACGCGAAGGCACGGCCATTGTCGTCGTCCGCGACGATCTCATTGTTCCGGACGGCGACTTGTTTTTTGCCGATGAAACCGAGGCGCGCGACCGTCTTCTTCAGGAAATGGCGATCGGCGGTCTCCAAAGAATATATGCGCCGGAGACCTGGGGCATTTCAGGCGCAGACTCGATGCCCGTCGCTTTGTTGCTCAACGACAAAGCGGATGTCCGGCTCCGTTCCGTGGCCATTTCGCGTTCGACGCTCATTGTTATGGGCGGCTTGGGGCTAGTTTTGGTGGTCTTGCTAGGCGTAGGTTTGTATATACAGAAAAAAAGCGAACAGGAAGAACAGGCAAGGCTTGCTCGCGAAGAAGCCTTGCGCCGCGCGCAGATGGAAGCCCAAAAACTGTTGCCCGGCTTTACGCAACAACCCGTATATCCTCCGCCGGAGCGGAAGTGGGAAAAAAGGCCTCATCCGCTGGACGTAGTCAAAAGCTGCAACGAATCTTTTAAGAAGGCTCCCATTGCCGTTGCAGGCTGGAAACTTGACTCTGTCCGTTGTGATGACAGTTCTCTCACTGAAAAATGGGTGCGAACAGGGAGCTTTTCTTCGCCGCCTAAGGAATTTGTTATTAGCGAGAACGTTGGCGCGGCGACGCTTGTCGTTAGTCATTCCGAGCCTCCTGCGCCTAGAGGCCCCCAATCTCTTCTGGATCCGGAAGAGGTTACTCGCCGCTATTTGGCTCAAAATTGGAGTGGATCCCTGAACCGCATACCGGACGATCCGCCGCCGCCGCCGCCGCCAAACTATCAGGGGCCCTGGAATCCCCCTCCCCCCCCATGGGTTAAGCGTTCCTTTACCCTTTCTGCGCCAGTATTGCCGTGGACACTGCCGGACTTCTTTGAGGATATGCCCGGTGTCGTCATTAACGGGCTTGCCTATACCCTAAGCGGTATGGGCGGCACTTGGTCGATAGAAGGGGTGATCTATGAAAATCGCCATTAGATTTGGTATAGCCTCGATCCTCGGATTTGGGTTGGCGCATGTTGCTTCTGTTCAGGCTCAGGAATTAGCCCAAGATGCGGCAATAGCAGCGCTTGGAACGGCGGCCGCTGTGAAGGTTGCCTCGCAAGGCGCAGCCGTTGAGGCTCAAGCGCAGTCCTTTAATAAGGCGCAAGCAGACATGCCGCAGCAACTGGCTCTGGCTTCAATGCCGGAAAAAAAGGAGGCCCCGAAAGCGGAAAGCCCCGGGGTGGTTTTGCCGGCAATTGAACCTCCAGCGTTGGAAACGCCCAAAGACAAGAAAGCTAAATCAGACAAGGACGACAAAGACGAAAAAGGCAATATCAAGGTTCCTGACTCGGTCAAGAGCGTTGTAAAGCGGCTAAATAAGACGACTGACAGCATAACGCTGGAAGATCTTAACTCGGCGCGCGAGGCTGTCGCGAAACTCGACATCCTTATCGATATCGAAAAACGTCTTACTGATCTGGCCTCAATTCGTCAGGAACGCGATGAAAAGACCATGGTTTCCGCCATTCCCGCCAGCGCTTTGGGAATGAAAATCCCGCCCCAGGCGCCCCCTATGGTGCTTCCCCCTGCTGCAATGCAAGGGGCCGAAGTCATGCCGATAACGCCTGTGTTTGTTCCGCCATCGCCGGTTGAAGTGACGCGCATCGTCGGCGTAAGCGGAAACTACGCGGCGACTGTCAAGGTGGGCGAAGGCAAGCCAACAACGGTTAGGCAGGGCGACAAGCTTTCCGACGGCAGCGTCGTTCAAAGCATCACCAACCGAACCGTGACGTTGCTTAAGGACAATAAGACGCGTTCCGTCAGCGTTAAGGATGTCGCCGTTGTATTTTCCGGGCGGTAATGTGTCAGCCATAAACAGAAACGGTTGTCGACTTGCGAAACCTACTCTCGGATTTGAACGACAAACTCAACGCTGTTTTGCAAGGCAAGGCAGATGTTCCGAGAGCCAAAGCTCAAGCGCTGTCCGGGGTTGAGAAAAGACGTCCAGCTACATCTTCCCCGAACAGGGATAAAGCGGCTCACCCTGCCAAGCCTCCTGCCGACTTGGCTCCGAAAAGGAAAGAAAACGAATCTGCGTCTGATGGCGCCGAGTCCCCCAAAAACACCGGCGGGAACGATCTTCGCTTATTAAGCCAGGCTTCGATCCAAAATGCCCAAGACGTGAAAGCCGAGGACGAACGCACGTTGTCCCAAACGGGGCCGCTGGTTTTTTCAGGCGAACTCCTGACGGCGGAAGGCGGCGCGCTCAGGGTGCCCGAAGATTCCCGCAATTTATGCGCGCTTTTCGATAACGGCATGTGGCTTGTTAGCGCGTCGCACCGGCATTCGCCCCTTGTCACGTCCGTTGCGCTTTCAGCGCGCCGCCAAGGCTATACGCTTGACGAGCCGCGCTATGTAACGCCGAACATTATACGTCAGGCCTATCTTTATTCGAACCGCCAAAACGCGGTTACTAGACTGGATGAAAATTCCATCCGCCGCCGTATCGTCGATATGATGGAACGGGCCGTAGAGATGGGCGCGAACGATATTCACATTGAAGCGAGCGATGGTCGCACGCGCATCGAATTCCGCGTGGATGGCGCGTTGCGTCTTTGGGAGACATGGACGCAAAAAGAAGGGGAGCAGATGCTCTCCTCGATTTATTCGCATTCCGTCGGCCAATCGGGAGCTACGGCAAACTGGCAAGAGCCGCAAGCCGCGATGTTGACATCGACGGCGCAAGGCAAGGATTCGCTCATACTGCCCAAGGGAATTATCAGCGTCCGTTGCCAGTGGGTGCCGTTGTCGGATGGCGGACGCTATCTCGATATGCGCTTGTCATACGACTCCGCGCATTTGTTCGGCGAAAACTTCATCATGGCCGATGTGGATTCCCTCGGCTTTTCACAAGAACAATTAAAAGTCATACAAAGCTTGCGTCAATTTCCGGGCAGCATGCGCGTGTTCGCCGGCCCCGTTAATCAGGGAAAGACAACGACGTTGCGCATGACGCTCAACCGCCGCATGGCTGAAACGAACATGCAGCTCAACTGTTTGCTGGTCGAAGATCCTCCCGAAGGCGGCGTTGTCGGCGCGCGTCAGGTGGGCGTGTCGGCGTCCGTGAAGGACGAACAGCGCGAGCGCTCTTTCGTCGAAATCATGCGCTGCGCCTTGCGTCTTGATCCTGATATCGTGATGCTTGGCGAGGTGCGCGACATTCAAACGGCGAAATTCGCCTTTCGTCTTGCCTTGACGGGACGCCAAGTCTACACGACGACCCACGTTTATGCTGCGCTTGCCATTCCTCAGCGCTTGAGGGATATCGGCATTGAGCCGTATCTTGTCTATGACGAACATTTGCTGAAGGGCATGATCTGTCAGCGTCTTTTACGCGGTCTTTGCCCAAAGTGTCGCATCCCCCTTTCCCAAGCGCCTTCGGAACTGGGGCCTCTCTACAAGGATATGATACGCCGCGTGCGCGCCGGGCTTGCGCTTATGGACGCCGCGCGCAGCAGGACGGGCACCGGCGCGAGTGTCTATGACCGCCTGTCCGAGCCCGACATGCGCCAGGTCTATGTCGCCAATCCTGATGGCTGCGACAGCTGTTATAAGGGCCGTTCGGGACGCACGGTCTGCGCCGAAGTCATCGAAACAGACCAAAAGCTTATGGGATTGCTGCAGGAAAACCGGCTTGAGGAAGCCAGCAATTATTGGCTTTCACCCCATGGATTGAACGGCGTCACCATGTTGTGGCATTCACTGGAAAAGATCAGGCGAGGCGAAGTGTCGCCGCAGGACGCGGAACACGAAGTTGGGCCGCTGGCGCGCGAGCGCGAAATCCTTGAAGTCGAACAGCGTTTGGGAGCCATCTTATGAGTTTAGAAAACATTGATCTTGACGATCTTGATCGCAAGTTCACGCAATTCCAGTTGCGCACCAGCCGTAAGCAAAGGTTCCGCATTTACCGAAAGCTCGAAGGCATGTTGCGCATGAACGAGGCGCTGTCGCGCTGTCTCGACCGCTTGTACCAAAACGCGTCCGAAATGGGCAAATACCCTAAACGTCCCGCCGCGGTCGCCTTGCGCGAATGGTTTTTAAAGGACCGCGCCGGACACGGTTTGTCGGAATCCATGGAAGGCTGGGTGCCCTCGTCCGAACTCTATATGATCCGCGCGGGCGAGGAATCGGGCACGATGGCGAAAGCTTTCGCGTCGATACAGGCCATGGGCGAGCGCGCGCGCGAAATGCGGGCGGCGGTGTCGTATGCCGTGGCTTATCCTGCTTTCATGGTAATGTTACTGTCTTTTGTGCTCTATATGTTCGGCGTTCAGCTTATCCAGAACATGCGAAAGACGGCGCCAAAGAAAATCGTCGATGCCATGGGCAGCGTGCCGATGGTATCGGATTTCATCGCCGACTGGGGGCTTTGGGTATTGGCGGGGATCGTGGCGGTTATATTTATTATTACGGTGACATTGCCGCATTGGCGCGGGCCGCTGCGCAACAAGCTGGACATGTATCCGCCCTGGGCGTGGTACCGCGTTCTGCAGGGTAGCGCTTTTCTGCTGGGTTTGTCGGCGCTGCTCGGCGCTCAGGTGCCGTTGAAGCGCGCGTTGGAAATTCTGGAGGAACAGGCGACGCCATGGCTCAAGGAGCGGATTTATTCCGCGCGTCAGGAAGTGTTGCGAGGCCGCAATTTGGGCGAAGCTTTGCGTTACGGCGGCTATAATTTTCCTGACCCCAGCGTGGCCATTGACCTTGAAATCCTGTCGGAACGCGCGGACGTCGGTTCGGTTATCGAGGACGTGACGCAGGAATGGATCCGCGACCAGATCGACGACTTGAAAGCCCAGGCCGCCGTTGCTCGAAATATAGGACTTTTTCTCGTCGGCATGACTATTGCCTGGTCGATGCAATCGGTGTTCAATGTCGTTACGGAAATTTCAAATACGGGCATGGGCGGCCCCGGGTCGATGTAGGAAGCCGCTTGTGGAGAGCCATGGGAGTTCAAGGATTATGCCGGTCGAGCAAGACAACAAGCGCGGAATCTCGATTCACTTGAAGGGGTTTACGCTGATGGAGCTCGCCATCGTCATGCTCGCAACTGGTTTAGTTCTGGGCGTGATCTGGGTCGCCGCCAGCGCGGTATGGAGCAACTATAAAGTATATCGCGTCAACCAGCAGATCTCTTCGTTGATTCGCAACGTCAGAGACGCCTACGGCGTTAGCAACAAACCGCTGACAAATCCGATCATGGCGGCGCTGAACGCAGGTGGCGTTATTCCGGGCGAGATGGTTATAGGCAACGGAGCTAGTTATGCTCACGCTCTTGGCGGAGCGTTGGATATTGCCGTGCATGCCGGGGTGATGCCTAATCCTAGCGCGTTGCGCATAAGGCTATTAGGAACATCCAGGGAAGGATGCATGAAAACTGTCATGGAATTCCCTGCGCTCGCGCCTGAGCTCGGCATAGCGTTTATCGGCACGTCCGTAGGGGGCCGGAACCTTACCCCCGCGACCTTAGTCAACGCCACGCCTGTGACCAGCGCCGAAGCCGCGGCCTGGTGTTCAAGCGCAACCAACAACGAGGTGCGAATTGCGTTCTCTATCCGCAGCTAATTATGCGCGCGACCGCGCAGGATTCAGTCTTGTCGAACTTGCCATAGTCATTGGCGTCTTTGTCACGATGCTTGCGGGGATCTGGGCGATCGTTCGCAACGTGCAAGAAAGCGCGCGTGTCGATCAGGCGGCCCATCAGATCACAAGCGTCGTGAACGGCGTGCGGGCCTTGTATCAGGGAAAAGCACAGATTTCCGGAGCCTGGGATACGTTGACGAACGATTTGATCGCAAGGGGAGCGATACCTGCCGATATGAAACGGCCCGGCACGTCTTCGCCTAATCTACGCGCCGACCATCCGTGGGGCGCAGCCGGCGGGAATGACGGCGGTTTCCGCGTCGCGCCCGCTGCGGATAATACTTCTTTTTACATATATTTGTACGACCTTAGCGAGCGCAGCTGCATCGCCATGGCGGCCAAGGTCGCTTCTTTGACGGGAGCCACAGGCCTTATGGGCGTTGCCGTCAACGGAAACTCCTTGGCGTTGCCCGTAAAGGTGTCTGACGCCGAGTCGCAGTGTAACGCAAACAACACAAACAATGTTCGTTATCAATTCCGGCTCCGGCGGCCGAACGCCTAAGCATTGCTGTCTTTTCTGATAAATACGCAGAATCAGAGCCGGTCTCATGGGGGTAGACCCAAGGCTTCGAATCAGTTCTAAGTCTTTTTAATTATTTGATAACTATTTCTAACTACTTTCATTCCGGGTTTATCGGTTAGGAAACCTGAGTTGAGCTTGGGGGCATGGCCTTACGGCTGTACAATTAACAACAGAGGAGAAAGAGATGCATATTAATTTAAAACAAAACCGTGCGGCCAAAGGCTTCACGTTGACGGAAGCCGCGATCGTTCTCGGCATCGTCGGTTTGATTCTGGGGGCCATCTGGGTGGCCGCTGCCGCTGTTTATACGAATATGCGCGTGGAAACCGCGAACAAGCAATTGCTGTCGATCGTGCAAAACGTCCGTTCGCTTTACGCCAGCTCGACAAGCATGGATGACGCTTCGATGCAAAGTCTAGCCGCAGCCGGCGTTTTCCCTTCGGACACGAGCCCCGACGCGACGGCCGGAACCGCCAAGAACGGCTGGGGTGGTAATATAAGGGTGGCCAGAGTCGCAGCTGGAGGACAATGCGCTGTGGCTGGCAGTTGTTTTTCGGTGGAATTTGCAGGGCTTCCCCAAGCCGCGTGTATCAAAATGGGCGTTGGCAATTCCGGACACGGCCGCGATGCCGGTCTTGTAGGCGCAGGCTCCTCCGCAATAACAGATGGTTCAACCGGTATAGATTCAGCTGCAACGCCCACTTATTTTTCGACAAATGGCTGCGGGGCTGGCCAATCGCTGTTCTTTACCTACAAGCTCAAGGGTTAAGAGCCGCTTATTGCTTTAGGATGAAGAATAAACAAGGCGGGGAGGCGACTCTCCGCCTTTTTACTTGATGGTAAGACTTATAAAGCCAGACTAAACATATGAGGCTTCAGAGAAGAACTTCAGGCTTAGAGCTACTGGCAACGCCGCTGGTTATTTGCGGCATCGCCCTTGCGCTATGGATCGCCCTTTCCGCCGCTTATGAAAACATCCGTTTTGCCCGCGCCACAGACCAAATGCTCGCGATTTTGGCCATCGTTCGGGAAGCCGTTATCGACCCTGCCGTGACGCCGGAACGCGCGACAAACGGGCTTTATGAACGCTTGTCCCATCTGGACGGCATGAACGTCGTTCCGCCGACCCCGACGTCGAAAGCTTATATGATCAACCCGTGGAACGGACGCATGACGCTCGACGTCAACCCTGCGAGCAAGCAAATCGCGCTTAACACATGGGTGCCGCCGGCGGTTTGCCGCCGCCATGTTCAGTTTCTTGGGAAAGAGGCCGCTCTGCTCGGAATTCGCTGGATCGAGGTGATGGAAGACGGTCCGCTTGGCGCGACCGGACGCTTGATTTATCAGTTCCAAGGCGATGGCAAAACAGGCAAAATCGGGCAAAATGCCGTTTTGGTAGGCTGTGGCCGACAGGAGCAAGTAATTTTGAAGTTAATTTTCGCTTTACGTTGAATTTGTTGCAGAATTTTTTATGCGAAATTAAGGTCTGTTAATAATTCTCCGGTTACAATTGATTTATGGGCCGTTTTCCTTTTTGAAAAGCGGCAAGGCGGCGCGGACGGCGCAAAAGGCACATTGACACAACAGGCACGTTGAAATGTATCTTTTCGTATTCATTTTTTTGCTGTTGTCGATCATAGGGCTGTATACCCAGCTTTACACGCTGCAAATCGCCAAAATGCTCGCCAACCAAACGGCCATCGCCCAGACGATGAAGACATGGCATGGGGCGGCTACGAAGTTCGCACGGGATAACGTGAAGTCCGGCGCGATCGTTCCCGCCACCGTAGGCTGCATGGTCACAAGCGGCGTGACGACGCCGCTCACGGGGATCGGCTCTTGCGCCTCGATGCTGAACTATTCGGACACGAACTATCTGCCCGGCGGCTATCAACCGGAATTCAGATGGTATTCGGTTTTATACAAAACGACTGGCGGGACCAATTACCTGATTACGGTCGCCGTTCCGCCGGGCGGCGCGGCCACCGATCCCGTCGTTCAACCCAAAATAGGGTTTTCGACGTCTGAGATCTGGCAACAAATCAGAAAAAGCGGCGAGGCAAAAGAGAATTACGGCCAGGTACAGATGGTCGTCGGCGTGCCGAAATTCGTGACGCCCGCCGCGCCCGTTTGGCCCGCGGGTTCCGCGCCGCCGAGTTACGATCTTCCGACATGCGGCGTCAATTGCATGCCTGCCGGAACGGTCGGTTTTATTTCCCCCTTGTGAATCGAGGGCGGATTGTTACAGTCGCTTGTCTGAATTAGTGGAGAATCAAAATGGCCCTACAATCCTTCCTCCGCCTCTCCCGTAAAGGCCGTGGTTTCACGCTCGTCGAATTGGCCATCGTTTTGGCCGTGGCTTCGTTGTTGTTCGCGGGGCTGTGGCGCTTGATGGCGGGCGGCAGCACGCAAATGCGCGATCAGGCCGCGGCGGATCAGATGAAACAGTTGATCCAAGCAACACAAACCTATTTGGCGTCTTCCGGTGGGCAGGCATATTTGACGACCAATATACCTGCGCCTCCGGGCAATTTTGTCTTGCCATTGACCGAGGCGACTTTTACGCCTTTTTTGCCGACAGGATTTGGAGCCGGAACGCAGAATTCATACGGCCAAAGTTATAGCATTCAGGTGAGGAGAGATTCTGCGTCAGGATATTCTTTCATGATTATAACAACTGGCGGAGAGCAGATTTCCGATACATCTGGCGGCCGCATCTCCGGCCTTATCGGTAACGATGGCGGTTTTATCTATAACACGGATGTTTGTAATACTCAAACGGGTGGTGCGGCAACCAACAATTCTGCTTGCGGCGCTTATGGGGCTTGGGCGGCTTCCGTGCTGACTTATGGTTTTGCTGGCGGCGCATCAGGCCATCTTGCCACCCGCACATCGGTTGTTACCGGCACAGATGTAAGCCTGTGGCTTGCGCGGCGCAACTTCCCAACGCCCGCATCGGAATACAACACGATGCATACGAATTTGTATTTTGAAAACGCAGCAGTGCCAACCCCTCCGGTGCAACCTGCTGGTACGCATGACCTGTTTTTGGGGAATAATGTCATTTACGGTGCTTCGGACACCGGAGTCATCGGGGGCAGAATCCTTAATGTTATGAGTGCCCAATATGGAGATGTCAGTTTACCTGGTCCGGCGTCTCAGGTTTCTCTGGTGGTTAATTCCCCTTGTACCGATACTGATACAATCAATAAGGTGAATTGGCAGGCAGGAGAATGTAAATATAATGCAGCGTCATTGAATGGCGATGTATCCGTTACTGGCTTTTTAAAAGCAAATTCGCTTTATGCGGCCTATTTTGTCTATGAAACATCTGATGAGCGGCTTAAACATGAAATTAAACCGCTAGAAAATTCATTGGAAAAGTTAAGTAAAATTAGAGCGTTGTCCTTTTTGATGAATGATAATAATGAGAAAAAAATGGGCGTTATTGCGCAGGAAGTTGAGAAAATTTATCCCGAGCTAATTCGTGATATTGGCGATGGCTATAAGGGGGTTGATTATTTAGGGTTTATAGGACCGTTGCTTGGTGCTATTCAGGAATTGAAAGCAGAAAACGAAGAGTTGCGTAAACAACTAAAGTCCCAAGCACAAGCAATTAAGCAACTTCAAAAAACTGAAGGAAAGGGCAAACACTAGCGCATAGAAACCCCCATCAATAAAATGCAAGGACTCTATGTGGAATGGAAAGGGAAATCCCTAACGTATGGCTATGAGATCACAAGCTAACTGGCAAGTGTCTCCTGAAACCTCAACGAGACAGCATTTGGGTGTCATTGTTGCGCCTATTCCTGACTTCGGCATAGTCTTCGTTGTTAGGCATTTATTGTAATCAAGACCCATTTCGTCTTTAAATAAACTGTCTTGGACGCGCAGGCCAAAAGTATTTCTCGCACAACTATTCGCTAAAGCGACAAGTTGTTCGATTTTTGGATCGCCGTTTTCCAAGCCAGCATATGCTGAACATGATAATGAAGGGCCGCATACTGTATTGCTGAAAACTTGGCCAGTTGGTGTTGCTCCCCAAACAGGTCCGGCAAACAACGAAACGGCAAGAACGGACAGAGCAAGGCGGCGCATCAGAATCTCCTATCATTAGAAAAGACAGCGTATACTATCGGGAGATTGTGTTCCGGGCAAGATGATGAAAAGACCTCAAAAAACAAACTTTCGTACCATATCCGTAACAATTGATCCCGTTGCCGCGCAAGCCGGAAGGCTGGATAAGGCGTTGGTGGTGTGCTTAGGGAAGGAAGAACAATGCGTCATCCCCGTGAAAACGGGGATCCAGCGGCCCGCGTCTGCGGGCCACATGGGTCACACGCCGCATGGACATGCGGCGCTAGATTCCCGCTTTCGCGGGAATGACACAGAGGAAACGCTCTCCCGCGCCCGCATCCAGCAGCTCATCAAACAGGGCATGGTCACTTGCGGGGGCAAGCCTGTGAACGATCCAAACCGCAAGCCCAAGGTTGGCGAGACTTATGCGATAACCCTTCCTCCGCCGGAACCTGCCACGCCCGAACCCCAAAAAATAAAGCTCGACATCGTCTATGAGGATAAAGACCTTCTGGTCATCAACAAGCCCGCAGGCATGGTCGTTCATCCCGCCGCCGGCAATCGCGATAAAACGCTCGTCAACGCGCTTCTGGCGCATTGTGGGAAGAGCCTGAGCGGGATAGGGGGCGTGGCGCGCCCGGGCATCGTTCACCGCCTCGATAAGGACACAAGCGGCCTCATGGTCGTCGCCAAGAACGACATGGCGCATCAGGCGCTCACGCGGCAGTTCGCCGACCGAAGCCTCAGCCGCGTTTACAACGCGCTTGTGTGGGGGCTGCCGAATCCTTTGGCTGGAGCTATCGAGGGAGCCATAGGGAGGCATCCGCGGGCGCGGCAAAAGATGGCTGTGGTCGCGCGCGGCGGCAAGCCTGCGTTGACCCATTACAAAGTCGTCAAAAACTACGGCGGCGTGGCGAGCTTGGTGGAATGCAAGCTGGCCACGGGCCGCACGCACCAGATCCGCGTCCACATGGCCCACATCAAGCATCCCGTTGTCGGCGATCCTGTCTATGGCCGGAGGAGGTTTTCGGCTGGAAAGGCTCAAAATCATGCCGAAAAAGGCATCGTCGGCCTTCTCGAGGGCATGAATCGTCAGGCTTTGCATGCGGCTGAGATCAGGTTCATCCACCCCCGCACGGGCAAAACTATGACTTTTAAGGCACCCTTGCCGGAAGATATGGCGGGACTCTTGAAAAGGTTAAAGGGTGCACCCACCTGATAGCCATCGAAGTAAACCCTATGTGCAAGGTGGGCAGGATGATGCGTAAGATGTTGTTATTAAATACAATTATGCATTGCTATGCTGCCACAATATTGCCCTTTGGATTCATGGGCCTCTAGCTGGTACATTGGTCCCGTGAACGCACCTCTGACAAATCTCCCTGTCCTGAAAGGCGAAGGCAATCTCGCATTGTATTTGCGCGAGATACGGAAATTTCCCCTTCTGGATCCGGATGAAGAGTACATGCTGGCGAAGTCCTGGCGTGAATACGGCGACCTCGACGCCGCGCACAAACTCGTCACCAGCCACCTGCGCCTCGTCGCCAAAATCGCCATGGGGTATCGCGGGTATGGCCTGCCGCTGTCCGACCTGATCGCCGAAGGCAACGTCGGGATGATGCAGGCGGTCAAACGCTTCGATCCCGACAAGGGATTCCGCCTCGCGACCTACGCCATGTGGTGGATCAAGGCGGCGATGCAGGAATACATCTTGCACTCGTGGTCGCTCGTGAAAATCGGCACGACGGCGGCCCAGAAAAAACTGTTCTTCAACCTTCGGCGCATGAAGCGCGATTTGAAGGCGATCGACGAAGGCGATTTGCCGCCTGAAAAAGTCAAACTGATCGCAAACCGCCTTTCGGTTTCTGAAGACGAAGTCATTTCGATGAACCGGCGCTTGGCGGGCGGCGACCAGTCGCTCAACGCGCCGGTGCGCATGGACGGCGACGGCGAATGGCAGGACTGGCTCGCCGACGACGCGGAAAGCCAGGAAAGCCGCCTAGGCGCCGAACAGGAACTGCACATACGGCAAAAGCTGCTGAACAAAGCCATGCTGGGCCTCAATCCCCGCGAGCGCGAAATCATCATCGCGCGGCGTCTGAGCGAGCCGCCCGCTACGCTCGAGGACTTGTCGCAAAAACACAAAGTCAGCCGCGAACGCATCCGCCAGATCGAAGTCCGCGCATTCGAAAAACTGCAAGAGAACATTAAAATTGCTGCGGCAAGACAGGGCTTATTACCCCCCGCGTAAGTCTACCGGTTTTTCCCGTCTTCAAAGTTCAGCGTATAGTCGCGCTGGTTCGGGCCGATGTCGATTTCCTGAAAGCCCCTTTCCTGATAGCCGCGCGCTTCGCATTGACCGTCGCCTTCAATCTTAAAGGCTTTGCTGTCGGTGCAAAAGCTGAACTTGCCCCCCCATGTCATCGGCGGCGCGCCATTGTTGGCGCCCGGCGGGGCCAGAACGCGGGCAAAGTAAAAATAAAACCGCTGGGTCAAAGGACGGCTGAAGACGCGCGCGCACTGGCCGGGCTGAATTTGCCACCACCCTTCGGAAATCCAGACTACCTGCTCGCGATAGCCGAAGGCGGCCTCGATAGGCGATTGCGTGCGGTTGCAATAGAGAAAGGCGGCTTGGGCAGGCTTGGCGGCAAGAAAAACGGCGCATCCAGCGAGCAAGATGGACAGGGAACGCAACAGAGTCATTGTGCCAAAACCGGGCTCATATCAAAAAAGGTGGTAGAATCGTTTAGGTAGTCTATCCTACTCTTGCCAAAAGAAACAAACCGTTATTCACTTGTTCGCCACCAAATTTGCCCACGGGTCCCCATGCCATCAGCCAAACCCAAATACATCATACCCGACGAAGAACTCGAACCCCTGATTCACCGCTACACCAACGATTTCACGGCCCAGGACCGCGCGGGCAGGTTCGATCCCATCTCAGGCCGCGAACGCGAGCTTGATGCGATCACCCTGATTCTCCTTCAGCGCCTTCGCAAGAACGCCATGCTTCTCGGGCCTGCGGGCGTGGGCAAAACGGCGCTATTTGTCGGCATGGCCCAAAGGATCAACCAAAATCGCGTCCCCAAGATGCTGGAAGGGGCGCGGATCATCGAACTCAACATGTCCATGATGGGGGCCGGATCGACCTCGCGCGCGGATCTGGAAGGCCGCCTGATCCCCATCGTCAAGGGCGTGGCCGAACGCAACGCCACGCGTGAACAACCGCTCATCATCTTTTGCATCGACGAAATCCACCAGCTTATGATCTCGTTCAAGGCGTCGAGCTACAGCGGCATCGCAGATTTGTTAAAGCCCTACCTGACCATGGGCGATTTATACGTCATCGGCGCGACGACGCGCGAGGAATACGACGACTACGTCAAGGAAGAGCCGGCCATCGACCGCCGCTTCCAGAAAATCGTTCTTGACGTTCCCGATCTCGGCACGACGTTCCAGATTCTCAAGAACCTCAAAGGCAATTTCGAAAAGCACTATGGCTTGACCATTTCCGATGCCTCGTGTGAGCGCGTCGTTCGCCTGACGGACCGCTTCATCCGCTACCGCACGAATCCGGATAAATCTATTTTATGCCTTGATCTTGCGTGCGCCTATGCGGTGACGAACGGCGTGAAGGGCGAGCTTGACGACAACTCGATCACGACCGCCGTTGCCGCCGAAGCCAACATTAACCCGAAAGCCGTGACCTGATCATGCCTTCGCCAATCCGTGTCGCCGCCGTCGGTTTGGGCTGGGTGACGCTTGCGCGTCACATTCCGGCCCTGCGGCATTGCGCGGACATCCGGTTGATGGGCGTCATCGGGCGGCAACCCGGCAAAGCGGCGGAGACGGCCCGCCGATACGGCTTAACCCATCATGCCGATACGTATGATCTCGAACGCATCGCGTGGCTGAAGGACATTGACGCGCTCACCATCGGCGCGACGCCTATACATCACGCTGCATTGACGCAAAAAGCCTTGGCGATGGGCAAACATGTTTTGGTCGAAAAACCGTTCGCCATGACGGTCGCCGAAGGCGAAGCCATGGTCGCTTCGGCAAAGACGAACAACCGCGTGTTGGCCGCCGTGCACAATTTTCAATTTTGCCGCGCCGTCGGGAAACTCTCTCAAGATATTCAAAACGGCGAACTGGGCAGGATCGCGCGCATTACGGCAACGCACGTCCGCAATCCGCGCCGCCGCGCCAAAGAATGGATCGACGGCTTGCCGCTCGGTTTTTTCTATGACGAAAGCCCGCACTTTTTTTATCTGCTTAGGCGTTTGGCTGGCGGCGAACTTAAATTGCAACATGCGCATGGCGTGGCGTCACAGGACTCGAGCGGCAAAACGCCGTCGCAAGTTTCTCTATTGTATCGCGGCGCGGCGAATGTCCCCGTCACGATCGATTGCCGCTACGACAGCGCGTTGAGCGAATGGCATGTGATGGTGACGGGCGAAAAGGCGACCGGAATCGCCGACCTTTACCGCGATATTTATATTCGTTTGCCGAACGACGGGGAACACGGCGCGTTAAACGCGTTACGAACCAGCGCATGCGCTATCGCCCAACACCTTTACCAGCATATCCCGAACGGCTTCGCCCAAATATGCGGCAAGCTCGATTATGGCAATTTTGAAGTCGCTAACCGTTTCGCGCGAGCCATTAATGGCGACAGCCAGGCCTTGACAGGAATGAGCGGGGATGATGCTCTTGCTGTTCTGAGGTTGCAGCATGAGGCTATCGAAGCCTTGCGACATCACTGGTATTCGTAATGAAAGAAAGCAAATCTTATTTGGCCACAAGCCGTCAGGTACTCGTGGTGACCCATTATTATGGGCCCCACGGCGGCGGGATCGAGCGCGTGTCCGAACGCCTTGTTTACGAGCTGGCCCAGACCGAAGCCTATCACTTCGTCTGGGCGGCAAGCGCCGTCGATCCTCTGCCTGAAAGGCCGCCCTATAAACCCTTGCCGATGAGCACGCTCAATCTGCTTGAAAAAACCATCGGCATTCCGTGGCCCGTGTGGGGACCGAACAGCCTGCTGCGGCTCAAACATGCCGTGCGCAACGCCGACATCGTCTGGCTGCACGACACGCTTTATCTCGGCAATATGCTGGCCTACTTCTGGGCGAAGAAATTCGGCAAACCGGTCGTGATTACCCAACACATCGCCCCCATACCCTACAAAAACCCGATTCTGCGCCGCGTGATGCAATACGCCGACAAGTTTTTTACGCGTCCGATGCTCAAGGGGGCTTCTCAAACGCTCTTTATAAGCGACCGCGTTGCCGAAGATTACTACCGTGCGGTTCAATTTTCGCGCACCGTCAAGATCATTCCGAACGGCGTGGATTCGCGCGTTTATCACATGCCGCTTGTGGAAAAACGGCATTACCTGCGCCAACAATTCGCGTTGAAGGCGGATCAACCCGTTTTGCTTTTCGTTGGGCGTTTCGTCGAAAAGAAAGGCATGGAGGCCATTCGCTGTATGGCAAAGCTTTTGCCCGGTTGGCGCTTCTGGCTGGCGGGTCGCGGGCCAACCGATCCTGCTAAATGGCTGTTGCCGAACGTGCACGTCTTTCATGACAGGATGGGCGAAACGCTGGCCGAACTTTATCACGCGGCGGACATTCTCATCCTGCCGAGTTACGGCGAAGGCTTCCCGCTCGTCATTCAGGAGGCGATGTCGTGCGGATTACCTGTGATGTGCAGCCCGAAAACGGCGGCAGGCAGTTTTCTGGCCAAGCCGCTTTTGTGCCTCGCCGAGGTTTGGCCGAAAGATCCCCAATTGACGGCGAATGTTTGGACGCAAAAGCTTCAAAGCTTGTCGCTGCCGCTCAAGCACCCGCACCACGAATTGGCCGATTTCGCGCAAACGCATTGGGACTGGCGCCTCATTGCCAACGCCTACGTCGAGGTCTTTCGTTCCCTTCCTTCTAGGTGACAAAAGAGAGATCAAACTTTCGTTTTTAAAATTACCGGTAAAGGGTAATTTATTGCCACATTTTGGTAGCTTAATACTTTATAAACCATTGAATTTCCATAAGAAAGTATTTTCTGTCTGATATAATCGCGGTGAGGGGCCGAAATATACTGCGGTTCCGTGCTGGTTAACAAATTGTGAAAGCATTTTGAAAAGATATAGGAGAGCGATATGTTGAACGTAGCTACTTTATTGAATGATTTTATCCCTCTTCCCCGGATCGATTTCGGGAAGATTTGGAGCCGGTTGAAAGTGAGCGAGCCTGTTCGCCCAATACCTCCTAAATGGAGGAGCAAGCCCATTGCATGGATCGCCCACAGCGAACATGACAATGAGGGTTGGGCGGGTATTGTTTTTGCTTCCAAGAACGGTCAACGGCTCATTTACATGCCATTCAGAGAAGATGGGGAAACCCTGTTTGATGAGACAAAGTATCTATCCATTGCGCCGATGGATTATATTGAGACGGCAACGCGGCTCAAACATTCGCGCAAAAAAGGGCCGAATTTTTTCGGGCTATATTCCGAAATCCAAAATATTCGGACTGATGTTGTCTCTTCGGGGGATCGAGCTTGGGTTGAACATTGCGTTCACCCGGAGCATGGTCCCAGCGCGCCTGCAGATACTAACACGCTCGGCTAATCGTTTTTCAGGAGAACGGCCATGCCGCGTGTTTGGGTGCTTCCCGAAGCCATCATCAATGACATCGACGAGATGGTGAACCGCCTTGGCCGTGATGCGTTCCCTCACAACGGGCGTTTGCATTATTACTCCGGCCCCAGTGATGACGTTTGGAACCTAATCGCCGAGCCGAAGGTAAAGAACCATCCTATTGCCATTGAATGGGCTAAGGCGCATGGAGCTATAGTCATTGATGACAGTCCGGTCGGAATATTTTTGAAAAACTACGCTGGGATGGGAACCCGAAAATATTTTGCGTTAAACCCTTTGATTGCGGACCTTAAAGAGAAAGACATTGCCAGCCTTAAACCGTGGAAACACGCTTCTCATCTTTTTGCCCTGTCTGCGCATGGCCACATTACCACGACGGTTACCGCAGCAAGCTTATATGGCGTTTATTACACCCTCGAACTCCCGAACACATTGGAACCAGATTATAATGGATTGTCCTGTTCTGAATTTCTCGACGCGCTTACAACGCCACGCAAGGAGGAAGTTATCGGCATCAATTTATTGCCTTTTGCGCAAGTGATCGAAAAAAGAGATAACCAAGGAATTAGAGCGGCAAATACAATGATCCAGCTCGGCGAAATCCGCATGGGCTTGCATGAAGCGTTGGTAAATGCCGATCCGAAGGTTATCCGCACCGCTTTAAAGCTTGCATCCAGAGAAGTTTTGCGTTGCCCTGCCGAAGCTTACAAATATTTTCTCGAAAGCCGTGAGCGTTTCCTTATCGACCGCGCCTTGCATATGAAGGGGACAAAGGCGGGCGACGCATTTCTTACAAAGAGAACGCCGGATAAACGTAAACAACAACGGGAAGAACAACTTGATCGGTTTACCACGAAGGTCTTGACCCTTATACAAGCCGAAATCGCCCTTATGCCTGTGGTCGACAGGCCTGATTTTATCATTCCTTCTTATGTGAAGAGCAGAGCGCCAAGGTAATGGCTCGATTTATTCCGTATTTGATCGGGAATTAGCGGGCTTTACGTTATGCGCATTATGAATTATCCCAGTTAGATTGAAAGTGGTCATAAAGCATACGACGCATGAGCCGAGTCGCTCTCATCAACCCGCCTTATCTTGAAGATTACACGCGCAACTCGCGTTGCGATCTCGTGTCGCAATCGTCGGCCGCGTGGTATCCGCTGTGGCTGGGGCAGGCCGGATGCTGGTTGGAAGGCGAGGGCCATAAAACGATTTTGATCGACGCGCAAACAAAGGGCCTTTCGAAACAGGCCGTCATCGACAAGGTGAAAGAGTTCAACGCGGATGTCGTGGCCGTTTATACGGGCCGCCTCAGCGAGGACAGCGACATCGCGTTCGGCGACGAACTGGCGGCGACGGGCCGCATGGCCGTTTTTGTCGGGCCATACGCGTCGGCGGATTGCGGCGCGGTTCTGCAAAAAGCCAAAGTCGCTCGGCTGGCCATCCAGAAAGAGTTTGATCTGCCGCTTGAAGAATTGACTTCAGGCGCAGACCCGACAACGACGCCGAACGTTTGGGTCAGGGACAACGCCACGGGCGCCATCACGCACACGCCGCCGCGGCCATTTTATAAAACGGAAATTCTTGACCGGTTTCCGATCATGAGCCGTTATTTCCACGAACGCGTGAACATTCGTGATTATAATATTCCTTCTGAACGCTATCCATTCATGGATTTGCAATCTGGCCGTGGTTGTTCGTGGGGACGTTGCGCGTTCTGTTTGTGGACGCATACCTTCATCACGGGCAGCGTCTACAACACGCGCTCGATCGACCGCTTCATGCAGGAGTTCGATTATATCCGCGACAACCTGCCGTTCCTGAAAAGCGTCATGATCCAGGACGACATGCTCACGAACAAGCGCGCCGCCGAAATTTCCGAGGCTCTTTTGCGCGGTGGGCATAAAATTCGCTGGTCGTGTTATGCCAAGCCGAACTCGAAACTCACCGACGACACGCTCAAGCTCATGAAAAAGTCCGGTTGCCTGAATCTGCATGTAGGCTTTGAATCCGGCGACGATACCGTGCTCAAGAAAATCGACAAAGGCACGACGGTCGAACAGGCGAAAGCGTTCGGCAAGCAAGTGCGCAAGGCGGGTTTGCGTATCTGCGGCGAGTTCACGTTTGGGCACTTCGGCGAGTCGCACGATTCTATGGAACATACGTTGGCTTTGGCGAAAGCCGTTAATCCGCATCTCGCGCATTTTCTTGTGATGATCCCGCTGCGCGGCACGCCGTTTTGGGATCGTCTCATCGAAACGAAAACGCTGAACGCGCAGGGACAGCCGTCTTATGAATCTTGCGGCGGGCCTTCGGCGGATGAAATCAACGCAGCCGCGCAAATGGCCTACCGCAAATTCTATATGTCGGGCCGTTATCTGCAAAACGTGCTCGAACATCCGAACGACCTTTTGTTCAGCCGCCTCGGCCTCTACGCGCGGATGGTGAAGCCGCTTCTTATGAACAGAGGCGCGAAGGTTTAGCCCACCAGTAAGGTTAACGGGCAAACATTAACGCGATGCGTCCGACGTACTGGCGTTAACTTTCTCGCGGCGATTTTAACCCTGTTTAGGGGTTGCCTCGACGATTTTAACTTTTTCACGCGAAATGGGCGCCACGGTTTCCGGCATTTTTGTGGGTCTTTGAGGGAAGAATTTGGCATGATCGGCCAAATAAAAGGAGGATTTTGGCATTTTCGACCGAAAAAAGGGCCTGTTTTCGGGGCGCAAAAGCCCTCGCGTTTTGACGAAAAAATTGAAACGGAAACGTCCCCAAAACGGGGGCGCTTTTTACCCTGCCGCGCCGTGGCAGTGCTTGTACTTTTTGCCCGATCCGCAGGGGCAGGGGGCATTACGCGGCGTATTGTGCCAGGTGTCGGGATTTTGCGCGTCGAACACGTTCTGCGCAGGCTTCAGCATAGGCCTTCTGCGCACCATGCCTTCCGGCAAAGGCTCGCCGTCACCCAGAATATCCGGTGGCGCGCCGTGCAGTTCCTGCATCTCCTGGCGGCGGCGTTCGGCGTATTCGTCGAGGTTCGGCACGCGCAATTCGGCGTGCATCAACACCTGCGTGACCTGTTCGCGCACGGAATCCAGCATGAGCTGGAACAGGCCGAACGCTTCGCGGCTGTATTCGTTGAACGGATCGCGCTGTCCGTAACCGCGCAAGTGGATGCCTTGGCGCAATTGGTCGAGCGCCAAAAGATGGTCTTTCCACGCCTGATCGAGCAAGCCGAGCAGCGCGGCTTTTTCGGCGCGTTGCATGTTTTCAAGGCCGATGCTTGCGGCCTTCGCGGCCATTTTCTCGTCTGAAGCTTTGAGGATTCGCTCTTTCATTTCGTCTTCAGCGATGCCGTCCTCCTTGCCCCAATTCAGGATAGGCAGATCGAGCGCCAAAAGCGTTTTCACGCGCTCCTGCAAGCCTTCGAGGTCCCATTGATCCGGATAGGAATGCGGCGGAATGGCGCGGGTGACGAGCGTCGTGATCAGGTCATGGCGTAATTCACGGACGCTTTCGGAAACGTTGGCGGCGGCCATGATATCCTTGCGCTGTTCGTAAATCACCTTGCGCTGGTCGTTCATGACATTGTCGAATTTCAGCAAATTCTTGCGGATGTCGAAGTTGCGGGCTTCGACCTTTTGCTGCGCTTTTTCGAGAGCCGTGCTGATCCACGGATGCTGGATCTTTTCGCCGCCGCGCAGACCAAGTTTCGTGAGGATTCCTTCCATGCGGTCGGATCCGAAAATGCGCATCAAATCGTCTTCGAGCGACAGGTAGAACTTGGACGTGCCGGGGTCGCCCTGACGGCCCGAACGGCCGCGCAATTGATTGTCGATGCGGCGGGATTCATGACGCTCCGTGCCCAGCACAAAAAGGCCGCCGGCTTCACGGACTTTTTTTCGGTTCGCTTCGATTTCCTTTCGCACCATCTCGGCAATGCGGACGCGTTCAAGTTCGTCCGAAACGTTCTTGAGTTCTTCGGCAAGGCGCGCTTCCTCATTGCCGCCGAGCTTGATGTCCGTGCCGCGGCCCGCCATGTTCGTGGCGATGGTAACCGCCCCGAATTGCCCTGCTTGCGCGATAATCGCGGCTTCCTGCTCGTGGTAACGCGCGTTCAGCACGTTGTGCGGAATCTTGCGTTTTTTCAGGAGTTCCGACAGCATTTCGGACTTTTCGATCGACACCGTGCCGACTAAGACGGGCTGGCCGCGCTTGCGGCAATCCTCGATCGTCTTGACGATAGCCTCGTTTTTCTCGGCCATCGTGCCGTAAACTTCGTCGTCCTGGTCGTCACGGATAGCGGGGACATTGGTCGGAATTTCGACGACTTCAAGGTTGTAAATTTCCGCGAATTCGGGGGCCTCCGTCATGGCCGTGCCGGTCATGCCCGCCAGCTTGGGATAGATGCGGAAATAGTTCTGGAACGTAATCGAGGCCAGCGTCTGGTTTTCGCGCTGGATTTCGACATGTTCCTTGGCTTCCAGGGCTTGGTGCAAGCCGTCGGAGAAACGGCGGCCCTCCATCATGCGGCCCGTGAACTCGTCGATGATGATGACTTTCCCGCCCTTGACGATGTAGTCCACATCGCGCGTGAAGAGCTTATGCGCGCGCAAAGCCTGATTGACGTGATGCACGATGGTGATGTTCTGCGGATCGTAGAGGCCGCCGCCCGGCGTAAGAAGTTCCGCATCGCCCAACAATGTTTCGATTTTTTCGTTGCCTTTTTCGGTCAGGACCACGGTTTTGTTTTTCTCGTCCTTTTCGAAATCTTCGGCCGCGAGCATCGGAATGATCGCGTCCACGCGCCTATAGAGATCGGAGGAATCCTCGGCGGGGCCGGAAATGATGAGCGGCGTGCGCGCTTCGTCGA
>CAZVCG010000013.1:0-9052 GCA_964626265.1 uncultured Rhodospirillaceae bacterium | reverse complement strand
GTAGTTGAAGGGACGCTGCACGAGCTCGTCGTAGTTGAACTTCATATTGTCGCGCAGATAGTCGAATCCGAATTCGTTGTTTGTGCCGTACGTGATATCGGCGTTATAGGCTTCGCGTCGTTCGTAATCGTCGAGTCCGTGCACGATGCAGCCGACGGTCATGCCAAGGAAACGGTAGATCTGTCCCATCCAGGCGCTGTCGCGTTTGGCGAGATAGTCGTTGACGGTGACGACGTGTACGCCCTTGCCGGAGAGGGCATTCAAATACACCGGAAGCGTGGCAACGAGGGTCTTGCCTTCGCCGGTTTTCATCTCGGCGATCTTGCCGCTGTGGAGCACCATGCCGCCCCGTAATTGGACGTCAAACGGTCGCTGGCCGAGCGCGCGCTTGGCGGCTTCGCGGACGGTCGCAAAAGCTTCGGGAAGAAGATCGTCGAGGGTTTCGCCCTTGGCGAGGCGGCCTTTGAATTCGCCCGTTTTGGCGCGCAATTGATCGTCGGTGAGTTTTACGAAATCCGGCTCCAGGGCATTGATGCGGGCGATTGTGCGGTCTTGAGCCTTTAAAACGCGATCATTGTGGGAACCAAACAACTTACGAGCCAAAGCGGTGATCATTGTATTTCCTAAGGTAGATTGAATGCGGGTATTACATGGCTATTCCTTGATTGAAAAGCAAGGAAATAGAGCCTAAAAATCGCGGTTATGAACATCCTTTTGACCGGCGGAGCCGGCTATATCGGCAGCCATACGGCTTACGCGCTGAAGAAGGCGGGATACACGCCTATCGTGCTGGATTCGCTTGTAAATGGGCATGAATGGGCCGTGAAATACGGGCCTTTCGTGAAGGGCGATATGGGCGACGAAAACGCCGTAAAGGCTCTATGCGTCGAATATAGGCCGCAGGCGGTTATCCATTTCGCGGCGTTTATCGAAGTTGCCGAATCCGTCGCCAATCCCGCCAAATATATGGGCAATAACTACCATAAAGCCGCGAAATTCTTCGATGCCGTTGCGGAATGCGGCGTGAACAAAATCGTGTTTTCGAGCACGGCGGCGGTTTATGGCATCCCGCAAGACGAGGCATCCATCAAAGAGACGCATCCTCTGCAACCCATTAATCCGTATGGAGAATCCAAGCTGGCGGCCGAAACGTATTTGCGCGACATGGGCGTGGATTCCGTGACGTTGAGGTACTTCAACGCCGCCGGCGCCGCGCCTATCGAAGAGAAAATAGGGGAAGCGCACGATCCGGAAACGCACTTGATTCCCAATGTGTTACGGGCTGGCTTGAACGGAAAGAACCCCGTGAAATTGTTCGGAACGGATTACCCGACGCCCGATGGCACAGCCGTTCGCGACTATGTTCATGTGATGGATTTGGCGGCGGCGCATATAGCTGCCTTGCGCTATCTGATGGATGGCGGGACGACCGAGATTTGCAATCTTGGAACCGGAAAAGGTTCGAGCGTTCAAGAAGTTATCGACACCTGCGCTCAGGCGCTCGGCAAGCCCGTGCCTGTCGTGCGCGAGACGCGCCGCGCAGGCGATCCGCCGCGTCTGGTGGCCGACAATACGCATGCCAAAGAGTTGATAAATTGGACGCCCCAATCATCACTAAATGACATCGTTCAGTCGGCATTGGCGTGGCATAAACACTTCGCGCCTTAAATCCTCACTATTACAGCTTAGCGATTCTTAAATGGGCGCCATGTTCCGTTAGATGCGCGTTCGAAAAGCTCAAAGCCTGCTTCCGGCGCATTAACGTCAATGGGCCACGTGGGGCGCAGGACGGCATGCGTCGCGTTACAGGCCGTCGCGAAGGCGAAAGCTTCGTTGGCGGATTTCGGATGCTCCCCCTTAAAGCAATCAAAAATGACTTTGCCCGTGATAGCGTGCGCGGGCGAACGCAATTCGAGACTCAAAACCCATGGCATCGGACTGCCGGGGTGCGCGTCGTAAATGGCGACGGTGGCGTTTTCCGGCAGCGTCTCAGCGAGGCGGCGGAAGAAAAGCCTTTCTTCCAAGTTCGTCTCGCGAACAAAAGTGCGCGGCATGGCGACCGGCGATACTGCAATGACAAGACACAGAACGATGGAAATCCGTTTGCGCGGCGCGTACAGGGACAATTTCGGGAAACGGCGCGTGATCCAGCCGCGCGCGAGAAAGAGAAACGCCAGCCATCCCAGTAAACCAACGTGCAAACCGTAACGCCAGAACGATGCGGCGCGTTTGGCTTCGTCGAGCGAAAACGAATTGGCGATGTAGATGAAAAGAAGAAACGCGAAATAGGCGAGTACGATAAACGCGGCGGTAATGACGAAGAGATCGGGCTGTGAATTTTCGTTGCGCCATGTCTTGAAATAGGCGTGGCTGCCGAAGATCGCCGTTGCGATCAGCATGACGTAATAATGGCCGTGTTTGGCGACGGCGTTGTCCCACATGCCTTTGAGAATGTCTGGAATGAGGGCGAAGCGCCATTCGTCGAAGGGCAGTAGCGCGAACTCTACGCCTCCGATATGAACCTTGACGTAATGCGACCACACCGCGTGCAAAGCGGCAGCGGCAAGGCCCATCGCCATGACGTAAGCGACGCGTTTCGGGGAAATATGGGCGCGATGCGAAAGCAGGAAAAGAGCGAGAACGCCCGTTAGCGCGATAATCAAAACAAGGTTGGCTTGCTTGATAGAGACAAGGGCAAGGAAACAGAGGGTGAGGCCGACAACATGCAAAAAGTCATCTTGTGTGGAAGTAAGATAGAAAATTCTCTCCCCCTCTAGGGGAGGGGAATTGTGATACGCTTTGCTGGAAACATAATGCATTAAGAGAAACACCGTCCCTGCGAGCCAGACGGCTGTCGGGTAATCGGCGAGAGCAACGAACGTCGTTGAGCGATGATAGCCGGGATAGAGCGGAATGACGAGCAAAAGGCCCGCCGCGGCTGCGAGGGCTTTGCCCATGCGCGGATTTTCACCAAAAGCTACGTGCGCGGCCATGCTTGCGGCCAGCGACAGAAACACGACGTTTAAAAGCGGCAAGGCGTTTGCCGCATACCCTGGCGCGACAAGATTCACGAGATAGCCGAAAAAAGGATAGGCATAAGGATAGCCCGGCCATGCCGAGGCCGTCGGCGGTCCGTCCGCGCGCGGCAGCGCATGATAACGGACGAGGTAATCCATGTTGGGATTCCAGTGCGACACGTCGTCCCATCCTGTGATGACGCTTTGTGCCGCAAAAACCATGAGCGGCGTCATGAATAACAGGGCGTTAAGAAACGCGGCGTTCTCAAGGAACAGGGTTTGCAGCAAGCCTTTGCGAATAACGAGGAGAGAAGCCGCAACGACAAGACCGATGGCCGGAAAGACGTACAAAGGCAAACCGAGGGCCATGTTGGCCAGAAGGGCCGGGACGGCGAGAAGCGCGAGGCCTGGTAGCAGGCTGAGGCCTGCCGAGGACGATTTAAGCGTGAAAAAACGGCCCAAACACAAGGCTGACAGCGTCCACAGCCATACGACCACAACATGTAGAAGAGCTGCAGGAAGCTGGCAGAGGGATTGAGTAACGCCTAAAGCCGTCATTAGTAACGCTCTTTAAGGATAAGACATCTTGATCATGCCACAATTAATTGCCTGAATACGCGCTATCTTCGCAAGAGCCGATGAGTCCGCTAAAGTGGGCCGATTCGATTTTCAGGCTCCCGGATGCGCTCTTGGGGGTGGTCTTAACAGAAAGGAAAAGAAGATATGTCGAAATTGCTACGTGTGACAGCGTTGGCCCTGGTATTGGGCGCCATGGCGTTGCCGGCGGGAGCCGAGGAAAAAGCGGCGGACAGCGATCCCGTTGTCGCGCGCGTGAACGGACAGGAAATCCGCCGCACCGAGGTTTTGCGCGAACTCCAAGCCATGGGGCCTCAGGCTCAATCGATGCCGCCTCAGATGGTCTATCCGCAATTACTGCAGAAAGTGATCGTCACGAAGCTCGTTGCAGCGAAAGGCTATGAGCAAAAGCTGCAGAACGATCCGGAAACCAAGGAACGCCTGAAGGATGCCGAGGCGCAGATCGTGGCGGACGTTTATGTGCGTAAGACCATTCAACCCAAGATCACGGAAGAGAAGGTCAAGGCTCGCTATGATGAATTAGCCGCAAAGTACAAGCCCGAAGACGAAGTCCGCGCGCGTCACATCCTTGTGCCGACCGAAGCCGAAGCCAACGAACTGTTAAAGCAGATCAAGGACGGCGGCGACTTCGCCAAGCTGGCGACCGAAAAATCGAAAGACTCCGGTTCGGCCAAGCAGGGCGGCGACCTCGGCTATTTCACGCGCAACGTGATGGTCAAGCCGTTCGCGGACGCCGCGTTCGGCATGAAGGCAGGCGAGATCAGCAGCAAACCGGTCAAGACCGATTTCGGCTATCACATCATCAAGGTCGAAGACCGCCGTAAATCGTCGGCGCCGCCTTTAGCCGAAGTGAAGGAACAGATTCAGGCTCAAGTTGGGCAGGAATTGGTGACGCAATTGGTTAAGGATATCGAATCCAAGGCCAAGATCGAGAAGTTCAATCTCGACGGTTCGCCGATGAAGGAAGGCGAAGCGAAAGCGGCAGCAAAGTCGGCTGATAAGAAGAAATAATCTTTTCGAGATTGCTTTGTTAAATAGAAACGGCCCGGATCGCTCCGGGCCGTTTTTTTGCGGTGATCCTCGCCTGTCCCGCCAACGACGTAGGCGAACATGCGGCTGTTTCGGGCTTCAGGCGGGTTGGGCCGCGACCCATTTGCCGAGTTGCTGGTCTACTTTCATAATGTGGTTGAAAAGCCAGTCGCGCAGAAAATCCATGGTTTCAAGAGAAATGCTGATGGCGCCGCCCTCGAGTTTTTTCTGGAGAGCGTTGACTTGCTCGATGAACTTGTCGTGTTCGCCTTTGTGCGGGAGGAAATGAGGGTAGACTTTGCTCGCCATGAGCGCTTCTTCGCGGCCGAAGTGCGTTTTGGTGTAGTCAACCAGCTCATTCAGGACATCGCCGATCATCTTGCTGCCTTGGCGTGCCATCATGGCATCATGAAGTCGGTTAATCAGCTCGATGAGTCGCTTGTGATCCGCATCGATCATATCGTTGTTACAAGAAAGATTGTTTGACCATTCCATAAACGGCATATCCCGCCCCCATATTTTTGAAGCTTAACGCAAAGATTTAAAAAGCCGTCTAAACCCATTAGTATTTAAGTTTCATTAAAGTTGAGAAACGCGCAAAGGCGGCAAGGCCATTTAGGGCCTTGCCATTGTTGCGTTTCCGAAACGTTAAGATCATTCAAGAGCTTTAGTTGATAGTCCTTGGCGCCGCGTTGCCTTTGCTGGGCTTCTTCGGCATTTTGGCTTTTTGAACAAGCTCGCGCATTTGGGCGTGAAGCTCGCGCATCTTGTCCCAATCGGCGCGCAGCTGGGCGTGGTCAGCCCTCAGTCTTTCGCGTTGGGCGTCGATTTCCCGGCGCAAGGACGCCATTTCAGGGGTTTCCGGCACCATCCCTTTGCCCGACGCCATGGGCATGTCCATATAGTCCCCAGGCGGGCCCATCATTGGGCAGTTTTCCATCCGTCCGCCATCCATCATGCCGTGGCCTTTCATTTGATGGCCCATTTTGTGGTGACCTTTCTTGCCGTGCCGCATCTTGCCGTCTTTCATCATGGGGCAGGGGCAGTCGCTGCAGTCCATCATAGGTCTTTCGCCGCCGCCGTGACTATCCAAGTCATGTTGCGCCAAAGCGGGGCCTGCGGACGCGAGCGGCAGAGCCAAAAAGGCCAGCAGGCTGGCTGTTTGCAGGAGCTTACGCATAAATTCCTCCATGTTTTTGGGGTGGTGGGATAACCGAACAGTTCATCCAGCCTTGCCCGAAATTGAGGCAAAGTTATGCTTAACAAAAGCCATTTTACGGGTTTTTGTGATATACTGGCTCCCGGGAACGTTGCTCGTTTTCGCGGTTTGGTAAAGATTAAGTTAGAAAACAGCCATGAATCGCAATAAAAAGGGGTGCCTCTACGCCACACTGCCAAATTTTCTAGGAAAACTGCCGTCCGGTAACCAAAAAGTCATCATTTTGGCCTTGAATAAGCCCGTCACATCGTTCTCTATTATGTTGATACGGTGAGATTTCCTCTTTGTTCACTTTGTACGTTCGACCCCCCTATGGAGATACCAATGAAACATTCCTGCAAACTGCTCGTGGCCGGCATCGCCCTCTTGGCGGCCACCGGGGCGGCTCATGCCGAAACCGGCAAGATGTATGTTCCTTACAAAAAGGGACCCATCGTAACCGACACGCGCGCCGCCGTCCTCGACTCTAACGGCAACCCCGTTCGCTCGACATCCGGCAATTGCGTGCGCACGCAATGGCAAGCCGATTGCGATCCATGCGCCGAAGCGCCCGCAATCCGTATCCCACTGGAAGAGCGCACGGTGTACTTCAACCTCAACAAATCCAACCTGACGCCTGAGGCTAAGAAAAAACTCGATTCGTTGGTGGGCAAAATCAAGGCCTACGGCCCGGTGAAGACCGTTCGCGTGGCAGGCTACGCCGACCGCCTCGGCAGCCCCGTGCATAACGAAAAGCTGTCCAAACGCCGTGCCGATGCCGTCCGCAAGTACCTTGTTTCCAAGGGCATAGTGAATGCGCAAGTCGTCGAAACCCGTTGGTTCGGCGACACGGTTCCCGCGACGAACTGCCCCAAGGGCATGAAGCGTAAGGAACTGATCGCTTGCTTGCAAAAAGACCGCCGCGTCGAAGTGGAAGTCGAATTCGCGGCTGCGGCCAAGGCCATGACGGCCCCGAAAGCCGTCGCGCCCAAGAAGGCTAAAAAGGCTCACAAGAAGATCAAGAAATAATCTTTCTTAGATTTCGATCTAAGGTGGATTGAATAATAAACCCCGGCGGGAAACCGCCGGGGTCTTTTATTTGTCCGTTGAGATTAGTCTGCTTTGCCCAGATTGCTCTCAACAAACGCCCAGTTCACGAGATTGTCGAGGAACGCTTGTATGAAGTCAGGGCGGCGGTTCTGGTAGTCGAGATAGTAGGCGTGTTCCCACACGTCGCACGTCAGAAGCGGGGTTTGGCCGGTCACCAGAGGGTTCATGGCGTTGAGCGTCTTAGAGACCTTGAGCACGCCTTGGTCGAGCACGAGCCATGCCCAACCGCTGCCGAATTGCGTTACGCCAGCCTGTTTAAACTGTTCCTTGAACTTGTCTAAGCTGCCGAAGTCCTTTTCTAGCCGCTCGGCCAGAGCCTTCGGCGGCTGGCCGCCCTTGGGCGACAGGCTGTTCCAGAAAAAAGTGTGGTTCCAGACCTGCGCGGCGTTATTGAATATGCCCGCTTTTGACTCGTCCTTAGCGGTGGCGCGGATAATGTCTTCCAAGGACGACGACGCCATCGGCGTGTCTTTCACCAGATTATTGAGGTTCGTGACATACGCTTGATGATGTTTGCCGTGATGAAACTCGAACGTGCGCGCGGAAATGTGCGGTTCGAGCGCGTCGGCGGCGAAGGGAAGAGGGGGGAGTTCAAAAGGCATCGAAACCTCCAATGAATCGGATGTATTTACGAATTGGGAGTATCTACGCAACCAAAATACGCGTTTCGTCCGGCGACAACAAGAGCCGCGAGAGGGCAAAGGGCTAATCCGTTCCGCAAACGTCTTTGCGAATTTTTCCGAGTTTCGACCGATAGCCTTCGGCGTCGCCGTATTCAAGGAACCGGAAGTAGCGTTGATGCGGATCATGTATGCGGCGGGCATGCTTGATCGGGCACCAGTATTGTTCGGTGCGGCTGGCGATTTCGCGCGCGTAGGCGAATACGCCGTTGCCGTAGCCGCAATAGACGCAGTTGATCTTTTCAATCGTGTTGAGATAGGCCAGATGGTGACGGTCGATCGCGACGTAAAGGCTTCGCTTGACGCGCGGGATGCCGTAGGCCCTGAAACATACGTGTTGGTAGATCGTCACGCAAAGGTCGAGCAAGGCGATCGGCACGATCATGCCGTAAATGACCGGCGCGACCAAAATCGTCGCCACGTTTGACGTTTTGAGAAGCGTAAGGGAGCTTATGCGCAGTGCACGATGGCGTTTCCTGATTTCTCTCTGGATTTCCGACAACTTGCCTTTGATTTGGACATCGTAAAGCGCGCGCCTTTTCTCGAATTCTTTTTCAAGGCGTTCCTGAAGATCGTTGATGTGCCACAGGATATCGGCGATTTGGTCGCGCATGGGAGACGAGAAGTTAGGGGTCAGAAATCAGGGATCAAGGAACATATTAACCATAATCCCGGAACAGACAAAGAATTATCGGACGGTTGATTCTTTGTTTCTTCGGCTTCTGTCTTTAATACCTGTACATATCCGGCTTGTAGGGACCGTCGATCTCGACGCCTATGTATTTGGCTTGCTTGTCGCTCAACTTCGTCAGGTGGACGCCGAGCTTTTCGAGATGCAGGCGCGCAACCTTTTCGTCGAGATGTTTCGGCAGCGTATAGACCTTGCGTTCGTACTTGCCGGGGTTCGTCCACAATTCGATCTGCGCCAAAGTCTGATTCGTGAACGACGCGCTCATGACGAAGCTCGGGTGGCCCGTGGCGCAGCCCAGATTCACAAGGCGTCCTTTGGCCAATACGATCAGACGCTTGCCGTCGGGAAAAACGACTTCGTCGACCTGCGGCTTGACTTCTTCCCACTTGTAGTTGCGCAGCGTGTCGATCTGGATTTCCGCATCGAAGTGCCCGATGTTGCAAACGATGGCGCGGTCTTTCATCGCGCGCATGTGATCGAGCGTGATGACATCGACGTTGCCCGTCGCGGTCACGAAGATGTCGCCCAAAGGCGCTGCCTGTTCCATCGTGACGACCTGATAGCCTTCCATCGCGGCTTGCAACGCGTTGATAGGGTCGATTTCCGTGACCATCACGCGTGCGCCTGCGCTGCGCAAGCTGGCGGCCGAGCCTTTGCCCACGTCGCCATAGCCGCAGACGACGGCGACCTTGCCCGCCATCATCACGTCGGTAGCGCGGCGAATGCCGTC
>CAZVCG010000012.1:0-52093 GCA_964626265.1 uncultured Rhodospirillaceae bacterium | reverse complement strand
GTTCGACATTCACGCGGGCGGGCTTGACCTCATCTTCCCGCACCACGAAAACGAAATCGCGCAAAGCCGTTGCGCCAACGGCACGCCGCTGTTTTCGAAATACTGGGCGCACAACGGCTTTTTGATCGTGAACGGCGAAAAGATGTCGAAATCGCTCGGCAACTTTTTCACCATCCGCGACCTGCTGGCCGAAGCGCCGGGCGAAGCCTTGCGCCTTGCTTTGCTCTCTACGCACTACCGCTCGCCGCTTGATTTCACCATTGATGGCCTGAAGCATGCGAAAACCACGCTCGACCGCTGGTATGGCGCGTTGCGCAATGTGGCATCGGTTAAGGCGGATAAAACAACGCCGCCGGAGGCGTTCGAAAACGCGTTGCTTGACGACATGAACACGCCGCTGGCGATTTCAGTAGTGCATGAGCTCGTCAACGAACTCAACCGCGCCAACGCGCCCGCTGCTCAAGCCAGATTTAAGGCGCAGATCCTCGCATGCGGCGATGCGCTGGGCATTCTTCAGCAAGACGCCGAAGCATGGCTTAAGGGTAGCGTGACAAGCGGACCTTCGAATGAAGAGGTTGAGGCACAGATCGCCGCTCGCCTAGCCGCGCGCATAGCCAAGAACTTCGCCGAAGCGGATCGAATTAGAGATACGCTCGCCGCGCAAGGCGTTATTCTCGAAGACGGCCCACAAGGCACCACGTGGCGCAGGGAATAAAGGTAATTAAAGATTCATCTTTTCCCCTCCCGCAAGGGAGGGGCTTTTTTTGACGTTAAGGTAAATGTCACACCGTTAACCAAACTCTTTGGCGCAACTAAATCGCCTCTTTACAAATCAGGGGCGGATTCTTACACTGCCTCCCATGCGCAACGCTCTTATCACATCGGATAACAGCCTTACGACCGCATCCACTGCGGCGCGCATCAACGCGATTATTATTGCGATTATTATTCCTGCGTAAGCAGGAAACACACGCGGCCTCACCCACAATTTGACTCTGCCCCACCGCCCAAGGCGGTCATGAATCTGTTTTTCAATTTGAGGTTATTATGTCGGACAATCGCGTATATGTATTTGACACCAGTCTTCGTGACGGCGGACAGACGCCGGGCGTAAAATATTCACCCAGGCATAAGAAAACCATTGCGCGGTGGCTCGACCTTTTCGGCATCGACTATGTCGAGGGCGGCTGGCCCGGCGCAAACGAAACGGATAATGATCTATTCAAAAATCCGCCGAATTTGAAAAACGCCCGTTTCACGGCCTTCGGTATGACGCTCAAAAAAGGCCTAACTCCAGAAACCGACGAAGGTTTTCGAAAGGTTGTCCATAGCAACGCCAACACTATCTGCTTGTTCGGCAAAACGTGGATGGCCCATGTGACCGAAGCCTTGGGCGCGACCGAAGACGAAAATCTGGAGATGATCCGTAACAGTGTCACCTACGCTAAAAGCCTCGGTAAGGAATTCGTATTCGACGCCGAGCATTTCTTCGACGGTTATAAGGACAATCCCGCTTACGCCCTGAAATGTTTGCGGGCAGCTCATGAAGCAGGCGCGGATTGGCTTGTCCTGTGCGACACCCGCGGAGGCATGTTGCCTCACGAAGTGTTCGAAATCGTCACAACCGTGAAAAAGGAAATCCCCGGAGCGCGTCTTGGCATCCATTGCCATAACGACGGCGGCCTCGCCGACGCAAACACGCAAGAAGCCGTCCGCGCCGGATGCCGCATGGTGCAAGGAACGCTCAACGGGTTAGGCGAACGTTGCGGCAACGCCAACCTCAACACGATCATGTCCAATCTCGTGTTGAAAATGGGTTATACTCTCGGTTTTGCCAAAGAAAATCTTGGCGGCCTTAAAAAGCTCGCGGACGATTTTGCCGACTTAATGCGCCTCAAGCGCAATCCCCGCGCACCTTATGTCGGCGCGGACGCATTCGCGCACAAAGGCGGTGTTCACGGTCAAGCCGTCAGGAAGAATCCCAAGCTTTATGAACATATCGAACCGGAAACCGTTGGCAATGAACGGCAAATTCTTGTGTCCGATCAGGCAGGCGCAGCGAACCTTCTTATCAATCTTGAGGCTCACGGCATCGATGTCGATCCCAAAGACCCGAAACTAAAAGAGCTTCTTGCCTCCGTTAAAAAGAGGGAAGACGAAGGCTATTCCTACGAACTTGCAGAGGCGAGCTTTGCCGTTTTGGCCTTGCGGAAACTCGGACGTCTCAAAAGGCCCTTCGAGGTCAAGAAATTCCGTATCGTTGACGAAGGCGAATTCGACGACGACGGCAAACTGCGCAACGTCGCGCGGGCTTCAGTGTTAATGAAAATTGCGGGCAAGGAATTGACCGCCGAGATGCAACGCCTCGAAGTATCGGGTGAAGCCGTGGGCGACGGACCTGTTTTCGCGCTGGATCGCGCCATGCGCAACGCCATGAATGGCAACTATCCGGAAATGGAGAACCTTAAGCTCGTCGATTACAACGTCGCCATCTTAAACCCTAAAGAAGCGGCGGGAGCGACGACTTGCGTGGTTCTGGACGTGATGGACAAACGCACCAAAAAGCGTTGGACGACCATCGGCATTTCGAAAGACATCATCGGCGCATCGTTGATGGCTTTGGTGGACGCATACAACTATAGGCTTGCCTTCGATCAACTTGGCCAAAATGCGCCTAAAATGGCGGCCATGCCTACCGTTAAGTTAAAGGTGGCCTAACTTTGCGCGAGCGTTAACCAAACCCCGCTGTTGCGCTAGGCACGTCCTGTCTGCAAGAATAGCGGCGCATGATAGCATTTGTCCGCCGCTGGGCTAATGCCGACGTAGCCGAAGAAAATTTTGGAGACAAACATGATTGCTCTTTTGAAACAGTATGAACGTGTCATGGGGGCCGTGCCGTTGAGATTCGACGCTGACATCCCGCGCAAGGATGGCGGCCATACGCTCATAACGTTTAATACGACCGCGCCCTCGCCGAATAACGGCCTGACGGAACCTTCGCTCAACGAGCTTTTCATCGAAATTCACAAGCCCTATTTCCCTGTAGGCAGGGAATACAGCGTCATTCACCGCCAAGGTTCCTTGCAACGGAAAGAAGTCGATAGATGTTTAAGCGATACGCCTTTCTCGCCAGTACGTTCTTTTACCGACAGCCGCACAGACCCCCCAACTGTAACGGAACATGTGGTGCCCTCTTATGCGTGCTATTCTGAAGCGACCCCGGATACTTAGCGAGTAAGACATCGGGAAATTGTAAGAGCAGGCATTGAGCCCAACAAGGTGAAAGGCTTTCTGGACAAAGAATACGTCACGGACGATCCCCACAATCCCGCAAGGACGACAAGGATTATTCTCAAAGCGGCGGCCCAAAAGCCGACGAACGGTTAAACTGAAAGCCTTATAAATTCATGGACTTGGCTAGTCATATGGATATCTGATAATCCTTGCCCATGTCCCGTCCCGTCATCATCCTCGTCCATCCGCAACTGGTCGAAAATATCGGCATGACGGCGCGCGCCATGGCGAATTGCGCTTTGCCTGAGCTGCGGATCGTCGCGCCGCGCGACCCGTGGCCGCTCGGCACAGTGCATCAACAACGCATGGAGGCCGCCGCTTCGGGTGCTGACGATATTCTTAAATCCGCCCGCCTGTTCGACACGGTGCAAGAAGCCATCGCTGACCTGAATTACGTTTATGCCACCACGTCGCGCTCGCACGACATGGTCAACAAGATCATGACGCCTCGCGCCGCCATCCCCGACATGAAAGAGCACATCGACGGCGGCCAAAAGGTCGGCGTCATGTTCGGGCCGGAGCGCATGGGCCTCATCAACGATTACATCGTGCTAGCCAACGCCAAGATCACCATCCCGCTCAACCCAGAGTTCATGTCGCTGAACCTCGCGCAAACGGTGTTGCTCATCGGTTATGAATGGTATCAGGCGAACGACGGCACCCCGCCCGCGCAAATCGACATGGGCAAAAGCCGCCCCGCGACGCGCGAGGAATACCTGAACTTCTACCACCGCCTCGAAACATTGCTCGACGAAACCAGCTTTTTCTCGACTCCCGAGATGAAACCCACCATGGCGCGCAGCCTGCAAAACATGCTTCAACGCGCCGAAATGACGGAACAGGAAATCCGCACATGGCACGGCGTGATCAAGGCGCTTTCAACCGGCCCGCGCAAAGGCAACGGCGGCAAATGACCAATAGCTTATCTCTACCCGTCGCCTTGCACATAAAGCAGATACAAAGCGATATTACGAACGCCGAACCGCGCAAATGCGACGGTTTTGACTTTTTTCCGCTCTTAAATTTGCCACATAATGTTGTTGAGTATGACCATTCCGGCATCAACGCCGTTCAACTTGGCATAAAATATGTCGAGCATGGCTGGCGAAACTCAAACAAGACCTTCTTATGACTGCCAACAACAACTTCGTCCTCGTCACCGGTGCCGCCAAACGTTTGGGCCGCGTAATCGCGCTACATCTGGCCGAAGCCGGTTGGAATATCGCCGTGCATTACAACACCTCGCGCGCGGAAGCTGAAGAAACTGCAAAAGCAATCCGCGCCATGGGACGCAAAGCCGACATTGTGCAAGCTGACTTAGCTAACCACGATGCCGTAGGCGGTTTAATCCCTTCGCTCATCGCCGCAGGATATTCGCTCACTGCGCTGGTCAACAACGCCAGCCTGTTTGATCGCGATGACTCCGATCCTGACGGTTCGCGCCATAACGCCGTCAATTTTGAAGCGCCCGTAAAGCTGATCAATTGTCTTGTTAAAAACCTGCCCGCAGGAACTACGGGCGCTGTCGTAAACATATTGGACGCTACGCCGATACCGGATTTTATGAACGCCTACCGTACGAGCCGCGTGCGCCTGTTCCAAATGTCTCGCGTTATGGCTCTTTCGCTCGCGCCACGCGTACGCATAAACGCGGTCGCGCCCGGTCCGGTTATGAAAAGTCCTCGGCAATCCGATGCGCACTTTGCCAAGCTTGTCGCTGCCGCCCCACTAGGTATAGCGACGCCACCGGAAGCAGTCGCTTCTACCGTCCGCTTTCTACTCGAAAACCCAGCGATTACAGGTGAAGTTTTGCGCGTCGATTGCGGCACCCACCTCAACGAGTCTATATCTTGATCTAACGATTTTTTGTAATTTACCTTTCATTAACCCTTGACTCTTCGGTTTTCCCGGCTTAGCGGGCCATGGGTTTGTTCACAACCTCGTCGTGAAACGCCATGCAGTGCATATATTTTGCGTTGTAAAACGGAAAACACGCTTTCGTCACAAATTTTGTTTCGTGTTTCAAACGGTTATGAGTCATGCCCAATTTTTAGGCAACCCTTAAGAATCCAAGGAATCGTGCGGGTTCATGAGGCGACTCCCACGTTTATCAACAAACATATCCACAGGAATCGTGGATAATACTTAATGAATGGTAAACGCTTGCGGCTTGTAATTATGGGGCATTTTATGTTCTGATTTTTCAGGCAAATCCGACCTAAGGTCGTGCGTAACTTCGGCCATAGCCAAACAGTATGAAAAAACCCGCCTAACCCCAGCGTAAATTGCGTTATGCCTTTTCAAAAACGCGCCGACGCTTATATCCATGGGGCAATTATGGGTCTCAAGCACGCTTGGGGTTTTGGTTATTTTAAGGATAGGTACGCCCGGGGGACTTGTTAAAATCTCTTTCGCATAACCCGGCCATATATGCAGAATGCGGCAAAGATAGTCTTTATACGTATAAAATACATGCGAAAGGCCCTTTTTCCTTAGCTCAACCTCAAGAGCTTGCCGATCGTCCATCAACCGGCGCGCCGTGAAGACAAGAGATACATAGTGATTGTCGCGCGTTTTCAGGACTTTTTGCCGAAGAGTCATCAAATCACAACCTGCGAGGTCGCGGCATTTTTCTCTGATTGTTTTTGGTTCCGGTTTGTTTGTCGGATCCATCACCTTCGCATAAAGATCAAGCACATGCGAAGGCCTGTCGTCGTGAATCTTCGTGAGGGTTTTGGTTTGCTTGCGGGAATTTTTTCGGGAAGGCCTAAGCTCGTTTTTAGGCTTATGTCTTGCCTCTTGCTGCCTGCGCCGCTCCGCTTTCAGGATTTCGTCGATTTCTTCATGAAACGCTATTTGTTCCTTGTAATCGCTTCCATAATTTGCGGCCATGTCGAGAAACGTTTGATCGATGATCTCGACGATTCCGCGCCCTTTCGTATGAATGCCAAGACGCGTTTCGTCGAAAGCGCAGGTTAACGCGTCTTCGGCCGGAAGCCCTGTAAGTTGCTCGATGTCAACGCATTTATGCGCCAATCGGGTTTCCAGCGCCTTGGGAAAGAGCTCAAAAGCTTCGATTTGACGCTTTGTGGGTTTTGTTGGGCTGATGTTCGCCTCCGCCAGAGGCGCCCCCACCACCCTCGCCCCCAAGGCAATGGCGGAAGCTCTAACCAAAAACAGGAAACCTCGGCGTGTTAAACTCATCACGTCGCTCAGCCCAACTTGTTGGAAAGGCTAAAGACTATAAAACAAATAGGGCAATTGTGTGACCCCGCGCCTAACTTAAATGGTTAACGCCAAATTTCCGCAATTTTTTAGGGTAAAATTTTCTGTTTTTTCCGCCACAACGGATTGGCCGACGGAAATTATCCCCATCCCGTCTGCATCATTGTCGCTTGAAGCGTATTTTGCAGCAAGCAGGCGATCGTCATCGGCCCCACGCCGCCCGGCACAGGCGTGATCGCGCCCGCGACTTCAACGGCCTCGCTGAACGCCACGTCGCCGATCAGTTTGGATTTTCCATCGACATCCGGTACGCCTCGGTTGATGCCAACGTCTATCACCACCGCGCCGGGCTTGATCCAGTCGCCGCGGATGAGTTGCGGCTGGCCGACGGCCGCGACCAGTATATCCGCCTTGAGGCATTCTTCCGGCAAGTCGCGCGTTTTGGAATGAGCGATCGTCACGGTGCAATCGGCTTGAAGCAACATCATCGCCACGGGCTTGCCGACGATGTTCGAGCGCCCGACGACAACGGCGCGTTGCCCGCGCAAGTCGGGAATGATCTCGCGGATCATCATCATGCACCCTGTCGGCGTGCAGGGCGCGAGACTCATCATGCCCGTGACCATACGACCGACGTTCACGGGATGAAAGCCGTCGACGTCTTTTAAAGGATCAATCGCGTTTATCACGGCGTTGGCGTTGACCTGCGGCGGCAAAGGCATTTGCACCAGAATGCCGTTCACCTGCGGGTTGGCGTTCAGCTCTGCAATCAGTTCAAGAACTTCTTCCTGCGTTGCGGTTTCCGGCAACTTCTGGCTATACGAGCGGAAACCGGCCTCTTCGCACGCGCGGACCTTATTGCGCACGTAAACCTGGCTTGCGGGATTGTCGCCGACCAGAACGACGGCAAGCCCCGGCGTGATGTTCCACCACTTGTTCATGTCGGCAGCATGCGCGGCGCACTCTTCGCGCACCTTGGCCGCCATGGCCTTGCCGTCGATTATCCTCGCTGTCATAACGTGATCACCAAACGCCTTAGAAACGATTGAACGAACATGACGATGAGGATGAGAACGAGCGGCGAAAGGTCGAGTCCGCCCATGATCGGCACGAACCTGCGGATGCGCCGCAAGGCAGGCTCCGTGATCCGGTAGGTGAAATCGCCCACCACCTGCACGAACCTATTGCGGGTGTTCAGAACGTCGAACGCCACAAGCCAGCTCAGCACAGCCCCGATGATCAACGCCCAGACATAGAGGGTCAGGACGATGTCAATTACTTCGAAGGCCGCCGCAAGGAGTGAGGTCAAGATGCCCATGGCTCGTGTCCTTTCGTTAAGATGGCCCAAGCTAAAGCCCTGAAAGCCCTCTTGCAAGTGTCGCTTTCCTGCAGGTGAGGGGGTTTCTTTCATCTACCCCTACCCTATCCCCTCCCTCAAGGGGAGCGGAACTTTTCCTCGCTTCCTTGGAGAAATTGCGCAGACCATGGGATTATAAAGGATCATTGACAGGAAAGCCCCTGTTGCCCATAAAGAGGGCCGCCCACATGTAAAATGGGCCTGTAGCTCAGCTGGGAGAGCGCCTCGTTCGCAATGAGGAGGTCGACGGTTCGATCCCGTTCAGGTCCACCAATTTTGTTCGCTTTGCGAACAAAATTGCCGCGCCGAAGCCCAAAAGGCGAAGGCGGGCTTAAATCATTACATTTGATAGCCACTTCAGCACTTTAAACAAACAACAAGTAGGGTATTTTTATGCTTGGCGAAAACAATCTTGAGACCCTCATACGGGCTATGGAACCTGAGTTGCAGGAAGACGTTTTCGTTTTCTGCACAACGCCAAAAGAATTTTCGCTTCCACGCAATATATCACCGCAGGCTTTATTTCAGGAAAAAGAAGGTACGACATTAATCCTTCGCGAACGGGATGCCAAAGAAGCTGGTTTGGATTACGCCTTTCCATCCCGCATGATTACGTTAAATATACATTCTTCGCTGGAAGCTGTGGGGTTTATGGCTGTTATAGCGTCGTGCTTGGCTAAAAATGATATAAGCGTTAATCCCGTATCCGCTTTTTTCCATGATCACTTGTTTGTCCCTAAAGACAAAGCCGCACTGGCTATGAGGCTCTTGAAGGATTTATCGAACAACGCCACCAAACCCTCAAGCTATAGCGTACCTGATTTGCATCGCCCTGAACCCTGATGGCATAATTGCCTTTTTAATCTCTAGCCTTTCAACCGCCTACTCCCCCCAACCCGCACGGGCCGTTCGGCGTGCTGGCCGAGGCTGATCATCCGGTCGTAGATCACGAGCGCGCCAGCGACGCCAACGTTCACGCAAAACTTCATCGGAATTTTCACGATGTGATCGCACCGCGCCACCAGCGCGGGCGACAAACTCCCCTTTTCCGGCCCCAGCACATAAGCCGCCCGCAACGGATGCCTAAAGCTCGGCAATTCCTCCGCGTCGTCCAACAATTCCACGCCGACCAGCGAACAATCCTTAGGCAACGTGAACTCATTCACGTTTTTATATGTGTAAAACGGCATATGGATGTCCGCGTGCGACGTGTCCGACGTCTTGATGTCGTGGTAATTCACCGATGCGTTGATCGTGAAAAAGAAACTCCCGCCGAACGCGTGTGTCGTCCGCACCAGATTGCCGAGGTTGAAACTCTTGCTGATTTCCTCAACGCCCACGCCAAAATACCCGCGCATGATCTTGAAACTCCTTAACATTATTAAAGTTGCATCTTATCGTAACATTTGAGATAGAACCGCCAAAATTCCGCCACCAAGCAAACGTGGAAATCCTTGCTCGAACTCACCATCGACGACCTCGGCGCCCAAGGCGACGGCATCGCCCACCACGGCGGCCAAACCGTGTTCGTGGCCGGCGCCTTGCCGCATGAGCGCGTCCGCGTCCGTTTAGCAGAAAACGGCAGTGGTCAGCAACGCGCCGCTATCGAAGCCATTCTAGAGCCCAACGGCACGCGCATCAAACCCCCGTGCCACCATTACCCGCATTGCGGCGGCTGCCGCTTGCAGCACATGAAAGGCGCGGCGGTCACGGCTTGGAAGGTCGAACAGCTTAAACACGCGCTCGAAGCCGCAGCCTTCACCGACATACCTTTTTATCCCGCCGTCGTGACGGCTACGGGCACGCGCCGCCGCGCGCGGCTGGCGGCGGAACACGCGCCGCAAGGAATTATTTTGGGTTTCAACGCATGGCGTAGCCACGAATTGATCGACTTGAAAGAATGCACCGTTTTGCTTCCCGATCTCACGGCATTCGTCCAAAAACTGCGCGATGCGTTGCCGTCGTGGCTGCCGCAAGGCCAATCTTGCGACGTGCAGATCACCGCGTTGCCGGAAGGTTTCGACGTCGTCCTAATCGGCGGCCCACCGCTCGGCCTCGACCAACGGCAAGAACTGGCGATCCTCGCCGAAAACCTGAACATCGCACAATTGTCGTGGCGCAAATGGGACCGCAGCCCTGTCGAACCCATCGCGCACCGCCAGCCTCTTTTCGTCACTTACGGCAAAACGCCAGTCCCCTTCCCACCCGGCTCGTTTTTACAGGCTACTGTTTCCGGCGAAAACGCGCTCATCGGCTTCACGCGGGACGCGATCGGCGACAGCGCGAAGATCATGGATTTGTTCTGCGGCCTCGGCGGCTTCGGCTTGTCGATGCCGAAAGCGAAGAAAGTCAATTTCTCCGACCTCGACGGCGCCGCGCTCGACTCCCTGCGCCGCGTCGTCAAGCAAAATCCCAATTGGCACGTCGAACAACGCAATTTGATAAGCGATCCGTTCAAAGCCGATGAACTCGGCGCGTTCGACGCCGTCATCTTCGACCCGCCGCGCGGCGGCGCAAAAGCTTTGACGATGCAACTCGCCAACAGCACCGTGCCAACCATCGTGGCAATCAGTTGCGACCCGTCGACATTCGCGCGCGACGCGCGCATCCTCACGCAAGGCGGCTATGCGCTCAAAGCCCTCCTGCCCGTTGACCAGTTTTTATGGTCCACGCACCTCGAACTCGCCGCGTGGTTTGAGAAGATAGTGTAAGGCATAACATCTCCGTTATGTCATTCCGGAACATTTTCTTTTCGACCGCTTGGCGGGCGAAAGAAAATGGATCCGGAATCCCGTTTTATTTTAAGAAATATAAAAACAAACGGGATTCCGGGTTCGCGCTAATGCGCGCCCCGGAATGACACATAATTAATTATGAACCTCAACCTACCCCACCCGCACCAACAACCCCTTCAAATACGCGCTTTCGGGCAAATGCGGATGAACGGGATGATCGGGCGCGGCGAACACAGTGTAGAGAATGCGCCCTTCGCGCCGCGCTTCGGATAACCCCTTCGCAACTTCCTCTGTGAATTGTTCAAGGCTCATGTTATGGCTGCACGACGCGATGAACAGCAAGCCTTCCTGCGCCGTCACGCCTGCCGACAAACGCGCCAATTTACGGTAACCGCGCGCGCCGCTCATGATGTCCTTGCGCGATTTCACGAACGGCGGCGGATCGGCGATCACGATGCCGAATTTTTCCTTCGCCGCGCCAAGACGCTCCAATTCCTCGAACACGTCCGCGTTTCGCCATTCGCAAACCGGCGCCAAGTCGTTTTTCGCGGCGGCCTTGTACGCCAGATCCAAAGCGGCCTGCGACGAATCCACGCCGATCACGCGCTCGGCCCCTTCCCGCGCCGCCAGCAAACCAAAGCCGCCCGCATGGCAATACAAATCCAAAACGCGCTCGCCCTTCGCATATCGCGCCACCAACGCATGATTATCGCGTTGATCGAAATACCATCCCGTTTTCTGTCCGCCGACCAAATCGGCAAAATACGTCAACCCGTTTTCATGTACCTCGACAGGCCCGTCGATGGAACCGCGCGCCACCTCGACCTTGCGCTCCAAACCCTCCAAAGCGCGTATCGAACTTTCGTTGTGCAAAACGATGGCCTTCGGATTGAACGCGTTCACCAGCGCGCCCTCGATCTCCAGCCAAAGTTTTTGCATTCCCGCTGTATTGAGCTGAACGCTCAAATAATCGCCGAAACGGTCCACGATCAAACCCGGCAAGCCGTCGGCTTCGGCATGAACCAAACGGCAATAAGGCTCGACGATTAATTTCGCGCGCAACGCCAGCGCGTTTTCAAACCGTTTCTGGAACCATGCTGCATCAATCGCCGCCAACGGCTCGCGCGTAAATACACGCCCCGCGATCAACGTATGCTGATTAAAACTGCCGATGCCGATCACCTGACCGTCATGCGCCGCGAACTTCGCAAGCGCGCCTGCATCATGCGTCTTAGCAGCGCTGTCCATCACGACTTCGTTCGAATAAATCCACGGATGCCCCGCCATCGCGCGTTTATGCCGCGCAGGCTGCAGGCGGATGGTCGGCAGTTTTACGTTCATGCTATTTGGAATTTTTTCGCTGCGTCGCGATCGGGTGCGCGAATTGCGGCTCGATGTCCCACGGAAAGTAAATCCATGTGTCCTGACTCACTTCCGTCACGAACGTATCGACCAGAGGCATCCCGAGGGGCTTGGCATAAACCGTCGCGAAATGCGCCTTGGGCATCAATTTGCGCAACACGTCAGCCGTCCGCCCCGTATCGACCAAATCGTCAACAACCAACCACCCTTCGCCGTCACCGACGTTGGCCGCGTGCTTGATGATCTTCGCTTCCAACGCCGCACCCGGGTTCGAGTCGTCCGGCTGATAGCCGACCACCGCCGCCGTTTCGATCATGCGTATATCCAGCTCTCGCGCGACGACAGCCGCCGGAACAAGACCGCCGCGCGTCACAGCGATCAATCCCTTCCATGGGCCAAGGTCAAGCAGTTTCCACGCCAAAGCTTTGGCGTTGCGGTGCAACTCCTCCCACGACACGGGAAAAAACTTTTTGAATCCGGATTCCGTCACGTTAACCTCATTTCATCTGGCGTTGTCTGCTGTCTGGAATGCCATTGTTAGCATCATGCTTAATGGTGGGGAATGTTTGTTTGGCTGGGTTAATTGTGGTAGCCTGATGTCTGCGCCGATTATCATTATCGCATTCGCCGGCCAGGAGGGCTGATAACATGATAAGAGATATTTTCAAGAGGGCATATGCCTCTCTTTGCTTGACCAACGAACAAGCAAAAAGGCGAGGCGTTATGCTGGCGGGCAGCTTCGCCGTAGCCGCCGCAAGCCTGTTAAGTTACGGTTGCGTCGGTTATGTCGGCTATCCCAGTACCTACTATAACGACGACTACCGCGGTTATGGAGGAAGTTACGGCTATGGCCATGGTTATGGCTACGTTCCTTATGGAGGTAGCATAATTATCTTTAATGACGATGACGATTTCAGACGCGGGCATAGACATCATCACCGCAATCTGCGTCGTCATTTTGATCGTTTCCACGAGTTTCGCGACCATCGACATCGCGGGCATCATTTCCGGCAAGGGCCGGTCAGACGCGACGACGGCATGAGACGCAGGCCTGGCGGCAGGAGCGGTCCATCATATTAGCTTATCTTGAAGACGGACGGTAAAGACGACGAAGGCAAAATGACACATTATTGCCGCCCGATAACCTATACTGCGGCATCAGGATATTCTGTTGTGTCCCCGTCGTTGTCTCCATTGTTTCCTAATATTTGAAAATCCTGCTATTCTCGCGCCATGCCGCGAAAGAAGAAACGCATCAAGATACCGACGCCGGACTATCTGGCCAACGTTGCGCTTTATTACCTCAGCCGCTACGCCGCGTCCGAGGCCAGCCTACGCCGCGTGCTTGAAAACCGCATGCGCCACGCCGCGATGGTGCATCCCGATTTCGCCGCCGATCATGCGAAACAGGAAGAGCTGAAAAAATCCATCGCCAAAATCATCGACCAGCACAAGAAAACAGGCGCGGTCAATGACGAAGCCTTCGCGTCGATGAAAGTGAGCAGCTTGCGCCGTTCCGGACGCAGCGCGCGCCGTATCACGGAAAAGTTGCGTTTAAAGGGCATCGCTCCTTCGCTGATCGAAAAAGCCTTGGAACCCGAAGAAGGCGCATCGAACGAAGACGAGGAACTAAAAGCCGCGCGAGCGTTCGCGAAACACCGAGGCCTAGGCCCCTACCGCCGCACGTCCACAGGCCCGCAACGCGCCACGCCGCAAGAACTAAAAAGCAAAGACTTCGCCACCCTCGCCCGCGCAGGCTTCGGGTTCGACACGGTTAAGGAAGTTATGGGCGGTGAAGCGGAACTCGACGAAGAATAGCTTACGGTTATTGATTTAGCGGTCGTCGGCGCGTTCGTCCTCTTCGACTTCGACGACTTCATCGACGTCCACATCGTCGGCCAGCTCGTCGGCATCTTCGATGACGGATGATTCCGCCTCGTCGCCGTCGACCAGCGGCAAATCGTCAATGATGTCCGGCGCGGGAATGGACTTGCGTTTTTCTTCCACCGGCGCGGGACGTCCGCGGCGCGTTTTCGTCAAGGCTTCAGGATCATACACGGCGCCGCAGCTCGGGCAGGCCGGCTGCTTCTTTTTCATGTCATAATAACGCGTTCCGCAATGCGGGCAGATCCGCTTGGTACCCCATTCCGCTTTGGCCACTGTCTCGCCTCCTGAACCGTTTTTCGCACCTGGACTCGGAAAGGGCTGTCCCTTGCCATGAAACATGCGGCCTGTCAAACTCTTGAATGGAGGCCTTGCGATTCCGGGCGAAAGGGCCTGTCTTAACCTCCCGTTTTTGGTATAAGACCGCCATGACAAACGTCGCTAACCCCTTCATTTCCCATACCTCCGGCACCCTGAAGGGCGATTTGACGCCCCCCGGCGACAAGAGCATCTCCCACCGCTCGATTATGCTGGGCGGAATCGCCTCCGGCACAACCACCGTTAGGGGGCTTTTGGAGGGCGAGGACGTGCTTCATACCGTCGCCGCATTGCGTGCGCTGGGGGCAGTCATCTCTAAGGAAGGCAACGTTTGGACCATAAAAGGCAAAGGCTTAGACGGCCTTGTTGAACCAACCGAGATCCTCGACATGGGCAACAGCGGCACCTCGGCACGTTTGCTCATCGGCCTTTTGGGCGCAAGGCCCTTTTCCAGCCGTTTCACGGGCGACGCCTCGCTACAAAAGCGCCCAATGGGCCGCGTTATCAAGCCTTTAGAGCAAATGGGCGCGTCCTTTGAAGCGCAGGAAGGAGGGCGGATGCCGCTGACGGTTCGTGGCGCAAAAAGCCCCTCTCCCATCACCTACAAGCTCCCCGTAGCCTCCGCACAAGTGAAATCGGCCGTTTTACTGGCCGGATTGAGCGCAAAAGGCGTCACGACGGTCATCGAAACTGTCCCGACGCGCGATCATACCGAAAATATGCTGCGTCATTTCGGCGCGAAACTGACGATTGAAAAGCTGCCCGATGGCGCGGAGGCGATATCCGTCGAAGGGCCTAGTTCTTTGAAAGGGCAAGAGATTATCGTCCCCTCGGACATCAGCTCCGCAGCGTTCCCGATGGTCGCCGCGCTGATCCGGCCCGGCTCATCCATCACGTTAAAGAACGTCGGATTGAACAAGCGGCGCGCGGGGTTAGTTGAAACTTTAAAGGAAATGGGCGCGGATATCCGGTTCGCCAACCGGCGCGAAGCGGGCGGCGAGCCTGTCGCCGATCTGACCGTAACAGCTGGAAGCCTCAAGGGAATTGCGGTGCCTGCCGACCGCGTGCCGAGCATGGTGGACGAGTACCCCATTCTCGCCATGGCCGCCGCCTGTGCCAAAGGCACGACGCGGATGCAGAACCTCGGCGAATTGCGCGTGAAGGAAAGCGACAGATTACAGCTTGTATTCGAAGGGCTTAGGGCCTGCGGCGCGGATGCCGCGATCGAAGGCGACGACCTGATCGTGCGTGGCAACGGCAAGCCTCCCAAGGGCGGCGCGACGATCGAGACGGCCATGGACCATCGCATCGCCATGAGCTTCCTCGTCCTCGGCATGGCCACCCCCTCCCCCATTCGCATCGACGACGGCAGTTTCATCGCCACCAGCTTTCCGGGATTTGTAGACCTTATGAACGCCCTCGGCGCGAAGATCGAAAACGGTTAACGGGTGACGATTTTGGCATGATTCCGAAAAAGGGCGTTTTTCAAATAATGCCGAGATCGGCACGAATTTTACGGGATAATGCCGAAATCTTCCTTTTTTTTGGGCAAAAATGCCGAAATCTTCACCCGCCCGGGTGAAAAAATCGTCACTCAGACTCCCGAAATTGGTTAATTGGTTTACAGGATCGACTGGACATTATGACCCGCATCGGCTTTCTCGCCTCGCACAACGGCACCGCGTTTCGCGTCATGATGGAGCGAAACGAAAAAGAGAATCTCGGCTTCGTTCCTTCGGTCGTGATTACGAATAACCCCGACGCGGGCGTATTAAAAGTGGCCGAACGCTTTGGCGTTCCTTCGTATGTGATCAACAAAAAACTGTCGGCGAAGACAATATCGACCAAGCGATTTGCGATTGTTTGACAAAACATAATTCAGAGCTTGTCGTGATGGCCGGGTTCATGAAAAAAATCGGACCGGTCACATTAGAAAAGTTTGACAGGAAGATTTTAAATTCACACCCCTCCTTATTGCCGAAGTTTGGCGGTCAGGGCATGTATGGCAGACGGGTGCATGAAGCCGTCATCGCCGCGAAGGAAAAAGAATCCGGCGTTACAGTACACCTAATCGACAAAGAATACGACACGGGACCAATCGTCACGCAGGTTCGCATCGCTTTGCGAGATGATGAAACCGTTGAATCCTTAGAGGAGCGAGTCAAAGCTTTAGAGTCTGATGCGTATATCGAGGCGATACGCAAATTATCCTATTCCCTTGAAGGTGAGGATACAGCCGTTTATCTTTTTATTGAATCAAGAAGCAGGTGAAGGGAAGCAATGGGGACACAATAAAAAAGGCAACAGAAGGCCGTTCAAAAGCCAAATGATTGGCGGAGCCTTTTTTATTGTGTCCCCCTCGCTGCGGCAGTTTGGCCCCATGAAAGGTTAAATGGCTATAGAAAACGTTAGTGAGCAGCGAAACAGCGAACATTACGTTTTCCTGGTGAGGGAACATGCGACATCTCATTCACGCGCAATTTTACTCAGCGTCTCAGACCAAACATAAGACGGTAGGTTTTTGTTTTCATGACGCGAGCGAGGAACGGTTTGCAGAACAAACTATCCTTGGGCGTCTTTAGGGCCTGATAATAAGCGGGCGAGATTCCGCGATTCAGTAATCTTGAATAGGCGCAATTGCCGTTCAGCAAATGGCCGAGTTTGGTGTCGAGCAATCCCGCTTCTTCCATGCGGGACGCGCCGCGACAGGCGAAGGTTTCGGCCTTTTCCCAATCGCGCTTGACGTTACCAAAAAAATTCCCGATGTCGCTCTCGACGACCGCTTGCCGCCGGACGCCGCCCGTTTTCGCCGCGCTGTCGATCCTTTGCTTCAGATTTTCCGGCAAAGACGCGTAAACGTCGGGCATGACAAAAATCTTTCCGGTAGCGACGCTTGCAGAAGGCGCGACGGCCTGCGCTTCTTTTTCGGGAGCGGCTTTGGCCTCTTCCTGATCCCCTGAGGACGCTGCGGCTTGCGAAAGGGTTTGGGCTTTGCGTTTCCTCTTTTCCGGCTTTTGGTCACGTTCCTTTTCCGGTTTTTGGGCAAGTTTTTTGGCAGCCATTATTTCTTTTCTTTTTTGTATTTCTTCCTTTCGTTCGCCCGCCAGACGGAAAAGGCGCAGAGCGATGCGCATGTATTCAGGGCCAAATTGCCGCGCTTTTGACGCCAGTATTTCAGCGGCCTGTTGGCTGGCCTCCATGACGGCCTTAAGCGATTTCTTTTGCGCAGCCTCAAGGAGCATTCGCTGAACCTCCTCCGGAAGTTCGCCGAAATAATGGACGGGAACCGTTTCTTCGCCGCATTTATGGCTGTAAAACGCTTTTTCGACCAACTGGGCGGGCGTCAGCTCTTTCTTTGACTCTTTCGATTCCTTTGAGCTTTTGGGATCGGCGTTTTCGCGCTGTTGATAATTGGTTATAACCACTTTGGGTTTGGAAACCGGATTATCGACTTCAAAGCCCTGCGCATCAATGTCGTCCGGCGAGACTTCATGTTCCGTCACGTCGCCCGTCACAGGATCGGATACCGTGTAGCGCTCCGTCTCCGCCGCCGCCACATTTGAAACGGAAAATAGATTCGATATAAATGAACGCGCCGGTTTTGCGTTAAACGATCCCAAGAGGCTTGTCGTCACCAGCGCGAACGCCACCCCATACGCCGCGCAGCGCGTCAAGACGGGTTTAGAGACGGGCTTGATCTTCGAAGCGACCGCCGTTACCTGCTCTTTGGTTCTGTTCCACAAGGAAGATAGAGCGGATAGCGCGCGCGATTTTTTGGGGGGAGCCTTCCATGAATAAATTGGTTGTATCAGAAGAACGTTCGACGGCGAGCGGTCATAGCCACGATATACATAGGCCTTATTTACGCCTGCCGCACTCATTATTCATTCCTTCAAAATGTCCCCGACGCCAAAAAATCTATTAAAACGACGAAATAGCAATATTTTAGCGAGCGCGACAACTATAGCCATCAGGGTAGGGTTTTTCCATGAAAGAATAACGCGAATTACTTTCACGTTCAATATGTATAAATATATCAAATAGTTGGTAAAACTTAAGTATTAGCCGCCAGCCTTGAAGGCTTCCTCAAGTAAGGTCTTGGCCGCCGCCATCGATTGGTCGGTCGGGACTTCGCCCGCCAACATACGCGAAACTTCCTCGACGCGTTTTTCGTAGGACAACAGGTCAACGAACGTGCGCGTCGAATTTCCGTCAATTCGCTTGCTGACGTGAAAATGCTGCTTGCCGCGCGAAGCGACTTGCGGGCTGTGCGTAATGACGAGGATTTGCGTGGACGCGGCCAGCTTGGCTATGCGCCCGCCAACCGCAGCCGCAGCCGCGCCGCCGATGCCGGTGTCGATTTCGTCGAAGACCAGCGTGGAGACGGATTGAACTTGCTGTAGGATCATCTTGATCGCCAATATCAAACGCGCCAATTCGCCGCCCGACGCCGTTTCGGCGATGGGGCTGAACGGCATGCCGGGGTTCATGCGCGCCGTGAAGATGATCTCGTTGATGCCGCGCGCGGTCGGCTTGTTCGTGTCCTCCGTCACTTCGATCTTGGCTTGCGCGCTGAGCAGTTTCAGCGGCGCCATTTCCGAGGTGATGGCGTCGCTGAGGCGTTCCGCAGCCTTTTCGCGTTCTTCGGTCAAAATGTGAGCATGATGGCGGTAGAACTCGCGCGCTTTGATGAGCTGGTCGTTAAGCTCGCGGATTTTCGTGGGCGCGGCGATGATGCGCGCCAGGCGTTTCGACAGCATCTCGTAATGATCGAACATTTTTTCGGGCACGATTTTGCATTCGTCGGAGATGGCCTTGATGTCGCCAAGCTGTTTTTCCAGCGTTTGTATTTTGCTGGTGTCGATATCGAGGTATTTCGGGGCGAGAGCCTGCATTTCCTGTGCAGCTTCGTGCGTTTTCTCGTACGCGATTTTGACGCATTCCTTCATTTTGTCGAGCACGGGGTCTTTTTGCCCCGCCAGAAGCCTGTCGACACGCGCGAGCGACAATTCCGCGCCGGATTGAGCGACAAGTTGGGCGTTGATCGTCTGAAACAGCTCGCGGATGTCGCGACGGTTGCACAGATAGGCGAGTTGGGCTTTCAGATCTTCGACAAGGCCTTTTTTGAGGCCGAGCTTTTCGACCTTGGCCACAAGGCGTTGGATGCCTGTTTTTTCGCGCTCGGCCACGGCGAGGAATTTCTGTTCGTCCTCAAGCTCCTTGGTGAGCCGCCCGATGTCGTCCCACGCTTTCGCGACGTTTTCCAGAATGCCCGGCGGATAGTTGCCGAAAGCGTCCAGCAAATTAAGCTGGGATTCCGGCGAGAGGAAATTCTGGTTAGCGAACTGGCCGTGGATTTCGACAAGGTATACGCCAAGCTCTTTCAAGAATGGCAACGCGACCATGACCCCGTTCACGACGATTTCGTCTTTTTGATTGCGATCGAAGACGCGGCGGATCTGAATGTCGGTGGTGTTTGATTGCAGCCCTTCATGTTTCGCCAAAAACTCCCATACCGGATGGCCCTGAGGCGGCCAGAATACGGCTTCGAACGAAGATTCATCGGTGCCTTGCCGGATGGCCTCGCGATCGGGCTCGTCGCCGAGTATTAACCCCATCGCATCGAGCAGGATCGATTTGCCGGCGCCGGTTTCGCCCGTAACGACGGTCAGGCCTTCGCCGAACTCGACCGTAAGCTTGTCGATGATGACGAAGTTGGCGATAGTGAGGCGTTTAATCATGAGAATATCGTGGCTTAATTCGTGAGCGCGGCTCGCGAAGTATAGTCAGGCCCGCTTTCGAAATGGTTAAGGGGAATATGTGACGAGAGGCGTAACTTTTCCTTAATAAATATGAAGCGAAAGGCGATTTATTTAAGCAAATTCCAGTTTAAAGCTAACCACTACGCGGCAGCTTAGTCCCTGCGGCGGCGCGTTCGCGCAAGACATCATGGCGGAAGGCGAAGAGTTTCGCCGGACGGCCGCGCGTGTCGCTTGTCGTTCCGCTGGTTTCCTCGACAAGCCCCTGCCCTTGCACAAGGCGGCGGAAGTTTTGCTTGTGCAAACGCAAGCCCGCCAGCGCTTCGACGGTATTCTGCAATTGTAGAAGCGTGAAGCGTTCGGCCATCAGTTCGAACACGACGGGACGGTATTTGATCTTGGCGCGCAACCGTGCGATGCCCGTCGCAAGAATGCGGCGATGATCGTGCGGCATGGACAGGCCGGGGATGAAAATCCCCCTCCCCTCGCGGGAGGGGTTAGGGGTGGGGGCCATCCGCTTGGCAGAGTTTTTTGGATATAAAGCCATATTCTCTGCCCAGTCGTTTGCCCCCCTCCCCAACCCTCCCCGCAAGGGGGAGGGAGTTTTACCGTGCTTACCTGCAACGCTTTTCTCGCTCAAAAAATGCCTTTGCGCCTCCTCGATCAATCCCGCTTCCCATAGAAGTTCGTAACGCTGCAAAACGAGTTCTTCGTTCCAAGCGCGGGGGTCTTTGGGAAAGTTGATGGCGATGCGGTTATCGCGCGCTTTGCGGGTGGCGGCATCCGGTGCAGCGGCTTTCCATTGCGTCAAAGCTTTTAAGATGTGATCCGTTACGGCCGGCACGCCTTTGCGGCGGTCTTCCCACGGAAAAAAATCGTACCAAGGAAATATTTTTAGAGTTTCTTTTTCCTGATCGCCGTTTTTCACCGTAGGCGCGCGCGCCAAAGCCAAATAACCGATGGATACGGCGCGCATGTTGTCGGCAGTGCGGTCCTTGTCGGCAAACGTGTAAAGCTGTTCGACGTAGCCGAGCTTGAGGCCGATGTGGGCATCGACCCATGCGCGAAGCCCCTGCTCCAGCGTGCGGTGATGGGTGCTGAAAGGCCCCGAAGGCAAGGCGCGGGACGGCAACAACATAACCTGAGGCTCGTTGCGCGTAACCGCCACGATGACGGCGCTGAGTTCGATTCCGACGTTTTCGGGGGTTTTGATGTTCATAACGCCTTAACTTTCTTAACTTTTTGGTTACAAGTTTGACACATTATGCTCACTGTGACTATATAAAAGCTGTGCTCAGGACTCGCGCGGGACCTCGGCATATTTTTTATGGCCTATTAATGCTCAAAAGGAGCATAATTTATGGACGCTTTCAGTTCCGTTAACAAGGCTCTTGAGGCCACGGCGGAAATCTACGCGAAGGTGAGGAACGTCGTCCCCCCCGAAGAGTGGGCGACGTTCGCCGCCGACGTTCTGGATATTCAGCGCCTGAAGAAAGAGCGCAACGCGATCATTCTCGCCCACAATTATATGACGCCGGAAATCTTTCACGGCGTCGCCGACATTATGGGGGACTCGCTCGCCCTCGCCCGCGAAGCCGCGAAAACGCAAGCCGACGTGATCGTCGTCGCGGGCGTGCATTTCATGGCCGAGACGGCGAAGCTCATCAACCCGTCACGCACCGTGTTGACGCCTGACCCGAAGGCCGGATGTTCGCTGGCGGATTCCGTCACGCCGGAGGACGTGATCGCGCTCAAGAAAAAACATCCGGGAGTTCCTGTGGTGACGTATGTGAACACCTCCGCCGCCGTGAAGGCGGTTTCCGACATTTGCTGCACCTCCGGCAACGCGAAGAAGATCGTGGAGTCGCTCGGCGTGCCGGAAGTCATCATGATCCCCGACGAATATCTCGCGCTCAACGTCGCTGCGCAGACGAACGTGAAGATCATTCCGTGGCGCGGGCGTTGCGAAGTGCACGAACGTTTTTCGGCGGATGAAATCAAGGCGTATCGCGACCAGCACAAGGGGCTGACGGTTCTGGCGCATCCGGAATGCCCGCCGGACGTGATCAAGGTGGCCGATTACGCCGGATCGACCGCGCAGATGATCGACTGGATCGAAGCTAAGCGTCCTTCCAAGGCTTTGCTGATGACCGAATGCTCAATGAGCGACAACATCGCCGCGCAGCATCCGGAAATCGATTTCGTGCGCCCTTGCCAGATGTGCCCGCATATGAAGCTCATCACGCTGAAAAAGATTCGCGCGTCGCTGGAAACGATGACGCATGAAATCACGATCCCCGAAGCTATCGCCGCCGACGCGCGGAAATCCGTCGAGCGGATGATCGGGGTGAAATGAGCCAGCCCCCCGTCATCATAGGTTCCGGTATCGCCGGATTGACGGTTGCGCTCGCGATGGCGCCGCAGCCCGTTATCGTGCTCACGCGTAAGACGATCGGGCAGGAAAGCAGCAGCATTTTGGCTCAAGGCGGCATCGCCGCCGCGATGGGGCCGGACGACACGCCGGAACTTCATGCGCAGGATACGATAGCGGCAGGCGCGGGATTGTGCGACCCCGCCATCGTGCGCATGGTGACGCAAGCCGCGCCTGCGGCCATTCAACAATTGATGGATTGGGGCGTCGCGTTCGACAAAAACCGCGCTGGCGAGATTGACGTTTGTCTGGAAGGCGGCCACGGTCGTCGCCGCGTCGTCCATGCCGATGGCGACGGTACGGGCGCGGCGGTGACGAAAGCCTTAGCCGCGCGCGCTTTGAAAACGCCTTCGATCACGGTGATCGACGATGCCAACGCGACGGCGATCACCACCAATGCTAACAGCGTGACAGGCGTGACGTATGTGGGCAACGGCAAGACAGAACATATAGCGACGGACAACATCGTTTTGGCGACGGGCGGCGTGGGCGCATTGTGGCCACATACAACCAATCCACATGGCTCATGGGGACAAGGTATTTTGCTGGCGGCACGTGCTGGCGCAGCGTTGCGCGATCTGGAGTTTGTGCAGTTTCATCCGACAGGCATCGACGTTGGCCTCGACCCGATGCCGCTGGCAAGCGAATCCCTGCGCGGCGAAGGCGCGGTATTGATCAACGATCGCGGCGAGCGGTTCATGAACGGCTCGGAACACGACGAGCTTGCGCCGCGCGACATCGTGGCGCGCGCAATCTGGGCGCAATTACAGCAGGGGCGGCGCGTGTTTTTGGATGCGCGGATGATCCCCGATTTCGCGCAACGCTTTCCGACGATTTACAGGTTGTGCCTTGGCGCTGGGCTTGACCCGACGCGACAGCCGATCCCCGTGCGGCCCACGGCGCATTACCACATGGGCGGCGTGGCGACGGATGCCGATGGGCGCACAAACTTGAACGGCCTATGGGCGTGCGGCGAAGTCGCGGCAACGGGATTGCACGGCGCGAACCGCCTCGCGAGCAACTCCTTGCTGGAAGCGGTGGTGTTCGGGTTGAAGGTGGCAAAGGGGATTGAAAATTGTCATTCCCGCGAAAGCGGGAATCCAGCGGCGCGTGTCAACGCGCCATATGAATCAAAGAACGGCCATAGCTATGAGACGCCGTTAGCTACTTTAACTGCTCGCGGACGCTCGCAACCGGATCCCCGCTTTCGCGGGGATGACACGGCCGGAACCATCCGCGCCATCATGGAAAAACACGTCGGCGTGTTGAGGGACAAAGAAGGCTTGGAGCAAGCAATAGACGCGCTCACGCCGCTCGCGGCGCATTCGGGCATGGCTCTTGTGGGTTTGATGATCGCGACTGCCGCGCTTCACCGCGAAGAAAGCCGCGGCGCGCATTGCCGCACGGATTTTCCGGCCCAAGACGCCAACCTTTTACGTCATTCCGGCCCCGTGTCGCTGCACGGGGCAGGCTCCAGCCGAAATCCAGTGTATCTGGCAATCGGGACGGACGGCACATATAAATATCCGCTTGTGACTACGGACTCTCCCACTGGATCCCCGCTTTCGCGGGGATGACAATCAGGCAATAGGCGCAACCATGCCCCTCTCCCCTCTTCCCCACGATATGCTTGAGCCGCTGGTGCATCTTGCGCTGGCGGAGGATCTTGGCCGCGCGGGCGACATCACGACCGACGCGATCATTCCAGCGGCGCAGCAGGGCCGCGCGCAGATTGTCGCGAGGAAAGCGGGCGTCATCGCAGGCATGGAATGCGCGCGGCTGGCGTTTCAATTGTTGGATAGCGGCGTGCGGTTTACGGCCAAGAAAAACGACAGCGATACGGTGCAAGCGGGCGAAGCCCTGGCCGTCGTCGAAGGGCCGATGCGCGCGATTTTGACCGGCGAACGGGTGGCGCTGAACTTTCTCGGACATTTGAGCGGCATCGCCACGGCGACGCGGTCATTGGTGGACGCCGTAAAGCCGCATAATACGCGCGTAGCGTGCACGCGCAAGACGACGCCGGGCCTTCGCGCGCTGGAGAAATACGCCGTACGCGCTGGCGGGGGGTTCAATCACCGCATGGGCTTGGACGATGCGACCTTGATCAAGGCCAACCACATCGCCGCAGCAGGAAACATTCGCACGGCGGTTGAAAAGTCGCGGGCCGCCGCCGGGCATCTGGTGAAAATCGAGCTTGAAGTCGATACGCTCGACCAGTTGCGCGACGCGTTAAACCTGTCCATCGACGCGGTGCTTTTGGACAACATGGATGCGGCGATGCTCACGCAAGCGGTGAAGATGGTGAACGGCAAGTTTACGACGGAAGCTTCGGGCAACGTCACGCCCGCGAACATCGGCGCCATCGCCGCTACGGGCGTGGACGTAATTTCATCCGGCTGGATCACCCACAGCGCGCCCGTGTTGGATTTGGCGTTGGATTATTCAGCTGCCTAAACTCTCGGCGCGGGTTTTTCATGGTTCACGATCTTGTCGATGATGAAGAGCGGGCGGTGTTTGGATTCGATATACATGCGGCCGAGATATTCGCCGAACACGCCGAGGCTGATGAGCTGCACGCCGCCGATCACGAGTACGACGACCATGAGCGATGTCCAGCCTTGCACGGTTTCGCCCGCTATCCACGCCAACAGCACGTAAATCAGAAGGAGCAAACCAGCGATGCCGATGGCCGCGCCCATATAGGACGCCATACGTAGCGGCACGATGGAAAAGCCCGTCACGGCGTCGATGGCGAACCGCACCATTTTACCCAACGGATAATGCGTCTTGCCCGCAAAGCGCGGCTGGCGTTCATACGGCAGCGCGACTTGCCGAAGCCCGATCCAGCTCACCATGCCGCGGATGTAGCGGCTGCGCTCCGGCATGTTGTTCAAAATGTCGACCGCGCGGCGGCTCATCAGGCGGAAATCTCCGGCTTCGGACGGAATGGGAACCTCGCCCAGTTTACCGAGCAGCTTGTAAAAGGCCTTGGCCGTCACGCGCTTGAACCACGTGTCGCCGTTGCGGTGCGTACGCTGGCCGTAAACGACGTCCGCGCCCTGGTTCATCAGGTCGAGCATTTTGCCGAGCAGTTCCGGCGGGTCTTGCAAATCGGCATCGATAACGAACACATGATCGCCGCGCGCGATGGATAGCCCTGCGCTGAGCGCCAGTTGATGCCCGTGGTTGCGCGACAAATTGACGGCGATGATATGGCTGTCTTCTTCGGCTAGCAGGTTCATCTTGGCCCACGTGGAATCCGTCGAGCCGTCATTGACGAGGATGATTTCGTAGGATTTCCCCACCGTCTCGCGGCACGCGGCGGACAGCCGCCGCCACAACTCGCGCAAACCTTCGGCTTCGTTAAAACACGGCACGACGGCGGAAAGGACGAACGTGTCGTCGGTGTCCGGGCGTTCCGAAGGGGTGAAAAGGCGTTTCATGAAGGGCTTCCTAAAGCTGCGATCATACCCTAAATTATCACGACCTTACAAACATGATCTTATTGAATAATGGCGGAAAATCAGGCCATTTCAACGATTTCTCGCAAATAGGCTATGACTTCCTCTGGCCCGGATAAACAGGCGTAGCCCTCAGGATTCCCTTTGCCGACGTGAATCAACTCGCCGTTTCGCTCGCGAACGAATTGAAGAGAGCTGTCGTTGAATGCGTCATCGCCAATATATACCGCTTTTTGTCCGCAATAGAAATCTCGCTTGCCCAAAACGTATTTTAAAGCTTTCCCTTTCGAAGTTCCTTTCGTATGGCCTATTTTAGGCAACACTTTACGAAAAGGGGACTTAATTCATTGAGATGTTCTTTAGAACGCGTGCCGTACCGCCGAAGGAGACACCGGAGAATTTCGGGTAATTTAGGATATGACGGTGCTTGTTTGGCCTCAGAGGCCGCAACTCAGAGAGTCACATATCCTCATAACCCTTTAATATTGGCCACTATCTAGCCCCGCGAACCTTACCGTTCTCTGGGCCTAAGACTAAATGGCGGAGGGGATGAGATTCGAACTCACGATACGGCTCAACACCGTATAACCGCTTTCCAGGCGATCGCCTTCAACCACTCGGCCACCCCTCCGCATATCCTTTTACTTTACGAAAACGCAACCTCGTGGTTGAAACTTTTCCGGCTCGCTCTGCGTTTCTCGCAACCGCTCGCTCGGCCACTCGGCCACCCCTCCGCAATCGTCTCGCGTACCCCTTCAATTAGCGTTTCTGCAGCCGGATGAAAACCCCGTTTTTTTGGCTGAAAACCTCATGTTATTGAATTAATCCGCCTGCTGGCCTCTATGTTCTTAATATCCCAATGAGCTGGACATCCCCAAAGACAGGGTTTAGGCTTCGGGCCGTTTTACTTTCCACAAAGCTCGCATTATCGGGACATCGTCATGCGAACCATTCTTTTACTGCTGACCTCCAACGTTTTCATGACTTTCGCGTGGTACGGCCATTTGAAAGACATGCAGAACAAGCCGCTGTTTCTCGCCATCCTCATGAGCTGGGGCGTCGCATTTTTCGAATACAGCCTGCAGGTGCCCGCGAACCGCATTGGGTATGGCGTATTTTCGCTTGGCCAGCTCAAGGTCATACAGGAAATCATCACAATGGTCGTTTTTGCTGCGTTTGCTTATTGGTATATGGATAAGCCGTTAAGCTGGAACTATCTTTACGCGGGTCTATGCATGGTGGGCGCGGCATTCTTTATGTTCCGCAGCGCGGCGTAATCTTTAAGGGAATATCCACGTAAAAGCCCCCTTGCGGGGGCTTTCCGTTTTCACGCCGTCTTGCAAACTATTGGCGCTGCATGTTGCCTTGACCCATGCCCATCCCTTTGCCATGGCCGCCGCCCGTCGTTTCAAGAGCATGGCGGCAGGATTCGGTCACTTTGTCTTTCTGGCTTTCAAGACACGCCCGCACCTCGCCGTCATGCGGTTTGCCGGCGCAAAGTTTGGCGATGTCGTCCTTGCACGCCGTCGCTACCGGGCCGAGCGGCGCGGCCGGTTCAGCCGCTTGAGCCATGGCAGGCGCGCCGAGCAAGGTCAAGGCAAGAGCCAGCATTGAAAATGTTTTGTTCATAGTCGCCTCCTGTGCGAAAGGGTTTGCGTCCACTTTATATTACATACTTCTAATATATTTTTCTACGCTTGGTCAAGAATAAACCTCTTTACGCCTTTGTGATTTTGAAAATGCATTTATAATCAATTCCTCTCTCCCCTTGACACAATTTTGCCGTATAATGTTCGCGGAATCTCGGTTAAAGGAGAACATCATGAAACCTGTTGCGGTTCTTGCCGTTTTTCTTTTCGCCGTTTTGGGCATCGGCTCGGCCATTGGCTCGATGACGCAGCCGGGCGAATGGTATGAACAACTCGTCAAACCGTCTTTCAATCCGCCGAACTGGGTGTTTGGGCCTGTGTGGACGGCTCTTTACATTATGATCGCCGTGGCGGGTTACCGCACATGGATGCGCGAAAGAAGTGGGCAGGCCATGAAACTTTGGTTCGCGCAAATGTTTTTGAATTTTCTCTGGTCGCCTGTCTTTTTCGGCGCGCACAGCATCGGCGGCGCATTCGCGGTCATCGTTCTTTTGTTGGGAGCGATCTTTGCCTTTATCAGGCGCGCATGGAACGAAGATAGAACCGCCGCATGGCTTTTCATCCCTTATGCTCTGTGGGTTTCTTTCGCCGCCGTTCTCAACGCGTCTCTCTGGCGGCTGAACGCGGCTTTAAACATATAAATGCCGCAAATATCTGTCTTAAAATCGCGTCTTGCCAGAAGGCCGGCCTTTGACTAAGCCAAAGGCCTGCTCCGCCTTTGAGCGGCAAGTTCCTGACAGAAAGCGTTTTTATGAAAATCTTTTCAGCACTTTACAGCCGGACGATGGCTTGGTCGCGCCATCCCAAGGCTCCATGGTTTCTGGGCGGCTTGAGCTTTGCCGAATCCTCCTTTTTCCCTATCCCTCCCGACGTCATGCTCGCGCCGATGTGTCTCGCCGCGCCAAAACGAGCTTGGCGGTTCGCGTTCCTGACGACAGCGGCCTCGGTTTTGGGCGGAATGCTCGGCTATGCCATCGGCTATTTCGCCTTTTCGGCCATCGAACCCTATTTGCGGGAAAGCCATTATTGGGATACCTATCAAACGGCGGTAAAGTGGTTCGGCGATTATGGGTTTTGGGCGGTTTTTGTGGCGGGGTTTTCACCCATCCCCTATAAAGTTTTCACTATCGCCGCCGGGGCTCTTTCCATGGCTTTCGGGCCTTTCGTTCTGGCCTCGGCCATTGGCCGCGGAGCGCGATTTTATCTTGTCGCCGCTCTTATGGCCTGGGGAGGGCCAAAGATGGAAGCCGCCTTGCACAAGTACGTCGATCGCTTGGGCTGGGCGACCGTCGCGCTGGTGACGCTGGGCGTAATTTTTTTCAATAGAGGTTAACCTGAAGCGCTGGCGCGCAATCGGGTTTAGCTAGAAATATACGTATAACTTTTTGTTGAATCGACGTTGAACGACTGGATGGAACCGTCATATAACGGAGCTGGAACCGATGCTCGAATGGACCCATAAAATCGCCCACGTGAAAGACACGCCGGAATCGATAGCGCGAGGCTTGGCCGTTGGGACATTTTTCGCTTTTGCGTTCCTGTTCGGCCTGCAAATCATCCTTTCCCTCATCATCAGCCATATCGTTCGCGGCAACAAGATCGTCGCCGCCGCCGCGACGGCCATTTCGAATCCCTTTACCTACATACCGATTTACACCTTCTGCTATTTCATCGGCCATCTGATCGTGGGCGGAGCGGACGAGCCTCTGCCAGATTTCATGGCCGTGCGCAGCCTTAAGAGCTTTTTCGCGCTCGGCCCTCATTTTTTCATCACGATGCTGACCGGAACGACGATCGTCGGCGCGGTGGCTGCCGTTCTCATGTATTTTTCCTCTGAAAAAGTGCTTGAGTGGCTGAAACGCTGGCACCAGCGCCGCAAAGAAAAACGCCAATAAATGTGCGCGCGCTAATGTCTTTTTTCCACGCGCCGCATGACATTCCCGACGTAATCCTGTTATTGGGCACGGACGCTTCCGGTAAAGACCATGTAGCCAATGTATTGGAACGATTTATCCGCAAAAGGGGCGGGAATGTGGAAAAGCGCAAGCGTTTCTTCTCAAGCCGCCCGACGAACGAAAGTTCCAGCATCCAGAAAGGCCTTTTCGACCATTTGCAGGAAAGCGCCTTTCTCGCGCTTTATCCGCGTATGGGGGCAGTGCTACCGTTTTTTATGAACGCGCTGATCCGCTGGGACGTGGCGCGCTTCCGCGCGCCGGATAAAAAGCTGATCGTCGTCGGGCACAACGGCTTGCGCGCGCTGGCGTTTCATTGGGGGCGTAGCGAGCGTTCAGCGGCCGCGTTTCATGTGCCCGCCTATTTGCGCGAGGCTTTTCGCAAGGCGAAGGAAAAAACGGGAGCGCATGCGATCGTTCTCGATGTCCATCACGCCGTGCGCCAGGCGCGTATCGCAAGCCGTATGCGCCACAACGTCGCCGACCTTTTCGACCGCTATATGATGCAAAACCCCGAGCGCAGCGAACGCATCGAAGCCTGCCTCGTCCTCGCCGCGCGGGAATTATTAGGCGCCCAAATCATGCTCAACAACGATTTGCACGAGGAGGAAATTGTGGCTCAGTTGAATTTAGCTGTTGGAAAAAATACGACAAGCAACCCTCATTTGGGATGATGCTATAATTCTTCTTAGTGGAAAAGTTGCCTTGAAAAAACGATGACTTTCTTTCTCCGCCTTTACCGTTACCTCTTCGTCATGCCTTGGCGGGGGGTGATGTTCAACACGTTCCGGCGATTCGATCCGGCGCGTCGTTTCAAGCCGCCATTGCCGCACCCCGTCGACGACCAGTATGGCATCGACACCAGCGGCTCGATCTTCGGCGCGGCGTTGCGCTCAAGCAATTCAACCGCCGATCTGTACAGCACAGGCTATGCCGGATCGCAACCGAGCATCATCCGTAAGATTTTGCGCCTCATCCCGAACCTCGAAACTTTCGCGCTGGTCGATATCGGCTGCGGCAAGGGGCGTGTGCTGGCCGTGGCCAGCGAGTTTCCGTTGCGCGAGATTATAGGCGTTGAGCTTTCGCCCAAACTCGCCGCCATCGCGCGGGCCAACGCGGCTATTATGAACGAGCGTTTTTCCGAGCGCACGCCCATCACTGTGATCGAAGGCGATGCGGCGCAAACCTTGTTGCCCGAAGGCGACGTGGTCGTCTACTTGTGCAACCCGTTTTTCAAAAAGCTGATGAAGCGCGTCGTGACGAACATCGAAAATACGCTGGCGGCCAATCCATCCAAGAAAATCTACGTGATTTATGGCAACCCCGTGTATGGCGAATTGTTCGACGCCTCGCCTCGCTTTAGCCGCTTCTTCGCCGCCAACATGCCGTATGACGAAGCCGAGCAAGGCACGGGCACGCAACTTTCCGACACCGACGACACTTATGTTATCTGGCAGAGCATGAACGCCCCCCTCGCCCCGCCGCACCAGAACGCCGAAGCGCGAATATACGTCACGTATACGGGGTGGAGAGTGAGGGTGGAGGAATAGGTTTATCTTTTGTCATCCCCGCGCAAGCGGGGATCCAGCGGCGAGCGTCCGCGAGCCATAAGACTCATGTGCCGCATGGACATGCGGCGCTAGATTCCCGCTTTCGCGGGAATGACACCATCGTAACTATCAGCTAATCCTTCCACCTCACGCCACAACACCTCTAAATCCTCCGGCCTGCTGAGGCTGTGGTTGCCGTCCTTGATGAGCGTGACGCGCACGTCTTGCGCCGCGACCGTTTCCGTTATTCTGAGCGCGGTTTGCCACGGCACTTCAGTGTCCTGTAGGCCTTGCAGCAAACGCATCGGGCAATCCACCCCCAACTGTCCGCGCAACAAAAGGTGATTTCGCCCTTCGTCGATCAGCTTTTGAGTAATCGGCACACGCCGCTCAGGCCCGCCACTTTCGTCGTAAGTCACGCCGTCGCGTCGTAAATCTTCTTGTTGTTCGGGCGACAAATAGCGTTCGATAAGATCCACCGTGAAATCCGGCGCTGCGGCGATGCCCACAAAGCCCGCCACGCGTTCCGGCCTTGCCCGCGCCAGCAAAAGGCCGATCCATCCCCCCATGCTGGAGCCCACCAGCACCTGCGGCCCCGTGGTTAGCTGGTCGAAAACGGCCAAGGCGTCCTGAAACCAACCGCCTATCGTGCCATCAATAAAAGCCCCGCTGGACTGGCCGTGGCCACTGTAATCGAACCGTGTCAGCCCCCTGCCCGCCGCCGCGCTTCGTTCTGCCAGAAACGTAGCCTTGCTGCCCGTCATGTCTGAGGCGTATCCGCCTAGGAAAAATAGGCCGTTTTTTGAGCAAATATCCCTGTTTCCAAGGACTTGTTGATAGGCTAGCTTCCTATCCGGTAGAGTGAGGAACATTGGTTTTTCGCTCATGATTCTGACGACTCGCACATGTTATCCGCCGCCTTGCAATCTAGCAGGAACGATCCTGTACACAACGCCTCGCGCAAAGCGCCCCCGCGCACCGTGCGCTCGACGGTATTGCACCTTGCGGCTGATTTAGGCATCGACGCGGAGGCGCGAGAAGTCGTCGATCTAGCCATTCAAACCCACCGCAGCGGCTGGCGGCCTGTCGTCGCCTCTGCGGGCGGCGCGCTGGTCATGGAGGCTGAGCGCGCGGCCGTGCGCCACACAAGAATGCCTATCAACAAGCGGCATATCTTCGCCCGCTGGCGCAGCCGCGTGCAACTTGAAGCGCTGTTCCAGCGCGAGAAACCAAGCCTAATCCACGTTCACGGCCTCGATATACTTCCGCATGCCCTGGGGTTGGCTAAATCTCACCGCTTGCCGTTATTGCTTGATGTCGAAGACCCCGCGCCGACCACCCGCCGCAACGCCCGGCTTTTGAAACTGGCGGCCCAACGCGGATTTTGGTTCCGCGTGCCGACGCGATACATGGCCGAACATCTCAAGCAGGATCACAAGCTTTCAGGAGACCGCCTCTATCATGTACCGCCCGGCATCGATCTGGGCTGGTTCGATGCCGCCCGCGTGTCGCCGGAACGTTTGCAGAAACTAAGCGAGTTGTGGCGGTTGCCCGAACAGGCCACGATCCTTGTCATGGCAACGCCGTTGGCTCCCGGCTATGGTCACCGCCAGCTTTTGCAAGCGTTGAAAAATTTGAAGCGCACGGACGTGTTCACGGTGATGGTCGGCGATGACCGCAAGTCGCCCGGCACGCGCGTTGACATCGAACAACAGATTTTAATGAGCGGTCTTGAAGGACGCGTCGTCATGCCCGATCACTGCGCCGATTGGCCTGCGGCTTGCTGGCTTTCGACGCTTGTTCTCGCCACGAACACATTGCCGCGCGGACATGCAATGGAATTGCTCGCCGCACAAGCCATGGGTCGGCCTGTCATCGTCACCGAATGCGGCGCTAACGCAGAAATGGTCAAAGGCGGCGAAACGGCATGGATCGTTCCGCCCGACAATGTCGAAGTCTTGACTCAGGCGTTGGATGAAGCCGTTCAGATGACGGGCGTTCAGCGCATCGACCTCGCCAAGCGCACGCGAGCCTTTATGGCGAACGCGTTCCCTCAGGAAAAATGGTGCGCCTCGGTGACCGAACTTTACGGCGCAATGCTCGGGCAACCGCCAGCTACAAAAACAACGCAGGGTTGAACGATGACGGCCAAGCGTCGCATCAAACCGGAACGATTTAATCCCGAAAGCGCATGGTTTGGGTTTGAGCGCGTAAAGCCCGACGACAAAACCGCCCGCGTAAGCCGCGTGTTCAAGTCGGTCGCCCCACACTACGACCTGATGAATGACCTAATGTCAGGCGGTTTGCATCGGCTTTGGAAACGCCGTCTTGTTGCAAAGATGAACCCGCGCAAGGGGCAAAAGATATTGGACGTTGCGGGCGGGACGGGCGATATCGCTTTGCGCTGCGCCGCACGTTCAGAGGAAAAGGCGCACATAACCGTCTGTGACATCAACCCCGCGATGATGAAAGAAGGACGGGCCAAAGCCATCGATCAGGGATGGTTGAAAGAAATAAGATGGATCGCCGGTAACGCCGAGGGCTTGCCCTTCCCCAACCGCAGCTTTGATACCGTTTGCATCGCGTTTGGGCTGCGCAACGTCACGAAAATCGATACAGCGCTGACCGAATTTTTCCGCGTCCTTAAGCCGGGCGGGCGTTTTTTCTGCCTTGAGTTCAGCCCCAATGTGAGTCCGTGGATGAAAAAACTGTATGAGCGTTATAGTTTCAGCGTCCTTCCGTGGTTGGGGCAATATGTGGCTGACGATCGCAACGCGTATCAGTACCTCGCGGAAAGCATCAGAAAGTTTCCCGACCAAGCCTCTTTAACCAAACGCATGAAAAAAGCAGGGTTTGAAAGGGTTCGTTGGGTTAACCTTAGCGGCGGGATCGCCGTTATTCATACCGGCTGGCGTATTTGAAACTCGCATGATATTATCAATAGGCTCAGCATGAGCTATTTCCCAACAGGGCGAGATTGAAGTTGGCGGATCTTTCCATCACGTGCCGTATTCTTTCGGATGATCGCGATATGGACGCGATAGCGGATGATTGGCGAGCCTTGCAATCACGCACGGAAGCGCATCTGTTCAGTTGTTATGACTGGATTCGCGACTGGTGGGAAACGATTGGCCAAAACAGTCGCCGTTCCTTACATATTGTCACGGCGACGCGCAATGAGCGGCTTGTGGGCATCCTTCCTCTTATGGTTGAAAAACGATGCTACACCCGAATTCTCGAATGGGCAGGTAACGAAATTTACGACTACTGCTCAACGCTGGCCGAAGATGACGATGTCGTATCGGCGCTATGGGAAACGGCCCGCAACAGTTCCTTATACGATCTTGCGTTAATTAAAGACGTTCGCCCAGCTTCACGCGATGCCGAACACCTTGCCTCTTTTGCCGTTATATCAGAGTTTAACAACGCGCCCTATATTTCGCTCACGTGGAAAAATGGCGACGCATGGCGCGCGTCGTGCAGGCCCAAACAAAGGCGCAACTTTAATGTTAAAAGCAAAAAGCTCAAACAGAAAGGACCGGTAAGTTTTGAGATTATCCGCACATCTCCCGCTCCCAAGGATCTCATCGACACGATGGTGCAGCACAAAACGGCATGGTTTCATGATTGCAGAAAAGTCGGCATATTTTCGAACCCTCACATTAAGGAAATTTTCCATCGTATGGTGTTGCGCGCAGCCGAACAGGGCAAAATGTTTCTGGGGGTGCTTAAGTGTGGCGACAAGCCCGTTTCCCATTTGTTTGGTTTTATCGAACGTTCTACGCTGCAATGCTATTTCACGAGTTACGATCCGGAATGGCGCAGTTATTCGACAGGTCTTTTGGTTTTCATGCATTCAATGTATTGGGCCATTGATAACGGCATAAAAGAATTCGACTTCATGCGCGGCACTGAAGACTACAAATTTCGCAACGCGACAGATGTCCGTGAATTGCCAGTCTTTAGCTTCGCACGAACCTTTAAAGGAAGGCTTGCCAATGTCGTATTTAGATGGCATCGGTTGGGAACCCGTCACATCAAGACGGTCATAAAGCTGTTTCCGTCAAGCGCACTAAAAGGCCTTCTTATTCTGAGACAACACGTAATCCAAGGCGCATCGCGCCGATAGGAAATTTCTGGACTCGATCTCAGGATCAAACCTAGTCGTCCGCGGTTCCTTCAATGCCGTTCAGGCGGTCGCGCAGTTGCTTGCCCGTCTTGAAAAACGGTACGCACTTGGCGGCGACATGAACCGTCTGGCCCGTGCGAGGGTTGCGTCCCTGGCGGGATTCACGGCGCTTGATCGAGAAAGCTCCGAACCCCCTCAGCTCCACACGGTTACCGCGCGCCAACGCATTCGACACTTCGTCGAATACGGTGTTAACGATGCGTTCAATATCCCTCTGCAGCAAATGAGGATATTTTTCGGCAAGACGCAGGATGAGGTCGGACTTGGTCATCGGGGCTCTCCGCGAGCTGTTAGGAAACATGTGAGTCTTAAAGAAATTGCCAAAGCCTCTCACTAGAGTCAAGCGGCGGCTTGTTTAACCCTTTGGGGCGCAACACGTTTTCGATGACTCGCTTTTTTTGGGGCTTTTTATCGCGTCTTATGGGCCTTCACGTCTGGATCGACAGGGCCAAGTAATTCCCAAAGCATGGAAAATAATGATTGAAAAGATGAGGCGATTCTTTCGTTTTTTATAGTAATGCCGCCAACAGGTTCCTTGGCCGAAACGAAAAATATCTTGTCGTGGGCGATCAATATGTCTGAAGAACAAGGATACCTGTTGCCGTCAAAGTGCTTGGTTTCGCGCAATACGCTGCTGTCCGTGTTCCAGGTTTCATGCCGGGGTTTTTTCATGGCCAGAACGCGCTTTTTTATGCGCTTTTTTACCGTCGGTAAGATGAACTCCCTGTGCAAGTCCGGCATGGCTTTTTCCATTGATTTGCCTTCCGTCAGAATGTGCAGCGTTTGTTTGTCCGGCGGGAGATTTTCCATCGTGCGCACGATGTCCTTATGAATCGATGCCATGCCGTTCAGGCCCTTGAAAAAGGAAACCTGGGTTTTGTCCTGCTTGTCGTTGCCTTTTAACAGTTTGGGCAAAACGGCGCTCAATCCTTCGATACTTCTTTGGAATTCAACGAGAATCCTTTCCGGGCTTGTCGCGACGAATTTACTACGACGGCCCTCTTGAAAGCGGGATAAGTAATTCTTATCGAGCAATCGTTTTATGCAAACATCCGTCGTGCTGCGATTTACGCCGCTGCGCGTCACGATTTCGTGGACGAACAATCCTTGTTTGTTTTGCAAGCACGCCAAATAGATTTGGGCTTCGTCGCGCCCCAACCCCAAATGGCGCATGATCTCGATATAGTTTTCTTTCTTAAGCATGCTTACGCGCCCTCTTTTACTGGTTCGGGCTTACCCAGATAATCCCATAGCATGTTGAATATGGACCTGAGCGAATCCGTCACGATCTTGCTGTGAATGACCACCCCGCACATCGGCTGAAAATTCGACACGAGCATCGTTTTGTCATTTGCGAGGCTAAGCTCTATTTCGAAGGGAAATTCTTTCTTGTCGTAAGTTTTTACCTCGCGGACCTTTTTCCGGCTCGGCGCCCCAACGGCAAACGAACAGCCCTTGGGAGTCAACAAGCGCACCGAAATTCCCTCGCGCCAGCGGCGCGCGATGTGTTCATGCTCGAAATTCGGATAAATGGTCTCAATGTCGATGCCGGACGTAATGACGTAATTGATGCGCTCTTTTTTCGGCAGCCCGCGCAGAGCCAGTATTATTTCGTCATAAACCGCCTTGATGCCGGACCGACCTTCGTAATAGGTCACCGAAGCCTCGAGATGGCTTTTGTCCAAAGACATTAGTTCTGGAACTATTTTTCGGAATTTTACGAGATTGCGCTGGAATGCAAACAAGAGCTCGTTTGGCGGCGCCGAAACATATTGCTTTCTGAGTCCCTTGCTTTTGCCGCTTAAGAATTTCTTCTTCAACAGCCTTCTAATTATAATATCGACCGTGCTGCGTTTGATGCCGCTTCGTTTGACGATTTCATGAACAAAAAGGCCGTTTTCCTTATCGCCCAAACATTCCAAATAAACTTTGGCTTCGTCGCGCTTAAGGCCTAATTTTGAGAAAGAATCCAGAATATTATTATCCATATTCAATAAGTATAATAATCCGGACTATATCTCAACAATCAATCATTGCCTTTCAAATAATATGCTATTTTGCGTTATTTTGTTGTACCCTTAATAACTTACAAAGTTAATTGCATTTTGCAAAAAACGAGAGGTAAATTATTTATGCCTATTTATAACTTTTTCGCGCTTTTTCTTGAGCCACTCATAAACCTCAAGAACCTTCTTGCGTATCTCGCCAGCCGTCGTCGGCTTAACGATATAGGATGTCGCGCCGATGTTGATCGCTTTCACGATGTTAGGCATGTCAGCCTCAGCCGTGAGCATCACGACCGCCATATCCTCGTATTCCTTTTTGCGGCGGATATACGATAGCACACCGATGCCGTTAACCGTCGGCATGTTCCAATCAAGAAAAACGATGTCATAGGGCTTTTTGACGAAATAGGCTTTTTCGATAAGATCGACCGCCTCGTTGCCATCCTTGCAACACGTGATGTCCGCAATATGGAATTCCAGCAAGACATTTTTCACATACTGTTGAACCAGCATATGATCGTCGACGAGAAGAACCTTAAGTTGTGAAATTTCGATCATAGGGTTACATAATATGTTTTAGACGGAAAAAGTATGTTCCGGAACAGTTAACAAGTTCTTGACATGCAAAGATATTCCGCATTTCCCAATAAAAAAGCCGCAGGAGGGTCGTCTCCTGCGGCTCGTTTCATGGAGTTATAAAAGGTTTTTATTCTCCGTCTTTGTCGGCTTTCTTCTTCTGGGCACGCTTGATGGCGGCTCCCAGAATGTCGCCGAGCGATGCACCAGAGTCGGACGAGCCGTATTCAGCCATCGCCTGCTTTTCCTCGTCAGCCTCGCGCGCCTTGATCGACAACGTGACCTTGTGAGCAGCCTTGTCGATGTTGGTGATCTTGGCGTCGACCTTTTCACCGACAGCGAAGCGGTCGGGACGCTGTTCGGAGCGATCGCGCGCAAGATCGTTGCGCTTGATGAAGCCGGTGAAGCCGCCTGCCGTGTCGCCAAGCGTGACCTCGATGCCGTTTTCGGCAATCGCGCTGACGGTGCAGGTGACGACATCGCCCTTCTTGAAGTTGACGACGACGTTTTCAAACGGATCTTTGGTCAGCTGTTTGATGCCAAGGCTGATACGCTCTTTCTCGGCGTCGATATCGAGGATCTTGACCTCGACCGTCTGGCCTTTTTGATAAGCCTGAATGGCTTCTTCGCCAGGCTTGTCCCACGAAAGGTCGGACATATGGACCATGCCGTCGATATCGCCGGGCAGACCCACGAAAAGGCCGAACTCGGTCGTATTGCGGACTTCGCCCGAAAGCGTATCGCCGACCTTGTACGTATCGCGGAACTTCTCCCATGGATTTTCGGTGACCTGCTTGAGGCCCAGGCTAATGCGGCGCTTGGACATATCGACGTCGAGCACCATGACTTCGACTTCCTGCGAGGTCGAAACGATCTTGCCCGGATGCACGTTCTTCTTCGTCCAAGACATTTCCGAAACGTGAACGAGACCTTCGATCCCCGGTTCCAACTCGACGAAAGCGCCATAATCGGTGATGTTGGTCACGCGGCCCTTGAGGCGCAGGTTGGCCGGATAACGAGACACGACGCCTTCCCAAGGATCGGCTTCGAGCTGCTTCATGCCGAGACTGATGCGCTGGGTGTCGGCGTTGAAGCGGATGACCTGCACGGTGACCTGCTGGCCGATTTGCAGCACTTCGGAAGGATGATTGACGCGCTTCCACGCGATGTCGGTGACGTGTAACAGGCCGTCCACGCCGCCAAGATCGACGAACGCGCCGTAATCGGTGATGTTCTTGACGACGCCTTGGAGCACTTGACCTTCCTTAAGGTTGGCTACGAGTTCCGAACGCGCTTCAGCGCGGCTTTCTTCAAGCACGGCGCGGCGCGAAACGACGATGTTGCCGCGTTGGCGATCCATCTTCAAAATCTGGAACGGTTGGGGCGTGCCCATGAGCGGCGTGATATCGCGTACGGGGCGAATGTCGACTTGCGAGCCCGGCAAGAACGCCACAGCGCCGCTGAGGTCAACCGTGAAGCCACCCTTGACGCGGCCAAAAATGATTCCGGTGACGCGTTCTTGTTTCTCGAAAGATTTTTCGAGAACCGTCCAGCTTTCCTCGCGCTTGGCTTTCTCGCGCGACAGCGAGGCTTCGCCGTTGCGGTCTTCCATGCGTTCGAGGAAAACTTCGACGAGATCGCCGATCTTGACTTCCGGCGTCATACCGGGGAGAGCGAATTCTTTCTTCAGAACGCGGCCTTCGGATTTCAGGCCGACGTCGATAACGTAATAGTCGCCGTCATCGGCAACGATCTTGCCCTTGATGACACTGCCTTCCATGCCGCCCCGCTTGCCGAAGGAACCTTCGAGCAGTTCGGCGAAGCTTTCGCCAGGAGCATGCGTCGCTTTGACGACAGAAAGGTCTTCGCGTCCGATGCGTTTTGTTTGTGATTTAGCCATGTAGATGTTTTCTCTTTCAGGCCCCGAAAGGCCGGGAACCTGCGCCGAAAGCGCCTCCGGTTCCGTCGCGGGGAGACCCCGCCGCTTTCGTTTTTGCCCCGAGGGGCGTTTGTGTTTGCGGTTAAACCTGATCACCGGGGCTGAAAGCGGGGCCCGCCTGTTTTCAAAATCTATCCGTTGCCGGCGCCACGCCAGCGGCCCAATTTACTTGAGCTTGTCCTTTACGATAGCCAAAGCCGCCTCAAAGGCCTGATCCGCATTCATGCTCGTTGTGTCGAGGATGACCGCATCATCGGCCGGTTTGGCCGGAGCCGTGGCTCGCGTCTGGTCGCGCTCGTCACGCGCCCGCATATCCGCAAGAACTTCGGCTTCAGTAGCACCTATCCCCCGCCCCTGCAACTCCAGAAACCGCCGTTTTGCGCGGGTTTCGACGCTGGCCGTGACAAAGATTTTAACGGGTGCTTCGGGGGCTATAATCGTCCCGATATCCCTTCCGTCCAGCACAGCCCCCTTCTCACCACCGGGCGGGTGATGGGCGAAATCCTGCTGGAATTTCAAAAGGGCAGCACGAATTTCCTTAACAGGCCCAACTTTGGAGGCCGCATGAGCCGCTTCGTCGCCGCGCAGGGCTTCATCGTTAAGACGGTCAATAAGGGCTTTCACGTCCATGCGTCCGGCATAGGCAGCCAGCCCGGACATGTCGTCGAGCGGTACGCCCGCCTCCTTGGCCATCATGCCCGCCGCGCGGTACAGCAGCCCTGTGTCGAGATACGCATAGCCGAGATGCGCCGCCAGCCGTTTGGCCAACGTGCCCTTCCCGCTGGCCGACAGGCCGTCAATGGCGATGATGGTGGAGGATGAAGTCATGGGGTGTTGTTATAAAGAACAGCGACTATTAGGCAAGCTCTGTTAAACGACGACCAATAAACTTGTCATTCCCGCCACGTGCCGTTGCCCGGGGTAGGCTCCACTTAGAATCCAGCGCATTTACTGCTTGGGTGGAATTATCCATTAGTGTCATTACCGCGGAAGCGGGAATCCAGTGGCGAGCGTCTGCGAGCCACATGACTCTTTTGCCGCATTGACATGCGGCGCTGGATCCCCGCTTTCGCGGGGATGACACATCGACACAATTATGAATTTTTACCCGCAAGCCTTGCCGTTGCTCGCAACTGCGCCGCGCTGGCCTAAGCGCATCATCCTGTTCCTGTCCGCATTTTGCGGCTTCCATGCCAACTGACGTTGAAAACGTTTTTGCTCGGCAAAAAATTGTGGGCTCTTACGCCGCTTTGGCTGCCTGCTTCTTTTGCAGGGCTTTGCGGATTTTGAGCGCGTCTTCGGAAAGGCGCGAGGGGCGCGTGGTCAAAAGCCATGCATCAACGCCGCCGTTGTGCTCGATCGTGCGGATGCCGTTGGCCGTCAGGCGCAGCGTGACGCTCTTGCCCAAAATCTCGGACGGGAACGAGCACACCTGAAGGTTCGGCTGCCAGCGGCGGCGCGTCTTGTTGTTGGCGTGGCTGACCTTATTGCCAAAGCGGGGCTTTTTGCCTGTCACTGCGCATACACGAGCCATTTGAACCTCCTCCGGCTGGGCCGGGCCTTTTTCCATCTGTTTCCTGATTATCGCCGCGCCTTTTGTGGCGGCAAGCGTTTAAGGAGCGCAACCCGCTCCCAATCTCTTCCAAGCGGGGCTTTATAGGGGCAAGCCTAAAGGCAAGTCAAGGCTAACGGTAATGGTTATATTTTGGCCCTCTCCCCTGGAGGGAGAGGAAGCAAAAACTTTTGTTTACGCAGTAAACCATTAGTTTTTGCAGGTGAGGGGGTAAATTGAAATCTTTATATACCCCTCCCCTACCCCCTCCCGCAAGGGGAGGGGGACTTTACCGCCCTATCTTATAGTTAACGCTCGCCTATTTCGCGTTCATCTTTTCCCTGATGAATTGGGGCAAGGCGAACGCGCCGACGTGGATTTCGGGGTTATAATACTTCGTCTTGATCCCCGTCGGACCAAAACGCTTGGCGATGTCGGCCACCTCCTGCTGGCGCAAGGCAGCATTGTCCGAGGCCCAGCCAAACGTCATGAACCCGCCGTAATACGTCGGCACTGGCGCGACATAGAACCATGCGTCCTTGAATATAGGCTTGAGGCGCTGATGCGTGTTGAAAAGCTCCTCAGGCTGGAAGAACGGCACGCCGTTTTGCGTCACCAAGATACCGCCCTGCGTCAGGCAGTTGTGGCAATCGGCGTAAAACTCGCTGGTGAACAGCACGGCGCCCGGCCCCACCGGATCGGTGGAGTCGACGATGATCACATCGTATTTGTCCTTGGCGTTTTTCACGAACTTGCAGCCGTCGTCGATCACAAGATCCGCGCGAGGATCGTCGAAAGCGCCGGATGAAATCTCGGGCAGCCATTGCAATGACATATCCACGACGCTGCGATCTATCTCGACCATCGTGACCTTTTCGACGGCTTTATGCATCAGGCAATGGCGCAACATGCCGCCGTCGCCCCCGCCGATGATCAACACGCGTTTGGCAGCGCCGTGCGCCATGATCGGCACATGCGTGAGCATTTCATGATAGACGAACTCGTCCGCCATCGTCGTCTGGATAACGCCGTCGAGCGCCATGATCTTGCCCATGACTTCGTTTTCGAAGATCACCAGATGCTGCAAGCCCGTCCCGCTTTCGAACAACACGCGCTTGATCCTGAAACGCTGGCCGACATCCGGATACAGCGTCTCGTTATAAAAATTGCGTTCTTCCATGTCGCTCCTTACTTGTGCTTGGTTGGTTAACTGGCGGGCTTCATCGCGATGCTGTCCCGGATATACTTTGGCAACGCGAAAGCGGCCTTGAACAGTTCAGGCGTAAAGTATTTCAGGTCGTCGATCCCGGACTCTTTCAACCGCTGCTCGATAACGCTTGCGTCCGTTTGGCGCATTGCCGTGTTGTCGCTGGCCCATACGAAAGCCGCAGGGCCGCACACGAACGAAGGGATGTCGCACAGATAAAAAGCGACATCGGCAAAAACAGGCCTTAGGCTCGCGTTAAGCGTGCGCGGCGTTTCCGGCAATAAAAACGGCACGCCGCTTTGCGCCGTCACGATGCCGCCCGGCGTCAGGCAACGCTTGCAATTACGGTAAAAATCGGGCGTGAACAGGCATTTGCCGGGACCTACGGGATCCGTCGAATCGATGAACAGAATGTCGAATTTTTCTTGAGTTTCAGCGACATACTTAAAGCCGTCGCCGATAATGACCTTCGCGCGGGAATCCTCAAAAGCTTTGCGGCATAGTTTCGGTAAATGTTTTTTCGACAATTCGATGACGCGCTCATCGATCTCGACCATCACGGCTTCACGGACGTTCGGATACCTCAAAACGTTGCGGAGAATGCCGCCATCGCAGCCGCCGATGACAAGAACGCGCTCGACCGAGCCATGTCCCAAAACCGGAACATGCGTCATCATCTCGTGATAAATAAACTCGTCATTTTCAGTAGTTTGGATGACATTATCGAGCGCAAGGACGACGCCGAACACGGGATTCGTGAAAATCACGATGTCCTGAAAAGGCGTCTTTTCTTCGCAGAGTATATTATCGCAGCGGAGCTTCTGGATTAGGCCGGGGGACGATTGCTCGCCCTCGACGTAATATTTATCCATCCGCGGTCTCCATCATGCCGCGCTTGAGTTCTGTAAGCTGGATGTTGGTAGGACGAAAGGCTTCGCGCAAAACGGCCACGGTCCGTTCCGGCCGCGCATCGCCGCACATGAACGCGTCGATCGCCGCATAGCCGTTTTCCGGCCACGAGTGGATGCTGATGTGCGACTCGGCCAGAACCGCGATGCCGGAAATCCCGCCGTTGGGCTCGAACGTGTGCAGATCGATATTGAGAAGCGTCGCTCCGGCCACCTTCGCGGCGCGGATGAGCGTGGCCTTGATCAACTCAAGGTCGGCCAGCAACGGACCATGCACCCCGTGCAGGTCAATAATGATGTGGCGCCCGGCAAACTTGTTGCCGAACTCATCCCTGATGAAATGATCCTTTTGAAGGGCGTTTTCCAACGCCGCAGCAGCTTTCGTATAATCCAATTCGGATCGTTTCGGCGTAGCGCTCACAGGGGCAAGCCCCCGGCCAGATCGACCATTCCTATCCCGAATCGGAAGAGCACGTACCGTCATCGTGTCCTCCACCGGCAACAAAAATAGTGGTTAAGCCCACTTCCGCCGCAACCCGGTTACGCATAGCTGCCTTGCCGGACTTTGAACGAACCCTGTGAACACCATAATGTACAGGCAATTGCAAGAAAAATTATAACTTTCATCCACTTTTTTTCCAAGCCGAATCTGAAGTGTCACATTTGCACAGGCCGCTTACGGTTAACATGAGCCACCAGATCGAGGCCGTGAAGCGGAAAGCAAATAGTTGATGCGCAGATTGTGAGCGCTAAGCCGGAACGCTTCGGTTAGCGGGTCGAACACGACGCCGCTCATGTTCTCGGCTTCCAGCCCAAAGGTCTCCAGTTTCGCAACAAGCTCTGACGGACGGAGAAATTTCGACCAGCGGTGCGTGCCGGGCGGAATCCAGTTCAACACGTATTCCGCCGCCAGAACGCCGAGGAAAAAACTTCGCGCCGTGCGGCTGACGGTGGCGAGGATAAGAAGCCCTTCGGGCTTCATAAGGCTTATAAGGCTTTTCAAAAAAGAATCCGGTTCAGGCACATGCTCGACTACCTCCATGGCCGTGACGACATCGAAGCGTTCGCGGCCCTTGACCGCGTCCTCGACCGCGCCGCAGCGGTAATCGATTTTCAGCCCTCGTTTCGCCGCATGGCGGCGCGCTACCTTTATTGTGGCTTCCGAGGCGTCGATTCCCGTAACCTTCGCGCCGCGCTCGGCCATCGCCTCGGCCAAAAGGCCGCCGCCGCATCCTGCGTCCAAAACGCTCAACCCCTTCAAAGAGCCGGCGCAAGTCGCGGCTTTCCTAAAATGGCTATAAACGCGCTTTTCTATATACGAAATGCGAACAAGACTCATTTTGTGTAAAAACCGGAAAGCGCCGTCCGGATTCCACCAGTCTTCCGCCAGCGCGGAAAAACGCTCTATCTCATCTATGGCTACGCTTGAGGAATTAGTGCGAGGCATAACCCTTCCTGACAACTAAAAATTGGTAATGACTTCATTTTTTTATCATTTTTCATCTTATGTGCAATGCAGCATATTGCAAATATCTGATTTTATGCTTTGATAGCCGTTCGCCTTAAATTCGGATCATTGCATGGCATTAATCGTAGTCAAATTCGGCGGAACCTCGGTCGGCGACATTGAGCGCATCAAGAACGCAGCCAGCAAGGTCGCGGCTGAAGTCAAGCTTGGCAACAAGGTTGCCGTGGTCGTATCGGCTATGGCCGGGGTCACGGATCAACTCATCAATTTCTGCAGGAGCATAACGCCCCGCCCCAATCCTCGCGAACACGATGCCGTCGTCGCCACGGGCGAACAAGTCACGGCAGGCCTTATGGCGCTGGCATTGGAACAGCGCGGGCTTATCGCGCGTTCATGGCAAGGCTGGCAAGTCCCTTTGCGGACGGATTCGATGCACAACAAGGCGCGCATTCTCGACATCAACGCCGCCAACCTCCGCCGCCACCTTGAACAAGGCGAAATTGCCGTATTGGCGGGGTTTCAAGGCGTGACGGAAAACGGCAGCATCAGCACGCTGGGACGCGGCGGGTCGGATACCTCGGCGGTCGCGCTTGCCGCCGCGCTCAAAGCCGACCGCTGCGATATTTATACGGATGTCGACGGCGTTTACACTTCCGATCCGCGTATCGTCAGCAAGGCGCGCAAGCTCTCGCAAGTCGCATATAACGAAATGCTGGAACTGGCCTCGCTGGGCGCGAAAGTGCTCCAAACGCGCTCCGTCGAAATGGCCATGCGCTACCGCGTGCCGGTTCAGGTCTTGTCGACCTTCAGCAATAGCATCGGCAGCGAATTTCCCGGAACCCTAGTCACCGACGAGGATAAAAAGATGGAACAGAAAGTCGTCACCGGCGTCGCGCTGGCTTCCAACGAAGCCAAAGTCACGCTGAGCAAGGTTGCCGACCGCCCCGGCGTGGCCGCGACCGTCTTCGGCGCGCTGGCGCGCGCGGGAATCAACGTCGACATGATCGTACAAACGTCATCCGACGACGGCAAAACGACCGACATCACATTTACTGTAGGACGCAGCGATATCGATCGCGCCCGCCAGGTCTTGGAATCGGAACAAAAAGACATCGCCTACGCCGATTTGCTCAGCGACAAGACCGTCGTCAAAATCTCGCTGGTCGGAGTCGGGATGCGCAGCCACCCGGGCGTGGCCTCGACCATGTTCAAGACTTTGGCGGACAAGAACATCAACATTCAGGCGATCGAAACGTCGGAAATCAGCATCAGCGTGCTTATCGCCGAGGAATACGCGGAACTCGCCATGCGCTCTTTACACACCGCTTTTGAGCTGGACGCGGCCTAAGTAATGCCAACTGTACTTATCACAGGCGCCAACCGGGGACTCGGTTTCGAGTTTGCACGGCAATATGCGGCTGATGGGTGGGATGTTATCGCCACGTGCCGCGCTCCTGAAAAAGCAGTGGAACTAAAAGCCTTGGCGGCGGGAAACCCGTCCGTTCGGATTGAACCGCTGAACGTTGCCGATGACTCAAGCATCTCTCAACTCGCCGGAAAGATCAAAGATGAAGCTGTTGATGTATTAATTAACAACGCAGGAATCCTTTCTGGGAACAATCCTGCCTATTCCGCCTCTGACGACTCGGACGACATGACACAGGCTTTTGGGACTATTGATCCGCGATCGTGGGAAAAAGTTTTGCGCATTAATGCCATTGCGCCCGTTATGGTTACGCAAGCGCTGTTACCGAATCTCCGGTGCGCGAACGGCAAAGTCATAATGGTTTCCAGCATCATGGGGTCGATTGAAAAAGCCTATACAGGCTATATCGCTTACTGCACCAGCAAAGCCGCCCTGAATATGGCCATGCGCGATGTTGCGCAAAGTTTGCTAAATGAAAAAATTATTGTAGTAAGCCTGCATCCCGATTGGGTCAAAACGGACATGGGCGGCAAAAATGCCCGCCTGACGCCCGAAGAGAGCGTCAAAGGCATGCGCAATGTCATTGATAAATTATCTTTAGATCAGTCAGGACAATTCCTGCGATGCGACGGTGAAATTTTGCCATGGTAATGATTTCCCCACATTTAACCGGTTTAATGCGATGCGGTTGCGATTTCCTAGGAACGGAACTCGCCATTATGGCAGGCGCGATGACGTGGATCAGCGAACGCAACCTTGTCGCCGCGATTTCAAACGAAGGCGGGTTCGGCGTGCTGGCATGCGGCTCGATGATGCCGGATAGGTTGCGCGAGGAGATCAAGGCCACGCAAGCGCTCACCCGAAAACGGTTCGGGGTCAACCTGATCGTCATGCACCCTGAACTGGAAAAACTTGTCGATGTATGCCTTGAGGAAAAAGTCAGCCACATCGTGCTGGCGGGCGGCGTGCCGTCGGGCCCTATTATCAAGCGCATTAAAGACGGCGGCGCAAAAGCCGTTTGCTTCGCCCCTGCCCTCGTTCTGGCCAGACGCATGATCCGTTCCGGCGCGGATGCGCTTGTGATCGAAGGTTCCGAAGCGGGCGGCCACATCGGCACGGTTAGCACGACGGTTCTGGCTCAAGAAATACTGCCTAACATTCGCGAAGTTCCCGTTTTCGTGGCGGGAGGCATTGGCCGCGGCGAAGTTATGCTCTCTTTTCTCGAAATGGGCGCGGCGGGCGTCCAGCTCGGTACACGTTTCGTGTGCGCGACGGAATGCGTTGCACATCCTGATTTCAAAAAGGCCTTCATCCGCGCCGCCGCGCGCGACGCGCAACCGTCGCCGCAACTTGATCCGCGTTTTCCAGTCATCCCCGTCCGAGCCATCGTCAACGAAGGCGTGCGCGCGTTTCTCGACAAACAACGCGAAGTCATCGCGCGTTTCGACAACGGCGAACTTTCAAAAGAAGCGGCGCAGCTTGAGATTGAGCATTTCTGGGCGGGCGCTTTGCGCCGCGCAGCGATCGACGGCGATGTCGCGAACGGCTCGGTCATGGCGGGTCAAAGCGTCGGCATGGTGACGGAAGAAAAACCCGTTGCCGCCATTCTGCAGGAAATCATCGCGCAAGCCGACGAAGCTTTGCGTCAGCGCTCAGATTGACGAGTCAGCTTAATTGTCTTTTGAAAGTCTGATGACGACGTCAACGCTCATCACGCGTTTGCCGTGAGGAATGGGCGGCAATTTCTTTAAACGCATATTCATGTCCGTCACGTCGGACAAGCGGCCTGTATCTTCATCGAAGAAATGGAAATGCTCCGTCACGTTCGTGTCGAAATAGCGGAACTTCTGATCGACCAATATCTCGCGCAACAAACCCGCCTCGGCGAATTGATGCAGATTGTTGTACACGGTGGCTAGCGAAACTGAAGAGCGGCCCTTCCGCGTAGCGGCATAGATCATCTCAGCCGTCACATGCTTATGCATGCCGTTGAAGAGATATGACGCTAGTGCCGTACGTTGCTGGGTCGGACGAACACCTGCGGTTCGCAGCATGTTCGATATTCGATGCTGATTGGGTTTGCAGCTCATGCGGCATTATTGATGAAATCGGGAGAAAAATAAAGCAAAGAAGACAGGATCTATTTTGCTTGAGTCGATAGCCTGAAAAAATTTTCAGTTTCAATCAATGTTCACACTTGTTAGCATTCTATTAATCTGCATGTATAATCGAATGGAAATTTTTTTGCATGAGCAAAAAACCTCATTCTGAAAAACCGTCTTTTTTATAGTTTCGTTGAATATTTTGCTCGAATTACTTTCGGTCCTTTCAAGGCACATGCGACGTTGCGGACAAGCAAGGCTTTCTTTGTCAATTTATGGTTAACGCCTAGGTCCTTTAACCTATTGAGCCACTTGCATAATCTTTACCTAATTGCAACAATTGGGCAAACCTTCGTTAAGCAATACAGGCTATATAGAACAAATGTATATCGGCATTGATCTTGGTACGTCGAATAGCGTTATCGCGGGTTTCGTGGACGGCGACGTTCGCGTGTTCCGTCCCGCAGACGGGGGCGAGGTCCTTCCTTCGGTCATTTACGTCGATAAGCGCGGGCATCGCCTTTATGGCCGCCGCGCCTATGATCAGGGCCTGATCAATCCTGAAAACGTCGCCAGCGGTTTCAAACGCCTGATGGGCACGGCCACGCCGATCGAAATCAAGGATGCCGACCTTTCGCTAACCCCCGAAGAATGCTCGGCCGACATCATCCGCCAATTGCTCAATCAGGCTACCACGGAAACAGGCGAAGAAAGTTTCGACGGCGCGATCATTACGATTCCCGCCGCCTTCAACCAGATGCAGTCCGAGGCCACGCTGCGCGCCGCGAAAGCCGCAGGCCTCGAACGCGTCGACTTGCTGCAAGAACCCGTCGCCGCCGCGCTGGCTTCGATGGCGGGCGCGAAACGTTCCGGCAAATTCCTGATTTACGATTTGGGTGGCGGCACGTTCGACGTGGCGCTGGCCGAATCCGTCGACGGCGAAGTTACTATCGTCGCGCAGCAGGGCATCAACATGCTCGGCGGTCGCGATTTCGATCGCAAAATCGTAAGCGATATCATCCGCCCGTGGCTGATCGCCAACTTCGACCTTCCCGACAATTTCATGCGCGATCCGGCCTACCGCCGTTTGATCCGCATCGCGCAGATGGCCGCCGAAAAAGCCAAGATTGATTTATCCTCGCTCGAAGAAGCCTCCATTTTCGCCTCGGACGACGAAGTCCGCATGATGGATCAGAGCGAAGCCGAAATCTTCCTCGACGCGCCGATCACCCGTGCGCAACTCGAAGAATTGATCCGCGAGCCTGTCACACAGACCATCGACATGATCAAGGCGATGCTCGAAGAGAACAAAGTGGCGCGCGAAGACATCGACCGCATCGTGTTCATTGGCGGACCTACGCGCACGCCCATGATCCGCCACATGGTGTCGAATGAGCTCGGCATCGCCGCCGACCTGAAGACAGATCCCATGACGGCTGTTGCCATTGGTGCCGCCTATTACTGCGAAAGCCGCGAGTGGGACAGCGACGACGCCAAAACAGCCCCCGGTGGCAGCGCGCCGAAGCCGGCGTTGGCCTCGACTCCTACGCCCAAAGAGCCGCGTCTCGTGTTCGATTACGCCCAGCGCACCTCGGAGGAAAAGACCGTAATTACGGTGCGCGTGGCGGAACAGCTCGACAAGCCGCGCCAGATCCGCCTGACGACCGAACGTTGGGATTCCGGCCTTCTGCCGCTGGCCGACAATCTGACAATCATGGTGCCGCTTTCCAAGGCTGGTGCGCACGAGTTCGCCGTCCGCGTCATGGACGAGTCCGGCCATCATCTCGCCGAACACGATCACATTTTGGTCATCACGCGCGTCATCGCCACGGCAGGCATCATTCATGCCGCCCAGACTATCGCCGTCAAGGCTTTGGCCAAGCCGGATTCAAAAGAAAACATACTGCACCCGCTCATCAAGAAAGGCGCGGCGCTGCCCGCAACGGGCCAGGCGAAATTCTTGGCGGGCCGCGACCTGAAGTCCGGCGGCGCCGGCTCGATCAATTTCGAGCTGTTTCAAGTAGAATATCCGGAACGCATTGACCTGAACCTTTGCGTCGGCCTCTTCCGCATCGAGGGCCAGGATTTGCCGCCCGGCAACGTCATCCGCGCGGGCGACCCGATTATTTTCGACTGGCGCATGAGCGACGGCGGCATCCTGCAAGCCACAGTGCGTCTGCCCGCTAATGCGCTCGATTTGCGCGTGCCGCGCTTCTACGCGCCGCAAGCGGGCGAAATCTCGTTTGACGAAAAGAACGGCACGGCCTTCGCAGCCGAAGTGCTGAAACGCGGCGAAGAAGACTGGGGCGATTTGGCGGCTGCGCTCGGCCCCGAAGGCGGCCCCGAAGTCCAACTTTTGAAAACGCGAATAGACGAACAAAGCGAAATGCTCGGAGAAGGCGCAAGCGATCCCGAAGCCCTTCGCCGCGTCGTCGAGGAAGTACGCTTCATCCGTCAGGACATCGCGCGTCTGGCAAAGAAACACGGAGGACCGATGCTGCAACGCCAGCTCGGCAAGATGATCGCCGCCTATAACCGCGTGGTACGCGGCAAGGCGAACAACGAAGAAAACGAGCGCTTCGACAATTACGCCCAGGCCGTCCAAAAGATCGTGGACGACGACAACGCGTCGTCGTTCGATGTGGCCAGAATGCGCCTCGGCGACATGCGCACGTTGTTCTTCAGCATCGCGTGGCGCGATCCGGATTACGTCCTGACGTGGTTCCTGCGCCTGTCGAAAGAACCGTTTCTGTTCCCGGACCGGCACGAGTTCAAGGCCATGGTCGCCGACGGCGAAAAGCTGCGCGCCGCGGGCGATAAGGACGGCCTGCGCGACCTTGTCAGCCGTATGCTCGACGCGCGCATTTCGCTGAGCGCCAGCGACGTCGCCAACGAACTGGCGACGATTGTGAAGACCTGATGACAGGCTTTCAATAATTCGCTAACCTTACGGCCTTACACTACAGAGCTAGTTTGTCCTCAGGAGTTGTTTTCAATGAAAGATCTTGTTTTTGAAGCGCTTACCCCCGACGCTACGAAAGAGCTGTTGGCCGCCATAGCCCCCGAAATCGCGCCCGTCACCCTGCCGCTCGACAAGACTTTGGTTCAGGTTGCTCCCCTGCCCTTTTACCCCGAACACAAGTTCTATGCGCTCACCGACATGACGCTGCCGCCGCCGAACGTGCGTTATATGCTCTATAAGCCCGGCGACGTAAGCCTGATGAACTGGACGAACGAGCCTATTTACAGCGTCAACGAACGCGCGCCGATCAAGCTCGACCGCAAGACGCTCATCCCCTATGCCAAGTTCTTCTTCCACTACGTGCGCGGCCAGCTGGGCCGTTTCATCATCGTGGAAAATCCGGAAGACGTCGTCTGGCTGCCCGACGCCAACGACAAGGAAAAAGCCGACGTCGCCGCCAACCTGATGCCCGTGACTTATAAAGGCATTGGCCGCGACAACCTGTTCACGATGACCTGCACGGTCGTTTTCAAGAACGCGCTGTTCCGCACCGACATCAAGGTCGCGCCCTATGAAATGGACGTGTACGACCCCGAACTCGGCGCGCCGGAACACTTCACCATCGGCCAGATGAAGCTCACGAACGAAGAGCTGTTGCTTGAGGAACTCAACGTCCCCATCGACCCCCCGCCGGGTGAATTCGGTTAAGGCAGGCCAAATAATCCACTTAGGGTCCAGACCCAATTAACCTAGCGTTAAGCGATTGATGATTCAAGGGAAT
>CAZVCG010000011.1:12113-53248 GCA_964626265.1 uncultured Rhodospirillaceae bacterium | reverse complement strand
GTTGAGGTTAGTTGGAACATAAAATCATCTGGAAACCGCTCCAGATTGCGCCGCACGGCCTGATTGAGCGCTTTTGTCGTGACGCCATATAAAGCGGCCAGATCGGAGTCAAGCATAACTCTTTGATTACGAATGATATGGATCAGCCCTTCAATCGGACGAATGATAGTAAGCGCCGTGTTATTTTTTTTTGGTTTTAAGGCTGGCATTGCTTCATCCTAATACACCCGCGCCACGGGCGGCATGTCGGGCGCTTCCTCGGTAAGCGGCTTCAAATGCACGGGGCGGAAAGACAATTTCGTTTTGCCGTCTTCGTCAAGCCACGCCACAGTGTGCTTTAGAAAATTCTCGTCGTCGCGTGTGGGGTAATCCTCGCGGGCGTGCGCGCCGCGCGACTCTTTGCGGTTGGCCGCGCCGTCAACGGTAACAATCGCCTGATGCAGCAGGTTGTCGAGCTCCAGCGTTTCCATCAGGTCAGAGTTCCAGATCAACGATTTATCCGAAACGTTCAGATGGTTGCGGCTGCTCCATGCTGCGCGGATTTGCTTTTGCGCGGCGGAAAGCGTTTTGCCGTCGCGGAACACGCCGCATTCGGTTTGCATGATGTTCTGCATCTCATTGCGCAACTCGGCGGTCGTGACGTCGCCCACGGTGTTGCGCAGCCAGTCAAAACGCGCCAAAGCGTTGTCGCCTGCGTCCTTTGGCAAATCGCGGTGCGCCATGTCGGGCTTGATGAGTTCCGTCGCGCGAATCGCCGCCGCGCGTCCGAAAACGATGATGTCGAGAAGAGAATTCGATCCCAAACGGTTGGCGCCGTGCACAGAAACGCAAGCCGTCTCGCCTATGGCCATCAAGCCGGGCACGATGGCGTCGGCGTTGTCCGCCATCGGCGAAATCACCTCGCCGAACATGTTGGTCGGGATTCCACCCATGCAGTAATGCGCGGTCGGCACGACGGGAACCGGTTCTTTCGTCAAATCGATGCCCGTGAACGTTAACGCGGATTCCATGATGCCGGGCAAACGCTCGTGGATAAGCTTGGGGTCCATGTGCTCAAGATGCAAAAGGATATGGTCCCTGCCGGGACCGCAGCCGCGTCCCTCGCGGATTTCCATCGTCATCGAACGGCTCACCACGTCGCGGCTGGCGAGGTCTTTGGCCTGGGGCGCATAGCGCTCCATGAACCTTTCGCCCTTGCCGTTGGTGAGAAAACCGCCTTCGCCGCGCGCGGCTTCGGTGATCAAAATGCCGCTGCCATAGGCGCCCGTCGGGTGAAATTGCACGAACTCCATGTCCTGCAAAGCGAGACCGGCCCTTAACGCCATGGCGTTGCCGTCGCCAGTGCACGAATGCGCTGCTGTTGCTGAGGCGTAAACGCGGCCATAACCGCCCGTCGCCAACACGGTGATATGCGCGCGGAAACGGTGAATAGTGCCGTCGTCAAGGTTCCATGCAACAACGCCATGGCAAACGCCGTCGTCATCCATGATTAGATCGAGCGCGAAGAACTCGTCAAAGAAATCGACTTTGTGTTTCAGAGCTTGTTGATACAACGTATGCAAAATCGCGTGACCCGTGCGGTCGGCGGCCGCGGCAGTGCGGCGTATCGTTTTCTTGCCGAAGTTCGACGTCATGCCGCCGAAAGCGCGCTGGAAAATCTTTCCTTCCGCCGTGCGGCTGAACGGCACGCCAAAGTGCTCAAGCTCGATAAGCGTCGGTACGGCCTCGCGGCACATGTATTCGATAGCATCCTGATCACCGAGCCAGTCCGAACCCTTCACGGTATCGTACATGTGCCAGCGCCAATCGTCCTTTTCGACATTACCCAACGCCCCGCCGATGCCGCCTTGCGCCGCGCCCGTGTGGCTGCGCGTCGGGAAGACTTTTGAAACGCATGCAACGCGCAAACCTTTTTCCGCCATGCCGAAAGCCGCGCGTAATCCTGCGCCGCCTGCGCCCACCACCACGACGTCGAAGGCGTGATCTGTCAACGGGTAAGCTTTAGACATGCGGTTCAGGCTCCCAACATGATTTTCAATACGGCGACGACGCCAACGATGGCTAGCGTAACGCCTGCAAATTTCGAGACCGTGATGCCAAGGGCGTTCAAAACGGGATGATGCACGTAATCTTCGAACAAGCCGCCGATGATGTAATCGAAGCTGTTGAAAAGAGCCGTCGGGATCATAAGGCACATGGCGATGCCGTTAACTGGATTGCCGAGCCATGCCAGAGCGGCGTCAATGCCTTCTCCTGTGGGGTGAATGACCACCCCGCATAAAAACGATCCCAATAGATAAAGCGTCAACGGTATCAACGCAGCCGTCGTGATCTGCATCATAAACCAGTGCTGCGTTCCGGTTTTCGAAGAACCTAGGCCGCGTACCTGACCAACAGGCGACTTATGCGGCATGGGGTTTTGCCGGGTCATGGCGCGCCTCCCATGAAAATCGCCGTCCAAACCGCGCCGGTTGCGAGGAATGAAAACGTCAACGCGACATAGCCCCACAAATAGACATGCTTAAGCGACAATCCCCATGCGGCCGCCCAAAACAAATAACGGACACCGACGCTGAAGTGATAGAAAAACGCCCACGTCATTCCGATAAAAAAGATACGGCCTATCCATGTCGTGCAAAGCCAAACGAAGGGTTCGTACCATTCCGGCATCCAAGCGACGATGACGAGCCACGCGACGATGACGGCAAGCAGTCCCGCCAGCGCAACGCCTGTGATTTTGTGAAAGATGGACAAGCCCGAAGTCATCTGCGGCTTGTAAATGCTAAGGTGCGGCGAGAGGGGCCGTTGCACCCGCGATGGAGGCGACAAAGTGGCCATAAGAGTGCGAACTCATTGTCTAGATGGATAGTGCCGCATCTTAGGCAGAGCCGCCCGCGTGCGCAACACCTTCTCGAAAAACAAGGGAATAACCTGATTTGCGCATGGCTCAATAAAAAACCGCCCCTAAAACCGGGGCGGTTTTCATTAGAAACGGATCGAAAAATTCTTAAGCAGAGCGATCGACGCTGCGGCCGCGCCCGGATTCGCGGGGCGGGGGAGGGGGTGGTTCCCTCTTTTCCGTGCGCGCGGCCTCGGCGGCGGCGTTGGCGCGTTCATGGCGAATCCGTTCTATGCGGGCTGCGGCAACTTCGCCGGCAGAAGGCGGGGTAACGGATGAGGTCATAATCGGCTCCCAATACTTAATGCGCAATATATGCATTCATTATGCCCGAATAAGCTTACAAAAATATAAAACCGCTTTTTTGAGCCTTTTCATTAAGATGGGCCGTTAACGTTTTCTGAAGAGCCGCTTTTCCCTCATTGATCAAAAGGTAAAAAAACGCTTAATATTGAGCCGTATAACGACCACACATCCCCGCCGGAGGAAATGACCATGACGACCTTGCCGATACACGGAGCCATCACTGCCCTGATAACGCCCTTCAAAAACGGCGCGGTGGACAGCAAGGCGTTGCAGGATTTCGTGCAATGGCAATTGAACGAAGGCATCCATGGCGTCGTGCCGTGCGGCACGACAGGGGAATCCCCGACGTTGTTCGACGCCGACGATGAATTGGTCATCCGCGCTACGCTCGAAGTGGCGAAAGGCAAAGTGCCCGTCATCGCCGGATGCGGCACGAACAATACCGAACACGCGATCCATTTGACCCAAATGGCCGAGAAGCTCGGCGCGGACGCGGCGCTGCACGTCACGCCTTATTACAACAAACCGACGCAGGAAGGCTTGTACCAGCACTACAAAGCCATCCATGACCGCACGGGCTTGCCCATCGTCATCTACAACATTCCGGGCCGTTGCGTCATCAACATGACGATCGAAACGATGGCGCGTTTGGCCGAGTTGCCGCGCATCGTCGGCGTGAAGGACGCGACGGGCGATTTGTCGCGCGTCGTGAAAACGCAAAAAATGTGCGGCAAGGATTTTATCCAGCTTTCCGGCAACGACGAAACGGCTCTGGCGTTTTTGGCCGAGGGCGGTCAGGGCGTCATCTCGGTCGTCTCGAATATCGCTCCTTCGCTTATGGTCAAGATGCAGGAAGCCTGGAAGAAAGGCGACATCGCCACGGCGCAGAAACTCAACGATCAAATGAGGCCGCTTATCGAGGCTCTGTTCGTCGAAACGTCGCCCGCGCCCGTGAAATACGCGGCTTCGCTGCTCGGCAAATGCCGCAATGAATTGCGTTTGCCGATGGTTCCGGTCAGCAAGAATACGGAAAAGCTTCTCAAGGACGCGATGGCCGGCGCTTTGCTCGACATGCCGGCGCACGTTGGCAAAGACGCGGCGTAAGCCACTGAAATCAAAAAACTGCGTTTTCCAGGGTACGAAAATTCTTCGTATTTTCAGTCATCGACTCGCGTATTGCATAATAGCGGGCGGTTGATCGCGTGTTTATGGGACGAGCGGTTCGTGGAAATTTCAGGTTGTATTTTTTGTCCGTATTTCAGGTCAAAAATACGATGCCGCCGTCATCCATATCGAAATCGCAATTATCTTAGTCTCTAAAAGGTTTCTTCAACGCGCAATGAATGATAGTATTAAAGTTTGCATGTTCTCATCCTGACGGAAATCGCTAACACGGCAGAAAGGAGGAGATAAGCAGATGATCAGCCTAAACATAGACAATCTAAATTGCGATGCTCTGAAAAAGTTCCTTGCATCCCAAGCCTATGTGGAAACCCACACATCGTTTGCGGAGGATTTCCGCAAAAAACATAAAATTGAACGGCGCTTTTGCGTCGAGCGGCGTGTGCGAGTGGGGCGGCCGCTGTGGGGAAACCACCGCTCCAAGGATCGGCGGCGCATAGCGTTCCTTGGCGCCAAGGCGGCAAACCGGGCTTAGGTCTATCCAATCAAGGGGTTGGCCCTCAGGGAGGGGGCCCGGCCTAACCGGTTTTTAAAACATCATCCATGCCGTAAAGTCCGGGTGCTTGGTTCTTCAGCCACAGGCCCGCATGGACTGCGCCGCGCGCGAAAACGCCGCGGTCTGTGACGCTGTGGCAAAGGTTGATAATTTCGCCTTGTCCTGTGAACTGCACTTCGTGTTCGCCGACGATGAATCCGGCGCGTATGGCGGCGTATTGCGGTTCGTGCTTGCCGTTGTTGCCCGCGACGGCGAACTCGCCCAGCGTTTTGGCCGTGCCTGACGGAGCGTCCTTTTTCGTGCGGTGATGCTTGTCGAGGATCGAGATATCGTAATCCTGATCCTGCAGCAGTTTCGCCGCCATCTTCACGAGCTGCTTCATCACGACCAGCGAAAGGCTCGTGTTTGTGGCGTAAAGCACGGGAACTTTCTTCGCGGCTTCCTTGTGCGCGGCTTTGCCTTCTTCATCCAGCCCCGTCGTCCCGCAAACAAGAGCCTTCCCGTGTTGCGCCGTCAGTCTGGCGATTTCCGCCGTTGCGTTCGGCGAGGAAAAATCGATCACGACGTCGCATTTCGGAAAAAGCTCGTCGGCTTTATCCGTCAGCAACAAATCTGCGTATGTTTTTTTGAGTTCCGGCGTGAGCGCTCGATCGACGCCGCCAACAAGCGTAGCGTTGGGGTTGCTCATCGCGGCCTGAGCGATGGCCTGGCCCATTTTTCCGGCAAAGCCGATAATGCCGATGTTAGTTGTCATGGAAGGCTCCTTATTTATGATGACGGTCAAAACTAAACGTTAAAACGAAAAGGACTCAAAAGGCGGGTCAATAAGCCCCTTAAGGGCTTTCGATCAAGGTCTTTGCGCAAACGTAGGGCCTCTTGCCGGATAACGCCTTGAGGCGGGGCTAATTGGATAATGTTGTCAAGGCGCAAGCTCGCAACGTCCGGTTGAATTTCGGCGACTTCGCTTGCCCATTTTACAGCTGTCTTGAGATGGTCTTCGCGTGAAGAGCTTTCTGCCGAAGCTTCCTTCGCCGCTTCGACTATGCACGAAAGGGCATAGACTACATTCCCTTCCGCATAAGCCTGTTCAGCACATCTGGCCCAGGAATAGGGCTCAATTAATTCGCCGATCATTGTTTTGTCCATGTTGCGGTTTGCGCGATACGATGTCCGGCAAACCTTATAAATAATCCTTGGCAAGAAGTTCAGCGATCTGAATGGCGTTCAATGCTGCGCCTTTGCGCAAGTTGTCGGCGACCACCCACATGTTCAGGCCGTGTTCGACCGTTATGTCCTCGCGAATGCGGCTGACATAAACGTTATCCTCGCCCGCCGTTTCGACCGGCGTCACGAAACCGTCCTCGTGCTTGCGGTCGATCACTGTCACGCCCGGCGCTTTTTTCAAAGCAGCGCGCGCTTCGTCGGCGCTGATCGGCTTTTCGAACTCGACGTTCACGGCTTCGGAATGGCTGATGAACACGGGCACGCGCACGGCGGTGGCCGTCACCTTGATCTTGGAGTCGAGGATTTTCTTCGTCTCGACCACCATTTTCCATTCTTCCTTTGTGCTGCCGTCGTCCATGAACACGTCGATCTGCGGGATGCAGTTGAAAGCGATTTGCTTGTGGAATATTTCCTTAACCAGCGGGTCGTTCACGAAAATGGCGCGCGTTTGCGTGAAGAGCTCGTCCATTGCCTCGCGGCCCGCGCCCGCGACGGATTGATAGGTCGCGACGACAATGCGCTTGATCGTTGCGATGTCGTGCAAAGGCTTGAGCGCGACGAGCATCTGGATCGTGGAGCAATTCGGGTTGGCGATGATGTTGCGTTTTTTATAATCGGCGATCGCCTGCGGGTTCACTTCCGGCACGACCAAGGGCACATCCGGATCCATGCGGAAGTGAGACGTGTTGTCGATGACGACGCAACCGGCGGCTCCTGCGCGCGGCGCAAAATCGGCCGATATTTTTGCGCCGGCCGACGACAGGCAAATATCGACGCCGTTAAAGTCGAACTTGGCGAGGTCTTGCACCTTAAGGACTTGATCTTCGCCGAAGCTGACTTCGCCGCCGGCCGACTTTGCCGAGGCGAGGGCGTAGACTTCGCTGACGGGGAATTCGCGCTCGGCGAGCGTTTTGAGCATTTCCTGACCGACATTGCCTGTCGCGCCGACAACGGCGACTTTAAATTTTTTCATACCTGATCCCTGTAACGTATTGATGCGATAGGGGTATGCTAATGCCGATCCTGTGAAAGGCAATAGAATAAAAGCTTCGTTTTCGATCTAGCCGGTATATATTATAGTCGGTAACCTTCTTCGTTCTCGTCCGCTTAACCTTTCTTGCAAGCGTTGTCGGGCCTTTAGGCCCTGATTGTCCGTGAAATTTCGGGAGATTAACTTATGTCTGGAGATATCAAACAAGTAGCCGTTATCGGTTCAGGCGTGATGGGGAGCCAGATCGCCGCGCATATAACCAACGCCGGCGTGCCTGTTCTGCTGCTGGACATCGTGCCGAAGGACGCAACCGATCGCAACATGCTGGCCAAGGGCGCGCTGGAAAAGCTGCAAAAGGCCGAGCCGTCTACTTTTATGCATCCCAATAACGCCAAACTTATCGCCGTCGGCAATCTCGACGATGATTTGAACAAGCTTCGCGACGTGGACTGGATCGTCGAAGCCGTTCTGGAAAATCTCCAGATCAAGAGCGACCTTTATAAAAAAATAGACGCCGTTCGCAAGCCTGGCTCTATCGTCTCCTCGAACACATCGACTATTCCGCTGGGCAAATTGATCGAGGGCCAGTCTCCCGCGTTCGCGCAAGATTTCCTCATCACGCACTTCTTTAATCCGGTGCGCTACATGCGTTTGCTCGAACTGGTGACCGGGCCGGAGACGAAAGCGGACGTCATCGAGATTATGCGCGATTTCTGTGACCGCAAACTAGGCAAGGGCGTTATCCCGTGTAACGATACGCCGGGTTTTATCGCCAACCGTCTTGGCATGTTCTGGTTGCAATCCGCCGTCAACGCGGCGTTGGATCTCGGCCTCACGGTCGAGGAGGCCGACGAAGTTTGCGGCAAGCCTATGGGCATTCCCCGCACGGGCGTTTTTGGGCTGCTCGATTTGATCGGCATCGACCTTATGCAGCTCATCGGCAAGAGCCTCGTCGGCGCGCTTGCGCCCAACGATCCGTACTGCGTCATGTACCGCGAGCCGCCGTTGTTCACGAAGATGATCGCCAGCGGCTACACGGGCCGCAAAGGCAAAGGCGGATTCTTCCGCTTCGTCAAGAACGACAAGGGCAAGGTGAAGGAATCCGTCAACCTGCAAACGGGTCAATATGCCGAGTCGGTGGAATCGAAGAGTCAGACCGTAATCAATGCAGGCAAGAGCCTGCGCGCGCTGTGCGAAGCCGAGGACAAGATCGGCAAGTTCGCGTGGCGCGTGTTATCCGAAACGTTGTCGTACGCGTTTATGCTTGTACCTGCGACCGTTCCCGACATCACGGGCGTCGATGAGGCCATGCGCATGGGCTACAACTGGCAGTTCGGACCTTTCGAATTGATCGACAAGATCGGGGCGGGCTGGATGATGCAACGACTGTTGAAGGAAAACCGCCCGGTTCCCGAATTATTGCGTGTCGCCTCCGACAAATCCTTCTATCGCGTCGAAGGCGGCAAGCTGCAATTTTTGACGCTTCAGGGATCATACTCGCCTGTCAAACGTGCTCCGGGCGTATTGCTGCTGTCCGACATCAAGCTCGCCAGTAAACCGATGCTCGCCAACGCTTCGGCGAACCTGTGGGATATCGGCGACGGCGTTCTGTGTCTTGAGTTCACGTCCAAGGCGAACGCTATCGACGACGACGTTTTCAATATGCTCGACAAAACGATCGAGCTGATCGGTGACGGGCGCGGGCCGTTCAAAGGTCTCGTGATCCACAACGAAGGGCCTAATTTCTCTGTCGGCGCGAATCTCAATTTCTTTATGGACGGCATCAAGAACAACAAGTTCGACGCCATAGAAAAAGTCATTCGTCACGGTCAATCTTCCTATAACGCGTTGCGCTTCGCGCCGTTTCCATCCGTGGCCGCGCCGATGGGCATGGCGCTTGGGGGAGGGTGCGAGATCACGCTGCACTGTTCGGCGGTTCAGGCCTATACGGAGTTTCAGGTTGGTTTGGTCGAAGCCAATGTGGGCTTGATCCCCGGCTGGGGCGGTTGCGCGCAAATGCTGGGACGGGCTTTTGAAGCCCAAAAGCGGGGCGGCTCGGCACCGCCGGTCAATCAGACGTTTTCGACGATCAGCGCGGCGACAATGTCCAAAACGGCCGCCGACGCTGTGGATTGGCAATTTCTGCGACCGACGGACGCGATCACGATCAACAAAGACCGCTTGTTGTTTGATGCGAAGCAAAAGGTGCTCGATTTGGTTAAAGGTTACCGTCCGCCCGTAGAGAATAGGCTCAGTCTGCCGGGGAAATCGGGCCGCGCGGCTATAGAACTGTTGATCGAAACGGCCAAGACCGCCGGCAAAGCGTCGCCGCACGACATGACAATCTGGAACGCGCTGGCGACGGTGCTCTGCGGCGGAGATGGCGGATCGGGGCCGCTATCGGAGAAGCAAATCATGGATCTTGAATGCCGCGAGTTCATGCGCCTCGTTAAAATGCCTGAAACCGCCGCGCGCATCGAGGCTATGCTGAACACGGGCAAGCCGTTGAAGAACTAGGGTTACGCGCGACGGAATAAGGGATATGTTCCCAGCTTGTCGTTGAATTAGGTGTTGAGATTTATCGACACCTGATTCAAACTATCTTGGCCAACAATCCGAATCTTAATCCCGAGCATGAACGAAGCCGAAGTCATTGAAATTTGCCGCGAAGCCATCATGGTCATGCTCAAGGTGGCCGGGCCTGTGTTGCTGGCCGGACTGATCGTTGGCGTCGTGGTGTCGCTGTTGCAAGCCGTCACGCAGATTCAGGAAATGACGCTGGCGTTTATCCCGAAAATGCTGGTGATCTTTCTGATGACCATTTGGCTGCTGCCGTTCATGATGTCGACGCTCGGCGGCTTTACCAAATCGCTGACCGACCGGATCGTCCAGATCGGCACAAGCGGGTAGCTGCGATGGTCACCGTCAACCTCGACGCGCAATTATCCGGGCACGTTTTCCCCTTTCTGATGATCTTCATGCGCCTCGGCGCGGCGATCATGCTGTTCCCCGGCATCGGCGAGGCCTATGTCACGCCGCGCATCAGGTTGATGTTCGCGCTTGTTCTCAGCCTTTTGTTGATGCCCGTGTTGATGCCGCTTATCCCCAAAATGCCGGAAACCGTCACGGGCCTCGTTTATCTCATAGTGGTCGAGGCGTTCATCGGCATTTTCGTCGGCTCCGTTTTGCGTTTGCTTGTTTCCGCCATCGAAACGGCAGGCGCGATCATCGCCGTTCAGGTCGGCTTGTCGAACGCCATGATCCTGAACCCTGCGCAAGCCATGCAAAGCGCGTTGCCCAGCGCGTTCTTGGGGGCGGTGGGGGTGACGCTGTTGTTTATAACGGGCCTCGACCATCTCATGCTGCGCGGGCTGCTTCATATATATGAGCTGTTTCCGCCGGGCGGCCAGCTTATGACCGATGACATGACGCACGCTTATATAAAAATGGTCAGCAAAAGCTTTCTCGTCGGCGTTGAAATCGCCGCGCCGTTTTTGGTCATAGGTTTGTTGCTGTTCACCGCGCTCGGATTCATGCAGCGCATGGTGGCTCAGGTTCAATTGTTTCTCGTTGCTCTGCCTGTGCAGATAATCGCCGGCATGGCGTTGTTTGCGGCCACGATGGGAATGATGCTCTCGGTATGGCTCCGCTTTTTCGATTCATCGCTATCCGGCCTTATGGTGAAGTAGATGGCCGAGGAAGATCAGGACCAAAAAACAGAAGAGCCGACCCAAAAGCGGCTCGACGAAGCGCGCGACGAAGGCCAGTTGCCCATAAGCCGCGAAATGGCGACGTGGTGGCTCTTCATCAGCGTTCTTATCGTCATCACATGGATGATCCCCGACATGGGCGGCAAGCTCGTCGGGAGCCTGCGTCCCTTCATCGAAATGCCGCACGCCATAAGCCTTGAAGGCAACGGCATTCAACATGCGTTGGCTAATGTGCTGGGCAAGGTCGGTCTGGCTTCCATCATCGTATTCAGCCTTCTGGCGGCTTCTGTCATTATCGGAACCATGGTGCAGACCGGTTTCTACTTCAACACCGCGAACGTCAAGTTTCATCCTGAAAAGCTCAATCCATTGAAAGGCCTCAAGAACATTTTTTCGACGGCGGCTCTCGCCGAATTGCTGAAGAGCTTCGTCAAGCTGGTCGTCGTCGGCATCGTGGCCTTTTTCGTCCTGTGGCCGCTGTTCAACGTCATGCCCCATATGATCGGTTTCGACATTATTCAGATACTCCGGTTTCTGCATAAAGAGGCGATTCACCTGATCGTCATCATCATGCTGGTGGTGACGCTGATCGCCGTGGCGGACATCGTCTATCAGCGCATGCGGTATTACAAAGGCCTGCGCATGACCAAGCAAGAGGTCAAGGACGAATACAAGCAGATGGAAGGCGATCCGATGATCAAAAGCCGCCTGCGGTCGATCCGTCTGGAACGCGCGCGGCGGCGTATGATGGCCGCAGTGCCAAAGGCCGACGTGGTCGTGACTAACCCGACCCACTATGCCGTCGCGCTTCAATACGACAATTTGTCCATGGCCGCGCCAAAGGTGGTTGCCAAGGGCATTAACCGTATTGCCGAGCGCATCCGTGCCGTGGCCGAGGAAAACGAGGTTCCTCTGGTCAGCAACCCGCCTCTGGCCCGCGCCCTTTACGATACGGTCGAGGTCGACGATATCATCGCGCCCGAGCATTACCGCGCAGTGGCGGAAGTCATTTCCTTCGTGTATAAGCTGAAGAAGAAAATAGTTAACCGTTAGGGTCTGTACTCATAATAGTATGCCGCAACATCAATTTATTTTGGCCTCATCCTCGCCGCGCCGCTTGGCGTTATTGAAAGACATTGGCATTGTGCCCGACAAGATCGTGCATGCCGATATCAACGAAACGCCGTTGCCGCGTGAATTGCCGCGCCACTTGGCCCAGCGGTTGGCGCTTGAAAAACTGAAAGCCGTCTTGCCTCAAACGACTAAGGGTATCGTGTTGGCCGCCGATACTGTCGTTGGCTGTGGTCGCCGCATTTTGTCCAAGGCTGAAACGAACGATGATGTGCGCCGTTGTTGGCAACTCATGTCGGGCCGCCGCCATCATGTTTATACGGGCGTAGCGATACGGACGCCCCAAGGCAAAATTCTTCAACGCGTTTCCGACAGCGTAGTCACATTCAATCGCGTGACCGAAGCCGACATCGAAAAATATATAAAGGGCGGCGAGGGGATCGGCAAAGCGGGAGGCTACGCCATTCAAGGTCATGCCGCCGCGCACATCCGCTTTATCTCAGGTTCCTATTCAAACATTGTTGGTTTGCCTCTTTTCGAAGTCGCGCAAATGCTGCGTGCGTGCGGGTGCCGAATATGATCGTTTCTTTGACTTGCGACCGTTTTGAAAATTTGTGGCGCGTGGCCGTATGGCGCGGCGATGAACTATGCGATCTGTATTTCGATCATCTCATACGTGCGGATTTAACTGGCGCGATTGTCGGTGCGCGAGTCAATCGCCTTGCTGCAGGCAACAAAGCCGCATGGTGCGAAGCCGGACAAGGCTTGACGATTTATGTCGAGAATCCGGGCCATGTGCGCTCCGGAGAAATTCTGGCGCTGAAGATTACCGGTTACGCGCGGCAAGGCAAAGCCTGGGGCGGCGTCATCGTCGAAAACCCGATCGTCGAAGAAGGTCTGGGCGTTATTGTCAATCCCCCACGCCCTTGGGAACGTGCCTTGGCCGATTTGAAAGACGTTTCGCCGGCTTCCATTATCTTTTCGCATCGTGATGATTGCGCGGCTTGCCAGGAATATTTGGAGAAGCGCAAACCCGAATGGGCTTCGGCGCTAAAACCGTTATCCCACGCCCCGCATCCAGAATTGGACGATTTGATGGAGGGCCTGAAAAAACCGGAAATAGGTTTGTCCGGCGGCGCTTCGATCATCATTGAGGAGACCGAAGCCATGATCGTGGCCGATGTCAACGCAGGGGAGAGCGGCAATGCCTTATCGGTCAATCTTCAAGCCGTGCGGGAAATTGCGCGGCAAATTCGTCTTCGCAACATGTCCGGGATCATCGTGATCGACGCGCTCAAGACGGCGTTTAGGCCCGACAACGCCAAGGTTCTGAACGCGCTGAAAAAAGCCGTTGCGGAAGATCCGGCGGGCGTCAACGTGTTCGGCCTGACGAAACTCGGCCTCATCGAATTGACGCGCCAGCGTCGCGGCCCGAGTCTGCATGAAGTCATGAGCGCGCTTAAGGACGGTTGAGATGGGCCAGGCCATGCTAAAACACTGCCCGATATGCGGAAAAGCGGCCGTGGACAAGTTCCGGCCTTTTTGCGGGGCGCGATGCGCCAATATAGACCTTGGGCGTTGGCTGGGGGAGAAATATGTTTTGCATACCGATGAAAAACCTCAAGACAGCCATCCAAATATGGACGATGATCAACCCTAGCGAATCGGCTCCCTTAAACATTCATTAATGACCGCCACCCTATCTTTTCGCTCATGAATAAAGGCCTTGCGCTTCTTTTGCTGTCTCTGACGATGACCGCCTGCATTCCGGCGTTTTGGCGGAAGCCGCCGCCCCCCTCGATGACGGGCACTGACGGCATGCCGTTGCATCAAAGCTGGTGCTACCAAACGCTTGGCGAAATTGAGTGCTATACCGAGCCTCAAGACGTTCCGCCGGGCAGGTTGGTAGGCGTCAACCCGCCGGTCATGACGCCGTTAAACCGGTCTGAACACGCCACAGCCTTGGCGGAAAGCCGTTAGGAAACATATTGCGCATTAGGCGTATCCCGCTATAGTTCCTCAAAAAAAACTAGCGAGGTGACCCATGCTGACTTTGCCGCAACTTGTTTCGCCGTCGCCGACACAGGCGCGTACGCTGAAGGATCCGTTCTACCAAAAAATGGAAGAATCCGCGATTGTGCCGCCCCATGTCATGAAATATGTCCCTCTGGTAATGCTGGGATTGGTGATTTACTTCGTATTCTTCCATAAGAAGAGGAAACGCAAGTAAACGTCGCAAATGAACATCAAAGGAAAAAATTATGTTTAGTCTGTCAAATCTGTTGATCAGCGCCGCCTATGCGGCCGATACGGCTGCCGCCGCGCCGCCATCCGACGATGTCGGATCGTCGCTGATGCGCTTTTTGCCGCTTTTTCTCATTTTCGCGGTTTTCTATTTCATTCTGATCCGTCCACAGCAGAAAAAGCTCGACGAGCAGGCCGCCATGATCAAAGCCCTGAAGAAAGGCGACAAGGTCGTGACCTCGGGCGGCGTCGTCGGCAAGGTCGCCGCGCTTGAAGGTGACGATTACGCCATGGTGGAAATTGCCGACGGCGTCGTAGTCAAGGTCGTTCGCAGCACCATCAGCGCGCTCATGGATTCTCAGGCCAAAAAAGCCGCTGAAAAGAAAAACTAAAACGGGAAAAATCTTATGCTATATATGGAACGATGGAAAATCATCCTCATTTCGGCCATTTGCGTCCTCGGCGTTCTCTATGCCTTGCCGAACGTCATGGGTCCGAAAACGCTTGAATGGATGCAGAAAAACCTGCCGTCGTTCCTGCCGTCGCAGACGGTCAACCTTGGCCTTGACTTGCGCGGCGGTTCGCATCTTTTGCTCGAGGTGTCTACCAACGTCGTTATCGATGAGCGTATGCAAAGCATGGTCGATCAAGTCCGGGGCGAATTGCGCGCCGCCAAAATCGGCTACACAGATTTGGGGCTGAAAAGCGGCGCGGTCACGTTCAGGCTTACGGACACCGGGCAGGCCGATCGCGCGCGCGAGATATTGCGCGACATCGACCGCGAGCTTGACGTTGATTATGCCGATGGGATGTTTGCGGTGAAGATGACGGATTCCCAAATACTCGAACGCAAGCGTTCTGCCATGAGCCAATCCATCGAAATCGTGCGACGCCGCATTGACGAAACGGGAACGCGCGAGCCGTCGATCCAGCGTCAGGGCGATAACCGCATTCTGGTTCAGTTGCCGGGCGAGGGCAATCCGGAGCGCATCAAAAACCTATTGGGCCAAACCGCTAAATTGACCTTCCGGCTGGTTGACGAAGCCGCCAGCAACGATCCCACAGGCACGCCGCCGCCGGGCCTTGAGCGCATGCCGCTTACGGAACTTCCCGGCCATACTATGGTCGTGCAAAAGCGCATCATGGTGTCGGGCGACACGCTTGTTGACGCGCAACCGAGCTTTCAGAACGGCGAGCCCGTCGTAAGCTTCCGTTTTGACTCTCAAGGCGCCAAACGTTTCGGCGAAGCCACCCGCACGAACGTAGGCCGTCTATTCGCTATCGTTCTCGACAACAAGATCATCAGCGCACCCGTCATCCGCGAGCCCATTTTGGGCGGCAGCGGCGTGATTTCCGGCCGCTTTACGACGCAATCGGCACAGGATCTTGCTCTTTTGCTAAGGGCCGGAGCTCTGCCCGCGCCGATCAAGGTCATCGAAGAGCGCACTGTCGGCCCTGGCCTTGGCGCAGACTCCATTAAGGCTGGCGCAATTTCCTGCCTGATCGGCCTGGGGTTGGCTATGAGCTTTATATTCATCACTTATGGCGGCGTTTTCGGCTTGTTCGCCAACATTGCCTTGCTTTTCAATATGGCGCTGATTTTCGCCTCTTTGTCGATTTTGCAGGCGACGCTGACGTTGCCCGGCATAGCCGGCATCGTCTTGACCATCGGCATGTCGCTGGACGCCAACGTGCTTGTGTTCGAGCGCATACGCGAAGAATTGCGCTTGGGCCGCTCGGTGCTGATGTCCATAGACGCGGGCTATAAACACGCCATGTCGGCGATCATCGACGCCAACATGACGACGCTTATCGCGGCCTTGCTCATGTTCATATTCGGCTCGGGGCCGGTGAAGGGTTTCGCCGTCACGTTGTCCATCGGCATTATCACGTCGATTTTTTCGGCGATCATGATCACACGTTTGATACTGGTATGGTGGACGCGCGGCAAGAAATTGAAAGAACTGCCTATTTAAACGCGAACATATAAAATGGATATTTCCCTCGAAGTCTTGAAGGAGACGCTTTGCGCGATCTTTGACGTCATTCGTAAAGCCGATTCCGCCGTATCGTTGAAGTTTGTTGAACCGGATAAAAAAGCCGCGGCTTGGGACGCTTTGGCGGTCGGCCACATCAAGACAAGCAACGCTTCAGATATGATTGTCGTAGAGAAAAACGGAAAAAACGGGAAATTCGTGGTTTACGTCGCTCATGGCGCAAAAGGCCCTCAAGACTGCCATCATGTCATACATATCGATTCCGGGTCGGAGGCGCGACCGCATGAGTGGCTGGTTGACGTTTATAAAGCGCAAATCGCGCCGATAAGGCCAAATGACTTGAAAAAAATTACAGGGGCCATAACGCCTGAAGAACGCTTGCAGGCCGTGGGCCTGCTGTTCCTCTCGGTTCTGCAAAACAGTCTTGTCGCGCCCGGCGAGTCATTCAGGAAAATCGTTCCGGACATCGTTTCCGCGTTTAGTCTTCCTGCGCGGCGGCAAGCGATTCAAGAACCTTCAACGCCTCATGCGCGGCTTGCATCCGGACATGGTCCCGATTGCCGCTGAACTGCCCCTGTAAGTGAAAGCGCACGCCTTCGCGCGTGGCGATGCCAAAAAATACAAGACCAACGGGTTTTGTCGGAGTCCCGCCCCCGGCTTTCGCCGGGGCAGGCTCTGGCCCGGCTATGCCTGTAACCGACACGGCCACATCGGCGTGCGAATATTCCAAAGCGCCTTCGGCCATGGCGTCGGCGACCTGTACGCTGACCGCGCCGAAGTTGTCCAGCGTTTCCGGCAACACGCCTAGCACTTCAACCTTGGCTTCGTTGCTGTAGGTGATAAACCCGCGCTCCACGACCGCCGACGATCCCGGCACGCAGGTGAGGGCGGCGGCGATCAGCCCGCCCGTGCACGACTCCGCCGTCACGATCCGCTTCTTCTCCGCCGCATAGCGTTTAATAACCTTCTGCGCGAGATCGAGAATATCAGGCGGGAACATAACGTTCACCCCTCAAACCTTACCGTTGCCACGGCGTGAGCCGCGATGCCTTCTTCGCGGCCCGTGAATCCTAACCCTTCCGTCGTCGTGGCCTTGAGGCTCACGCGGTCGACGTTGACTTCCAACAATTCCGCCATGCGCGCGCGGATGGCTTCGCGGTGAGGGCCAAGCTTCGGATTTTCGCACATCACGGTCACGTCCACGTGCGCGATCCTGCCGCCGCGCTCGTTGATCATGCGCACGGCGTGACGCACGAAAATCGCGCTGTCCGCCCCTTTCCATTGCGGGTCGCTGGGCGGAAAGAACGTGCCGATGTCGCCAGCGCTCATCGTGCCGAGCAGGGCGTCCACGACGGCGTGCAAAATCACGTCGGCGTCCGAATGGCCTTTCAGCGTCCGGTTGTGCGGAATGGCGACGCCGCCGAGGTTGATCTTGTCGCCGGGGATCAGGCGGTGCACGTCAAAGCCAAGGCCCGTGCGGATGTCGCCAAAGGTCTGGCCGAGCAAACGCGCGGCGCGGTCGAGGTCGTCGGGGTTCGTGATTTTCATGTTGTCCGGGTTCGAATTGACAAGGATGATGGGAACGCCCGCTTTTTCGGCGATGGCGTTGTCGTCGGTCAAGGCTTCGCCGATGGCGGCTTGATGCGCTTTAAGAATAACGTCGAAATGAAAGGCCTGCGGCGTGTGCATCTGCCACAGGTTCGTACGGTCTATGGTGTCCACGATGCGGTTGCCATCGCCGCGCTTGAGCGTATCGACAAGGGGCTTCGCGGCGGTTGCGGCAGGGTTGCTATCCAAAGCCTTGCGCACGGCGGTGATCGTTGCGGTGTCAATCAAGGGCCGCGCTGCGTCGTGGATCATGACCAGATCGGGTTTGTTCGTTTTGGCCAACGCTTCAAGGCCGAGGCGCACGGAATCTTGCCGCGTCGCGCCGCCATGCACGGGTTCCGGCAGGTCAAGCCCTTCAACGGCGCGTTCGTAAAATTCGCGGTGCGTCGGGTTGATCACGACAAGCACGTTGTCGATCAAAGGATGATTCAAAAACGCCAAAACGCTACGGCGCAAAATCGGCATGCCGCCCACGTCCTGATATTGCTTGGGAACGGGGCCGCCGAAACGCACGCCTGAACCGGCGGCGACGATAAGGGCTGTGCAAGTCGTCATGAATAATCCATTCGTGAAATTTGATAACCTAACGAGCCGAGAAACCTTTGCAAGCTCTTCTTTTTTTTGTGAATAAAACCCATGCGCGACATAATAATGCCGGCAAATGGCCATAAACGAAACGTCCAATTAACCACGTCATATTTTGACCACAACTCGAAGAATACTGGTTGAATTAAAAATTATCACCAACAAAGTGTGGTTATTGCGATGAAAGGTTCTGATAATTACATTATCGCCCAATTGCTCGATTTAGCTTCGCAAGTAGGCGGTCAACTGGCGTTTGTCGCCTCAGTCGATCATGGGGAAAAAGGCAAAAAGGCGCATAACGCGTTGCGCAAGATAAACATTGGGCTTGGCATAGTGCGCGAAAAGATAGTGGCCGATGCCGATTTTATCGAAATTACGCCCATGGTTCACGTGTTGGGAAATCAACTTTTAGCCAGCGTCAACGACAACAAAGAGTTGCGTGATCAGGTTACGTCTTATCATGCATTTCTCAAAACGCACGCCCCGCTTCCTGATCGTTTGGAACCTTCGAACGGGGCTGCCGCCGCAATAACGGAAAGCATGAGGCGCATGAGCAATGAAATCTCACGCAGGGAAGCCACAGGTCGTTCTCTTGAATGCCGTCTGGAAGAAAACGGAAAGGCCGAGAGCGAGCGGAAGCTGACCCGTGAATATTATGAATGCGTCATAGGTCTCTGTGACAAGGTCGTCGATGCGATAGCGGATGAACATGGAAAAGCGAAGAAGAAACGATTATTGACCAGCGACGAATATCTTGTGAAAGAGTTTTCGGATGCCGTTTTGGAACTGCCTTCCGAATACGATCCGAATTTCCGGGTTGCATACCTGGATTACGTCGTAGCTTTGATTAATGCTTTGGTTCCGGAAGGGCATGCGCTCAAAAAGGAGACGGAGAAAGCTCTTAATAAAACGCCGTCAATAAGAGTTCAAAAGCCCCCGGTAACTGGAAATAAAGGTCATACGAAGCCTAAATCCAAGCGCGCATTGAAAAACCATACGCCTGAACCCCGCTAAGTGACCGCTTGCTTATCTGGGCGGTCACGGCTATGGTTGCCTAAAAATTAGGCAATTAGGGCTGGCGGATGCTGGACACGGCACCTCAACAATATGAAAAAACGCGGCATTGCGCCGCGGTTTTGCCGCGCCTTCGGCCCATAAGGCTTGGCGCGGTGACGATCGATATGCCTGTGATCCTGGCCCCGATGGCTGGCGTGACGGATCAGCCGTTCCGCCGCCTTGTGAAAAGGCACGGGGCAGGGCTGATGGTTTCCGAGATGATCGCGAGTCAGGCGATGATCCGCGAAGTCCGCAAAACGCTTCAGATGGTCCAGAAGGGCGACGACGAACAACCCATGGCCGTCCAAATCGCCGGATGCGAACCGGATGTGATGGCCGAAGCCGCGAAACTGAACGAAAACCGTGGTGCGCCTATCATTGACATCAACTTCGGCTGTCCCGTCAAAAAAATCGTGAACAATCTCGCGGGCGCGGCGATCATGCGCGATGAAAAACTCGCGGCCAGCATTCTGGAAAAAGTCGTCAAGGCCGTAAGCGTTCCCGTGACGCTCAAAATGCGTCTTGGCTGGAACGCAGAGACCATCAACGCGCCGCGTCTCGCGAAAATCGCGGAAGACATCGGCGTTCAGATGGTCACGGTGCATGGCCGTACGCGCAACCAGTTCTATAACGGCTCAGCCGACTGGACTGCAGTACGCCACGTGAAAGATTCCGTAAACATTCCCGTCATCGTCAATGGCGACATTACAGATGGCGTGTCTGCCCTTAAAGCCTTGGAGCTTTCCGGCGCGGATGGCGTGATGATCGGGCGAGGGACGTATGGCCGCCCTTGGCTTTTGCGCGCGGTCATGGACAAATTGCAATTTGGCATCGACGCGTCGCCGCCGTCGCTCAAGCAGATATATGAAACGCTCACCGAACATTTCGAGGCGATGCTTTCTTATTACGGCGATTACACGGGCCTGCGCATTGCGCGCAAGCACATCGGCTGGTACAGCAGGGGCCTGTCGAAATCGTCCGAGTTCCGCGCGGCGGTGAATTCCTGCGGCGATCCCGCCCGAGTGCGCGAAATGATTAGATATTTCTTTGAACCCTTAGTCGAACAAACGGTCTAGCCATGGAACAACCAGAAACGAAGCCTCAAAGCCTTTCCGCCTCCGTTGAAAAGCATCTGCGCGATTATTTCGCCGCGCATGACAGCGGCTTGCCTGCCTCAGGGCTCTATGGCCGCATCTTGCGCGAGATCGAACGGCCGCTACTCAGCGTCGCATTGTCCAAGTGCCGAGGCAACCAGTTGCGCGCCGCCGAGTTGCTCGGCCTCAACCGCAATACGTTACGCAAGAAAATCCGCGAACTGGGCATTGCCGTTGGACGCGCAGCCAACACAAATACGAACGGAAAAGACGCATGATCGGCTCCGCGATAACAAGACGCCTGTCGATCTGGTTGGCGCGTAGCGGGCTCAAGGGCAAGCTCGCCATCATCCTCGTGGTCATGGCGATTGCTTCGAGTCTCGCGACGTACGCCGCGCTCACGCATAGGCCGTTTTTCGGTAACGACCCGACGACGGTGACGATCCTGCTTGTTCTTGATCTCGCATTCCTTTTGCTGCTCAGCTCGCTCGTCGCCCAGCGCATCTATGCCATCTGGATGCGCCGCCGCCGCAATCAGGCAGGCTCGCGGCTCCATGTCCGCATGGTCAGCGTGTTCTCGCTTCTGGCCGCCGCTCCTGCCGTTTTGGTCGCGATGTTCGCCGCCGTATTCTTCTACTTCGGCGTTGAGGCGTGGTTCTCGGAACGCGTGCGCACCGCGCTCGATGAATCGCAGGAAGTCGCGCAAGCCTATCTCAAAGAGCATCAACAAGTCCTGCGCGCCGACGCCTTGGCGATGGCCAACGACCTTAACCGCCAGGCGTCCATCGTTTCCGGCGATCCTGTACGTTTCGCCCAGCTCGTTTCCGCGCAAGCCTATCTCCGCTCGCTGACGGAAGTCATCGTGTTCGACGGCTCTGGCAAGATATTGGCGCGTTCGGGCCTGACGTTCGCCCTGTCGTTCGAGCCGATTACCGAGGAAATGCGCCAGCGCGCGCGCAAGGGCGACGTTGTCCTGCTCATAAGCGAAACGGACGACCGCGTCCGTGCGCTCCTGCGCCTCGACAATTTCGTCGATACATATTTGTTTGTCGGACGGCTCGTCGAACCCAAGGTGCTGGCTCACATGGAAGCGACCGAAAGGGCGGTGAAGGATTATCACGACCTGAAAGAGCACAGTTCGGGCATCCGCATTCTGATAACCGTCATCTTCGTCCTGGTGGCCATGCTTTTGTTCATGGCCGCCATCTGGTTCGGCTTGAACTTCGCCACGAAGCTTGTCCGCCCGATCAGCGAACTCATCAACGCGACGGACCGCCTTCGCGGCGGCGATCTGTCGGCGCGCGTGAGCACGTCGGAAGAGAGCGAGGACGAACTCGCTGCGCTGGGCCGCGCGTTCAACCGCATGGCGCATCAGCTTGAAACTCAACGCGCCGATTTGATCGAAGCCAACCGCCAGCTCGATTTGCGCCGCCGCTTTACCGAAGCCGTTCTGTCGGGCGTGTCGGCGGGCGTCATCGGGCTTGATCCGCAATTCCGCATCAACCTGATGAACGCGTCGGCGGCCGAGTTTTTCCAGATCACGAACACCGAGGCCTTGACCGATCATTCTTTAAGCGTTCTGGCGCCGGAGATATTCGAGCTTGTGCAAACCATGCCGCGCGGCGCGAAGTTGAGGGACGGGCAGGTGGAAATCCGCCGTCCGGGCCAGCCGATGCGCACGTTGCTTGTGCGTTTGTCGTCTGAGATGCAGGGCAGCGAGGTCAAAGGCTATGTCGTGACGTTCGACGACGTGTCGGAACTCGTCTCGGCCCAACGCAAGGCGGCATGGGCCGACGTGGCGCGGCGCATCGCGCACGAAATCAAAAATCCGCTCACGCCCATCCAGCTTTCCGCCGAACGCCTGCGCCGCAAATACGCGAACGAAGTGCAATCCGACCCCGAAGTTTTCCAGACTTGCACCGACACCATCGTCAAGCATGTGGAAGACATCGGCCGCATGGTCGACGAGTTCTCGGCGTTCGCAAGGATGCCCACGCCCGTCATCAAGGAACAGGAACTGCGCGAATTGACGCGCCAGACGGCGTTTTTGCAATCCGCAAGCCGCGCCGACATCAATTACGTTCAGGATATTCCGTCCGGCAAATGCTATGCCGACTGCGATGCGCGCCAGATCGCGCAGGCGCTCACCAACATGCTGAAAAACGCTGCTGAAGCTATCGACGCGCGTCCGGTTCCTGATAATGGCGAATTACCCAGAGGCGAGATCAAGCTCACGCTGGCGCTCACGGATGAAAATGTCATGTTGCGCGTTGAGGATAACGGCATCGGCCTGCCGGTCGAAGAGCGCAACCGGCTGACGGAACCCTATGTCACCACGCGCAGCAAGGGTACTGGGCTTGGTTTGGCCATCGTCAAAAAAATCATGGAAGATCACCAGGGCCACCTTGAACTGGATGATAGGCCGGGCGGCGGCGCCGTCGTCACGCTCATATGGCCGCGCCGTCTGGTTGACACGACTCAGCCGCGTCAGGAAAAACGAGCCGCGGCGGGGGTGTGAGAGAAAGTGTCATTCCCGCGAAAGCGGGAATCCAGGGGCGCGCGTCTGCGCGCCTTATGAAGAATAAAACCAACAAACTTATCTTGTGAAAGACATTATTGACTCATATGCTCGCTATCGCTCGCGCTGGATTCCCGCTTTCGCGGGAATGACGCGACAAAATGATTTTCAGGAGGTCTTCCCATGCGCTCTCGGCACGTAATCGGCACGATGTTGTTGGCGGCTCTTTGCGGCATCGCAGGCGGCCAGATCGGACTTTGGCTTATGAAAAGCGAACCCGAAGGCTTGCCGAAAAAGGAAACGGCCTACGAGCGCGTGATACGCACGCAAACGCTGCGCTGCGGCTACGTCATGCACCCGCCGCACGTCGCCAAGGACCCCACAACGGGCAAACTTTCCGGCGCGATCGTCGATATTCTGAACGAAGCGGGACGCTTGTTGAACATAAAGGTCGACTGGACGGAGGAAGTCGGCTGGGGCAATTCGGTGGAGTCCCTGCAATCGGGCCGCGTCGATGCCATCTGCACGGACTATTGGATGAATCCGGTCGAAGGCCGTTATGTCGGCTATTCGATGCCGCTTTATTATGAAACGGTCGTGGCTTATGGCCGCGCCGACGATCGGCGGTTCATCCGCAACCTCGACGCGGTGAACGACATTTCGGTGACGGTGTCCGCAACGGACGGCTCGATCAACGGCATCATCGCGCAACAGGACTTCCCGATGGCGAAAATCTCGTGGCTGCCGAACATGACGGCGGATCTTCAGGTTTTGACCGAAGTCGAATCCGGCAAGGCCGACATCGCTTTCGTGCCGGTTCAGGACGGCCTGCGCTACGCGCAAGCCAACCCGGGCAAGCTGATCAACCTTACGCCGGACAGGCCCTTGCGGGCGTTTCCGGTAACCATCGCGCTCCCCCAGAGCGATACGGCCCTTAAAACCATGCTGGATTCCGCTTTTGTTCAAATGCTTTACGGACGTTTTGTCGATAAAACGCTTGATAAGCACGGGATGCCGGCGGATGCCGTTTTCCGCGTTGCGAGGCCGTATGAAGTGCCCGCGGCCTCGATAGGCGCCGTTTTGTCGCCCACCCCCGAATCTGTTACAACCCTTCCGACTCAGTAACAATTGTTGTTGAGTGGTTCAAATAAACATTTAGTGTCTTCTTGATTACAGGTGTGTCTTTAAGACAGCACAAGAGGTAAGCCACCGATGAGCGCGAACGCCAAAGACCGCAATTTATCCCACGATATTCTTATTGTTGACGACGAAGCCGACATCTGCCTTTTGATCGAAGGCGTCCTGAACGACGAAGGCTTCAAGACGCGCAAAGCCGCCAATGCCGAAAAGGCCGTGGCGGAAATCGCGGCGCGCAGGCCGAGCCTTGTCATCCTCGACATCTGGCTTCAGGGCAGCACGATGGACGGGATGCAGCTTCTCGATCTTATCGCGCGCGATCACCCGGACGTTCCCGTCATCATGATCAGCGGCCACGGCAACATCGAAACGGCCGTCGCTGCGATCAAGCGCGGCGCGTACGACTTCATCGAAAAGCCGTTCAAGGCCGACCGTCTGGTGCTTCAGGTGCGCCACGCGCTTGAAGCTTTCCGTCTCCGCCGCGAAAATCAGGAACTCAAGGTAAGGGCAGGGGCCGACAACGAGCTTATCGGCAAATCCACCGCGATCAATCAGGTGAGGCAGGTCATCGACCGCGTCGCGCCGACGGGCAGCCGCGTGCTCATCTTCGGGCCTTCGGGGTCCGGCAAGGAAATCGCGGCGCGCGCGTTGCACACGCGCTCGAAACGCGGTAGCGGCGCGTTCATCGTCATCAACTGCGCCATTTTGCGCCCCGAACAAATCGAACAGGAATTGTTCGGCGTCGAAGGCGACGCGCAAGGCAACGGGCGCAAGATCGGCCTGTTCGAACGCGCGCACGGCGGCACGCTGTACCTCGACGAAGTGAGCGATATGCCGCTTGAGACGCAAGGCAAGATCGTGCGCGTGTTGCAAGAACAAGTGTTCACGCGCGTTGGCGGCGCGACGCGGGTCGAAGTCGACGTGCGCGTGATCGCCAGCAGCACGCAGGATTTGCAAATCGAAATGCAGGCGGGCCGTATCCGGCAAGACCTTTATTACCGTTTGAGCGTCGTGCCCATCCGCATTCCGGCGCTTACCGAACGCCGCGACGACATTCCCGTTCTGGCCAATCATTTTATCGCGCGCGCCGCCGCCACGTCGGGCTTGCCCGTGCGGACGCTCGGCGAAGATGCGATGGCCGCGCTTCAGGCGTACGATTGGCCCGGCAACGTGCGCCAGTTGCGCAACGCGATGGAATGGCTGCTCATCATGGCGGCGGGCGACGCGAACGACCCGATCCGCGCCGACATGCTGCCGCCCGAGATCATCGCGCAAACGCCGAACGTCCTGCGGTGGGAAAAAGGCGGCGAGATCATGACGCTTCCCCTGCGCGACGCGCGCGAAATGTTCGAGCGCGAATACCTGCTCGCGCAAATCACGCGCTTTGGCGGCAACATCTCGCGCACGGCGAACTTCATCGGCATGGAACGCTCGGCCCTGCACCGCAAGCTCAAGCTCCTCGGCGTCCACGGCAACAGCAACGTCGATCCCGCGATGGCCGCCGTCGAACAAGTCGCGGTGGGGAGTGAGAAGATCAATTAGCATTTAGCATTGGGGACACAATAGTTATTGTGTCCCCATCGAATTTTCCCGTTGTATTTCATGCATGGCTCAGCTGTTGCGAATTTTGCAACAACTGGGACCAAGCGACATCGGGTACATAATTAAAAGGCAGAATGACTTTTCGGATTTTCACGCGCCCGCGTTATCCTTTTTATTGTGACCCCATCGCTTTTGGCGCCTCAACTATCCGAAAATTCCGGATAGTTCGGGAATACGGTAGCGCGGGGTTCCATCCCCGCGCAGTTGAACTAAAGAAATTAACTAAAGAAATTAACGTTAACATCAATTAAATAAGGAAAAATAACTGAAAACATTGACAATAAAAAATAGAAGCTTAATAAAAGGGATGAATAAAGAAATGATGTTTAATATGGGTATATGATTTTGGGGTATTAATATGTTGGATCCTGATAAAGACGCGAGCAATGTTGGGTTAGGCACAGGTATTGCGTCCGCCCTGTTAGTGGGTTTGGGATCAAGTGTGTTTGGAGCCATCATTGCCGGTGCTATAGCATTGGCTGTGCTTGCTGGTTATGGCATTTTTAAAACGGTAGTCTATTTATATGATCCCAAAAATCGAGATAAGGTAAAAGCGTTTTGGAAAGTATCTAGCAGAGTGCTGTTAGCTGCAGCGGGTTCTGCTATTGTACTGCTGAATGCGTTACCTCCAATCATGGAAAAACTTAATCGCAAGGCAGTTGGAAATAAATCTCAGGTTACCTTTTCGAAGAACCCTGATGGGATCATCGGTTTTCAAGAGTTGTTATCTAATAAAAATAAAGATCGTCTTGCCTCGGATACAAAAGAACGCACCTTCATAGATGGACTTCAGGAAAAGTATATTATAAATGCTCCGAAGACCATTTGGAAATTTCTTACCAATAATCAGTTATATATCTTCTCTAAACATCATAATAAGGAAGTGTTTGTTCCGGCCTATGTCAAAGAGTTGGGTCGTGACGCTGTACAAGCTTATGCACGCATTGAAAACATGTGTACGGATAGTTTTGCCGGAATTAGTGTCGTAAACAGGTCCATCATAGATAAAGCAGAGGCGTGCAAAAATGTTTTTGAAGTAACCATAAAACCGTCTGTTCCATCTCGTGACTCTTCAAAGCCATTTGGGATTATGACATTTGTTATAGGGGGAGAAGAGAAAGAAAGGTTTATATATTTCTATGATCGCGAAACAAATAAGTTGTGCGATACAAATTTGAATTCTGAAGAACAATTTAATGCTTTTTTTAAGGCGGTTGTCCGCGGGTCAATTTCGGAAGTCGCCCCATCAAAAGGATCGGCTGCAGAAGAACCTGTTGTTTCAAAGGGAAGCAAAGATAAAGGTCTTCAGCCAAAGAAAATCCCGGCAAAAGTTAATCCGCTTATACAATCCAACCGCTACTTGCCTTTGCGCCAACAACAACGAATTGCATCCATTTCTCATTCTCGCAATTCGCGGCATTATGCTTTGCGTACACCAAGCTCTCGTCATCTCGTCTGCGTTTAATTATTCAACCTCGGCGTTCATTGCATCGGTTGCAACGATCCGGAAATTATGCTCCATCGGTTTCCCATCGCAAGATGAACGCCATCGACCGGATCAATTTTTTGCCGGGTTCATAACTCGTGGGTGTACACATTCATCCTTAACTGGTTAACCCGCACGCTCCGGCGGCCAGTTCTGACAACGGTCTATATGCGCCACGGTTTCCGGCATTTTCGCCCCTTCCAGAATGCCATTTTTGGCATTTTTGGCGATTTTGGAGGAAGATTTATTCCTTTTCCGGTCTTTTTTATCCCGAATTCGGGGGCAACGATTTGCGCTCAATTGATTAACAGGTTAACGGCCAGATTTGGCTCCTCGTAAACCCCTCTACCAAAAAGCGGTAACCGCCGTTATAAGAAATTCCGAAGGAGATACCCCCATGCGCGTAAAGCTCGATATCGACGTCAACAAGCGCGCCGCCATCGTCGGCGGCTTGGTCGTGGCCCTGTTTGCGGGGTTATTCGCGTGGTTCTTGCTGGGCGGCGAAGCCGAGCCAAGCCCCGCATCGGCGCCTCAATTCACGCGCGACCGCATCGCGATCGAACAATCGAACGGCAAAAAGGACACGTTCGACGTCGAAGTCGCCATTACGACGGAACAACATAAATATGGCACGATGTTCCGTAAAACGATGCCTCAGGATTCGGGCATGCTCTTTCTCTTCAAGCCTGCGCACGACGTTATCTTCTGGATGAAAAACACCTATATTCCGCTCGATATGCTTTTCATGCGCGAGGACGGAACGATCGTGAAGATTCATCGTAACGCGCAGCCTCAGGATCTCACGAAAATCAAGTCCGGCGAGCCTGTCGCAGCCGTGCTTGAAATCAACGGCGGCGAGTCCGACCGCCGCGGTATCCGCGAAGGCGACAAAGCCCGCCATGCGGTTTTCGTCCCGGCACAATAGCCACTGAATCGACGAAAGGTCTGAAAAGTCCCTCCCCCCTTGAGGGGGAGGTTAGGAGGGGGGTATGTAATGGGAATCCAAACGACCCCCCACCTGCGAAAACTAAGACTTGCTTACGCAAGCCTAAGTTTTCGCTTCCTCCCCCTCAAGGGGGGAGGGACGCAAAAAAAAACAATAAATCGTTGGAAAATTCGTAGTTACGCTTACCCTTACGCCACTTCCTGAATGGCTTCCTGCGTTTCGGCGAGGCGTTCCGCCACGTCCTTCATGCTCGGCTGAGGGGGCTGGGCGCTTTGCTGGATTGGCGGCGCGTTCGGGTCGCGGGCGCGGGCGATGTGGGGCATGAGGTCTTGAAGCTCGATGAAGTTGTCGGCCTGACGGCGCAGTTCGTCCGCGACCATCGGCGGGGACGAGCGCATCGTGCTGACGACGCTAACGCGTACGCCCTTGCGTTGCACGGCTTCGACGAGGCGGCGGAAATCGCCGTCGCCCGAGAAGATCATGATATGCTCGACGCGGTCGGACATTTCCATGACGTCGATCGCCAGTTCGATGTCCATGTTGCCCTTGATCTTGCGGCGGCCGAAGGCGTCCGTGAACTCTTTCGTGGGCTTGGTGACCATCGAGTAGCCGTTGTAGTCCAGCCAGTCCACCAGCGGGCGGATCGGGGAGTATTCTTCGTTTTCGATGAGGGCGGTGTAGTAAAATGCCCTTACGAGGCGGCCACGGCCTGCGAAAAGCTCTAAAAGTCGTTTATAGTCGATGTCAAATCCGAGGCCGCGGGCGGCGGCGTAAAGATTGGCTCCGTCGATAAACATAGCCATTCTTTCTTCTTTATAAAAAATCATTTTTCTTCCTTTCGAATTCCATGAAATCGCACATTAACCATAATCGAGGGGCGATTATCAAGCGTTAAAAATTCCGCTATCACAATAACTCGGCTGCCAAAAAAGGGCAACACTAATTATTTTTCCCCTCAAAAAACAATCCCTTCCATACCCCTTACCTCATCCCCATCCTCTCTGCAACACACAATCCGGAATTTTTATTTGATAAAGAAAATGGAGAGGGATATAAATATTTTTTGTGCTAACCAAAGATGGTAGTTTATTGCAGGTTTTGGGTAGTCAGGCCCGAACGCACACGAAATGCCGAACAACATAAGGATTGCTGAATATGGCGCGCGTCACCGTAGAAGATTGTGTTTTGCTTGTTCCCAACCGTTTCGAGCTCGTCATGCTTGCGGCTCACCGCGCGCGCGCGCTCGGGTCAGGCGCCGAGCTCAAGGTCGAACGCGATCGTGATAAAAATCCCGTTGTCGCCCTCCGTGAGATCGCCGAAGAAAAACTTGACCTCGGCAGCCTCAAAGAATCGCTGATTAAGGGTCTCCAGAAACGTCTCGAACCCGATCAGCCTGAAGAGGAAGTGATCGAGCTGATGGCGGGCGAACAGCAAAGCTGGATCAACATGGATATGGGCGCCGAAGACGAAGCCGACGAAGAAGGCGACGAAGCTCTTGAGGGCGAAGAAGAAAGCCTCGAAGAAGGCGAAACGGCCGGCATGGGCGATATGGGCGGCGATTTCGGCGGCGGATTTGAGGATGCGGACGTAAAAGATTGATAATTATGATCTTTTCTGCGCGATCTGCCCTGAAAAGTTAATAGTTTCGTAAGCCCCCGTCTGTTATTTTAGTAAAGTTCAGTTTTTAGAACGGCTTATTATTAGGGACAGTCATTATGCGCGTGAGGGGCAATCGCAAAAGCCTCGCCCGCCAAGGGTGATGGCATTATGGGCGCTGCGAGCAATGGCAGGCAGAAAACGCGCAGCCGGCAAGAATTTGCCGATGCCAAGTCAATGACCAAGCCTCCGACCATTCGTGGAAAAACAAAAAAGGTTCTCATTCCCCGTTCGGTCGTCGATGCGGGGCTGGATGAGGGCGTCAGCGCAAGAGAATTATACGCCCGCATTTCCCGCCAGCTCAGCGGACTCGACCCGAGGGCGCGGGAGACTGCCGTAGAGGCCGTTAAAATGGCCGTAGAACTAATTCGCGACGGCAACAATCTTTCACATCTCGAAAAGGCGCGTGGATTCAAGTTTCCAAAGAATTATCAAATAGGCGTCGCTTTGGCTCTGGCTGAATCGGACATTAACTATATGGACGAAGCCATCGATTTTGACGGCGCGCGCGAAGGAAAGATCAAAGCAAAAAAACCGCCAAGGTTGAAAAAAAGAGAAAGCCGTGACGCGGCCCACGCTGCTGAGCTTGCGGATTTGCGTAACGCCATGAAAAGAGTCGAGACCATCATTGCTGCGCTTTTGCAAGAATTGGTGGCCCGGGAAAAAGTCGGCCCTGACGGAAAAGCGCTTGGCGTTCCCATCATTTCGCTTGATCAGATACAGGCTCTTTTCGGGAAGGATCAGCCTTTTTGCTCCGCAGTTGCAGGCAAATATATTGGAAATGACGTTGGGGCTCTCGGCGAGGTCGAAAGATTTGCGCGTAATCTGACGGATCTCATAGATGAAATGAGCAGCATCACCAGGTTGCCAAACCGTAAGCATGAGCCTGACGCCGGACAACTGAGTCTTGAGGAGATCGGGGAGAATAGGCAACAGAGTCAGAAGCTTAGGCGTCTGTTTTTGTATAGCAAAAGGCGCGGACGCGTAATTTGGGTGAAAATGATCGAAGCGCGGCAACAACTGCGTTGCGTCAACGAAATCAGGCCGCTTAGCGATGAGGTGACGGAAGCGGAACTTCAGGCCATTCGCGAGAATGTCGTGCGAAACGTCGATGAAAATTATTTGCCATTGGCCCGCGGTTTAAACATTAAAGTCGATCACGGCCAAACCCTTTCGCGCCATCCCATAAAGACCAAAAAAGGCGTCGACAAGGAATGGGTCAAGGAAAACAAGATCGGCGACATTCAATACGAGATGGAACACCGCGTTCTTGAATTTATGGATCCGGAAGCGGCCCGTGAAATCAGGAAAATGTGCGATTACATGGCTTCGTCCACGCGTATGCAGGAAGCTTATAACAAAATCCTGTTTTGCCTTAAAAAAGAAGGTTACGAACTTGGGCGGGACTATAGAATAGAGTACAGGAAAAAATCCTATTATTCAATTTTCAGTAAGCTTTTATTCAAAGCCAGACAAACCGCGCGGAAAGCCTTGAGGAAAGAGAAGCAAAGTCCGGGCGAGGTGAAAGTCGCTTGCACGAGGCTAGGCGCCAACATCGATTTTTCGAAAATTAACGATTTCCTCGGGTTTAAGATTATTGCCAACGACTGTTTCACCGTCGATCCTAAAACAAAGGAAACGCGCATAAACGATCGTGCCAATTACGCCGTCGTGAAATCCATACGCGAGGCCTTAAGCAAGGCATTCGATATTTGGGAAAACCGCGACAAGGACTATTTCGAGAAAGTAAACAGAGCTACCGGCAAGCCTTTGAAAAAAGCGACTTATAAGGCATGGAACATTACATGTGTGGATAAAGGGCAACCGAAAAGCCAAAGGGAAATCATGCAAGGCAAACAACCTTGTCTTGAAGAACAACTGGTTTTTCCGGCGCGCGTGGAAATGGAAATAACAACGCCGAGCTGGGAAGAATTTAATGCTCTCACGCACGATCAGTATAAGGAGAGGCCCATCGAAGAAGAATTAAAAGACGAGGAAAGCGATTTGCCGTTGCCTGTGTGGCTACTGAACGACATGGAAAAAAATCTTTATGAAGACGCCAAGGCGCAGCTTAATGCGCGGCTGGGCAAGGAACCTTTGCCCGAACATCTGCATCCCACGCATATGATTGTTGGCGATCGGAATGGCGTTTTGGCCGAAGTTCCAAGAAATATTTCTTTCGGCGAATTGATCAAGCACATTATTGTGAACGACGGGGTCGTTGTGGACGATGACGGGAAGCCGCTATTGAAGGAAGAGCAAACTTATGAGCAGTACGTGAACAGGGTCGCCGCCATGCATTTTTCGGAAAAGAAGGAACATCCTGAAAACATCTTAATCGGCAATGCGTTTTGGTGTAAAAACCTATTATTTCCTCGAAATTTACCCGAGATGGACACGGTGTACCGTTTTCAAAAAACCGATCCAATAAAGACGCGTAACAACCACTTAAATTATGGGTAGAGCTTTTTCGGGGAAAAGCCCGCGCGAATTGCTCGTCTGAATTTCGTTTGGACTTATTTTTAGGCTTTTGCGCAGGCTTTTTCGGGATAAGACAAACGCCATGAAGTATGCTATTTCCGTATTTAGAACCCCATGCACGACGACTCGCGCCATTTAACCCTCGATAAAACGCTGACGCAGCCGGCAAAGCCCAAGCGCCTGATGCGGCAGTACGACCTTGTCGAGCGTGTGCGCGCCTATGATCCCGATGTCGACGAAGATTTATTGAACCGCGCCTATGTGTTCGCGATGCAGGCGCACGGCACGCAAACGCGGGCTTCCGGAGACCCGTATTTTTCCCATCCTCTGGAAGTCGCGGGCATTCTGGCCGACATGAAGATGGACGCAAAATGCATCGCCACGGCCTTGTTGCACGATACGGTTGAAGACACGCCCGTGTCCATTCACGAGGTAGAAAAACAGTTCGGGCCGGACGTGTCGCGCCTTGTCGACGGCGTGTCGAAACTGTCGAAAATCGAGTTTCAGACCGCGCAGGCGCATCAGGCTGAAAACTTCCGCAAGCTTGTGCTGGCCATGTCGATGGACATCCGCGTGCTGCTGGTCAAGCTGGCCGACCGTTTGCACAACATGCGGACGCTGCATTTCCTGAAAGATCCCGACAAGCGCCGTCGCATCGCGCGCGAGACGCTGGACATCTATTCGCCGCTTGCCGAACGCATAGGCATCGAAAAGATGCAGGACGAATTGCAGGATCTCGCTTTCGCGGAACTCAATCCCGAAGCGCGCGAGAGCGTGATGACGCGCTTGAATTATCTGCGCGCCCAAGGCGTGGCTGTGGCTGAACATGTCCGTGAAGAACTGCAAAAGGTTCTTGAGCATGAAGGCCTGAAAGCCGAGGTCGAAGGCCGCGAGAAAACGCCGTATTCCATCTGGCGCAAGATGCAACGTAAGAACATCGCGTTCGAGCAATTGTCCGATATCATGGCTTTCCGCATCCTCGTGGACACGGTTGGGCAGTGCTATCAGGCGTTGGGCGCGTTGCACAGCCATTATCCTGTCGTGCCGGGGCGGTTCAAGGATTACATCTCCACGCCCAAGCCGAACCAGTATCAAAGCTTGCACACCGGCATTATCGGTCCCGATGGCCAGCGCATAGAAGTGCAAATCCGCACGCACAAGATGCACGAAGTGGCGGAAATGGGCGTTGCGGCGCATTGGTCTTACAAGCAGGAAGCGCCCGTTACCGAAGGGCATCAATACCGCTGGCTCCGCGAGCTGCTTGACATCGTCGAACACGCCCAGAAGCCTGAAGAGTTTCTTGAACACACGAAGCTGGAACTGTTTCAGGATCAGGTTTTTTGCTTTACGCCGAAGGGGGATATCGTCGCTTTACCGCGCTCTGCCACGCCTGTGGATTTTGCTTATGCCGTGCACAGCAAGGTTGGCGACGCATGCGTCGGCGCCAAAGTCAACGGACGGATGGTGCCTTTGCGCACGCCGTTGCAAAACGGCGATCAAGTCGAGATCGTCACGCAAAAAGGAAGCCAGCCGTCGCCGACATGGGAACGCTTTGTCGTCACGGGGAAAGCGCGCGCGCGCATCCGCCGTTTTGTCCGCACGCAACAGCGTTCGGAATACATTACGCTCGGCCGCGCGATGCTGGAACGGGCTTGTAAGGCCGAAGGCGCGGAGTTTTCCGAAAAACCGTTTGAAGATGTTTTGGAGCATTATCAGGCGGCGACGCTCGACGATCTTTATGCGGCCGTGGGGTCGTCGCTGCAGACGCCGCGCGAAGTCGTTTACGCCGCTTTTCCTCACCTGCGGCCCAAGCCGGCCGAGAAAAGCATTCAGGTTTTGGAAGCCGGCGAAAAAGCGGAGGAACGTCCGAAAACCAAATCTTCCGGAGGCGCGCTTGAGCTTGTCGGGCTTATTCCCGGCATGGCCGTGCATTTTGCGAGATGCTGCCATCCGCTGCCGGGCGACGCCATCGTCGGCATCGTGTCGACGGGCCGCGGCGTTACGATACATACCCAAGACTGCCGCACGTTGCTTTCGTTCCGTGACGCACCTGAGAGGTGGGTAGACGTCAATTGGGGCGAGGGTTACGGCAAAGAAGCGAGCATGGTGGGCCGCCTTACAGTCGTCGTCACCAATCATCCGCAGAGCCTCGGGGCTCTTACCACCATTATCGGCAAGAGCAACGGCAACATCCTTAATCTCAAAATCGTAGGCCGCGCCGTGGATTTCTTCGACATTCTGGTCGATGTAGAGGTGAAAGACGCCTCGCACCTTATGAACGTAATCGCGGCTCTACGCGCAAACCCGGCTATTATTTCGGTGGATAGGACGGTGGGGAGGTAGGGACCGGGGACGAGGTATTCAGCGAGGGGGACACAATAAAAAAGGCTCCGGCAATCATTTGGCTTTTGAACGGCCTTCTGTTGCCTTTTTTATTGTGTCCCCATTGCTTCTCGTCGCCTGCTTGTTGATTCAATAAAAGATAAACGGCTATATACCCCGCGCCTCACACCCTCTTGGCATCGGCCATGGAACGCCCTAGACTGCCTCCCCATGAGTAAATCCATGATATATATCGCCTCGGACCATCGGGGCTTTGATCTTAAGGACCGTTTCATCGCCTGGCTGCGCGATAAAGGTTATGACGTAACCGATCTTGGCCCTGATAACGGAGATCGTTGCGATGCGTCCGAGTATGCCGTGAAGCTCGCCAAGGCGATGAAGCAGGACAAGAGCGCGCGCGGCGTTTTGATCTGCGGCACGGGCCAAGTGATGGCCATGACGGCCAACCGTTACCAGCATATCCGCGCGGCGTTATGCCTCGATGTGACGATGGCGCGGCTGGCGCGCGAACATAACGATGCGAACGTTTTAGCCATAGGGGCGGCCATCGTCGGGGAAGAAGTGGCCCTTGAAACGCTCGACGTGTTTTTGAAAACGAAATTTCTCGGCGGGCGATACGCCGACAGGTGCCGGATATTGGCCGATTTGGGCGGACTTTAGAGTTGGAGAGATGACATGAGCGGAACGGCTGCAAAAATGAAAACCTCATCGTGGCATGAATCGTTTTTCTCGACGCCGGTGTCGGAAAGCGATCCGGAACTTTACAAGTCGATCACGGGCGAGCTTGAACGCCAGCAAAACAACATCGAGTTGATCGCGTCGGAAAATATCGTGTCGCGCGCGGTGCTGGAAGCGCAGGGTTCCGTCCTCACCAACAAATACGCCGAAGGCTATCCCGACAAGCGTTATTACGGCGGCTGCGAGTGCGTCGATATAGCGGAGGAAATCGCTATCAAGCGCGCTTGCCAGTTGTTTAATTGCGCCTACGCCAACGTCCAGCCGCATTCCGGCGCGCAGGCGAACCAGGCCGTGTTTCTCGCGCTTTTGCAGCCGGGCGATACGTTCATGGGGCTGTCGATGGCGGCGGGCGGTCACCTGACGCATGGCGCGACCGTCAGCATGTCGGGCAAGTGGTTCAAGGCCGTCGGTTACGGCGTGCATCCCGAAACGCATCTGATCGATATGGATGAAGTCGCGAAACTTGCGCGCGAGCACAAACCCAAATTGATTATTACCGGCGGTTCGGCGTATCCGCGCAAGATCGACTTTGCCGGATTCCGCAAGATCGCAGATGAAGTCGGCGCTTATCTGATGGTCGATATGGCGCACTTTGCGGGTCTCGTTGCGGGTGGCGTTTATCCGTCGCCGCTGCCGCACGCTCATGTGGTGACGACAACGACGCACAAGACTCTGCGCGGACCCCGCGGCGGCATGATCCTCTCGAACGACGCCGATCTGGGCAAAAAACTCAATTCGGCGGTTTTCCCCGGATTGCAGGGCGGGCCGCTCATGCACGTGATCGCGGCGAAAGCCGTTATGCTGGGCGAAGCGCTGAGGCCAGAGTTCAAGCAATACGCGCAAGCCATCATCGACAACGCGCAGGCGTTAACCAAAACAATGTTGAAAAACGGCTTCGATATCGTCTCTGGCGGCACGGATAGCCATCTGCTTCTGGTCGATCTGCGGCCCAAGAAACTGACCGGCAAGGCCAGCAGCCTGACGCTCGAAAAGGCAGGGTTAACGTGCAACAAGAACGGAATCCCGTTCGACCCCTTGCCACCGGCCGTGACTTCGGGCATTCGTTTAGGTACGCCCGCCGCGACGACCCGCGGCTTCGGCGTGAAGGAATTTACGGAGGTAGGCGAGTTGATTGCGCAAGTCCTCGACGCGCTGGTGAATAATCCCGACGACAACTCGGCTGCCGAGAAGAAGGCTCACGCTCGCGTGCTGGAGCTTTGCCGACAGTATCCCATATATTAGAGCAGGAGGCTCATGCGCTGCCCGTTTTGCGGTTCGGACGATACCCAGGTCAAGGATAGCCGCCCCAGCGAGGACAACGCGGCCATCCGCCGCCGCCGTTCCTGTCCGCAGTGCGATGCGCGCTTCACGACGTTCGAGCGCGTTCAGCTCCGCGAGCTGACCGTCATCAAGAGCGACGGCTCCAAAAAGCCATTCGATCGCGATAAGCTGGAACGCTCGATGCGGATCGCGCTGCGCAAGCGGCCCATCGACGAGGAAAAGCTGGAGCGCGTCATCAACGGTCTCGTGCGCCAGATGGAAACCAGCGGCGAAAACGAAATCGCCACCCGAAAGATCGGCGAGCTGGTGATGAAGGCGTTATTTGCGCTCGATCATGTGGCCTATGTGCGCTACGCTTCGGTCTACCGCGACTTCCGCACGCCGGAAGATTTCAACGAGTTCGTCAAGTCGCTTCAGACGGCGGACGTTGCTCACGGCTGAAAGTTCATGTTCACCGGCATTATTCAGGATATCGGGACTGTCGCTTCGATCGATCGCGAGGGCGATTGGAGCGTCACCATCGCTACGCATTTGCCCCTGGATGATATTGCTTCGGGCGCATCTATCGCATGCAGCGGGATTTGTTTGACCGTGATCGAAAGCGGCGAGGGTTTTTTTAAGGTCAGGATATCGGCGGAAACGCTCGGCAAAACTACGGCGGCGAAATGGAACATCGGTACGCGAGTGAATCTTGAGCGCGCTTTGCGCTTAGGCGAAGAACTCGGCGGACACCTGGTTGGCGGGCATGTCGATGGCATCGCCCGCGTCGTCGACAAGAAAGGCGAAGGCGACAGCCTTCGTTTCGCGATTGAAGTTCCTCCCGCTTACTCGAAGTTTATAGCAGCAAAGGGATCCATTGCTCTCGACGGCGTTTCGTTGACGGTGAATAAAGTCCTCGATGCGCGTTTTGGCGTGAACGTCATCCCTCACACTCGAGAGAATACGACTATAGGCAAGCGCAATATCGGCGATGAAATGAACTTCGAAGTCGACATGATCGCGCGTTATGTGGAGAGGATGCTGCATCATGATCGCAACGGTTGACGATGTCATAGACGACATCCGCAGAGGCCGGATGGCGATAATTGTCGATGACGAAGGACGCGAGAACGAAGGCGATCTGGTAGTCGCCGCTCAGTTCGCGACGCCCGAGGCGATTAACTTTATGGCCAGGCATGGGCGGGGCTTGATCTGCCTTGCTTTAGAGATATCGCGGGCGGACGCGCTGGAATTGCCTATGATGGCCGAGCGCAATACAAGCCGCTTTCAAACCGCCTTCACGGTCTCCATCGAGGCGAAAGAAGGCGTGACGACAGGCATCTCGGCGTTCGATCGCGCAAGGACCATTCAAGTCGCCATCGATCCCGTTAAGGGACCTCAGGACATCGTAACGCCGGGGCACGTGTTTCCCTTGGTGGCGCGGGCGGGCGGCGTGTTGGAAAGGGCGGGACATACCGAGGCGGCGGTGGACCTTGCGAAGTTGGCCGGGTTGAACCCTTCAGGCGTCATTTGTGAAATATTGAAAGACGATGGTCATATGGCGCGGATGCCGGACCTCAAAGCTTTTGCTGCCGACCACGGCCTCAAAATCGGCACCGTGGCGGATTTGGCGCGGTATCGCCGCGAAAAAGAAGGTTAATAGGGCGGGCTGGAACACTTGGGGTTGCCTGTGGTAGATAGGGTGTAAATGCGCCTCAAGCGTCATTCCCGCAGAAGCGGGAATCCAGTGCCGCGTGTCCATGCGGCATATGAGTCATTTGGCTCGCAGACGCTCGTTGCTGGATCCCCGCCTTCGCGGGGATGATATTAGAAGAAGGCTGATACATGGAACAAGCGCGTAAACTGCAAACAACGTTCAAGTTCGAGGAAAAGCCGCACATCATGATTATCGAGGCGCGGTTTTATGACGACGTGTCCGATTTGTTGCTCAAGGGAGCGAAAGACGTCATCGAAAAAGCCGGAGCGACGTGCGACGTGCACACTGTGCCTGGCGCGCTCGAAATTCCGGCGGCTATTTTATACGCCGTGAAGTCGTTGAACTTTGACGCGATCCGCCGCCGCTATGACGGCTATGTGGCTTTGGGGTGCATCCTTCAGGGCCAGACAAGGCATGATGAAATCGTCGGCAATGAAAGCGCGCATGGACTTCAACAACTTGCGCTGGAACACACATTAGCGGTTGGTAACGCCATTTTGACGTGTGAGACGAAACAGCAGGCGATTGAGCGCGCCGACCCGGAACGGCAGAACCGCGGCGGCGCGGCGGCGGCGGCATGTTTGCGAATGATCGAATTGAAACACCACTTCCGCTTGTCGCCGAAACGCCGTTGGGTGGCAAGGTAGCATTCAGCATCCAGCGTTTAGCATTTAGGGATTAGAAAAAATATTATGAGCAATGATAAAGCATCATCAACGCCACATGCTGCGAACCGTCTTGCGCGGTTGGCGGCCGTGCAGGCTCTTTACGAAAACAGTTTTGAGCAGGAAACGGTCAAAGAAATCATCCGCCACAGCATTGATAATGCCTTTGCAGGCTTGCGCGACAACGAAGACGGCAGCGAAACAATAACCGAAAAGCCAAATAAGGAATTGTTCGGTCAGATCGTCGAAGGCGTCGTCGCGAACAAGGATGATCTGGACGCCATGATTGGCGGAGCCTTGGACACGAAAAAAAGCCGTGAGCGAATGGAAGTCTTGCTTCAAATGATATTGCGTGCAGGAGCTTTCGAGCTTCATCATCAAGCTCATATACCGGAAGGGATCATCATCAACGATTATGTCGATGTCACCCGCGCATTTTACAATGCCAAGGAACCGGGGCTGGTGAATGCCGTGCTGGACAAGTTGGCGGGGAAGTTAAGGTAAAGTTAAAGTAAAGCTGTGGATAACTTTAGCATCCCATTGAAAAACAAATGTAATAATTGTTGGCTTGAAAACGAAATCCGGTTTGGGTTAACCATATCGAAAGCCTCTTTCTGTAACCTCAAGGCGCTATTTATGAACCCAAGGCGGGATGATTTAAGCCGCCTCTAACCAACGAACCCGACGGCCTACGACTAACGTGAAAAAACTCTGGATCAGTTGCGCATTGGCGCTGGCGCTTGTTGCGCTTGTCGGTCTCGGCTTCATGCCGAAGACAGGCAACGTCGCCTACGCGTCCGAAAAAGCGGCCAAGTCCGAGAGCGGTCACGGCTCATCCAAGAGCGGAAAAGGCGAAGACAAAGACACAAGCCAGTTCACTTACATCCATTTGCAGCCTTTGGTTTTGCCGATGATCGGCAAAGACGGAGCCGAGCAGATTGTGACGCTAATGATCGATTTGCAGGTTAAAGACCTTACGGTTTCCGAAAAAATCCGTCAAAAAATGCCGCGCGTGCAAGACTCCATTCTTCAGTCGCTTTATGGCGGCTTTGCCGACGGTTCACTCAGAGATGGCGACAAGGTCGATATTCCCAAGGTCAAAATAAAGATAAACCACGCCGTTGAGACCGCGATGGGCGAAAAGCTGGTCGATGCGGTGCTTATCCAGGGCGTCGCGCAGAGGATGCTTTGACAATGTGTCATTCCCGCGAAAGCGGGAATCCAGCGCGAGCGACAGCGAGCATTTAAGGCGCAACATTATTGCAGATAGAAATCATTTTCAGTGGTTCATTAAGGCCCGCAGACGCGGGCCGCTGGATCCCCGCTTTCGCGGGGATGACAGAATGAAGCATTTTCTTCGGCGAATCGTCGGAAATTTCGACATCTCCCCCTTGCGTTAGCGGCCTTTCTTGGGCATTCTCGCCCCGCCTTGCGCCCTTAAAGACGTAATGGCCGAGTCTTTGGGCGTAAGCCCGTAATAATAATCCGCAAGATGCGAGGAACGTCCCATGACCCTCATGAATTATGAGTTTTTGATGATTTTAGGCTGTGCGCTTGTAGCCCTGCTATATGGCGTATTGACCGCGCGCGCAGTGTTGTCGGCATCTTCCGGCAACGCCCGCATGCAAGAGATTGCAAGCGCGGTGCAGGAAGGCGCGAAAGCCTATCTCAACCGCCAATATATGACGATCGGCATCGTCGGCGTCGTGATCTGTTTTGCCTTGGGAGCTTTCCTCGGCGCCCACGTGGCCATTGGTTTCGTTATCGGCGCGGTGTTGTCGGGTCTTGCAGGCTACGTCGGCATGAACGTTTCGGTGCGCGCCAACGTGCGCACGGCGGCGGCGGCGCAGCAAGGTCTGCAGCCTGCATTGATGCTCGCTTTCCGATCAGGCGCTATTACGGGACTTCTGGTCGTTGGCTTGGGTCTTCTTGCGGTTGCCGGATACTATTACGTCCTTCTGCAATGGAAGGGGGGTAACGGCGCGGAATTGCGTCCGATCATCGAAGCGCTCGTGGCTCTCAGCTTCGGCGCATCGCTCATTTCGATTTTTGCCCGTCTCGGCGGCGGCATCTTTACCAAGGGCGCGGACGTAGGCGCCGACCTCGTCGGCAAGGTGGAAGCC
>CAZVCG010000011.1:0-12087 GCA_964626265.1 uncultured Rhodospirillaceae bacterium | reverse complement strand
CAACCCCGCCGTTATCGCCGACAATGTGGGCGATAATGTTGGCGATTGCGCAGGCATGGCCGCCGACCTGTTCGAAACCTATGCGGTGACGATCGTGGCGACGATGCTTCTCGGCGCGACGTTCTTCGCAGGCGAAGCGCAGCAGGCTATGATGCTTTTCCCGCTCGTGATCGCCGCCGTTTGTATCGTGGGTTCTGTCGCGGGCACGTTCTTTGTTCGTTTGGACAAGAACCAAAACATCATGGGAGCGTTGTACAAGGGGCTTGTCGTCACGGGCGTGATTTCCGCCGCGTTGATCTTTCTGGCCGTTCATCAGTTGTTCGGCATCGGCAATACGATTCCGACGGTAGCCGGGAAGGGCATTACGGCGTTGTCGCTGCTTTACAGCGCGGGTATCGGTCTTGCAGTAACGGCGCTCATGGTCTGGATTACAGAGTACTACACGGCGACGGCTCATCGTCCGGTGCGTAGCGTGGCGGCGGCGGCCGTCAACGGCCACGGCACGAACGTCATTCAGGGTCTGGCGATTTCCATGGAGTCGACGGCTCTGCCGGTTCTCGTGATCTGCGTAGGCATCATTCTGGCCTACACGTTCGCGGGCCTTTATGGCATCGCGATCGCTGCGACGACCATGTTGGCCTTGGCCGGCATGATCGTAGCCATCGACGCCTATGGCCCGGTGACGGACAACGCGGGCGGCATCGCCGAAATGGCGGACATGCCCAAGGACATCCGCGTGACGACGGACGCGCTCGACGCGGTCGGCAACACGACGAAGGCCGTGACCAAGGGCTACGCCATCGCCTCTGCCGGATTGGCGGCGCTGGTGCTGTTCGCGGCGTACATTCAGGATCTGAAGCACTATTTCCCGTCGGTTGACGTGAAGTTCGACCTGCAAAACCCCTATGTCGTCGTCGGCTTGTTCATCGGCGGCTTGCTGCCTTATCTGTTCGGCGCGATGGCCATGACGGCCGTTGGCCGCGCGGCCGGCGCGGTGGTGCAGGAAGTGCGCCGCCAGTTCCGCGAGATCAAAGGCATCATGTCGGGAACGGCCAAGCCGGAATTCGGCACGGCGGTTGACTTGCTGACGAAGGCGGCGATCCGCGAAATGATCGTGCCATCGTTGCTGCCTGTGGCGGCTCCGGTGGTGCTGTACGTCGTGGTCAACGCAGTCGCGGGCAAGGCGCAAGCCTTTGCGTCGATCGGCGCGATGCTGCTCGGCACGATCGTGACGGGCCTGTTCGTCGCTATCTCGATGACGTCAGGCGGCGGCGCGTGGGACAACGCCAAGAAGTACATCGAGGAAGGCAATCACGGCGGCAAGGGCTCAGATGCTCACAAGGCTGCCGTGACGGGCGACACCGTCGGCGATCCCTACAAGGACACCGCTGGGCCCGCCGTCAATCCGATGATCAAGATCATCAACATCGTGGCGATCCTCTTGCTGGCCGTCTTGGCAAGCATGGCGAAATGACGGCAAAATAACAAAGACCCCGCAGGGCAACCTGCGGGGTTTTTTGTTGGCAGAGCGTGAGGCTTGCGCAAAGATAGAGCCATGCGAAAAGTCTATCTCGCGACGCCTTACAGCCATTCTGATGCGCATGTACGCGAAGAGCGTTTTCAGCGCGTGACGATGGCAGCGGCAATGTTGATCAATATGGGATATGCCGTCATCTCCCCGATCACGCACAACCATAACATCATCAAGACGGGGAAGGTTCCCGGACTCTGGGACTATTGGGGAAAATTCGACAGCTTGCATCTGGAACATGCGGACATGCTTGTCGTGTTGCGCTTGCCGGGATGGGATAAATCGGTCGGCGTAGCGGCGGAGATCGAAATCGCTACAAAGCGCGGAATACCCATTTATTATCTGGAAGATAGTACGGTCACCGCTTGGGAAAGCACAGATTGCTTGCCGAAAGTTTCTGAGGCACTCTTGCCGCCATGACCGAAAGCGAAAAGATACCAACCGCCGGCGTATTGATCATCGGCAATGAAATACTTACAGGCCGGACGCAAGACGTGAACCTTAACGCCATCGCGCGCAAGCTGATGACTCTTGGCATCAAGCTGGCCGAGGCGCGGATCGTTCGCGACGTGGAGGATGAAATTATCGAGGCGGTAAACGCGCTGCGCGAGCGTTACACCTATTTGTTCACCACGGGCGGAATCGGGCCGACGCACGACGACATCACCACGGCCTGCGTGGGCAAAGCGCTTGGTATTCCGCTCGTCGAGCACCCCGAGGCGAAAGAACGGCTCGTTAACTATTACACAAAAGCCAATTTGAATCCCGAACGGCTGCGCATGGCGGTGATGCCTGAGGGGGCCATTTTGATCGACAATCCCGTGAGCGTCATCCCGGGATTCCAGATCAAGAACGTGTATGTGCTGGCGGGCGTGCCGGACGTGATGATGTCGATGCTGGACAACGTCATTTTGAGACTTCGGCGCGGCCCGGCCATTCAGGTGGCGACCATCAACTGTTCAGTCACGGAAGGCGTCCTGGCGGGCGAGCTGGCAGATGTGGCCAAACGGTATCCGGAACTCGATATTGGGTCATATCCGTCGTTGCGGCTCGGGAAAATCGGCGTGGCCATCGTGGTTCGCGGCACGAACGGCGCGGCCGTGCAGGAAGCCGCAGAGGAAATCATCGCGCTTGTCGTACGTCACGGCGGCAGTCCCACGCTGGAGACGGCCGGTTAACGCTATTCTTTCGGCGGCATATAGCCTCGTTCGTCCGATGGGCTGGCATCTATCGAAATGGCCCCGGCTTGATCGTCATCCACGCTCTCTTGGGCGGCATTAGGCGCATTTATGCTGGTTTTGAATGGTCCGAAGGTTTGATAGAAGAGCGCGAGAGCCAGAACGATTGCCAACCAAAACGCGATATTCTGGAGCACACGACCACGGTTCATCGCGATGACGCTGGGCGCGATCAGCACGACCAGCGTTATGGTTAACAGCGAAGTCAGGACAATGGAGACCGTACTCATAGGCCTAGCCTAGCCCCAAAACGGCCATTCTAAAAGCCATGTTTTGTATTGGGGCGAAATTGCCCATGTGTGTCCGATAGATAACAGTTGGTTTAAAAGGCTCTTTGCCGAAGAATTTTATTGAATCTTAAAATTTCATGACTATGGTGCGCTTTTACGGAAGCGCACGTACCACTGGCCCAAGGACGGATTGGACTACCACCTTTTTCGTTCCCCACTGGTTTATGTAACGACGCTTTGCCGCCTTGTAAGAGCCAATTTGGGCTGTTGCGGGGAACTGTGGTGGTGAACAGCAAAGAGTCTTTCTTGTCTTCTGCGGATACCGACTGAGTCGATTAATGACGAGGGATCGCCGGGGGCAAGGAGAAGGTCTTGGTTGTAGGGCAAAGAGAGCAGGGCTTAACGCCGGTATTCGTTCTTGCGGTAGCGAGAGCAATGTGCGCGTCGTTTCCCGGATCCACATATTCGGATCGCTCATCGGCCCATTGGCAAAGGCTTTCTCGCTAACGTCAACTTTGTGCGGGAGAAGGGCGGTCTATGAGCGAAAAGGCTGCGCACAAATTAGAGGTGCGGTGGGGCAATGTTGAACGCGCTGCCCGCGATCCTGAAACGTTGTTCAGGGGCGATCAGGCGTTGCCTTGCTTTGAAAGCGTCGAAGCGGCCGTGAGAACGTTGCGTCCGGCCGAACCCTTGTTGTGCTCGCATCCCGATGAACTCGTCAAGAACGCCAAGCTGTTTTTGAAAAGCTTTCCTGGCATGACGCTCTATGCCGTCAAGGCGAACCCCGATCCTTACGTCCTGACTCATCTTTACCGCGCCGGCATCCGCCATTGCGACGTCGCCTCGCTCGGCGAGATCCGTTTGCTGCGCGGCTTGCTGCCCGATATGCGCCTTGCGTTCATGCATCCGGTCAAAGGTCGCGAAGCGATCCATGAGGCTTACTTCAACTACGGCATCCGGGACTTCGTGCTCGATACTGCCGATGAACTGCGCAAGATTCGGGAAGAGACCAAAGGCGCGCGCGACTTGACGCTGGTCGTGCGTCTCGACAGGCCGAAAGGCAGCGCGGCTTGCCCATTGGCGGGCAAGTTCGGCGCGATGCCGGATCAGGCCGTGGAGCTATTGCGCGCGGCCAGCAAAATTGCGCAAAAAGTCGGCCTCAGTTTTCATGTCGGTTCGCAAACGCTTGAACCGGCGTCGTACGTCAACGCCATTCGCGAAGCGGGAGACGTCATCCGCAAGTCAGGCGTTGAGATAGGCGCGTTCAATGTCGGCGGCGGGTTCCCCATCCCCGATCTGGGCATGGACGTGCCGCCGCTGTCGGCTTACTTCGACGTGATCCGCAAGGAAATCGCCGAACTTAAATTGCCGCCGACAACGCAAGTATGGTGCGAACCCGGCAGGGCGTTGTCCGGCACATCGACGACGCTTGTGACGCGCGTGGAATTGCGCAAAGGCGACGTGCTTTACCTGAACGACGGCAGTTTCGGCAATATGTTCGAAGTTTGCTCGATGAGGTGGCGAAATACGGCAAAGGTCATTTATGCCGACGCGCAAGCGGGAAACACCGCCGAATTAAGGCCCTTCCATTTTTACGGGCCGACATGCGACTCGGTTGATTACATGCCCGGGCCGTTTGTGTTGCCAGCCGATATCAAGGAGGGCGACTGGATAGCGTTGCGCGGCATGGGGTCGTACATGGCGGCTTCGAGAACGTCGTTCAACGGTTTCGCGACGGATCTGCACGTTGAGATCAAGCCAATAAGTACAGGGCCAATGGAGAAAAAGTCTTTTCAGGCTGATGTGAAAGGAGGCGCATGATGGATTGGGTCGCAAGTCAGGTATCTCCCGCGTTTATGCTCAAAGAAGCGAAAAAGGAAAAGACTTTCCGGCTCGCCGAACTCCCGACTCGACAGATGCATTTGCGCCGCATCGGCGTGTTCGAGCTTGTCGATGGCGAATACGTCGGCCACATCGCCATGATCAATTTCAAATGCAAGGCGGTCATCAAGGACAATCCTTACCGAACCTCTACAGCCGAGCCTGAGTACGTCGTTCAGCAAATCGACGCCGAGCTGTTTTATGCCGACATCGGCTATGCATGGGACAGGAAAACCGACGGTCATCACGTGCCTTATCTGTCGGTGCATTTGGACGATCCGGCGTTTCCAAAGACGATTGTCTGCGTCTTGGTCAAAGGGCACAAGAACCTGTATTACCTGTATTGGGACCGCGTCACGATTTCGGACGAGGACATTGAAAAGCAGTACATCCATGAGGAGTTGCAGCCCTATACCGCAGTGCTGCGTCCGCTTGTCAATCCGCCGACAAAGTACCTGATCGAGATTTATGAATCCCTGAAGGAAATCTGGGATCCCGATTAGACTGCGTTGCGGAACGGCTTGTAAAAGCATTAATAAACAAAGAGTTTTGGCTTTTTGCGCACATTTTCCTTGCCCCGAAGCCGGGGAATGCCTATTAACGCGGCATTCCCTTAATATGGCGTTTATCCCCTGAGAACAGAGGATAGGCCGGTTTTGGCCTGCGGCGACGCGGCCCAGATATACGAAAGAGACAACGATGAAAGTTTCCGCCAACACCGTACGCAAAGGCCATGTGCTTGAGCACAACGGCAAGCTGTGGCTCGTGATCAAAAGCGAGATCATGATTCCCGGCAAGGGCAACGCGATCATCCAGGTCGAAATGCGCGACGTGCGCACCGGCATCAAGACGAACGAGCGTTACCGCACGCAGGAGACCGTCGAGCGCGTTCAGTTGATGGATCACGACATGCAATTTTTGTTTTCGTCGGGTGACGACTACACCTTTATGGAACAGACGACTTATGAGCAATATATCGTGCCGAAAGACGTTATCGGCGATCCGGTCGTGTTTTTACAGGAAGGCATGATCTGCAACGTTCAGACGTATGAGGGCACGCCTTTATCGGTTGAATTGCCGCCAACGGTCGTTCTGGAAATCGTCGAAGCCGATCCGGTGGTCAAGGGTCAAACGGCGTCATCGTCCTATAAGCCAGCCAAGTTGTCGAACGGCGTGCGCGTCATGGTGCCGCCATTCATCGAAGCGGGCACCCGCATTGTCGTCAATACGACGGACGGCAGCTACGTTGAGCGCGCGAAAGACTGATTAAATGGCCATGAAATCCGCACTTATCAACGTGATGCAACGCGCGGCCGACAAGGCCGCAAAAGGCTTGAAGCGTGACTTCGGCGAAGTCGAAAACCTGCAGGTCTCGCGCAAGGGTCCTGCCGATTTCGTCAGTACAGCCGATTTTCAAGCGCAAAAGATAATTCGCGAAGAGTTGAATAAGGCGCGTCCCGACTTCGGTTTCCTGATGGAAGAAAAAGACGGAGAAGCCGATACAACGGCCAAGCGCGAGCGCTGGATCGTCGATCCGCTCGACGGCACGACGAATTTCCTGCACGGGATGCCGCATTGGTGCATTTCGATCGCTGCCGAACGCGACGGCGAGATTATCGCAGGGCTCATTCATCAGCCGCTGACCAACGAAACATTCTGGGCAGAGAAGGGGATCGGGGCGTACCTTAACAATCAACGCTTGCGCGTTTCCGTGCGCACCGATTTTTCGGAGTGTTTGATCGCCACCGGCGCGCCGTTCAAAGGCAGCAAGAAATCGGTGGATGATTTTATCGCAGAATTGAAAGCCGTCATTCCCCAGGTTGCGGGCATCCGCCGAGCCGGTTCGGCCGCTCTTGATCTGGCTTATGTGGCGGCTGGCCGTTACGACGGTTTTTGGGAAACGGGCCTGGGTTCGTGGGACGTAGCCGCCGGGATCATCATCGTCAAGGAAGCGGGCGGGTTCGTCAGCCCCTTGATTCCCAAGGAAGACCCCGTGAAAACAGGATCTTTGATCGCCAGCAATGCGGGATTGCATGATAAACTGGTTGAGATCCTCAGAAATGCCGGAAAAGCCTAGATGCCGTGGCCCCAATGCCGCAGGAAGAGCTTGACTGTGGCGAATCCGGCCCCATCCCCTTGATTGCTATCGACTATCCCTTCCGATATCTCTAGAACATTCGAGAGTGCGATTCTGTCATGGGTTTTTCCCTGCCGATGTCTTTGCCTAAACATTCCTTTTTGCGCCGCCTGATTGGTGCTTTCGCCGCTGCGTTCATAGCCACTATGTCCGCGCAGGCGTGGGCTCAGGCCGCCATTGAAACCTATACAAATCAGGCCGTTCCGCCTGCGGCGTCCGAAGGCGTTTTGCCCGAAGGCATGGAGTGGAACAAGCCGCTTAAAGCGGGAACGCTCGTTCTGCCGCATCCTTCCAAAAAGAAGGAAACCGCGAAGGCGAAAAAACCGGAGCCAAAAAGCTTGCCTGTCGGCGAATTGAAAGCGCCTCAAATTCAAAAGCCAACCTCGCCGCCTCTGCTGTCTTCGAGCAAATCAAGCTCAGCCAGCGTCCAGCTCATGCAGGGCATGAAGAACGCCTTGCAACAGGCAGGGCAAAGTCCTGATTTACCAGAGACTTCAACCAACGCTTTAACTCCGGACGTGGCCGGTGCGGGCGAAAGCGCTGCTCTGATGCCGCCCTTGCTCAGTAAGGACGCCGAGGCCGGAGCGCCTGCGGATACTACCGTAAAATACGAGCCGGGACGCGGGCCTGTGGATCTGGCGACTGGCAAGCCGCCTGAGGGAGGCCTGCCGTCAGTCGACAAATCCCTTGCGCCGTCGATCAATATCGACGGGGCCGATGCCTCTTCGCCTAAAGCGACGGAAATCAAGGACGAGCCCGTTTCTCTCGACAAGGCTCCAAGCAAACTGGCGGAGCCGCTCAAGCCGACGAAACCCGAACCGAAATCGCGCGGCTTATTCGGCGGCATATTCGGCCCTCCTGTCGATGCGACGGAAGAGGAAATGGCTAGCGCGCCGGAATTCGCAAAAACAGAACCCGCCAAGGCGACAGAACCCGTCAAGGCGACAGAACCCGCCGAGAAAAAGACGGATGCCGCTTGTGAACCTAAAGTCATGTCCTGGACGAAGGAATGCAAGCTGGCCGGCTATCCTTCTTCATATACGGGCAAGATTACAGGCGAAACGCGCACGGAATGCCCAAGCGGCGACATCAAGGACGTTTGGTTGAGCAACACGTGCGCCGCGCCTGAAATGGCGAAGGGAGAAGAGCCGCGCGCGACGGACATGGCTTCCGCGCCTAAATCTTTGTCGGATTCCGATCTGACAACGCCGCCGCCGATGCAACTAGGCAAAGCGGTTCCGGACGCGAAATCCGCTTGGGAGCCGGAGCCTGTTACCAAGACAAAACCTGCGGCAAAAACGGCGGCGATAGTTGAAAAAGCGGAAGCGCGGGTTGATGCGAATTGCGGCACGGCGAACGGATCGGCTACGGACAGCAAACCGGTTGAGGAATTGTGCGCCGCCGGGTCGCCGAGCGAGGTCAGCGGCGAAGGCCCATGGCGCTGGAGCTGCTTGGGCGCGAACGGCGGCATGACGGTGAGCTGCGCGGCCCCTGTTTCAAAAACAGCCGCAAAAACGGCAGATAAGGCCACAGGCGCGGCGGCTTCCGAGCCTGGGTCGGCGGAGGATGGTAAGTGCGGAACGGCGGACGGCACGGGCGCGGACAGTGCGCCGACAACGGATCTTTGCGCCAAGGGCATTCCGAGCCGCGTGAACGGCGGCGGGCCGTGGACATGGGCTTGCTCAGGCACGCATGGCGGACAAGCGGCGGCTTGCAGCGCTCCCAAGAAGGTTGACGGCGCATGCGGAAGCGCAAGCGTTGCAGGGACTGATGAACGCCCTGAACGCAATTTGTGCGCGACAGGGTACGCCAGCGCCGTGACAGGCGAGGGGCCATGGAACTGGACGTGTTCGGGCCTTTACGGCGGCGAGGCGGCGACATGCTCGGCCTCGCCGAAGGTGAACGCGGTTTGCGGCGCGGCTTCGTTGTCGGGCCATCGTTCCATGCCGACAAGCGGGCTTTGCAAAGTGGGCGAAGCGTCAGCGGTCGAAGGCGAGGGGCCATGGACGTGGACGTGCGCGGGCGAGCAGGGCGGAGCGACGGTCAAGTGCAGGGCCGCGACGATGGTCGATGGCGTATGCGGCGGGGCCAACGGCCAGTCGTTTACGTCCGCGCCTAAAGACGATCTTTGCGCCCAAGGCACAGCGACGCGGGTGACGGGCCTTGGCCCGTGGGACTGGAACTGTTCCGGCCTCGAAGGCGGCAGCACGGTAAGTTGCACAGCGGCGCTTGGCGGCAAGGAAGCGAACGTTTCCGGCAAGAAAGCGGCTTGCGGCGCGGCGGCTGAAAAAGCGGCTTCTCAAGCGCCGGTGGCGAACTTGTGCGCTGGCGGCAGAGCCAGCGCGGTGAACGGCCAAGGACCTTGGACATGGAGTTGCACCGACGACGACGGGCATGATGTCGCCTGCACAGCTAACGTCGCGACGGAAGGCGCTTGCGGCACGGCGGCGAACGTGGCCAGCGCGGAATCTCCGGCGGCGGATCTCTGCGCATCGGGGACGCCTGGTATTGTGACGGCGGATAAGGGCAAAAAGAACTGGTCATGGACCTGCAAGGGATCGCTCGGCGCGGCCACCGTATCGTGCTCGGCCCCTGTTCTGCAAAAAGCGGCCGAAGACGCCAAATGCGGTCCGGCGGACGGGCGCGGCGCGAGCAAGGCCCCGACGACCGGACTTTGCGATGCTGGCAAGGCGGTTGCCGTCAAAGGAAGTGGACCGTGGACATGGCAATGCGCCGCTAAATCCGGCCGCAAGGTCAATTGCGAAGCGCCCAAAGTATCGGATGGCGCGTGTGGCCCCGCCAACGGATCGATCCAGAAAGCGTTGCCGTTGACGGGCCTTTGCGCGGCGGGAACGCCGACCGAAGTCGATGGCACAGGGCCGTGGCTTTGGAGCTGCGTTGGCACGGGCGGCGGATCGAGCGTAAGCTGTTCGGCTGCGGCGCAATCCCAAGCCAAGGTCGATGGCGGATGCGGCGCGGCGGCGAATGCCGTGATGACAAGCGCGCCTGAAGCCAATCTTTGCGACAGCGGCGTGCCGAGCGCGGTCAACGGCGAAGGGCCTTGGACGTGGACATGCTCCGGCTTGAACGGCGGCATCGCCAGCACTTGCACGACCTCCAAAGTCATGCCCAAGGCTCCCCCCCCTCCCGGCCCCCCCGTTGACGCGAATTGCGGCCCCGCGAACGGCGTGGCGGCGGTTCATCATCCCGTGGAAGGCCTTTGTTCCTCCGGCACGGCGACGAACGTGAGCGGCAACGGCCCCTGGAACTGGAATTGCCTTGGCGCGAACGGCGGCATGACTGTCAGTTGCACGGCTCCATTGATGCCGCCTGCGCCGATCGAAGGCGTTTGCGGCCCCGCGAACGGCGTGACGACGCTGGTTGCGCCCAAGAGCGGTTTGTGCTCGGCGGGCATCTCAAGCGCGGTAAGCGGCAAGGGTCCGTGGACGTGGAGCTGTTCGGGCACGAACGGCGGCGGCGCGGTGAGCTGCGTTGCGCCGTTGGCCGGCAAGGGCGGGGCCGCGACAGGCCCGATCCCGACGCCCGTAACGCCTTCAGCCGTTTATGACGCTTCCGACGACGCCGTCGCGCCTGCGCCAAAAGCCGCGCCTGTCGGCCTTGTGACGCCGCGTTTGCCGGCCGGGCCTTTGCCACCCTTGGAGTCGGGCAGTTTGCCGCAATTGAAGCCTTCCGCGCCGTTGGAAAGGCCGCTTGAAGCCTCGCAAATGCCGCAAAAGAGCTTTCCGCAACCACAGGTGATCGACGAGAACGAGACGCTGCCGTCTGGCCAAAAAGCCCTGACGTCGCCGCCCATTCGCGACACGGTCAAGCCCAAGCCTTCCCTGAAGCCGCCCGCCATCGACGAGGAAGGCAAACCCGTGCCGGGTTCGCACGTCGAGCTGGATTCCGACATGGCGACGCTGAGCTTCGATCGCGGTTCCGACAACCTGAGCGGCAGCACGATGGCTTCGCTCGACAAGCTGGCCGCGTTGCTGAAGCAGAAGGTCGCCGTGCGGATCACGCTCAACGCCTATGCGGCCACCACGGGCGAAATTACGCCCCGCGAGGCCCGCCGCATCTCGCTGTCGCGCGCGCTGGCCATTCGTGACTACTTGACGAACAAGGGCATCTCCAGCAGCCGCATCGACGTGCGCGCTCTGGGCGCCAATGTGCCCAGCGGCGACATGGACCGCGTGGACGTTAAGGTGAACTGAACCGTTTTTTTACGGTATGTTTTGAAGGCCTGCGGGCTATATGAAGATTTTCGCCCCTATTTTTATTTGAAGGCCTACAGACCTTCAATTATGGGTGAAATAACGCCTGCAGACCTACTGCGGTCACCTGAAGATGAAAATGATTAGGCTTTGCGTTTGCTTAATTTCGGGTAACCATTCCGTGCGTGAGCATCACGATTTAAAAAGCAATTTTGTTCCGCCGCGCTTTACCCATAACTGGCAATAAACTACCCAAAACAGGCAAGCTAACGTTCTGTAAACCATTGATTTTGCTAATTAGTTTCATGGGCCGTCCTGTAAAATGGCTTCATATTTAAGCGATTTTACGGATGGGCATTATGGCAAACGATAAAAAGCTGCTTTCAGATTATAGAGCCGATCTTATCCGCAAGGAAATAAGGCTGATTGCCCGCAAACAGGAAACCAAGGTTTTCCTAAATGCACAACACAAAACAAAGGAAACCAAAAAGCATCTGAAAGCTTTGGATGAAATCGAGTCGAAGATTGACAATAAGTTGTCTTCGCTTCTCGAACTTCAACTATCATCGCCAAGACTCTGCAAAGAAGCCGAAATATTATGTGGCAAATACCGTGAGCTTAATGACAGCTACATAAGGCATATAGAAAAAATGCTTTCGGATGACCTGGCTCGTCATCAATACGATTTTATAAAGAATGCGGGTGTTTTCACGGCCATTGTTGCCGGTTCTATTACGGCTGCGACTAGAGCAATTCCCGAGTAGGTTGACCTAACTTAGGATTCCCAAATCAGTAGAAATATGATTCATCATGTTGGCTGGGAAGGAGGCCGGCATGAATGGGAAAACCGTATTCA
>CAZVCG010000010.1:23686-53975 GCA_964626265.1 uncultured Rhodospirillaceae bacterium | reverse complement strand
ATTCCCTTGAATCATCAATCGCTTAACGCTAGGTTAATTGGGTCTGGACCCTAGCATTTGTCGCGTTTTTGAATTACGCCTCGCCGTCTCTAGAAGAAAAGAATTTGGCCGTAAAGCTATTGGGCAAAACCTCGGAGTTTTACAGGGACACGATACCGCGAATACGTCTATTTGCCTATATAGCTCTTAAGGCGGAAAAGCGTACACCTGAGGAACAAAGATATTCGTTGGCATGGCAACTTAATCTTCATGACGCCTATAAAAACGACGATATGCCCTTGAAAAAATGTCTGAAGATGATTTGGGACGTAATGCGCGCGAGCCGCCCGGACAGCCTGCTGCGCCACTATTCATCGGTTCTGCTACAAGACATGCATAAAACCGCAACGCAGAAGCTTGCAAAAATGCGGGAAGAAAGGCGAGCCAAGGATTTCCTTGTTCTGGATGCTCATAGACTTAGGCCAACACGGAAAAGATCGAATTCACAGCTTAATTTGGTGCGGCCTTCGCCTTAACAAGGGGCGTCACCTTACTCTACTGCGCAACCTGATCACGAATTAGGCCCCAGCATGTTTTCCGGCCTGACGAGGCGGTCGAAGTCTTCTGCCGAAAGCAAGCCCAGCTCAACCGCCGCTTGTTTCAGCGTTTTGTTTTCAGCTTGCGCCTTCTTGGCGATTTTGGCTGCGTTGTCATAGCCCACGTGCGGATTGAGCGCAGTCACCAGCATTAGAGATTCATTAAGATGCTGCTCAATGCGCGCAAGATTTGGCTTAATCCCAGCCACGCAATGATCCGTAAAACTGCGCGCCACGTCGGTGAGCAAACGAATCGATTGCAGCACGTTATAGATGATTACGGGCTTGAACACATTCAATTCGAAATGCCCGTTCGATCCTGCCACCGTTACGGCGACGTGGTTGCCCATCACTTGCGCAGCAACCATCGTCATCGCTTCGGATTGCGTGGGGTTCACCTTGCCCGGCATGATAGACGAGCCGGGTTCATTCTCCGGCAAAATAATCTCGCCGATGCCGCAACGCGGGCCGGACCCGAGCATACGAATGTCGTTTGCGATTTTCATAAAGCCGGCAGCGATCGTGTTCAAAACGCCCGACGTTTCCACCATCGCGTCATGGCTGGCCAACGCTTCGAACTTGTTCACCGCACTGACGAAAGGCTTGCCCGTCATGCCCGCGACCTGCCGCGCGAATTCCTCGGCAAACCCGACAGCAGCGTTGAGGCCTGTGCCAACCGCCGTGCCGCCCTGCGCCAAAGGATATAGACGCACCAAAACGCCTTGCACCCTGTCCATCGCCAGCTTCACTTGCGTTGCGTAGCCGGAAAACTCCTGTCCCAAGGTGACGGGAACGGCATCCTGTAAATGCGTGCGGCCAACTTTCACAATGTCTTTGAAGGCTTCGGCTTTTTGGTGAAGAGCATTGTGGAAATGATGAAGCGCGGGAATAAGCTCATTCGTGAGTTGAAGCACTGTGGAAATGTGCATCGCCGTGGGAAAGCCGTCGTTCGTGCTTTGACCCATGTTGACGTGATCGTTCGGGTGAACGGGATTTTTGCTGCCCTTCTCGCCGCCCAGCATCTCGATGGCGCGGTTAGCGATCACCTCGTTCACGTTCATGTTGGTTTGGGTGCCGGAACCCGTTTGCCAAACGACCAACGGAAACTCGTTGTCCAGTTTTCCGTTGATGACTTCTTCTGCGGCCTTGACGATGGCGTTGCCTATTTTGGAGTCCAGCCCCGCAAGCTTCATGTTCGCCAGCGCGGCAGCCTTCTTGACCATGCCAAGCGCATGAATGAACGACAGAGGTAGCGTCTCCCCGCCGATAACAAAGTTCTGAAGGCTACGCTGCGTCTGTGCGCCCCAATAGTGTTCGGAAGGGACTCCTATGGGGCCGAAAGAATCCGTTTCGGTGCGTGTTGCCATTTGCGAAGGCATTGGGTTTCACCTGTTCCAAGGCTCAAAAGGACATTCTTAACGGCAAAAACCTTGCGTTCAAGCCTTCTGGCGAATCAACCCATTACGACTTGCCGCGCGACACGATAAGCCCGCCATGGAAATTATGATAAAAGACAGTCTCTGATCTAAAACATATGAACTCCGAACCTACGAACCCCATGATATTGCCGTTCATTTCCGAAGCATACCGCCATTCGCCCCGGATAATTTCGCGTGGGCCTCGAGGTTGAAATGTATTGTCCTTTTCACCCTCAGATAATGCAATTTTTAGAAACCTGAACGTTCCGACGGCAATGTCCTCGGACATTTTAGATGGTTCCATCCCGCCGCCGTAGAGATTGGTCCAAACCGGTTTGTCCTTGAAATAGATGACCTCCTGCCCCCATGAACGCAAAAATCCCGTATAGCTGTCGCGGTAATACCAATCTCCATCGCGGTGTTCCAGTTCGCGGAAACCGGAACGTTGGGGCGTCACGTCGGCGTTATTCGCCGATGCATAAGTGGCCCGCGTGGCAACCCCGTGAAAACGCGTCATATCTTTCAGAAAATTGTCATCGACCAGCATGAATATCCTTTGGGTGTTATTGAAACGCCGTTTCTGAAAAGCTGCGAAGCTTGCGGCTGTGCAGGGTTTCGAGGCCCGTTTCGCGCAGCAATTCGATGGCCCTTAGGCCTATTTGCAGATGTTGATCCACCTGCTGGCGGTAGAACGAGTTCGCCATGCCGGGCAATTTGATTTCGCCGTGCAAGGGCCTGTCAGACACGCACAGCAATGTGCCGTAGGGCACGCGGAACCGGAAACCGTTGGCGGCGATCACGGCGGATTCCATATCGAGCGCGATGGCACGGCTTTGCGCAAAACGCATAACGAGATAATTGAAACCCGAAATTTCCCAATTGCGGTTGTCGGTCGAAACTACTGTCCCCGTGCGCATAACTGATTTCAACTCATAACCCGTGCGGCCTGTAATCTGTCCAACCGCCGTCTCTAACGCACGTTGCACCTCCGCCAGCGCTGGAATGGGAACCCATAGCGGCAATTCATAATTCAGAACATGATCGTCGCGCACATACCCATGCGCCAGTACATAGTCGCCCAGTTTTTGCGTTTCACGCAATCCGGCGCAGTGCCCCAGCATTATCCATGCATCGGGGCGCAGCACGGCGACGTGATCCGAGATATTACGCGCGTTGCTCGGCCCAACGCCGATGTTGAGCATCGTCACGCCCTTCCCGTCTGAGCGCACGAGGTGATAGGCGGGCATCTGGGGCAAACGCGAGGGCCGCGCGCCTTCGGCCATCGCGTGGTAGCCATGATTGGCGTTCCGCGTGATGACGTTCCCCGGCTCTACGATATGCGTATATTTCTTGCGTTGCGCGGCCAGCGCCGGATCGTCCGTCGCCTGCATCATCTCCGTGCCGAGACGTACGAACTCATCCACATAAAACTGATAGTTCGTGAAGATGATGAAGCTTTGGAAATGTTCCGGGTCGGTGCCGGTGTAATGGCGCAGGCGGTGCAACGAATAATCCATACGCGGCGCGGTGAAGAGCGCCAAGGGCTGATCCTCGCCGTTGGCGGGAAAATGCGTCCCGTTGGCGATGGTGTCGTCCATGACGGAAAGATCGGGCAGGTCGAAAACCTTTCGCATGACGTCGACTTTTTCGCGGGTCAGCTCGCCTTCTATGTGCGCGCCGTCATGAAAAGCGAAATGGATGGGGATGGGGGTCTTGCTCACGCCGATTTCAAGCGGCACTCCCTGGCTTTTCATCAAAAGCTCAAATTGCCGTTCGAGATAGCCTGCGAACATATCGGGCCGCGTCAGCGTCGTGCTGTAACGCCCCGGCCCGGACACAAAGCCATAAGACAGGCGCGTGTCGATCCGCTTCAGCTTGTCCACCGTGATGGCAACATAGGGATAACAGGCGGTTACGCGATCAGGTATCCATTCGCCCTTTGCAAAGCGGCGGAAGGCTTCGCGCAGCGAACCCACGTTCGCGTCATAGATTTTGCGGGCATGAGCCACGGCTTCACGGGCATCGGTGAAGTTTCGGACTTCCGACCCTGATTTTGAGAATTTACCGAACCCGAACAACATGAAAACGCTCATTTTTAACTCTTTAGGCGGAGACCACGGGCAAAGCCCGGACTCCTGAGCCATTATTAACCATAATCGCGCGACGTTGCCATCCTTCGATTCGGAAGAAAGTAAAATATTTTTGTGGATAGAAGGCGATCAGTCCGGTTTGTCCAAGCCCATCAACGACCGCGCAAAGTCTTTGGCTTCAAAAGGTCGTAAATCGTCTGCGCGTTCGCCAACGCCGATGGCGTGAATGGGCAGCTTGAACCTATCGGCCAACGCCACCAACACTCCGCCCTTGGCCGAGCCATCGAGCTTGGTGAGGATAAGGCCCGTGACCTTCGTCATCGCCTGAAAAACTTCGATTTGCGCGTGGGCGTTTTGACCCGTCGTCGCATCCAAAACCAAAAGCGTCGAATGCGGCGCAACAGGATCGAGCTTTTTCAACACGCGACCTATCTTCGCCAACTCCTCCATAAGGTGGGATTTATTGTGCAACCGCCCCGCCGTGTCGATGAGCAGAACATCAGCCTGTTCCTTTTGGGCTTCCTCCAAAGCTTTGTACGCTAGCGCCGCCGCATCACTGTTCGCTTCTGCGGTGATGACGCGGCAATCCGTCCGATCACCCCAGACTTGAAGCTGGCTAACCGCCGCTGCGCGGAACGTGTCGCACGCCGCCATGATGACCTTCATGCCTTCCAGATTATATTGCTGGGCCAGCTTGCCGATGGTCGTCGTCTTGCCGGTGCCGTTCACGCCCACCATCAGGATCACATGCGGCTTGCGCTCCCTGTTGATGACCAGCGGCTGCGCCTGCGGCTCCAGCATCGCCGTGATGGATGCCGCCAGAGCCTCACGCACTTCCTGATCCGTGACTTCCTTGCCGAAGCGGTTTTTGCCGAACTCGGCGACAAGCTTCGCCGCCGTTGCAGGCCCCAGATCGGCTGCAATCAACAGTTCTTCTAGCTCGTCGAGAGCTTCCTGATCCAGTTTACGCTTCTTGAATACGCTTGTGATGCTTTCGGACAACTTTTCGCTTGAGCGGTGAAGCCCTGCGCGCAACCGCGCCAACCAGCCTTGCTTGTGTGCGCTTTCGTTCATTGTTCCGGACTTCCGAATACGACGCACTGCCCTTCCTGCAAGGACACGCAACTGTGGGGAAACGCTTCCCTGAAAATCTTTTCAGCCATCGCGCCCGTGCAATGGGCGGGCGCGACCATTTCCACACCGGACTCTTTCAAGCGTTCCGTGTGCTTGCGTATGTCGTTGGCCGCGTGACCGTTCACATAATGGAAGCCGCCGATGATGCCGTGGATGGGCGCGTTAAAAGTCTTCTTCACCGCATCGACTATATTCACGATGCCCGGATGCCCGCACCCCGTCAACACCATGAGGCGCCCGTTGCGCTCCAGAACAAGGGCTTGTTCGAAGATAGGCTTGCCGTTGTGACGGCCTTTCATCACGCGCGAGACGTGGATGCCGTCCTTGACCTTGTGGCCGTCCTGTCCTTCGACGATTTTCGCGCCGGCGCGGCAAATACGGTCCTTTAGCTCATTGTTCATTTGAGCGGGAACATGGACCGTTAGGCGCGGCTGGTTTTCCAAAAGCTTCCAGAGTCCGCCCGTATGATCCCAATGCTCGTGAGAAATGACGACATGGCGGATGCGCACAGCGTCCGAGCCATAGCGGCGCAGGTTTCTCAAGAGCGTTTTGGAACATGCGAACGTGTCGAACAAAACGTCGTCGTCGATCAGATAGGAAAGCCCCCACCGGCGGATCAACCGATCCCATCGGCTGGAACCTGTTGCGATGAGTTTGACGTTCATAAGGGGTCCGCGTTTTACGTTAACTTTTCAAGCGTTTGGGCCATTATTTGTTGCCCGATACGCGCTGCAATTTCAACAGAAATGACGGAGCCGACCTCAGCCGCGAAAGGAAGCTTAACCTCGGCGAATGTGGGGGTACGGCCTACGCCGTTTTGCTCAACCAAAACATCAAGACGCCGCCCTATTAACGTATCAAGATGGCGGATAACCGCGGTTTCGCCGAGCTTGCGCAATTGCGCCGCGCGCGCGCGGCGAACGGCCATATCGACCATCGGCATTTTGGAGGCAGGCGTTCCCGAACGCGCGGAATAAGGAAACACGTGCAACCACGTTAAATTACACTCTTCGACAAGCTTCATCGTGTTTGCGAACATATCGTCCGATTCGGTCGGAAATCCGGCGATGATGTCAGCGCCGAACACGACGTCGGGCCGCAACGACCGCGCGCGCTCACAAAAAGTTCGTATGTCCACGCTCAAATGCCTGCGCTTCATGCGCTTGAGCACCATGTCGTCGCCCGCTTGCATGCTGATGTGCAAATGGGGCATCAGCCGCGGTTCATCGGCGATGAGCTGCCACAAATCGTCGTCCACCTCGACTGGATCGAGCGACGAAAGCCGCAAACGGGGCAATTCGGGGATCTCATTTAGCACGCGCCGGATCATGCGGCCCAATGCCGGCTTGTCAGTCAAATCCCAACCATATGACGTGATATCCACGCCCGTGAACGCGATTTCGCGGTAGCCTTTCGCGACCAACGCCCGCACCTGTTCGACAATCGCCTCTATCGGAACCGAACGCGACGGCCCGCGCCCAAAGGGCACGATGCAAAACGTGCAGCGATGATCGCAGCCGTTCTGAACCTGCACGAACCCGCGCCAGATGCCTTCGAAGCCGTGCACCAGATGCCCGGCGGCTTCTTTCACCTTTTGGATGTCGCTGATGCGCACGCGCTCGCCGTCCAAAGCGCAGTAAGCCTCCGGCTTCATTTTAAGATCGTTGCCGATGACGTGATCGACCTCTTCCATCGCGGCGAACAAATCGGGGTTCACCTGCGCCGCGCATCCGGTCACGATGATTTTGGCGGATGGTCTCTCGCGCCGGACCTTGCGGATCGTCTGCCGCGCCTGCCGCTCGGCCTCGCCCGTCACGGCGCACGAGTTGATGATCACGGCGTCCGTCAGGCCCGCCGCCTCGGCATGTTGGCGCATCACCTCGGACTCATAGGTGTTCATGCGGCAACCAAAGGTGATGATATCTAACATTCAGCATCCACAAAACGGTAGCGCGGGGTTCGATCCCCGCGCCATTCATATCCGTCAAAAGCGCAGGGGTGAAACCCTGTGCTACCCTTATATTACCTTCTCGCCATCATCGGCTGAGCGTCATTCGCCGCGTCTTCCGGTTCTTCAGGCGCGAAAAAAGGGCTTACGACCGGAGCGCGACGTTCAACCTCGGCCTGAACCATCGGTTGGGGCTGCATGGCGCCATCGGCCATCGGCACTGTCGAATTGACTGGTGCCGGGGCCAATTGGCCATCCGGCGTATAATAATTGGCCGGAACGTCCGGTTGTTGCCCGAACGGTTGAGCCGGGCCGCCGCGCATGCGCTGCTCGGCTGCCGTTGCCTCATTGATGGCTTCGATGATGCGGTAATAGTGTTCGGCATGCTGGAGCAGGTTTTCCGCCGCCACGCGGTCGCCTGAACTTGCCGCATCGCGCGCCAAAGCCTGATATTTTTCATAAACTTGCCAAGCATTGCCACGCACTCTTACATCGGGGCCGTTGCTATCGAATGTCTGATGGCGCAAAGAAGCCGCCGAACGCGGACGGTTTGATCCCATTGAATTCGATGGCGAACTATGGCCACCGCCACTATTGTTGCCACCACCATGTCCACCGTTACTGCCGCCGTGATGACGGCCACGCGAACGTCTCCCGCCTGGACCTTGTCTCATATGTGCGTCCTATCCGTAATAATGATTACACCAAATTATCCTAAGTTTTCCGTTGTCCCGCGCCCTTATTATTTTTGTCGTGATCAGGCGTACATTCGACAACCAGCAACTTGCACGCTCCGGGTTCCTCCTCGGATATTGGCGTCACGCTCCTTGGCGGACATCCCTTGCAAGCGGGGTAAGTCTTAACCTTCTTAATCGTTGCGGACAACTGTTTTTTTTCGGGTGGGCTACTGCCTTGTTTTTACGCCTATACCTACGGATTGATGATGTTACATTAAAACGGATTTGATTCGTCCCGGAATCAAGCGTTTTTCTCATTTTAAAGCCGTTCCAATGCCTGATTTGAGCTTTGAAAAACAACATGGCCTCGACGAAGGCAAGGTCATCTGCGGCGTCGATGAAGTCGGGCGCGGGCCTTTGGCCGGACCCGTGGTAGCCGCTGCACTTATCTTGCCGCGCGAAGGCTTGCCGCCGGACATCGAAACGCAAATACGCGACAGCAAACAAATCAGCGAGAAAAAACGCGAAAAGCTCTTTCCGGTTTTGACTGAATTGTGCGACTACGCTATCGCCGAGGCCAGCGTCGAGGAAATCGACCGCATCAATATCCTCCATGCCAGCTTGCTCGCCATGACGCGGGCGGTAGAAAGCTTATCCGCCAAACCCGACGTTGCCCTCATCGACGGGAACAAAGCGCCAAAGCTTCCGTTCCAAACCGTCACCATCGTCAAAGGCGACAGCAAAAGCCTCTCCATCGCCGCCGCCTCGATCATCGCGAAAGTCACGCGCGACAGGCTCATGAAAAAACTCGCCCTCGAGCATCCCGGCTACGGCTGGGATAAAAATGCAGGCTATGGCACCGCTGCGCACTTACATGCTTTGCACGAACTCGGCGCGACCTGCTGGCACCGTGTGTCGTTTGAACCGGTGGCGCAGGTGAAAAAGGCTGGGTGAATCGAGAGTCTGTCGATAACCCAATTGTAAGAATGAAAACAAATCAACGTGATGACATTCTTCTGAACCCTTTATTTTCCAATTAATGATTTATTAAGCAAACCATTGAAACTATTATTGTTTTTGATTTATCGTAAATGAAGTAGTAAAAGGGTTTATCAACATCGCATTAGCCGAAAGCTTTTTGAAAGAGAGTAATTATGGGCTACAATTCAGGACATATTCAACCAACGGTGACAGATATGTCCAGACGCAAGCCAACTACTGACCAAGTTCTAGCGGGAACGCTTAGACTTCAACGGGAGGACCCCGTCAAGTTTCCGTCTGGGCTTAGCAAATCGGATCGAAGGGCTTTGGAAATATTGACCAAGCCAGATCCAGAGGTAGGTAGAAAAATTCGCGATGCAATTCTTGATTTAGCTGGAGATAATCGTCCGGCTTCACAACATCGACGTCAAGACGCAAAAACGTATGAATGTACGTAATTGTGCAATATTACATTTTATCATAAGTTGGTTTTGTCTGTTATTTTATAAATCTTGTTTTCAGTAAATCTATTTTAGGGGTTATATGAACAAGCCCAAAAGAAACAAACCTGAGAAAGCGGACTTATCTGCCGTCTTATTAAAATCTCGTGAATTCTTTTCTAAGGCATATGCTGCCTCAGGAAAAAATCCGCTTTAATGGCTCAATATGAATTTGATCAGGTCGTTGAATTAGGCATTTTGCCCATTTCCGAAGCGTTCAGGATATTAAATGACAAAAAGGGAATGAAAAGATTACTGGATGCTGCTGAGAAATCGTATTTGGCAAGTGAACATGGAAAATTGACGCAAATACATAAAAACACAAGCTTTAAGTCGGCAATGATTGCAGGCATTGCATCGGGCGCAGTGATCTGCCTATTTTCTCCCTTCGTCAATGAATTGTTGCAACCTACGGCAAAAGAAATCTTGGGCCGCGCGCCCAAACAAAGCGATGAACCCAAACCTGCGCAGCAACAAAGCCCCGCGCCAAGCAACACAACCATTAACAACTACTATTACTACCAGAACGAAAAAACTCCCGCCGCGACCCCCCTGACAAAAAGTGGTTGAACAGAAGACAGCTGCCCGGAAGGCATCCCCATTAGTTTTCTATCGCGCCGGGCATATCTTGTGGTCTTCGAGTCCACGGATTCCACCTATTGATGCGCCTAGCCCCCATGTGATTCTTTTGCACCAGTTTATGAGCATTTATCCATAAGCTGATGATTCCTATGACTCTTTTTGCTATGTTCTTAACGCGTCATTAACTTGCCTGCGGATAATGTGCACGCCTCATGCGACGGGCCATCAAAAAAACTGTTTCCGACGTGGCGACGTTGCCCCTCAACCGAACTTTGCTGGGGGATAGCATCGCCATTTTGAACGAGCTGCCCGCGCATTCGGTCGACACCGTGTTTGCCGATCCTCCTTATAATCTTCAGCTTGGCGGCGACTTACTGCGGCCCGACAATTCCAAGGTCGACGCCGTCGATGACGATTGGGACAAGTTTTCCGACTTCGCCGCCTACGACAAGTTCACCATCGAATGGCTCAAAGGCGTCAAGCGCGTCTTGAAGCCCGACGGAAGCCTGTGGGTCATCGGCAGCTATCACAACATTTTCCGCGTCGGCGCGATTTTACAGAACCTCGGGTTCTGGATTTTGAACGACATCATCTGGTGCAAAACCAACCCAATGCCGAACTTCCGCGGCAAGCGGTTCACCAACGCGCATGAAACGATGATTTGGGCGGCTACGTCGCCCGACGCCAAACCGTGCTTCAATTACGAAGCCATGAAGAACATGAACGACGAAAAGCAAATGCGCAGCGACTGGATTTTGCCCATTTGCTCGGGCAAGGAACGCCGCCGCGACGAAGTCGGCGGCAAAGTGCATCCGACGCAAAAACCGGAGTCCCTGCTTTACCGCGTTATCATGTCGTCCACCAAACCCGGCGACGTGATCCTCGATCCGTTCTTCGGCAGCGGAACAACAGGCGCGGTCGCCAAGAAGCTTGGCCGCAACTACATCGGCATCGAGCGCGATCCGGCCTATGCCAAGCACGCGAAAAAACGCTTGGCCGAAATTAAGTCATCGCCGCAACCGGAATTCCTCATCACGCCATCCAAGCGCGAAGAACCGCGCATCCCGTTCGGCACAATTTTGGAGCGCGGTATGTTGCAGCCCGGCGATTTCCTGTATGACGAAAGGCAACGTCATCGCGCGCGCGTAAAGGCCGACGCCACGCTCATCGCCGCAGACAGTTCGGGCGAGGAAATTCGCGGCTCGATCCACAAAGTCGGCGCGACGGTTCAAGGCCTTCCGGCCTGCAACGGGTGGACGTTCTGGTGTTTCGACGCGGGGAACAAACAGCTTGTGCCCATCGACCTCTTGCGTCAGCGCGTCCGGGCGGAACTGATCGGGCAGTCGGTTTAACGCAGCCCTTAGCTAATTCGGCACATAGGTATAAATCAGCTTTTTGTGCTCTTCGTCTTCATAGAAGTCCACGGATGAAAGGTGCGCATCCATGCGCACGTTATCGCCCCTGCCTTGCGTCAAGAGACCCACAAATTGGCCTGAGCTCGATTTCTTACGGAACAACGGCTCGATATATATGATCCGGAAATTAAAGCGCGTAAAAACCAGATGGTTTTTATTGCCGGTCTTATCCATGCGGTGCAACAGCGTTTTGCCGTCTTCTTCGCTCAATGGAATGCCGCTTAACGACATCGGCTGGTCAAGAACGACCTGAAAGGACGATGGCATAATATTGTTTTTTTCGATTTCGCAAGCCCTGTCTATATAAGCCTTAAGCGAAAAAAGGTTTACTCTTCTGGGAGCGGTTTTCTTCGTAAAACGGTACATCTTGTTTTTAAAGTCGTAACGGTCCAGCTGAAGCGTCGAATTATACGCAATTCCGGTAGGAAATGTGGCGATATTGTCGCGGATCGACTGGCGCATCGCGGCTTGAAACTGCTTCCACCTGAAATCGTCGTGGTAAAAATGCTTGTACATCTTGCATTCTTGCACGATTGCGTAACTGTTGAGCGTGGCATCGTCGTTGATGTTCAAAGCTCCGTACCTGACCAGAAGCTTAAGGACGTTGGCATATGTGGGAGCGGCGAATTCCTCTGCTTTCGCCTGAGAGGACAACCCTGAAGCGCATAAGAATATCAGACATGCGACGGCCAGCTTACTTAATGAAAAGATATTTCCGGAACGTTTCATCTTACGTTTCTCCTTCATGCTTCATCGCATATATTATGATCTTTCTCATAACGCTCGGTAGGGCTTCGCCGTCCAAATCTTGCGGCGCGACCCATCGGCCCCTGCAACGTCCCGAGCTTGTGGCAACGGCTACGCTTAATTCAAGGCTAAAATGGGTAAATACATGGTGAATCCCGCCGGTAAGCAGCTTCCATCGGGCTTTTACGGGGGCTTCCCGCTCGGCTGCCCTCAATAAAGGCATCGGCCCCTCGCGCCATTCGGACGTCGGAATCTCGGTCATGCCCCCCAACAAACCGCCTTGCGGCCTTTGGCGCACAAACACTTCGCCTCTACTGTTCCTGATAAAAAATGCGATTGCGCGGCGCACAGGCTTTTTTTTGTTGCCTTCGCGACGCGGCAAGGTCTCTGCGATGCCAGCCGCCAAGGCTTTGCATTCCTGCGCCAAGGGGCACAAACCGCATTTCGGCATGCGCGGCGCGCACACTGTGGCTCCCAAGTCCATCAACGCCTGTGCGTAATCGCCGCAACGCGTTTTCGGTACGAGCTTTTTCGCAAGGCTTTTCAGTTCCGGTTTGGCTTTAGTCAATGGACTCTTGACGGCGAACAACCGCGCCATCACGCGCTCGACATTGCCGTCAACGACGTTCGCAGGCTTATCGAACGCAATGGCAGCTATGGCTGCCGCTGTATAAGGCCCGCATCCAGGCAATTTGAGAATCTCTTCTTCAGTAGATGGAAACCTGCCGCAGTATTCATGACAAACAATCATCGCCGCTTCATGCAGCGCGTGGGCGCGGCGGTAGTATCCCAGCCCTGCCCACATTTTAAGGACATCCTCCCGCTTGGCCTTAGCAAGAGCCTTAACGTTCGGCCAACGTTGGATAAACTTTTTAAAATAGGGACCGACGGTCACGACCGTAGTCTGTTGCAACATAATTTCGGAGAGCCACACATAATAGGGATTGGGTTGCTCCTCTGGCAGCGTACGCCATGGCATCTGACGGCGATTTTTGTCGTACCAAACAAGCAGTTTTTCGCTGTGAATTGTCATTAAAAGCTATCAATACCGATCAATTTTCGTATATCTAGGCTGCTTAACACCTTCAAACTCTACCTCTTCCAAAAAGCTGGCGCGCGGCCTCACCCACAGCTGATTGTCGCCGTAAAGAGCCTTATAAACCACCATTTCCTCAAGCGTTTCAGCGTGTTGGGCTCGCCCCATCACTTCATACTCATTGCCCTTATAATGCCTGTAAAGACCGACTTCTGGCTGCATGATCCCTCCTCTTGCCCAGTTGCGATCTCTGGGGCACTCTTCCGCCCATGCGTCTTCCACGCTCCATAGCATCTGCAGTCGACAACGTCGCGCGTAAAACCATCGGCAAAGATTGGAACCTTTACGGCGCGTTGCTTAACCATTGGGGCGAAATCGTCGGGGAAGAGTATGCCCAAGTTACGACGCCTGTGAAAGTCTCCTTTCCAAACGGCAAAATATCAGGGGATAAATGGGCCCAAGGCCAACGCACGGACGGTATTTTACATATAAAGCTGCCGCAAGGCCTCGCGATGGAGTTTTCTTTCCTGAGTGAGCAAATACGTCAACGCATCAACGTATGTTTCGGATTCCATGCTATCGAACGGATCGTTTTGGAGCCTTATTACAGCTCATTGAAAGACGGCGCAGGTGAAAATGCGCCGCGCAAAACCCCTAATCCCGACGCGCTCTTGCCAAAAGAGATCAACGACATTCAGGACGAAGGTCTCCGCGCCGCGCTGGAAGCTCTCGGGAAAAATATTTTCTAAGCTTTTCTGTACAAATGCAAATACCCCTGATGCAGATAGAGCGTCTTTATGCGCATTGTCTCGAATGGCTCCCATCCGTCGCCAATGCGGAACTTGTTCGATGTAATGAACGTGCCGGACCGAGCCTCGCTGTGGAGCTTTTTGCCGATCCCGTCCATGAAATGCGGCATTTGGTACATCACGACGGCATCGGCCACCGAAAAATCGAAATCGAGAAAATTCATGTGACGGTATTCAAGATTATCAAGCCTGGCGAGACGTTTCATAAAGTTCGCCCACAAGACGGTGTGCCGCGTAATTTCAATGCCGATGACTTTCGCTTGAGGCATGGCGCGCGCTATCTCGCGCGTGAACTGGCCGTTGCCCGAACCCAAATCGATAACGGTGTACGAACTTAATTTCCGCTTCGCTCGATCTTCCTGCAAAAGACTTATGACCCTTTCCCTTATCGCTGGCGCAGTGCGAATATTTGGCACGCTTTTATGAACCGCAATGTTGTAGGCCATCAACGCCAACGAACCCCAGCAAATCCAGAACAGGATATGGTTCACGAAAAAATCAAACCACGGCGGATTCCAGAACAAGACGTTATGCAGTAAACCTTCGAACAAAGACGTTTCTCCTGTTTCTTCCGCGCGTTTTGAAAACGTCACCGTTTTCCTTCATAATTGAATCGAAGCTCAAACGGCAGGCAACGATGGGTACACAATAAAAAGGGGAATAACAGACGGAAAAAATGGCTAGGTGATTGTTAAGCCTTTTTTATTGCGTCCCCCTCGTTGCAATTTTTAAGATATCATCAGATTAGTTAATTCATCTTTCCACCACATAAAACCGCATAACATATTGTAATGCCTACAAATACTTATTGTTTCGGGGGTCTCTTGCGCCGTTTTTTGCTCTATATCCCGTTCCTCATGTGTCGCAGCAAGCTTGAGTTCTGGAACCCTGCCCGCCTATACTGCCAACTTCTTGATTCGGGAGAGAAAAACCTATGACGAAGCCCCTTTTGGCCGCATTGGCCGCCACATTCTTTTTGTTTGCCAACGTCTTACCCACGCATGCCGAAAGCGCCGTTCTCAAGGAGCGCGCGCTCGGCAAGAAAGACGCCCCTGTCACGATCCAGGAGTTCGCCTCTCTGACCTGTAGCCATTGCGCGGACTTCACGACCAAAATCCTGCCTGAACTCGAAAAGAAATACATCGCAACAGGCAAGGTGCGTTATGTATTCCACGATTTTCCTTTGGACGGCATCGCGCTGAAGGCCTCCGCGCTGGCGCACTGCATGCCGGATGAGCAATACCATGCATTCTTGAACGTCCTTTATAAGAACCTCGATCAATGGGCTTTCGGCAAGTCGCCGGAGCAAACCATCACCCAGTACGCCAAACTGGGCGGATTGAGCGAGGACAAGGCCAAAGCGTGCCTGCAGGATACCAAGATGCTCGATGCTCTTGTCACAGCCCGAACCGAAGCCCAGGAAAAATACGACATCAAATCGACTCCGACCTTCATCCTTAACGAAGGACAGGAAAAAATCGTTGGCACGCGTAAGCTGGAGGATTTCTCCGCGGCGATTGATCGATTGCTCGCCGCGCCGAACGTGCAGTCGGTCATTAAAAAATAATCAGGGGTAATCTTTGCAATTCTCACGCCTACGCCTTCAGGGCTTCAAATCTTTTGTCGAAACGACGGATCTGAATATTCAGGCCGGCATGACGGGCATCGTTGGCCCGAACGGTTGCGGCAAATCCAATCTTGTCGAAGCGTTGCGCTGGGTCATGGGGGAAAACTCGCCCAAGCGCATGCGCGGCAGCGAAATGGACGACGTGATTTTCGCGGGTACTGCCACGCGCCCTTCGCGCAATCTGGCCGAGGCTTCTCTAATTCTTGACAACAGGCGGCGTTCTGCATTGGCCGAGTATAACGACGCGGACGAATTGGTCGTTTCGCGCCGCATTGAGCGCGGCGGCGGCTCTGATTACCGCATCAACGGCAAGCCCGTGCGCCAACGCGACGTGCATTTGCTGTTCGCCGATCACGCCACGGGTTCGCATTCCACAAGCATCGTAGGCCAGGGCCAAATCGACGCTCTCATCCGCGCAAAGCCGCAAGACCGCCGCCAAATCCTTGAAGAAGCCTCCGGCACCGCGGGGCTGCACGCGCGCAGACACGAAGCAGAACTGAAACTTAAGGCCGCCGAACAGAACTTGACGCGCGTCGACGACGTGCTGCGCACGCTGGACACGCAATTACGTAGCCTCAAGCAGCAAGTCCGTCAGGCCTCGCGTTATCGCAATCTAGCCGAGCACATCCGGCGTACGGAAGCCGCGCTGTTGCATCTGCGTTGGCTCGAAGCCGAAGACAACGCCGTCAAAATGCGCGAAGCGTTGCAGAACGCCGAACAACAGGTGACGGAACTTTTGGCCGTCGTGACGCGAGGCAACACATCTCGTGCGGAACTGGCGGCGGAACTTCCGGGCTTGCGGCAAGCCGAAGCGGCGGGAGCAGCTATCGTTCAAAAACTCACGCTTGCGCGTGAGCAAATCGAATCCGAAACCCGCCGCGTCGAAAGCGACATTCAGTCGGAAAAACAACGCCTTACGCAAACGCGCAGCGACAAGGCGCGCGAAGAGGAACATCATCACGACGGCGAGGCCGCCCTTGCGCGCCTCGTGGCCGAAGAAACGCAGATGGCCGCCAAAGCGGCGGAAATCGAAACCGCGTTGCCGGACATCACGAAAGCGTTGACGTTTACCACAGCAGAAGTCGTAGCGCTCGATACGATGCTCACGGACTTGCTGGAAAGCGTGACGTCGGCGGAAGTCCGGCAAAAGACGTTGCAGCTGGAAATTGAATCGCTGACAATACGCCGCGCCGAGCTTGCCGAACGCCGCGCCGCGCTGGACGAACAGCGTACGGCCCTGGCGGTTGAAATCGCCGCGCGGCCCGATCTTTCGATGGCAAAGGAGATAGTCGAAGCCTGCGAAAAAGAATTGGCGAAACGCCAGAGTCAGGCCGAGGAAGCCGAAAAAGCCCGCCGCGACGCCGAAGAGGCCTTAAATCATCAACGCGAACGAACGCAGGAGTTGCAGGCCCGCGAAACGAAGCTGAAGGCCGAAGCCGAAGCCATCATGGCGATGTTCCTGCATCACGACGACGATGTCGAACAGGTCATAGACCTGATCAACGTCACGCCGGGACTCGAAAACGCCTTGGCGGTCGCGTTGGGCGACGCCCTGACAGCCGCGCTCGACACCCAAGCGGCGCAACATTGGCGCACATTGCCGCCTCTTGCCAATGCTCCCGCATTGCCGATGAGCGCAATACCGATCAGCCAATACATAAAAGCGCCGCCCGCGCTTGAGCGCAGTTTGTCGCAAATCGGCCTTGTCGAAGGTCAGGAGCAGGGAGAAGCGGCGGCTATACATCTTTCCCCCGGCCAAATCCTCGTCAGCCGCGACGGTTGGGCATGGCGTTGGGACGGTTTCACCGTCACGCCGCAGGCCAAAACAAGCACCGCCGTGCGCCTGCAACAACGCAATCGGCTCGCCGCCTTGCAGGATGAAATATCCGTCGCCGAAATCGACGTTCACAACGCCGAAGCCGCGCTACAGGAAGCCATGACCATCTTCCAGAATTGCCAGCTTCTCGATCAGGAAACCCGCGTATCGCTCCAAAACGCTTTCAAAGCGCATAACGAAGCCCGTGATCATCTCGCGGAACAGGAACGCGAAGCCGCGGCAGCCGACGCTCGCCTGTCCTCTATCGGCGACAGCTTGCGGCAGATCAATGCGGACATAGCGCAAATCCGCTCACGCGCCGACGCCATCGAGGAAGAACGCGCGGCGATGCCCAATATCGAAAAACTGCGGGAGGAAATCGTCGTCAAGCGCGTCGCGCTGGCCGAGATGCGCAACCTTCAATCACAACAGCAAAGCGACCGCGACCGTTTGTTGCGCGAACAGGAAATCTGTTCCGAACGCCTTGCTACGCTCAAGGAAGAGATCAAGGCGTGGCAAGACCGCATGGCCAGCGCGCTCGAGCAAACGAAAGCTCTCGCCGAACGTATCGACGTTATTGAGAATCATCTCGCCGAACTGGAAGCCAAGCCCGCCGAGCTGGCCGCTTCTCACAGCCAGTTGCTGGGCGAATTGAGCGAGGCCGAGGACAAACGCCGAGAAGCCGCCGACGCCCTTATCGCCGCCGAGCAACGCCTGAGCGTCGTCGAACACCAGTTGAAACAGGACGAAGCGGCGCTGAGCGCCGCGCGCGAGGAACGCGTGCGCGCCGAGGCCGCCGTGCAAACCGCTACGGAACATTTCGCCGCATTGCGCGAACGGATGGCGGAAAAAGTCAATTGCTCGCCGGAAGAACTTAAGAACGTCGCTAACTTCGGCGATAAAGAAAGCTGGCCGAGCGTCTTTGAACTTGAACAAGCGCTCGCCCGCTACTTGCGCGAGCGCGACAACATGGGGCCGGTCAACTTGCGCGCCGAAGTCGAAGCGGAAGCGACTCAAGCCAACATCGAAAAGCTGCAAACAGAAAAAGACGATCTCGTCGGCGCTATCGCAAAACTCCGGCAGGGCATTTCGCAGCTTAACCGCGAAGCCCGCGAACGCTTGCAAAACGCCTTTAGCCAGGTCAACGAACGTTTTCAGATATTGTTCAAACGCCTATTCGGCGGCGGGCGGGCATATCTTGAATTAATCGACAACGAAGACCCGCTGAATTCCGGCCTTGAAATCTTCGCCTGCTCGCCGGGCAAGAAAATGCAGATCCTTTCTCTGCTGTCGGGTGGTGAACGTACTTTAACGGCTCTAGCCTTGCTCTTCGCCGTCTTCCAGACAAACCCGTCGCCCATCTGCGTGCTCGACGAAGCCGAAGCCGCGCTCGACGAAAGCAACATCGACCGTTTCTGCGCGCTTATCAAGGACATCGCCCAGGAAACCGGAACCCGTTTCCTCGTCGTCACCCACCAGCGTCTGACCATGGCTCACATGGATCGGCTCTACGGCGTCACGATGAGCGAAAAAGGCGTCTCGCAACTCGTTTCCGTAGATCTCGACGAAGCCGTGGCTCTGCGCGATGGCGAAGACCTTGATCTTATCTCGTCCGCAGAAAACGCTCTCGCCGAAGTTCAGGCCGCCTGATCGCAATAAAAGGACAACCATGCCCTTCATTCAATGGACCCCCGAAATGAGCGTCGGCGTTCCTTCGCTCGACAAGGATCACCAAAGGCTAATTGAAATTTTGAATCACCTCAGCCTTTCGATCAGGGAGAACAAGAGCAAAGAAACGCTTGGCGAAATCATCGATAACCTCGTCGCTTACACCCTTTATCACTTCAAGCGTGAAGAAGACCTTTTCTTGCAAACGGCTTATCCGGATTCCGCAGCCCACGTCAAAGAACATCATGAATTGAAACGCCGCATCGACGAACTCAAGGCCGAACACCGTTTCGGCGCATCGACGGAGCTGGCGGCAAAGGTCATGGCCTTCGTAACAAGCTGGCTCATGAACCATGTCATAGGTACCGATAAAAAATTCACGGAGCATTTCCGTGCGCACGGGATTTCATGACGCTGTAATGGCTTATTAAATGGCCGTGCGAATAATGTCCTGATACGCGCCGATGACTTTGTCTCGGACGGCAACGATGGTTTGCATCATGATCTCGGCGTTGTTAACGGCCAAAACGACCTCTTGCAGGTTCGCCTTGCCCGAAGCCCCCGCTGCCGCGGCCTGCTCTCCCTCTTTCAGGCTTTTTACGGCATCGCCGATAAAGCCTTTCAACGTGTCTTCGAAACTCGCGCCGCCAACCTCGGTCACTTTCGCTTTACCACCCGGCATTGCGCCGTCCATCGTCTGACGGTAGGCGGCAAGGGCATCACCGACGTTCATCACCATAAATCAACTCCCTCGTTAGCGAAGCAGGTCGATCGTGCGCAACAACATCACGCGCGACGCGTCGATCACGTTCAAGTTGGCTTCATAAGCGCGCTGGGCCTCGCGCATGTCCATGCCTTCCATAATTGCCTTGACGTTCGGCTTCAAGATATAGCCTTCCTTATCCGCCGCAGGATGCGCCGGATCGAATTCCTTCAAAAACGCGCTGTTGTCCTTGCGAACACCCGAAACTTTTACCTTGTACGCGCCCAACGCCTTGTCGAACTCGTTCTTGAACGTCACGACCTGGCGTTGATAGGGTTTCTGTCCGGGATTAGTCGGCGTCGTATCGGCATTGGCGATGTTCTGCGCCACAATCTTCATGCGCTCGGATTGCGCCTGAAGGCCCGACCCGGCTATCGCGAAAACGCTGGAAACGTCCGTAGATCCCATCTAAACGCCTCTTATTTGCCTATGGCCGTGCGGAACATGCCCATAATTTTATGATAAATGCCCGCCACTGCCTGATAGTCAACGGCGGTCTTGGACACTTCCATCATCTGCTGCTCGATCTCGACTGAATTGCCGGACGGCACGGTCTCGTACGTTCGCGCCTTTTTGGTCGCGGCATTGACTCCCGCCATATTCGCCGGGACGATATGACGTTCATTGGTGACGGTCATGCCGCCGTTCGTCTCTTTCAGGGCTTTTTCAAAAGAAAACACTTCAAGATCTTTGGCTTTGTATTCCGGCGTGTTGACGTTGGCAACGTTTTGGGCAAGCACGGCCTGTCTCTGTCCCAAATAGGACATCTTTTCGGTCATCAAACGAAGCAGACCTGAATCAGTTAGAGACACGACATCGATCCTTTCATAGACAACCTAAAGCCATACGACTCAGGCATCTAATCCACATTTTTATGATCATCGGAAAAATTTTCTTAACAAATGGTTAATTGCTTCCGCCGCAAAAGCACACATGGAAACTAATTACGAATCAAATGATATAATAAAAACATGAACATTGCATACGAAATATAGTTAATTTACATTATGCAAACTCAAGTCAACGTCCAATAATTCACAATAACATCCAACTAGTAAGGGGGAACACACCATGCCGATTAAAAAGTACTTGGCGCTCATCATAGGTTTATTTGTTTTGAGCGCCTCGCCCGTCTTCGCTGCCAATGTAGGCACAAAAGAGGAGGCTCAAGCCATGTGCGAGAAAGCTGCCGCCCTTCTGAAACAAGACAAAAAGAAAGCGCTCGAAACGTTCCAGGACAAAAACAGCGAGTTCTTTAACAAAGACCTCTATGTTTTCGTCAACGATGCGAAGGGAACATTTATTGCCCACGGCACCAAACCCGCGCTGATCGGCAAGGACGGAAGCGTAATGAAGGACGCCAACGGATTTGAATTCGTCAAAGCGTTTCTTGAAGTTAAAGACAAAGCCTGGGTCGATTACAAATGGGGCGATCCGACCGACAACAACAAAGTGAAGGACAAATCCAGCTATATCATCCGCGTCGGCGATGACATTGTAGGCGTGGGTTATTACAAACAGTAAATCCTGGGTAAATCTTGGTATGTATAAATGAGGGCCTTCTTCAATAGAAAAGAAGGCTCTCATAATAGAGTAAAAGTTTTTTGTGTTTGTTTAATAAAGTTTTTAGAGGTCTATCATAAAAGCGCAATATCACAACATTACTCGGGAGATTTCTATGCGTTACCTAACACTATCTGGATTGGTGCTTTGCCTTTCTCTTGTTGGCGTTTCTTCAACCATGGCGGCGAACGCCTCGTGCGACGAAGCCAAAGCGCTTCTGGAAAAAGCCGTTGCCTTGGTCAAATCTGATGGCGACAAGGCTTATGCCAAATTCATGGACAAAAACGGCGGGTTCGTGGATCGCGACTTATACGTCTTCGTCATGGACAAGAACGGCATCTTTCTTTCCCACGCCGTTAAACCGGCTCTTCTAGGCAAAAGTGGCATGGCGTTGAAGGATGCCGACGGCAAGGCCTTCGTCGAAGAATTCTTCAAGATCAAAGACAAGGGTGAAGTAAGCTATCGCTGGGCGAATCCTGTCGACAATAAAGTCGACACGAAAACCAGCTATATCCAACGTGTAGGACCCGAAGAGCTGCTGATGGGAGTCGGTTGCTACAAGGAATAGGACATATCGCTCCAAAAGAGAGTCCTTCGTTCTCACAGATCGAAGGACTCTCAAATTGAGAAATCCATCACAGGCCAGAATCGAACAATAATTTAGTATGAGAGTCTCAAAAACTCAATAAACATGAAGACATTGCCTTCCAAAAACAACTTAAAGAACGCTTTCATGATTAATAAAGTTTTTATCAATTCTGGGCAAACATTCTTACAAACCTAAGCTCTGAGAACATAAGAGGAATCGGCAATGAAAGCCTTAAACGCATTCAACAATGCTTCCATCGGAATCAAGGCGATGATTGCGCCGCTGGTCAGCTGCATATTGTCGTTGGCAACCTTGATTATCTTCCTAATGGCCTCGAGCAGCATTTCCAACGGCGTTCAGCAAGCACAACTCGCTGAGTCCCTCAAAGATGAAGTCACGATGATTATGGAGCAATTCTCAAACACGCATGTGTATTTATATAAAACCTACATTGCTCAACAAACCGGAGCTAGCGCAAAGAAAAACAAAGAAAATATTTCGATAGCCAACGACTCCATGAATAAAACATTAGAGTTAGCCAACGCATTTGATTACAAGAAATACAATATTGACGAGAATTTTATAAATACGCTTATTGCGAACATGAAAGCCTATCAGGAAAGCTCCAAGCAAATGGTGGATTTTTTGGAAACTGACGCCACAGTGGCCAGCATGTTCATGAACGATTGTCAGAGCAAATACGATCCAATTGGAGAGATTTTGGATCAAACGCAACAAGCGGCAAAATCCAAGGTTGAACATATAAATAGCGAATTAAAAGCCACGCTTGCCAAAAGCACTAAGATGGTGGTCGGGGTCATCTTTCTGACGATCGTGCTGGGTTTCGCGATAGGCAGCATCGTCGGCCGCGCTGTCGCCAATCCGGTCAAGAACATGACCAAAATCATGGGCGCATTGGCCGAAGGCAATCTGGAAGTCAATATCGCCAACGACGGCCGCCGCGACGAAGTCGGCGCCATGGGCCGCGCCCTTCTCGTTTTCAAAGACAACATGCTCAAGAACAAGGCTCTTGAAGCCGAGCAGGCCAAGGAACGTGAAGGACGCGAGCGCCGCGCAATCGCTGTGGAGAAACTTATCGGCGATTTTCAAAATAACAGCTCAAACGTTCTGAGTGCGGTTTCCGAAGCTGCGACGCAACTTCTGGCCAACTCCAAATCCATGTCGTCGATCGCCGATCAAACGTCGAAGCAATCGTTGGCCGTCGCCTCGGCCGCCGAGGAAGCCAGTACAAACGTGCAAACGGTGGCATCCGCCGCCGAGGAATTGCATTCTTCCATCACAGAAATCGGACGTCAGGTTTCAGAGTCGGCTAGGTTAGCCGCCACCGCCGTCCACGAAACGGAAAAAACGAATGCGACCGTCGAAGGCTTGGCTGCCGCCGCGCAAAAGATCGGCGCGGTCATCGAGCTGATCAACAACATAGCCGGACAGACCAACCTTCTTGCTCTCAACGCCACCATCGAAGCCGCGCGCGCAGGCGACGCAGGCAAGGGTTTCGCCGTCGTCGCGCAGGAAGTCAAAGCTCTCGCCGATCAAACCGCCAAAGCCACCGAGGAAATATCGGCGCAGGTCAACGACATGCAAAGCGTCACGGCCAACACCGTCACGGCCATCAAAGGTATCGGAACGACCATCACGCGCCTGAACGAGATCTCCACGACCATCGCCTCCGCCGTCGAGGAGCAGACCGCCGCCACTAACGAAATCGCCCGCAGCGTCGAACAGGCCGCCACGGGCACGCGTACAGTATCGATGAACATCGGGGGCGTAACGGAGTCGGCTTCACAAACAGGCCAGATGTCGAGTCAGGTTCTGGACGCCGGTAACGAACTCGCGCGCCAAGGCGAAACAATGAAAAAAGAGATCGAAACCTTCATCAGCCGCGTCCGTAACGCGTAATTTGCAGGCATTAAGGCTGTTGATAACGAGTCTTGCCGTTCCTGAGGCAGCCCTTTAGGCTGCTTCTCATGGCCGAGAATCATGATCTCCCGTCGCCGATCAGCCCGATAAAACCGTCTGGCGGGCGCGCTGTGGCCGTAGCCATTCAGGCCGACGAGCAAACCCCTGATTCACCTGGAAAAATTGTCGCAGCCGGACGAGGCAAGCTGGCCGAACAGATTCTCGAAATGGCCTTTGCCAAAGGCATCAAGGTGCGCGAAGATGCTGATCTGGCCGAGCTCCTGGCCAAGCTTGAACTCGACACGCCTATCCCGAGCGAAGCTATCGTGGCGGTCGCCGAGATTCTCGCCAAAGTCTACCAAGCCAATGAATCCATAGGCGTTTCATCGCCTTCACCTGATTACTATGAAAGACGTTAAAAATGAGCGTTTTCCCCGATTTCGACGTCATGAACGAAATCCGCGATCTTCAGGAATACTTCACGACGGCTCACGCACAGCTATTGTCCGGCAACGTTATCGACATGTCCGGAGTCGAAGAGCGCATTTCCCGTGTCTGCAAGGCAGCGCAACAGGCCACACAAGACAAGCAACAAGCCTATTTGCCTGAACTCACCGTACTGATTGACCTTCTCAATAAATACGAAAAAGACCTACGCGCCGCGCAAGCCGCCCTAACATCAATTACGCCCCAAGGTAACGACAATGGCGGCTCCGGCACCTGATCTCGACAGCATTTCTTGGGTACGTGTTTTGATCGCCTCGTCGACGGTCATCGCGCTGTTGGGCCTCTTGGCGCTTGGTTTAAGGTATTTTGCCGCCCGGGGATGGACGGTTGCGCCCCAAAACCGCCCTCGACGCCTCATGATTGTTGAAACCCTCGCCCTTGACACGCGGCGGCGGCTCGTCATCGCACGGTGCGACGGTCAAGAACACCTGTTGTTGCTCGGCCCGCAAAGCGATACAGTCGTCGCATCGAACCTTCCTCCGCCGCAATCGCCAGCAAACCCATGAAAACCGACAAATTCCATTTTTATAAGTGGGCCTTGATTCTCGTATCCTTAGGAATTGGGCTGGCGTTGCCGTCGCTCGCCTACGCCCAAAACATCAGCTTCGACCTTGGCCAAGGGCCGACGACCTCGGCGCGACTTGTCCAGCTTACCTTGCTTATCACGGTCCTTGCCCTTGCGCCGTCCATTTTAGTGATGGTGACATGCTTCACGCGCATCGTGGTCGTGCTGTCTTTCCTGCGTACGGCCATCGGCGTCCAGCAAACGCCGCCGAACGTGGTGATGATCAGTTTAGCGCTCTTTTTGACGATGTTCGTGATGCAACCTGTCTTCCAGAAGGCTTGGGACGACGGCATCAAACCCCTTATGAACACCGAACTCGACGAGGAAACATCGTTCACGCGCGCGGTCGAGCCGTTTCATGCGTTTATGCTGAAAAACACCCGCACACGCGACCTCGACCTCTTCCTTCAAATGGCCAAGATAGAAATGCCCAAGGCGGCCGACGGCAAAACCGTTCAGGAAAAGGATATCCCCCTGCGCGCCCTTGTCCCCGCCTTTATGATATCGGAGCTACGGCGGGCGTTTGAAATCGGCTTTTTGATCTTCCTGCCCTTCCTGATCATCGACATGGTGATCGCATCGCTGCTGATGTCGATGGGCATGATGATGATGCCCCCCTCGATCATCTCCATGCCCTTTAAGATCATCTTCTTTGTGCTGGTTGACGGTTGGTACCTGATCGCCAGCAGTCTTGTCCAAAGTTACGGTGGCGGGTGATTCTCTTCCCAAGAATCATCGGATTCGTAGCTATTTCTTAACAATCGTCTGTAATATAAAGCCTGAACTGCAGTAGCGTTGCCTTTCATGTCCTCGAAACAACTCCACGAACTTGACTTTGTCGATCTCTACATCTGCCTCGAAGGGGATGTCCCCGCGCATTATTGCAGAACAATAGGCGGCAATACGGAATACGCCATTGAAGTGCAGCCGGAATTTCAGCAGTCGATTGTCAATCTCGCCGATTTCATTAAAAACAATTTTCCCGACGATGAATCCGGTTTTACTTTCGAAGGCACACGCTTGCGCGCCGCAAAAGCCCGCACCTCGTCGGGCCAGCTTTGGGCTTCGCTCCGCAAAATCAATATGAAACCGTTTCCGCTTGATAAAGTCGGCTTCATACCGTCTCTCGTCCCTCATCTTCGCAACCTTGGCAAACGCGACGGCCTCATTCTGGTTTGCGGAGCCACAGGTCAGGGCAAAACGACGACGGCCTGCTCCTTGCTAACGGAATACCTCAACAACTTTGGCGGCGTTGCATTCACGATTGAAGACCCCGTCGAATACGACATGGAGGGACGCCACGGCAAAAGCGGCTATTGCTATCAGGTCGAAGTCCGTGAAGACCATGAATGGGCCGCCATGCTCAAGCGCAGTCTGCGCTGGCATCCGCGTTATATCTTCGTCGGCGAAATTCGCACGCCTGACGCCGCCAATCAGCTTCTTCGCGCCGCAACATCGGGCCACCTTGTCATCACAACCGTCCATTCCGGTTCGATTGAGGAAGCCTTGGAAGGCCTTCTCCAGCTTGGCGTGCAAGCAATCGGCGACAGGGCCGCCGTCTTGTTGGCTGCGGGCATAACAGGCGTTTTGCATCAGTCTTTTTCCAATTCCGGAATGCAGGCGAGCTTTTATATAACCGAGCCCTTTAACCCCGCCGCGCCTTTCCGCGCCTGCATCCGCGACAAACGCATCGGCCAGACCCGCACGCTCGTCGACCAGCAAGTAGCCCTGCTGCTTCAGGGGGGCAGGATATTCAAGGATGGGTCGTAATTACCTTGATTTATAGGGTCAACGCAGCCCTTCCGGCAACAATTCTCGGTGTCCGTTCGGGCAGTTTCATTGCCGAGATTGTCTCTAAAAACTCGGGAAGCGTTTCAAAAGCGTGATCCACATAAGGATGCCTTGCCAGATCAGGTTTATCCCCTTGGGTAATCAATACGGTCTTCAGCCCCGATGCCTTCGCGGATTTGAGATTTGCAAGGCTATCCTCGACCATAACCGCATTGCTTGCCTCAACGCCAAATGACGCAAGCGTACGACGGTAAGCTTCTCCTCCGTTCGACTTCAGGTGATAGCCGACATCTTCGAAGGCAAAAATCGTGTTGTCAGGAAAAAAGTCCCTGAGATCGAATTTGCACAAAACATTTTCAATCCACCCACGGTTGGAATGGGATAATATCGCGAGTGGGACGGAGCCTAGCCGAAAGTGCTCGGCGCTTACCTGTAATGATTGAATATAATCGGGTTTCAATCTGTCATGATAATTATGATGCCACTCTTTCGGATCGATGCCGTATAAACAGCAAAATTCCTCCACACCGGTTCCGTGGCGTCGATAGGAATTAATCCTAATTTCTAAAGCCTCTTCATAAGACAAGGGCACTTTTGAAGCCACCTTGCTAATCAACTCCAATGCCGCCTTTGCCCCTTCGTGATTACAATGTTCATCTATTTCTTGAGTAAAGGGGTAAAACGTACCATCAAAATCCAATAAAACAAGTTTGGCCTCTTGAACTGTCCTAAACAATGCGGCCTGACACTGATTCACTTTATCCTCTTGGTACCAATTTAAATTTTGACCTGATAATCATGTCTCGCGGGAGATGTCAAACGCCTTTTCATTTGTGACGAACTAAAACTTTAAAAAGCGGCTACAAACCTAAATTTCCAGCGAAAATTAACTATAATGGCCTTATTGATTCGTGGGAAATTTTGAAATGAAAAACATTCCTCCTGCATCGATTCGATCCTATCGAAGAGCAAGGCTTATTTTCCCCGTCGGTCTAGCTTCCGTTTGACCCAAAACGGCCACGGCGGATTGTATGCCGCAATCCAAGCTTTTCTTGACGTTCAAGTTATTCGATAGCCCGAAAAGAAACCCAGCCATAAAGGCGTCGCCAGCCCCCACGGAACTGACGAACTCCTCTGGCTTTATAGCTGGCTCGAATAAAGAAACCCCGCCCTGAAGCGACACAACGCCTTCCGTTCCATAGGTTGTGACAATAAGCTGGTCAGCCCCTGAAGGCAAAGGCACGACTTCCTGCAAAGAGGCGTATTCATCCCGGTTGCCGATGATGACGTCGGCATAATTAGCAGTAAATTTCGCCGCATTGACATGTTCTTTCCATGTTCGGACATTGTGAGTGTTGACTACGATTCGCGTATTCCTTTTTGCTTGCTCGATAACCTCGAAATATAGCGGCGCAATGGATGTCGTAATCAACAGTTCGGCATCTATCGAAAAAAAGTGCGTACTGGAAAAATCAAAATCCTTGAAATCGTTTTGAGTAAAGGCATCAGCGCAACCGGACGATGTGACAAAACTCCGATGACCATCCTCCGTTAATATAACCAGGCATACCGCCGACGACCCATTCTCCACATACGGATCGCAACACAGGTCAACGCCGCGCTTTTCGAAATCTTTCAAAAAGAATTTCCCCGCCTCGTCATGACCGACCTTGCCGAAATATCCTGCTTTACCACCCAATGCCGCGATGGAGGCCGCCATGTTCGCGCCGGTCCCTCCCGCCGACATGACCGGGTCCCGCAATAATGAAAGAATTTGGCTCAAAGAATTGGGGTCGAATTCTATTCCTGCGTCTTTCGGAATGCCGCGCGATTCAATGAAACCGTCGGGCACATGAGCAATAATATCGGTAAACGCCCTACCAGCCGCTACCACGCAGTATTTCTTGCAATCATCCTTCATAATAACTCAACTTCCCCGCGCCCTCGGATGCGCGGCACGATAAACTTGCGCCAACTGCCCCGCGTCAACCTTCGTATAGAGCTGGGTCGTGGAAAGCGAGCTGTGGCCGAGCAACTCCTGCAAACTCCTCAAATCCGCGCCGGAGGCCAGCAAATGCGTCGCAAAGCTATGCCGCAAGGCATGGGGCGTGACGGTATCGGGGAGTTTCAAATCGCGCCTTAGGCGGCGCAAATCGCGTTGGGCTACGCCGGGATTCAACACCTCGCCCCGCGCCCCGACGAATAAATGGTTCTTCCCGCCGACGGGATAAGGACACGCCTTCATGTACTTGGTGATCGACTCCTGCACGATAGGCAGCAAGGGCACGGCGCGTTGCTTGTTGCCTTTGCCCGTTACGGTGATCCTGTCCTTGCCCACGATATCCTCGCCGCGCAGGCCTAAAGCCTCGCTGATACGCAATCCGGCCCCATAGAGAAGCGTAAACAAGGCTTCGTCGCGCAAGCCGATCCAGCCTTCCTGTTGAACGTTCTTGGCCAACGCCACAATGTCCACAGCGCTGGTCTCCGACACTGGGCGGGGCAACCTCCGCGAGGCTTTCGGCGTTTTCAAAAGATCAATCGCGCTATTATGCAAACGGCCCGTACGGTCCAGCCATTTAAAGAAATTGCGCACGCCCGCGACAGCCCGGGCGCGCGACGAAGCCTCGGGGCGTAATTCTGCATACCATGCCAGCCACGCGCGAAAATCTGTCAGCGTCAGTGCTCCCAGAACGGCAATATTAACCCGCGTGCCTCGATAATCGCTAATGAACTTGAACAAACTGATTAAATCGACTTGATAGGATTCAAGCGTGTTTTTCGAAGCCCGGCGCTCGACCCCAAGCCACTTTTGCCACGCGCCCAAAACGTCGCGCACATCGTCGGCGATGGGAAGAAGGTCGATGTCGTGTTTTTCGGCCTGCTTGCGCGAGGCGGTCATGGCCTGCCGTCGATCCATCTCTGAAAGCACCGCTCGATCACGGCGCCGAGGAACTCTAGCTGTTCCGTCGCCAATCCTGTAGCATAATACATGGTCTCGCGATGCCCCATGGCCAACATGCCGAGAAGCAATCCATCGTTAATCCTGATCCGCACCAGTGCGCGCGAACGGATATCCTCACTGGCGTTTTCGCCGAACAATTCAGGACAAGGCGTTTCCTGTTCGACAAGTTCGACGTCCTTGTCCTTAAGCCATTCGTTGACGAAGCCCTGTGGCACGACGCGCAAGCCGCCGTAAACGCCCTCTTCGAGGATTCCGCCCGGCTCTAGCATGATCGCCACGGCTTCCTGATCGAGAGTAACGGGCAAGTCGTTCGTGATGACATCAATCAAATCCTGCAAACTGACGGCGTCTATCAACGCCAGCATCGCGGAATTGAACCGCGTTTGACGCTGCAAATGCTCCTGCATCAGGGTCATCAAGTCGTCGTGCTCGTCCTTTATGGACGTGTAGTGATCCTGCAGCTTCAAGAGCATGAATTGCTGGAAGTCCTGCACCTTCTCCCCATGCGCCTTATGCGGCGGCACGAGATAGGGGAGCAGGTCGCTGTTGTCGGAAAGAAACTCGGGATGATCTAGTAAATAGTCGCGAACGTCGCCCGGCATGAGG
>CAZVCG010000010.1:267-23651 GCA_964626265.1 uncultured Rhodospirillaceae bacterium | reverse complement strand
GCCGCTGACGTATCGCTCGACACCTTTTCCTCCCCTACTTCGCTTTGTCGCCGTCGACGGGGATCGTCTGTCCCGTCTTTTTCCAGTCGGCTACGAACGCCGCCAACCCTTTGTCAGTTAGCGGATGATTGAACAACTGGCGAATGACGTTGGGCGGGATGGTCGCGATATGCGCGCCCATCTTGGCGGATTCGACAACGTGCATCGGATGTCGGACTGAGGCGACGATGATTTCGGTATTGAAGTTCGGGTAAGCGTCATAAATCGTGCAAACGTCGGCGATCAACTGCATCCCGTTCTCGCCGATGTCGTCCAGTCTGCCCACAAACGGCGAGACGAAAGCCGCTCCGGCCTTGGCCGCCAGAATGGCTTGAGCCGCCGAAAAACACAGCGTCACGTTGACCATCGTGCCCTTGTCCGCCAGATGGCGGCAAACCTTAAGGCCCTCAGGGGTCAACGGCACCTTGACGGCGATATTCTTGGCGATTTTGGCGAGCGTCAGGGCCTCGGCCAGCATGGGTTCATAATCTGTCGAGGCGACTTCCGCGCTCACGGGTCCCGGTACAATGGCGGCGATTTCGCGCACCAGTTCGATAAAATTGCTGTGCCCGGATTTGGCGACAAGCGACGGGTTGGTGGTAACGCCATCCAATAGCCCGGTGGCCGCAAGATCCTTGATTTCATTCAAATCTGCCGTATCAACGAAAAACTTCACGCGATTGACTCCTAAGTTCCTAGAATCGAGACTGGCTCATTAACTTATGCCAGAACACCGCAACCTTACGATGTATGCAACCAAAATTTTTCGGCCTAGGATATGGGCTAATAACCGCTGAAAACAGGGTCATGAGCGCAGTTTCACACAATCCGAAAGCATCGCCAACCGTCCACGTCATCGTGCCGTTGCCCCTTGTCGAGGGCTTCGATTACGGCGTTCCCGGCAGCGAAATGCCTGCTTTGGGAACCTTCGTTGAAGTCCCCGTAGGCACGAAAAAAATGCCCGGCGTCGTATGGGGCGATGGCCTTGGCGGCGTTCCTGACGGCAAGCTGAAGTCTATAGGACAAATCCACGCCTTGCCACCCCTATCGGAAGTCACGCGCAAGTTCGTGAACTGGGTCGCGGACTATACCCTGTCGCCACGCGGAGCCATCCTCAAGATGGTCATGGGCGGCCAATTAAGGTTAGCGAAAGACAAGGATAATATCGACTTCCCCCTGCCCGATCCGGTTTCTCATACCCCTTCCTTGACCGAGGAACAGCGCGAAGCCGCACATCAACTTATCGGGCATGTCACAGCGAAAAAGTTTTCCGTCACGTTGCTCGATGGCGTAACGGGCTCCGGCAAAACCGAAGTTTATTGCGAAGCGCTCGCCGCCGCGCTCGGACAGGGGCGGCAGGTTTTAGTCTTGCTGCCTGAAATCGCCATGACGGCTGCGCTGATTGACCGTCTAACGGCGCGTTTCGACGTGCGGCCCGTCGAATGGCATTCGGAATTGACGGAGAAGCAACGCCGCATTAACTGGCACGCTATCGTCCATGGCAAGGCGCGTTTTGTGCTCGGCGCACGATCCGCGCTTTTCTTGCCTTATCCCGACCTCGGCCTGATCGTCGTCGATGAAGAGCACGAAGCCGCTTATAAACAAGAGGACGGCGTCATCTATCATGGCCGCGACATGGCCGTGGTGCGCGCGCAGATCGGCAATATTCCTATCGTCCTGGCTTCGGCCACGCCGTCGCTGGAAACGCTGCACAACGTGCAGAAAAAGAAATACAATCACGTCGTCTTGCGCGAACGCTACGGCGAAGCGGTCATGCCGCACATCCGGTTGATCGACCTGCGGAAAGAGAAACTGCCGCCCCAATACTTCATCAGCGATCCATTGCTGGAATCCCTGAAAGAAGCCATCTCAAACAAGCAGCAGGCCATGCTGTTCCTCAACCGGCGGGGTTATGCGCCGTTAACCTTGTGCCGCGCGTGTGGCTTGCGGCTCAAATGCCCGCATTGCACGAGTTGGCTAATCGAACACAAACAGATCAAGCGCCTGCGCTGCCACCACTGCGATTACAGCGCGTCCGTCCCGAAAGCCTGCCCCACCTGCCATGCCGAAGACCGCTTTGCGGCGTGCGGTCCCGGCGTGGAGCGCATCGCCGAAGAGGTTAAAGCGCGGCTGCCGGAAGCCCGCTGCGCCATCATGGCCAGCGACACGTTAAGCGGCCCGAAAGAAGCTCAAAAAATCGTCGAAATGATGGAAAATCATTCGTTAGATCTGCTCATCGGCACGCAGATCATGGCCAAAGGCTACCATTTTCCGCGCCTGACGCTCGTCGGCGTCATAGATGCCGATTTGGGGCTTGGCGGCGGGGATCCGCGCGCTACGGAGCGAACGTTCCAGCTCCTGCAGCAGGTAGCGGGGCGCAGCGGGCGCGCCGAGGACGAAGGTTACGTATATTTACAGACGGTCGCGCCCGAGCACCCAGTCATGCAGGCGTTGGTTAAGGGCGACCGGGACGCTTTCATGGCCGCCGAAATGAAGGAGCGGGCCGCCTACCACCTCCCCCCCTTCTCGCGCCTCGCCAGCATCACAATTTCCGGCCCACAGGCCGCTCAGGTTGTTGATTGCTCGAACAAAATCGCGGCCTTAGCCCCACGAATCGACAAATTCCGGGTCCTGGGCCCCTCCCCCGCCCCCTTTGCCGTCCTCCGTGGCCGCACCCGCTACCGCCTTCTTGTGCAAGCCAGCCGCTCGGTCGCGCTACCGAATATCCTGCGCGGATGGCTGAGCGCGGCCAAATACCCCCGCACGATCCGCGTACAGGTGGACATCGACCCGCATAATTTTTTGTAGGTCTATCCCTTACGTCCGCGCATCACCTGCTCGAACAGCGCAGCGTTGGCGACCGGTGGAACGCCGCTGCCGTGATCGGAACTTAGCGACTGACGCAAGGCCATCAATCCGACACGGTTGCACAGCGTCGCGATTTCCGCCGGCGACATGCCCTGCGTAACGTTGGCGAGACGATCGTAGTCGATGTCCGCCGCCAACGGCAACTTGCGCGCATGGATGTGAAGTATCTTCTTGCGCGCCGCATAGTCGGGCATCGGCAGCGTCACGGCGAAATCGAAACGTCCCGGTTGAAGAATATCTTCGCTGAGCCGGTCTGGCCTGTTCGTAGCCGCCACCACAACGACTCCCGGCATAAGCGCAAGCCCGTCCAGTTCGTTCAACATTTGGGCCGTAATAGGTGAAACGCCGCGAGAACCTTCGGCATCCATGCTTTCAAATAGAAAGTCGATATCGTCAAAAAATACGAGGCAGGGAGCTTTACGCCGCGCCAACGCAAAAATGTCTTTAATCGAACGTACAGACGACAGCGGATCGCATGAAGCCAAAGTGGAACATGCCATCTCGATGAAATTTATGGGAATGATGTTGGCCAAAGCGCGCACCAACGACGTTTTGCCCGTGCCAATTCCGCCCGAAAGCAATATCGACCGTGGCGGTTTTACCCCCGCTTCAACAAACCTTTCGCGGTGCGTAAGCGACCAGGAAAGCGTATCGCGCAAAAGTTGCTTGATGTCGTCAAGACCGCCTATATCGTTCCATGAAGACGTTGGGATGTCGCAACGCACGTCTTCGGCCACAGGATACGTATTGTGTCTTAAAGCTAAGATAAAATCGTTCTCGGTGATCTTTGAGGCATGACCGATGCGTGAAGCCGTAGCTGCCAGTTGGCATAAATCGCGCGCTACCGCTCCTGAAGTCATCTCAGCAAGGCTCATAAGATCAACTTTGTCGGCAAGCGGCAAACCACGGGTTGCTAAGTATAATACCTCATATCGCTCGAGCATATTAGGCGCATCGACAGGCAGAACGACTTCAAAACGGTTGCCCTCTATAAACCGCGGCTCGATCGGACCCGACACAGTCGCGAATACCATAATGGTAGGCTGCATAGCGGCTTCGTCCAGCAAGGCGCACAGTTGGGCGACCACCACTCGCGAGGCGGCGACAAGCGCCGAAGGCGCATTGTCATGCGGCACCAACGCTTGAAGATTATCCAATAGCAGTATCACAGACCCGCGCCGGGCAATGTCGGTGAGCGAAATATCCAGCTCATGAGAGTTCGAAGCCAATTTCTTGTCGAGCATATGGTGAACATCGAGTGTGACGACAGGCACTTCCACCTCTTCGCCGAGCCGCTTGACAAGACGCGCCTTGCCGCAACCAGAAGGACCGGTAAGCAATATAGTGCTTGCGGAGTCCTTCAATCCGGATTTTAGCCTGGACTGAACCAGTTTCCGGCACAGGCGGTAAATGCCGCGTAGTCCTCCCAATTTGGTCAGTTTTTCGTCCTGATGCAACGTTTCAATAATAAAACGCGTTCCGTGCCCAATATGCACAAGACTATCCGGCGATGTTTTTATAACCTGTGCAGGCAATGGATATTGGTCGAGCGAAGGAACGCGTAACCAATCCTCGGCAACCACAGCGCGTTCCTGCCAATAAGTGCCCAACTGTTTTTGACGCGCCATGACATGCAGCAGATCAAGCTCGTCCTCGACACGTAAAGTGATGCTTTCCGCGACGCGTGGTCTTTTGCGTTCCGCGTTGATCTGAACTTTGTGGCCGGATTGCAGGCCCGTGTTGCGGAGAAAAAAATCGTTAATTGACGCTAGACGTTGGTTCCTGTCTTCCATAAATGACGGCAGAACACGGGCATAAGCCGTGCGCAATCCGGTTAACGCGACATAATCGCCCGCGATAACGTTCAGTAGCCGCATGTCCGAAGGATCGAGACGCACAACGCCTTCCTCGACATCGGGTGAAGTTTTCAACGTGAGCGTAAGTTCGGAAACCATGAAACGACCGGCGAAGGGAGTGGGGAAACCCCGAAGAGGCAACGACTTTTAGCATAATATATGGTTAATAGTAATGATTCAAATTGGGGCGTAAATGGCCTTATTGAGAGGCATAACCCTGATATTTCTCACGACAGGCGCACAATTCCTGTTTAGCCCTCATTGTCGCCGGTTCCACTTCTTTCAATAGCATGTCGACAAGAGGCTCGTTCTTGTCTTTGGCAGCCTGTTCAATTCTGCTCATAAGGCCAGCAAACCCCACCAAACCGCAAGTTACGCCACTGCCTTTAAGAGTATGAGCCGTATGTTCTATTAAAGCCATATCTGGCAAAGGCCCGTTAGGTTTAAGCGCTGTGGCTTGCCTCTCCAAACCGTCTAGAAACGCTTGCGTAATCCGCATCATTGCGGCCTCGCCCAAATCATCGACAAGTCTTTTAAGAGTATTGGAATCGAAAGACGGCTGATCAGCCGCCTTGTTGTGTTCACCGGCTAAAACTTGAGTCGAATAGTCCGTTGTACCAAGCCATTGCTCAATCTTTCTGGTCAAGGTCTCATAACTTAACGGTTTCCCGAGATGATCATTCATGCCGGCGGCCAAACATTTTTCGCGCATGCCTTCCATGACATGCGCCGTTAACGCGATGATAGGAACCTGTGCGGCCCACCCGCCTAAAGCGCGAATTTGCCGTGTTGCCTCGAAACCGTCCATGCCTGGCATCGAAATGTCCATCAAAATAATGCTAAAGGACCCGGACAACGCCTTTTGGACAGCTTCCTCACCTGTCGTCGCACAATCAAATGCATATCCTGTCTTTTCGAGATAACGACTGGTCACCAGCCTGTTAGTTTCATTATCTTCGACAAATAATACGCGCGCGTCTTTTTTGGCTATAGCCTTCGCTTCAACGCGGATCGATGCGGCTAATTGATATCCGGTTTCCTGCGTCTTAACGTCGACGGCAAGGGGGATCATAAACCAGAACTTGCTTCCAACGCCCAGCTTGCTATCAACGCCAATCTCACCCCTCATCATATTTACGAGTCGGCGGGAAATGGCCAACCCAAGCCCTGTGCCGCCGAATTTTCGTGTAGTGTCAGATTCAATCTGGCTGAACTCTTTAAACAATTTGTCTTGATCGGACGAACCAATCCCGATTCCGGTGTCCTGTACTTCAAAGCGCAGCAAAAATTCTGTTCCGCTCGGCGTTTCCTGCGTCAGCAGAGCTTTTACTCCTAAAGTCACGGATCCCTGATCGGTAAACTTGATCGCGTTGGTCAACAAATTAAGAATGACTTGCCTTATCCGCCCTGAGTCGCTGACAAAACCGTCGACGATGGCATCTTCGACCTCAAGCTTCAGTTCCAAGCCTTTGCTCAACGCCAAAGGCCTGACAAGATCGATAGCGTCGCGCAATAATGCCCTCAACTCAAAAGGAGCCAATGTTAGTTTTATTTTGCCCGCTTCAATTTTCGAATAGTCCAGAATATCGTTTATAATCTCCTGTAGAGCGCAACTTGAAGAAAGGGCCAAATCGAGAAGCTTTCGCTGTTCCTGCGCCAGTTGCGTGTCGCGAAGAAGATCGAGCACGCCCAGAAGGCCGTTCATCGGCGTGCGGATTTCATGGCTCATTGTCGCCAAAAAGTTCGTTTTGACGACGCTTGCTTTTTCAGCCTGTTCTTTTGCCAACAGCAAAGCTTCCTGAGTTTGGCGTAGATCCGTGATATCCGTTATGATGCTGACGTAATGCGTCAATTTGCCTTTCTGGTCTTTCAAAGGCGTAAGACGCCACTCGCCCCAGAACGTCGAGCCGTCCTTGCGGTAGAGCTGCAGCGTAAATGTTCCTCCCTGGCCTTTACCAATTATCTCCCTCCATGTTTTAACGGATTCCGCATCGGTATACCACCCGAACAGAAAGCCGAGTTTTTTGTCCGCCACGGATTCGTAATCATAGCCCGTGATTTCCGTGAAAGCCTTGTTGACGTAGACGATAGGCTGGTCTGCCGCCTGCATGTTGCGGATAAGGATTCCCACGCTAGCCGATTGCAGCGACGCAGCAAACAACGCGCTGTATTGCTCCGCCCTTTCGGCGATTTTCGCGTTGCGCCTGAGACTTTTCACGTTGATATATATTGCGCCAAATAGAATGAAAGCCGTAACATGAATCATCACTAAGAGGAGGATGTGCCTTTGCCTTTCCGCAAGATTGTTCATGTACGCCTTATCGGCGGTTTTCTGATTGGTCTCATTCACTCTGTTGTTAAATTCCGATATGAGGTGATTGACGTAAGAAGTTTCGCCTCTGAAGATGTCAAGAAATTCCGAGGAAAAACCGGATGCATTTTTAAGATTGCCTTCAATGCGTCCAAGATGTCGCAACACGGATTGCAGCATGAACAGATGATCTTCATGCCCATGCGCGTTCATCCGTGATTTGGCGAAAAACGCCTCAAGAGCTTCCGATTTTTGCTTGACCAAGTCCAGTTTGGCCTCCAGCAATGCTACGCGTTCCGGCGGAACGTCGTCTGCCCGAAGTTCGTCCACTTCTCCCTGAAAAGACCAAAAAGACTCCTGAAGCTGATAGGCCAAGCGCGGCGCGGGGTCACGCAAAACGTTTTCAAACTTGTGAAGACTCTCCTCCAAATTTCGCTCGACAGCCACGAACAAGCCGATAAGCGCCACAAGCAGAAGAACGGGCAAGACAAAGCGGAATTTTCTGAGGAAGGCGCGCAAGGCGTAAACCCCTATTTATATAAGAAGTGGATTATCTATCGGCACTAATGAATAAAGATTTAAATTACGCTCAATGATCAAGCGCAAGACAATCCGCTTAGCCGATTGATTTAATTGTTTTTCTAGTACGATTCTAAACGTCGTATGCTGCGTAAATTTCTTCCACGAGCTTCCTAGGCGTAATCTTGGGCCTGGATACTTTGACCTGATTGTCGCGGATAACGATTTCCGCAGGCAAAGGCCGCAGGTTATAGATCGAAGCCATTGAAAAACAGTAGGCTCCTGCATTCAGGATTGCCAGATAATCGCCTTCGCGGATTTCCGGCAGCGAGCGGTCCTTGGCGAACTGGTCGCCCGTCTCGCAAATGTTGCCGCAGACGTCATACGTTTTGGCCGACCCTGCAGGATTGGAAACGTTCAAAATGTGATGATAGGCGTCATAGAAAACAGGGCGGATCAACTGTGGAAAGCCGGAGTCTGTCCCCGCGATCAAGAGGCCGCGGTTGTTCTTGATCGTGTTCACCTGAACAATCAAAAGGCCGGATTCCGCAACAACGTACTTCCCCGGCTCAAAATATAAATCAAGGTCGCGCCCGTAGCTCTTGCAGAAATCCCTGAAGATGTCCGACATCTGCGCCCCGAGCTTGACGTAATCGACTTTCTTTTCGTCCGGATGATAGGCGACTTTAAAACCGCCTCCGAAGTCCACAAAACGCAGGTTGGGAAACAGGTTTTTCGCGTCGATGCTGAGCAAGTTACGCATGCCTTCGCAGACTTTATCCGCATCGGCGATTCCGCTTCCCGTGTGTTCATGCAGGCCAATGACGTTCAGCTTATATTGATCGCAAATCGCCTTGACCTGCGTCGCATCTTCAAGCCTAAGGCCAAATTTCGTCTTATCGCCGCCCGTCATGACTTTTTCATGCTCGCCAGCCTCGACATCGGAGTTAAAGCGCAAGCACACGTCGCTGCCTGTCGCCATCTCGCCATATCTCTTCAACCCCGATATCGAGTCGATGTTAAATAATACGCCCATCTCATGAACCTGGCGCATTTCGTCTGTCGTCATGTTGTTTGCTGTGTAAAGCAATCGCGATTTGTCGTACCCAAGCTTCCGAACAAGTATCACCTCACCCGGACTAACTACGTCGAGCATCGCGTTTTCATCCCTCAGAGCTTTAAGTATATCCAGATTATAATTGGCCTTCATCGCGTAAAGCATGAATGTCTTCGGCCAAGTAAAAAACTTGCTTAACCCCTTATAACGGTCAAGAACGGTGTTCACGTCATAGATGAAAAACGGCGTTTCATATTTCTCGCAAATCGTCATCAAATCCTGATTCTGAATCCGGTACTTTCCGTCCGCCAACCTGACGGGGCTGTTTAGCTTTTCCAAACTGTTCATGATAATGGAACTCCGTTAAGCTCATGAGACGAACATCCTAGAATTAAGCCATAATCCTATGCAAGGGGCGTCATCTTCGTGAAAACGGGGATCCAGCGCGAGCGATAGCGAGCATATAAGTCATTCGGCCCGCAGACACGAACCGCCGGATTCTCGCTTTCATGAAACAAAAGTATCTATCAAACTTTCCTGAAAATCAGGCTGGCGTTGGTTCCGCCGAAGCCGAACGAGTTCGACAACGTGACGTTGACCTTCTTCTCCTTGGCCTTGTGCGGCACAAGATCGATGCCCTTGCAATCCTCGGAAACGTTATCGAGGTTCAGCGTCGGCGGCACGATACCTGTTTCCATTGCCTTGATGCAGTAGATGGCTTCCACTGCCCCGGCCGCGCCGAGCAAATGCCCTATGGCCGACTTGGTGGACGACATCATCGTCTTTTCGGCCGCGCTGCCGAACAGACGTTTGACGGCCTTGACCTCGATTTCGTCACCCAACGGCGTTGATGTGCCATGCGCGTTGACGTAATCGACTGAGTCCGGCGCGATGCCCGCGTTGCGGAACGCGCCCTGCATAGCCCTGAATCCGCCGTTGCCGTCCTCGGCTGGCGCCGTCATGTGATAGGCATCACCAGACAGGCCATAGCCGATTAGTTCGCCGTAAATCTTCGCCCCGCGCTTTTTGGCGTGTTCGTATTCTTCCAATATTACAATGCCTGCGCCCTCGCCCATGACGAAGCCGTCACGATCAACGTCGAAGGGACGGGAACCTTTCGAAGGATCGTCATTGAACTTCGTGGCCAGCGCGCGCACCGCGCAAAAACCCGCCATGCCGATCCGGCAAATCGCGGCTTCCGCGCCGCCCGCGATCATGACGTCAGCGTCTCCCAGCATAATCAAACGCGCCGCATCGCCGATAGCGTGCGTTCCCGTCGCGCAAGCGGTAACCACAGAATGGTTCGGTCCCCGCCAGCCGTGCTTGATGGACACCTGACCGGAAGCCAAGTTAATCAAACAGCGGGGTATAAAGAACGGTGAAACGCGCCTCGGCCCTTTTTCATGCAGGATAAGGGACGTTTCGTAGATTTCGTTTAGGCCGCCGATGCCCGAGCCGATCAACACGCCCGCGCGTTCGCGCGCCTCGTCATTCGGCGGCGTATAGCCGCTGTCCTGAACAGCCTCATCCGTCGCCGCCATGGCGAAATGGATGAAGTTGTCCATTTTCTTCTGATCTTTGGGCTCGATGTACTTATCGGGATTGAACTGGCCCGGCTCATCGCCGCGCGGCACCTGCCCGGCAATCTGGCAAGTGAGATCAGACGCATCGAAATAGGTAATGCGGCCAAAGCCGTTCTCGGAAGCAGTCAAACGGCGCCAATTGACGCCCACCCCTTGCCCGAGCGGCGAAACCATTCCCAATCCTGTGACGACGACGCGGCGCATATTAGCAGAATAGAACAGGGGATACGAACCCGGCAAGAATACCTTGTCTAAGCGTTCCCGCAAGCCCTAATCAAAAAGCCCTTAGGCGGCCGCTTTTTTCTGATTGATGAAATCGATCGCATCCTTGACGGTGCCGATCTTCTCTGCGGCATCATCGGGGATTTCGATTCCGAATTCTTCTTCAAAGGCCATAACGAGTTCAACGCGGTCAAGGCTATCCGCCCCAAGATCGTCGACAAAGCTCGCGTTGTCCGTCACCTTGGCGGCATCGACGCCCAGATGTTCGACGACAATTTTCTTCACGCGTTCAGCGATATCACTCATGATGTGTCCAGCCTTCTGTTGTTGACCGATAAATTTATTCGACAGGCAAACGCTCAATGGGCGCAGCCCCGGGCCTACCAGCTATATGCTTGGAATCGCCCTGTCAGGAAGGCATCTCTCTATTATGGCCACGGGCGTGTGTCCAGAAATTTAACCGGAAATGCCCTCTTTTTTCGCGAATAACCTTGAAATGCCGCAAAGAATAACAATATTTCCCATTTATTTCAATGTGTTAGATGGTTACGTTGGCGTATCAATATCGAGGCCTAATTTTCGCTTCTGCAACCATTTAAAGCCCGTACGCATAAGGATAAGTAGGGCAAAAAGACCAAGTCCCGTAAGGGTCACTTCGCGTACGCTATACGTAACAATCTCCTCTTTTTTCCGGCCTAAATGCTGAATGACGTTGCCGAAATAATATCCAGCTCCACAAAACGCTGCGGCCCAGATAAACGCCGCCGTCAAGTTAAGCGCAGCAAACCGCCGCCACGACAGGCTGCTCAACCCGACGGTAATGCCGCTCACGTTGCGGATGCCGTACATAAATCGGTACGAAAGAATGAATGCGACGTGATATTTCTCGAGCGCCTTAAGGGCTTTATCCGTTTTCGGCTTTATCTTGGGAAATCGCGCAAGAATGCGGGTGCCGTAATAGCGGCCCAGAAAGAAAAAAACCTGGTCGCCGAAAAAGCTGCCGAACCATGCTGCCGAAAAAAGCAGCCAAATATTAAGAAATCCGCGCTGCGCCGCCAGAGCAGCGAATATGACAAAGGTCTCGCCTTCCAGCGCCGTCCACACGAACGTGATTAGATAAAACCACTCGTGATATTCGTTGATAAGTCTTAAGACTTCATGCATGACCGGACTGCATTTAGCACTCGGCCATCAAGGGAACAAGATTAATCGGACTTAACGCTTGCCCCCATCACTTATATGCAACCCTGATAATTTCATAAGATTTTGCGCCTTTTGGCGTTGCCACTTCCACGCTATCCTCTACGCCCTTACCGATCAGGGCACGCGCCAAAGGCGACGTGATCGAGAGCAGACCCGACTTGATGTCCGATTCGTCCTCGCCCACAATCTGGTAACGGACTTCTTCGTCCGTGTCTTCGTCAACAAGCGTCACCGTCGCGCCGAACTTGACGATGTCGCCATTCATTTTTGAAACGTCAATGACGTCGGCACGGCCGATTTTGTCTTCCAACTCAAGGATACGGCCTTCAACAAAGCTCTGGCGTTCGCGCGCGGCGTGATATTCGGCGTTTTCGGACAAATCGCCGTGTTCGCGCGCTTCGGAAATGGCCTTGATAATCGCAGGCCTTTCTACGGATTTGAGGTGTTTCAATTCTTCCTCTAGACGCTGATAGCCAGGGAGTGTCATAGGAATTTTATCTGTCATTTTACACCTACGCTTAGCTTGTCCGTTTCGCTGTTAAGCGAACTTGGTCCGTTTCCAAAAAAACACCTTCCCGAAAGCGGAAACTTCCGGGTTTATCTTCTGTGAGTCAGTTTTCAGGCTTTCGCTGCCGCGCGTTTTTCTGCCGGCGTCTCATCCCTGTCGTTCTGTCTAAGATACGACTGGAGGGATGTAACTTCAAGTGCGCCTGTTTGCAGCGCGGCAATGGCCTCGACGGCCGCTTTTGCGCCTGGAATTGTCGTGTAATGCGGGATTCCCTGCATAAGGGCCGTACGGCGAAGGCTGAAACTGTCCGCAAGCGTTTGCGCGCCGGAGGCTGTGGTGTTCATCATAAGATCGACTTCACCGTTAATCATCGCATCGACGATGTGCGGCTGGCCCTGATAAACCTTGTTTACACGCTTAACGGGCACGTCCGCGGCTTGCAGCGCGGCGGCGGTTCCGTCGGTTGCGATTAAATCGAAGCCCAACGCGATGAGTTTCCGCGCAATCTCGATCATGGCGGCCTTGTCGCGATCTTTCACCGACAAAAAACACGTGCCTTTCTGGGGCAACTTTAACCCTGCGCCGAGTTGCGCCTTGGCAAAGGCGCGCGCGAAATCGCGGTCTAACCCCATAACTTCGCCGGTCGATTTCATTTCCGGACCAAGCACGATGTCCACACCCGGAAAACGCGCGAACGGAAAAACGGGCGTCTTGACGGCGATACGTTCCGAAGGACGATCAGATGCTCGTTTGGTATGCATGGCCGCTAATTTCTCGCCAGCCATGACGCGGGCAGCCAGCTTTGCTATCGGCACGCCGATAGCTTTTGCGACGAACGGCACCGTGCGGCTCGCACGGGGATTGACTTCGAGGATATAGACTTCGCCGTCCTTGACGGCGAATTGCACGTTCATAAGGCCGACGACGCCGATGGCGCGCGCCAGCATTTCCGCCTGCCGTCCGATTTCCTTGACGATATCGGCAGGCAGCGAATGCGGTGGCAAAGCGCAAGAGCTGTCGCCGGAATGAATGCCCGCCTCTTCGATATGCTCCATGATGCCCGCCACGAACACGTCGTCGCGATCGGCGACGACATCGACGTCTACCTCTATGGCGTCTTGCAAATAATAATCGATGAGCACCGGATTTTTGCCGGAAACGTTCACGGCATGCGTAATGTAGCGGCGCAGACCTTCCACGCTATGGACGATCTCCATCGCGCGTCCGCCTAGCACATAGGATGGTCTGATAACGACCGGATACCCAATATGCGCGGCGACTTTTTCGGCTTCTTCCGCGCTGCGCGCCAAGCCATTAGAGGGTTGTTTCAGTTTCAACTTTTTGAGAAGCACCTGGAAACGCTCACGGTCTTCGGCCAAGTCGATAGCATCCGGCGAAGTCCCAAGGATCGGGATTTTCGCCTCTTGCAACGCGTCCGCCAAACGGAGCGGCGTTTGCCCGCCGAACTGCACCATCACGCCGAGCAATTGGCCCTTGCGTTGCTCCACGCGCACGATTTCAATGACATCTTCGGCGGTCAGCGGCTCGAAATACAGCCGATCCGAGGTATCGTAGTCTGTCGATACAGTTTCCGGATTGCAGTTAATCATGATGGCTTCATAGCCTGCCTCGCGCAACGCCATCACGGCATGAACGCAACAATAATCGAATTCGATCCCCTGTCCGATGCGGTTAGGGCCGCCACCAAGAATGATCACTTTCTTTTTGTCGGACGGTAAAGCCTCGCACTGCGCTGGGTTTAAGCCGTTGCCCTCATATGTCGAATAAAGGTAAGGCGTGAACGACGCGAACTCAGCCGCGCAGGTGTCGATGCGCTTATATACAGGCGAAATGTGCAGCTTGCGGCGAGCGGCGGCGACATCAGCCTCTTTCTTTCCCGTCAATTGCGCTAAACGCTGATCGCTGAAGCCCATGGATTTCAAACGCTGCCAGCCTACCGCGTCGCGCGGCAGACCTTTTCCCTTCACTTCATGTTCCGCCTTAACGATACCGTCGATTTGTTCGATGAACCATGTATCGTATTTGCAGATATCGCGGATTTCCTCGACCGACATGCTGCGCCGCAACGCGTCGGCGATCACCAAGATTCGATCCAGTGTCGGTTTGGCCAAACGCGCATGTAAAGCGTTGATGTCGCCGTCCTTTTCGTCATCCCATATCTCGTTCAACCCCATCAGGCCCGTTTCGAGGCCGCGCAACGCTTTTTGCAGCGATTCCTGAAAGGTGCGGCCAATCGCCATCACTTCGCCTACCGATTTCATGGCGGTGGTCAAGGTTGGCTCCGTGCCGGGAAATTTCTCGAACGCGAAGCGCGGAATTTTCGTGACGACATAGTCGATCGTCGGCTCGAACGAAGCGGGCGTCACGCCCGTAATGTCGTTCTTCAGCTCGTCCAGAGTATAGCCCACCGCAAGCCGCGCCGCGACCTTGGCTATCGGAAAACCCGTGGCTTTGCTTGCCAGAGCCGATGAACGGCTGACGCGCGGATTCATCTCGATGACCACCATGCGGCCGTCTTTCGGGTTAATGGCGAACTGGACGTTTGACCCGCCAGTATCCACGCCGATTTCGCGCAACACGGCGATGGAGGCGTTGCGTAAAATCTGGTATTCCTTGTCCGTCAGCGTCAGCGCGGGCGCGACGGTGACGCTGTCGCCCGTATGAATGCCCATCGGATCGACGTTCTCGATGGAACAGACGATGATGCAGTTGTCGTGCTTGTCGCGCACGACTTCCGTTTCGTACTCCTTCCACCCAAGCACGGACTCTTCGATCAAAACTTCGGTGACGGGGCTTGCCGCAAGGCCGCTCGCCACGATCTCGGCGTATTCGGTTTTGTTATAGGCGATGCCCCCGCCCGTGCCGCCCAACGTAAAGCTCGGACGGATAATTGCGGGCAGGCCGACTTCTGTCAAAGCCTTCTGAGCTTCATCCATCGTATGCACGATCGCGCTGCGCGGCGTCGCCAACCCGATCTTCGTCATCGCATCCCGGAACTGCAGACGATCTTCGGCTTTTTCGATGGCCTCGCGCTTCGCGCCGATAAGTTCGATGTTCAATCGGTCGAGCGTTCCGTCTTTGGCCAGAGCCATCGCTGTATTGAGCGCGGTTTGCCCACCCATCGTCGGCAACAAAGCGTCCGGACGCTCTTTTTCCAAAATCTTCGCCACGAACGCTGGCGTAATCGGCTCGATGTAGGTCACGTCCGCCACTTCGGGGTCGGTCATGATCGTGGCCGGGTTGGAATTGATCAAAATGATCTTGTAACCCTCCGCCCGCAAAGCCTTGCACGCCTGAACGCCGGAATAATCAAACTCGCACGCCTGCCCGATGACAATCGGCCCCGCTCCGACGATGCAGATGGATTTTATGTCTGTGCGTTTAGGCATTACGCAGGCCTCCGCGATGCTTTATGCGCCTTGATCATCTCGACGAAGCGGTGGAACAGATAGTGGCTGTCGTGCGGCCCCGGCGAAGCTTCGGGGTGATATTGCACTGAAAACGCGGGCTTATCCTTTAATCTTAACCCTTCGTTCGACCCGTCGAACAAGCTCACGTGCGTTACTTCGGCGTTCGGCGGCAGCGATTCGGGAATGACCATAAAACCGTGGTTCTGGCTGGTGATCTCGACCTTGCCCGTCTGCAAATCTTTCACCGGATGGTTCGCGCCGCGATGGCCCTTCGGCATCTTGGTCGTCTTGCCGCCGAGCGCAAGGCCCAACATCTGGTGCCCGAGGCAAATACCAAACAACGGGATTCCTTTGTCCAATACTGCCTTGATGACAGGAACAGCATAAACGCCGGTCGCCGCCGGATCGCCCGGCCCGTTTGAAAGAAAAACACCATCGGGCTTGATCTCAAAAATCTTTTCCGCAGTCGTTTGCGCGGGAACGATCGTCACGCGGCATCCCGCGCTCGCCAGACACCGCAAGATGTTCCGCTTCGCGCCATAGTCGATGGCCACGACATGTAAAGGATCGCTCTTGCTGCCGTCGATCACCGAATATCCGGCATCGCCGTTCGGCTGCCAGTTCCAGCGCGTTTCTTCCCACATATGAACGTCCGCGCACGTCACATCAAGCGCGAGATCCATGCCGTCGAGGCCAGGCCATTCCTTCGCCTTGCGCAACAAGGCGTTCAGATCGATTTTCTTGTCCGGTGCATAACAGATAACGCCCGTCGGCGCGCCTTTGTCGCGGATACGCGCCGTGAGCGCGCGCGTGTCTATACCGGACAGGCCGATAAGATTATGCTTTTTGAGCCACGCGTCGAGATGCTCCACCGCGCGCCAGTTGGCAGGTTCGGTGATGGGGGCACGCAAAATCAACCCGCGGGCCGCAGGCTTAATCGTCTCAATGTCTTGCGAATTGGCGCCGACATTGCCGATGTGCGGAAAAGTAAACGTGATGATCTGTCCGGCATAGCTGGGATCGGTCAGGATTTCCTGATACCCCGTCATCGACGTGTTGAAACACACTTCGCCAACGGCCTCGCCGGGGGCCCCTAAGCCTTTGCCCCATAAAACCGTTCCGTCCGCTAAAACAACTACTGCATCGGCCTGATCAGGTTTGGATTCAGGCCCGGCCATGCTATTTCCTTGCTGCATCGGCGGCGAGGTTGTCATATGCTCCGGCTATATATATTGGGAATCTCTTCAAACGGCCCGCACTATGCCGAGTCGTAAGGGACTTGGCAACACACAATTATCGACCCGAAAAAGAGGCAAAAAATGCTGCGCGATCAACTCAAGGAAGCCCTGAAACAAGCCATGGTAGCCAAGGATCAGGACACGGTTAACGCTGTCCGGCTCATAATGGCCAAACTCAAGGACGCCGACATCGCCGCGCGCCCCAAAGGCATGGCCGACGGCATCCCTGACAACGAGATTCAGGCCATGATGCAGGGCATGATCAAGCAACGCCGCGAATCCATCGCGATGTACGAAAAGGGCAACCGCCCCGATCTGGTCAAACAGGAAAGCGGCGAGATTGCAGTGATCGAACGCTTTTTGCCGAAGCAGATGTCCGAAGACGAAATGAAAGCCGCCATCGCTAAGATCGTCGCCGACATCGGCGCAAGCAGCATCAAGGACATGGGCAAGGTGATGGGCGAACTGAAAAAAGCCTACACGGGCCAAATGGACTTCGCCGCCGCGGGCGCTATCGTTAAAACGCAACTCGGGGGATAATTTTCATCGTGCGACGTTATCGCGATCCGGCTATCTTATAATGGGCGCGTTTACATGCGGCCCCAATTTGCGCAAGACCATTTCGTGAATGCGTTTTTTTTGCTCATGGGGTAAATCCTCTTCAGGCGGCTCTATCCCAAACACATAAAGCTCGTTGAAATAAAAATGCACGCCCTGCCGTCCCCGTCTCTTCGACGACAGACAAAACAAGCACTCCTTGTTTTCCAATCTGACTAGCTCAAGTTTGGTAAGATAGTAAATGATCCCCGTTGTCGTTTCGCGTGGCGTGAAATGGGGCAGGACTTCGATTTCGGCGAATTCGCTTAATCGCCTCCTGATATCCCATTTCAGCGCTGTCAAAAACTTATGGGCGTTTTTGGAATGCATTGACTCCAAAGACCCGCGTACTTCCATGTTTTTCATCTTCAGCCGCTTAACTCTCATAGAGCCGAACCGCCTCGGTGAGGAGGACACAGCGATGGGGAACAATAAAAAATGAATAACGGTAGCGCGGGGTTCCGCCTCCCCGCGCCGTCATAGATGTTAAACTCCCAACGCGCCTTTTTTCACTTCCGGCGCGACCTTGGCTTCGAACTTCTTGAAGTTCTCGGCGAACTGCTTGACCAACTTGTCTGCTGTAGCGTCATAGGCGGCTTCGTCCTTCCACATGCGGCGCGGATGCAAAACGTCGGTATCGACGCCCGTCACTTCCGCAGGCACCATCAAGCCAAATGGCTCGTTACGGAAGAACTTACCCTTCTTCAACGTTCCCGCCAGCGCGGCGCGCACCAGCGTGCGCGAAACGTTGATCGGCATGCGCTCGCCCACGCCATAGCCGCCGCCGCTCCAGCCGGTGTTCACCAGCCAGCAATCGACACCGTACTTCTCGATCATCTTGCCGAGCATCTCGGCATAAACGACGGCAGGACGCGGCAAAAACGGCGCGCCAAAGCAGGCCGAGAACGTCGCCTGCGGCTCCTTCACGCCCTTTTCCGTGCCAGCGACTTTCGCGGTATAGCCCGACAGAAACTGATACATCGCCTGTTCGGGATTCAGCTTCGCGATCGGCGGCAACACGCCATAAGCGTCGCACGTCAGCATGATGACGTTCTTCGGCAAACCGCCTATGCCGCTTTCGCTGGCGTTCGGGATAAAGTGGATCGGGTAGCTCGACCGCGTGTTTTCCGTGTGCTTGCCGTCGTCGAAATCGACCTTGCGATGATCGTCCATCACAACGTTTTCGAGAATGGTGCCGAACCGGCGCGAGACTTCATAAATCTCTGGCTCCATGCGCGGGTTCAGCTTGATGACCTTGGCGTAACAGCCGCCCTCAAAATTAAATACCGCGTCGCTGCTCCAGCCATGCTCGTCGTCACCGATAAGCGAACGGCCGCTGTCGGCTGACAACGTCGTCTTGCCCGTGCCGGAAAGACCGAAGAACACCGCAACGTCGCCCTCTTCGCCGATATTCGCGGACGCATGCATCGGCAATACGCCTTGATCAGGCAGGATATAGTTCATGACCGTGAAGATCGACTTCTTGATTTCGCCTGCGTACGACGTGCCGCCTATCAACACGAGTTTTTCGGTGAAGTTGATCAATACGAACGGCTTACCTTGCGTTTTGTCCTTGGCGGGGTCGGCTTCGACTTCCGGCACATGAATTAACGTAAAGCCCGGCTCGAAACCATCCAACTGATCGTGCTTTGGGCGGATGAACATGTTCCGCGCGAACAATGAATGCCAGGCGTGCGAGGTGACGACGCGAACCTGCAAACGGTGTGCGGGCTCCGCGCCGGAATACAAATTCTGAACGAAGATGTCTTTGCCTTTCAGGTATTCGAACATCCGCTTCTTGATGGCGTCGAACTGCTCCTGCGTGAATTCCTGATTGACCTTGCCCCAATCGACGGTTTTTTCCGTCGTCTTGTCCTTCACGACATGCTTGGCGTTGGCGGAACGGCCCGTGTGCTCGCCCGTCATGGCGACCAGCGCGCCGTCTTCGCTCAGTGCTGCCTCTTTGCGCGTCAACGCCGCTTCATAAAGCAACGGCGCCCCAAGATTGGCATGAACGGCGCTAACGCCCGTCAGGCCGATTTGGCTTAAATGCTTTACAATACGCGAAGCGCCGCTCTTACCGTGCATATTTTCCTCCCCGGGATTTTTTATTATATAAAACGGCGGGACGGATCAGGCCCCAACCTGCGCACCCTCCTTATCAAAAACCGCCCCCAAAAACAATTTGAAGCTAATGGCGGATAAGGATAACACTCTTGGACGGGCCAGAACTGCCCCTAACTCACGGATATGGTTAATGCCCTTACCCCCCGCCTTCCTCGACGAATTGCGTTCGCGCCTGCCCCTTTCGGGCATCGCGGCAAAGCGGCTCCGCTTGCAAAAGGCGGGGCGGGAATACAAGGCGTGCTGCCCGTTCCATAAGGAAAAAACGCCGAGTTTTTACATCAACGACGACAAGCAGTTCTATCACTGCTTCGGCTGCGGAGCGCACGGCGACATCATCGGCTTCACGATGCGCATGGACAACATGAGCTTTCCAGAGGCCATCGAGACGCTGGCCGCGCAAGCGGGCCTTTCTGTGCCTCAAGACACGCCCGTGGAGAGGGAAAGGTTCGACAAGGAAAAACGGCTATATCTCCTTCTCGAACGCGCCACCAAGTGGTTCGAAGACCAGCTCTTTGCGCCGCATGGCCGGGAAGCGCTGCATTATTTGCGCGGAAGGGGCCTTTCCGAGGACGCTATGCGGCGTTTTCACCTCGGCTATGCGCCACAGGACAGCCAGACGCTCATCCGTGCGCTGACGGCGGACGGTTACAAGATCGATGAGATGGAATCCGTCGGTTTGGTTAAGAAAAGCGCGGAGCGAAACGAAGTTTACAGCTTTTTCCGCAACCGCGTAATCTTTCCCGTCGGCGACCGGCGCGGCCGTACTGTGGCGTTCGGCGCGCGTATCATGGGCGACGGCGAACCGAAATACCTGAACTCGCCGGATCATGCGCTCTTTCACAAAGGAAAGTTGCTCTATGGCCTGTCGCGCGCCCGCGCCGCCATCGCGCAAAACCAGCCGATCATCGTCGTTGAGGGCTATATGGACGTGATTGCGCTCGTCGAGGCTGGCTATCAAGGTGCGGTCGCGCCTCTAGGAACCGCTCTAACCGAGGATCAACTCGCGATATTGTGGAAGCTCCTCCCCTCCCCCGACTCCCGCGATCCGTCACGGGATTATAATCCGGTCTTGTGCTTCGACGGCGATAACGCTGGCCGCCGCGCCGCATCGCGCGCCGTCGACCGCGCCCTCCCACTCCTCTCTCCCGCGCACTCCGTGCGCGTTGCCTATCTTCCCGAAGGCGAAGACCCCGACTCCCTCCTCCGCCAATCCGGACGTTCGGGGATGCAATCCGTCCTCGATCAGTCCAAGCCGATGATCGATGCGATTTGGGATCTGGCCCTCGAAAACCGGCGGTTGCAGACGCCGGAGGAGCGCGGCGCGTTCATTAACGCCATTAAGCATAAAGTGAGCGTCATTAAGGATGAATCCCTGCGACGATTGTATCAGGAAGACGTTCAGAACCGTATTTCGGCTACCTTTAAGCGGCCTGAAAGCGGTTTTAAGCCACCTGTGACGGGCGTAACCCGTCAATCAGGCTACAGAAAAGCAGCCTTTGCCGCGCCGGCCCTTTCCTCTACGGCGCGTAAACAACCGCCAAAGGCGCGACTTTTGCGCGAAAAAGTGCTTCTGGCACTAATGATAAACTACCCCGCGCTCTTCTCCGAATTCGGCGAAGATATTGAAAGAATTACATTTTCCACCGAACTTCTTGAGACCTTGCGGCAACGCCTCGTCGACCTTTTATCCGCCGATTCGCACGAACCCCTTGACGCGTCCGAACTTTATCGCCATTTGTCCGGAGAGGGCGCGTTGAAAACCGGACAATTGGGCTTGGCGGAAGCTTTATCCGAAGCTACATATATGCACGCCGCGTTTGCGCGTCCCGGACGTGATCTCGAAAAAGCGCGTCGGGGCTGGAAATCTATTTGGAACAAATATTTGCAAGAACTTCTTCAGGTCGATCTACAGGCGGCAAAACGCAGTTACGCGGAGGACGCATCGGATGCGAATTTAACGCGCCTCATGGCGCTACGCGCCCAAGTCGAGGCGCTCATGCACGAATCGGCTTCACAGGACCCGGGTAACGGCGACGACATGGAGACGGGATTGCCTCCTCAACTACAGGCTGGACACTGAAAGTAAGCAACATGGCTACTAAAGACTCGCGTAAATCAACAAAGAAACCTGCCAAGACGACAGCCAAAAAACCTGCCGTCTCTAAACCCGCGCCCAAAAAGGCCGTAAAAGCCAGCGCCAAGCCGCAGCCCAAAAAAGTTGCGCCGAAAAAGCCCGTTGCATCCGGCGCAGGGCGAGGCGCGAAGACGGAACCCAAGCCAAAAGAAAGGGCCAAAACGCAGCCTGTAGCCAAAGCCAAAGCAACCGTCGTTAAGTCTGTACCGGAACCGAAAAAGATTCCGCAAGTTGCCGAACCGCGCCCGATCCCAACGCCGCCCGCGCAAAAACAACCTCAGCTAAGCCTAATCGGCGATGAAAAAACCATCGACGACGACAAAGGCGACGCGCCCATTATCGACACGGCCGCCGAAGCCATCAAAAAAATGCTCAAAAAGGGCAAGGAACGCGGCTACGTCACGATCGACGAAATAAACGCCGCCCTGCCTCAGGACAAGATCAACTCTGACATGATCGAGGACACGATGGCCATGCTGTCGGAGTTCGGGATCAACGTGATAGAGGGCGAGGAAGAAGAGGCGCCGCCAAAAGCCGAGGAAGGCGGGGAAGAAAGCGAAGAAGAAGCCAAAGGCAACGTCGACGCCTCCGACATCGGACGTACCGACGATCCTGTGCGCCTATACCTACGTGAAATGGGATCGGTCGAGCTTTTGAGCCGCGAAGGAGAAATCGCCATCGCGAAGCGCATCGAAGCGGGCCGCGAAATGATGATTAGCGGCATCTGCGAATCCCCTTTAACCATTCAAGCCATCCTCGGCTGGCATGACTCCCTGAACGACGGGAAGATGCTCCTGCGCGACATCATCGATCTTGAAGCCACCTATGGCGGCGGACCGAACAACGAAGCCGAAATGCTCGGCGAAGGCGAAAGCGTCGCCGGGAGCAGCGAAGAGGAAGAGGAAAAGCCGGAAGGCGCTGAAGGAGAATTCGACAGCGAAGGCGACGAGGAGAGCCTGTCGCTCTCAATGATGGAGGAAAAGCTAAGGCCGCAGGTCATGGAGACCTTTGAGAAAATCGCGGCAACCTACAACAAGCTGTTCCGCCTGCAAACCCAGCGTCATGCCGCCATCCAAAAAGGCGAAGAGATTTCGTCTCAATCCAACAAAAAGTTCGAACAGGTCAAGGAAGAGTTGGTCGACCTCGTCCGCACCGTACGTCTCAACAACCACCGCCTTGAACAACTCGTTCAGCAGCTTTACACCCTAAACAAACGCCTGCTGGGCATTGAAGGCCGATTGCTGCGCCTCGCGACCGATAGCGGCCTGAAGCGCGAAGATTTCCTTGCGCGTTATACAGGGCATGAGCTTGACCGCAATTGGCTTGAGGAAGTCTTCGATCCCAAGGCCGCAGCCAAGAAGGCCGCCGAAGAAAAAGAGGCCAAGGAAAAAGAAAAGGAAAAGAAGAAAAAGGACGGCAAAGGCAAAGGCGAAACGTCAGGCGGCGGACCTCTTGCTGGCACGGCAGCCTCCGACAAACCTCCCTACGTTCCGCCAAACGTCAAGGGATGGACAAAATTCGTCGAACGTCACGAAGGTGAAACGGATCGTCTGCGCGCCGAAATCGCCTCAATATGCGATGAAGCCGGTCTGCCTTTGGGCGACTTCAAGCGCATCGTGATGACGGTTCAAAAGGGCGAACGCGAGTCTAACCGCGCCAAAAAGGAAATGGTCGAAGCCAACCTGCGCCTC
>CAZVCG010000010.1:0-229 GCA_964626265.1 uncultured Rhodospirillaceae bacterium | reverse complement strand
CAGTTTCTCGACCTCATTCAGGAAGGCAACATCGGCCTGATGAAGGCCGTGGAGAAGTTCGAATACCGCCGCGGCTACAAGTTCTCGACCTACGCCACATGGTGGATCCGTCAGGCCATCACACGCTCGATCGCCGACCAGGCGCGTACTATCCGCATCCCTGTGCACATGATCGAAACGATCAACAAGCTGGTCCGCACCAGCCGCCAGATGCTGCACGAAATAGGCC
>CAZVCG010000009.1:42507-54496 GCA_964626265.1 uncultured Rhodospirillaceae bacterium | reverse complement strand
AAATCTCCCCCCTTGGGAATCCTAAATTAGGTCAACCTACTCGGGAATTGCTCTAACGTAAGCCCTTAGTTTTTGCTTCCTCCCGCCTACGCTAAAGCTACGGCGCGCGAGTTATCCCTCAGGCCCCCGAAGCCTCGGCGTAGGGCGCTCCCGCAAGGGGAGAGAATTTTACTGTAAATTTGGGGCAATTCCTGTCGGCTCAAGATTCATCTTGTGTTTCCCGAAAAGATCGGCAATTTTACCGCCTCCTCGACGTGTGGGGCCATAGCTCAGCTGGGAGAGCGCAACAATGGCATTGTTGAGGTCAGGGGTTCGATCCCCCTTGGCTCCACCATTTCATCAATCAGATAATCTTGGGTCTACCCCAAAGAGTGGGGCACTGAGGTCATTGGTCATAGGACGATCTCCTTAAGATGGCCACACAAAACAATCACACGTAATCGGTAGTTGTCGAAGTTTCGGAATCCGACCGTAAATAGCCAACCATTACGTGGCGTAATATCCAACAATGAATTCTCACTTTGCTTCAAATTATTTCCTCATGAAACGGCTATATATTTAAAATCTTACATAAAAACAGGGGCAAGATACTGTCTTTTGATCTCAAATGATACACATAATATTAATTTCAACATGAACGCAACAGGCACTTTTGCCGAAGGTTAACAACCTATTCGGCACCTCTAATCACTCCATATTTTGGGACAAATACGGAAAAAGCCTACATTCCTACTTCGCGATCCCGTGCTCGTAGCAAAGGCCTCCGGTGATCTCGATGGTCGTGGCGTCGATAGCGCCGTTTTCTACGCAATGGCCGATCAACGCCGCGACTTCCGATGGCTCAACCAGCCGGCCTATCGCCACATCGTTCAGCAGACTTTTGAGAGCTTCCTGGTTCATGCCGGTCAGCATCGGCGTGGCGGTATAGCCGGGCGCAATTCCGACACAACGGATGTTATGGATGCCGCGCATCTGGAACTCGCCCACGATGATCTTGGGCATCAGCGCGTCGGCGACCTTGGTCGATGAATAGTTTAGCTGGCCGATCTGACCCGCCTTGTTCACCGATGAAATGGGAACCAGCAAACCTTCCCAGCCGCCGTTGACCATCGCCTCGGCGCAATCGCGCAGCGTGAGGAACGTTCCGGTCAGGTTGATGTCGATCACGGGCTGCCATTTGTCGAGGCCCATTTTTCTGGAGACCTTGCCGGTCGTCTTGTCAAGCGTCAGCATCGTGCCGTCGCGGATAATGCCCGCGCAAGCGACGGCGATGTTGAGCTTGCCGAACGCATCGAGCGTGGCTTTGACGAACTTGGCCGTGTCGGCCTCGCTGGTCACGTTGGCCTGAACGCCTATGGCCTCGCCGCCCATGGCCTTAACATCCTTGACCACGCGGTCGATATTGGCCTGCATGAGGTCAACCACGGCCACCTTGGCGCCGTTCTGGACGAAGTATTTCACCACAGCTTCGCCGATGCCGTTGCCGCCGCCCGTTACGATGGCTACGCTATCTCTGATTTTCATGACTTTATCCCCACATGCATGTTTTGTTCACGGATTCTTTGGAAACGAACTGCTGTCCTTGTCCCAATAGATGAAGTTGGCGCGCGTGACGTCAGGCCCGACGATTTTGAGGTCGCCGACCTTGTTCGGCCGCGTCACGTCGGGCCCGATGATCTTGACCCCCACCGGCTGAACCGATTTGACCAGCGCCTGCGCTTTTTCCTGCGCCTCGGCGGCGGTCGTGCCGGGAAACAGATTGGCGCCGACCAAACTATAGGAACCGTCAGGCATCATACGGCGGATGTCATAACCCGAAGGCACGACTTCGAACTCGGCGTCATTGTAAAAGAATTTTGTCACATCTGTTCTCCGTGCGCTGGGTTGCTCAGAGCTTTTTCAGAACGGTGATGCAATTCGTCACCGCCGAGCCGCCCACGTTGAAGGTGACGCCGATATCGGCTTTTTTCGCCTTGACGCCGATCGGCTCGCCGATGAGCTGCTTATAGATCAGCGCGTGCATCGACGCGCCCGTCGCGCCGACAGGGTGTCCTTTGGATTTGAGGCCGCCCGAAAGGTTGACCGCAACTTTCGAGTCGTCGCGCGTAAAGCGCCCATCAAGATAATCAAAGCCCGCTCGGCCATCTTCCGAAAGGCCCAAAGCCTCGGTGGACAATATCTGGTTGATGGTGAAGCAGTCATGCACCTCGACCAAGTCGATGTCGGTAGCCTTGATGCCGGCCTCCGCATAGGCCTTGGCGGCGGCGTTCTTGCCGGCCATCAGTTCATACAAGTTCGGGCGAACATTCTCCGGCAAACGTTCGCAGGAATGGCCGATGCCCGCGATTTCGACGGCGCGCGCCTTATTGCTCACGTTGGATGTTTGCGTAACGACCAACGCAGCGGCGCCGTCCGACACCAAGGAACAATCGTGCAAGCGAAGAGGCGGCGCAATCATCATATTTCTGCTTTTGCCGCGTTCATCCGGTTCGTTAAGCTTTTTGATCTCTTCAACGCTCGCGGGACCGCTACGGTTGTGGGCAAGCGGATTCTCCGCGCCATTCTTGTAGCAAAGCGCGCCAACCGTCCACAGCATCCTTTCCAGCTCTTCATCGTGAAGCTCATAACGCGCTTGATAGCCCTTGGCATAGGCGGCGAAAAGCATGGGGAAGGTCATGCCCTGCGCGCCTTCGCTCGGCCAATGAGAACAGCAAGCCAAAACGTGCGTCATCTGCGGCGTCGGCAACAGGTTCATCTTTTCGACGCCGATCACCAGAACATGGCGGTAACGGCCCGCTTCAAGAGCATAGACCGCGTCATACAAAGCCACAGATGACGAAGCGCACGCGCATTCGCAACGCGTCATCGGCCTGAAACGAAAACAGGGATCGATTTCTGCGGCGATGGGAGCCACGTGCTCCTGATTGACGAACCCGGCCGGCGAGCAGGAACCGACATAAATCGCGTCGATGTCTTTGGCCTCAAGGCCCGCATCGGCGATGGCGCCACGGCCCGCTTCGATCAGCAGGTCGTAATACGTTTTCGTGTCGGTCATCAACCCTGTGACCTTGTCCTTTTTCACGAAAGCGCCAAACTCGGTATTGTATGCCCCGATGATGCTTACCTTGCTCATGATCTTCCTCCAGAACGATGAGGGATTAAACCGAATCCCTCCGGCTTCCATTTATGGTTAACAATTGATAATAAATTATGAATGCGACGATGGCTCGCACGACGGCTTGAATAACCCCAAAAGCAAATTAACTCCATGAAATATATGGAATATATTGCGTTTTCGACATAATGGGTTGCCTGTTTCCGGTTAAAGCTGGGCTTGTTGTCTGGAAGGCTTAACCAGATTTACAACGGGTGTGTTTTTTTGAAAGTAGGTTATGCTTGGATTGCGTGTAGAAAAATTAGGTTTAAGACTGATTCTAATCTTCCCCGCGAAAAAAGATCGAACCTTTTTCCCAAAAACCGGGGTTTCTAATAAATCCGCGTCACGACTTGGCGGGCATCGGTTTGCGCATGAGCCTGATAGGCGTCCGCCAAATGAGCCTTCAACACCTTCGCCGCCAGCTTGCGCGTATGCTGTTTGCGCGCAAAGGCTTCCGTCATGGCGACGGCGCAATTTTTCCTTGCATAGCGGAACACGTATTGAGGCTGTTTCGGACGATTGTCATCCGGCGCAAGCGTAAACCGCGCGACGTTATTGTCCCCGTAGGTTTCGCGCAATTTGCCATCGAGGTCTGCTTTGGACCGGAAAAGACGGTCGTTCTGAAAAAAGCCCAGAAACGGCCTGTCGCCCAGCGTTTCCTTGATCTTCTGATGTGTTGGCGTTTCGTCGAAAACGTTTTCTTCAAGCGTTTCCCTGTTGTCGCTTAAACGCAATTCCATATAAAGGCGCAGCGTTTCGATTTCCGCGTCGGTTGGCTGGCGGCGCACGATTTGCCTTAACGTTTGCTTGTCCTTGGCAAAGCCGTGCTTACGGTAGTGTTTGACTTTTTCCTCAAAGCTGAGGTGCTGGGGAACGGTTTTGATGCCAGTAGCCTGGCGGAACAGCGTCGCGACGCCCGTAAGGCCAGCATTAAGCGCATGTACCTTCATGCCGAGCGAGCCGGCCATTTGAACGACGGCATCCATCGGCAACGCGACGTCGCTCATCAAAAGCGTGCGGAACAAAATCTCTGCCGTATATTGGATATTGGTTTCGCGGTAGGTTTCCAGGGCTTCGTCGATGCCCGGCTGCATGGCGGGAACCATGTCGATGACGATGTCGCGCACGCCCGAGGCGAAAGCGGCATAAACAAGCTCCATGTACGAAACCTTGGTTTCATAGCAATCGCGCTTGTCCCAGAGATAAAAGGCGTCGTTGTCGTTGCCGTGCTTATCGGCTTCGCCCATCGGAAAGATACGCTTGTCGAGATAAAAGGCGCCAAGCTCGTCGCCCACCAGAACGACGGCGTGCTTTTCAAACAATGTCTGAAGCGGGTGGAACTGGCATTGCCTGTCAAAAAAATGACTGTTGAGTGAAACTATTTCCGCCATAATATCCTCTTAAATATTTGGATATTAAACAGCATGGAAATACTTGCAGCAACGGGAAACGCACATTAACCATGTTTTTGTGCGAAGTTAATATTAATGTTTATGAATGTTCTTATTGTGGCGTTATTTATTGGCCGCGCCTTTTTCTTCCAGCCACGCCGTGCAGACGCAAATGATTTGTTGAAGCAAGGCCATGTGGTTCAGGCCCATGTGCGGCCCTTCGAGCGTGATGACCGTTTTCGGTTCGGGGGTCAGGTCGCGCATCAGTGCGCGTGCCGATTCGGGGATCAGCGTATCGTTTTGCCCTTCGATGACAAGAAACTGGCCCGACAATCGCGGCAAATGCAGCGACGGCTCCAGTGGGCCCAGCAAGAACGAAATCGCGGGCCGCATGACAGGGCGCAACCACGATGGCCGGATAAACGGGTTGGCGTCGAAAAGCGCAGTCAGCGGCGCGCCTCCATAGGCAAGCACAGTCCATCCGATAGTCGTCCCGTCGGCAGCCGCAACGTTTTGCAGCGCAGGCGCGACGAGCGCGCCAAGCGAAAACCCCAAGACGCTGATGCGCGCTTTATCCGCCCATGGCTGATCCGCTGCCCAGCGCAAAATCGACGCGCCCTGTGCCGGAATGGAGAGAACCTGCCGGTAGAGAGCCGGGGCTTGAAAAAGAAAATCCGCGCCTTCGGGAAAATGAACGGGAATCGGCCAATCGTAACCGATGATCGCGTTCGCGCCCGGCTCCTTCAAAACGGCGATGTTGTCTTTGCCGTACTTCAGCCCGCCCATCACGAACAACACGGGCAGCTTTCCTTCGGGCATCGACTCGGGCAAGCTGAGCGCAAAAGAAATGTCGCCGAGTTTTTTTGACTGCAACGTAATATGTTCGATGCGCCTTCCGTTCTGAAAAAGAGGCGTTTTCGGGTCTGCGGTCAGTCCCCGTTCAGGCCTTGCCAAGGCCACGAGCGGCTCGCGCGACAGAAACGTTGCGGCAAATACGCCCATACAGAACAAGGCGATTACGGCCGCGGCAACAAACTTTATGCCAGCTTTCATCCTGTCTCTCTTTCCTTGCTAACTGCCCCTGATCGAATCGCGGACATAAACGCCGCCGTCAGGTTTTTCACTATTCGCCGTTGTCTTCCAGTATAGTCTTTCGGTAACCGCCGACAAAGAGATTGCCTGCGATGCTCAAACCCATTCCATCACCGCGCAAGCGCAAAGCGTCTTGTTGCCATGCGAACGCCCACGCCGAACAAACGGCCATAACGTCAACGGACCTCGCATACGGCGCTGCCATTTTCACCTGCCCCATGCATCCTGAAGTCAGGCAAGCGGGGCCTGGATCATGCCCTCTGTGCGGCATGGCTCTGGAACCCGAAACGATTTTAGATGCCAATGAAACCAATCCCGAACTGATCGACATGGGACGCCGCCTCTGGATCGGGCTACCTTTCGTCCTGCCGCTCGTCTTGTTGGAAATGGGTGGTCATTTCGGGATTTTTCCGTCTTTGGATTCTGGCGCGCTGGCGAACTGGATTCAACTGGCTCTTGCGACTCCGGTCGTTCTGTGGGCGGGCCTGCCTTTTTTTCGTCGCGGTTGGTCGTCTTTCCTTTCGCGCCATCTCAACATGTTCAGCCTGATAAGCATCGGAACGGGCGTTGCTTGGCTTTACAGCATCGTTGCGACGTTGGCCCCTTCGCTTTTTCCGCCCGCTTTCCGCCAGAAAGACGGTTCCGTCCCGGTTTATTTTGAAGCGGCTGCCGTCATCGTCTTCCTTGTGCTTGCAGGGCAGGTTCTTGAACTCAAGGCCCGCGCGCAGACAGGCAAGGCCATCCGCAGCCTGCTCGACCTTTCCCCTAAAACGGCGCGGCGCTTGCTGGGCGACGATAAGGACGAAGAAATTCCTTTGGCCGATGTCCGCGTCGGCGATCTTTTACGGGTGCGCCCCGGCGAGAAAATTCCCGTGGACGGCATCGTCACGGAAGGCTCAAGCGCTGTCGACGAATCCATGCTGACCGGCGAGTCCATGCCCGTAACCAAGGAAAAAGGAAGCGGCGTGACGGGCGGAACCCTCAACCAAACGGGAAGTCTTGTTCTTCGCGCGGATCGCGTCGGTGCGGAAACCGTATTGTCCCGCATCGTGCATATGGTGGCCGAAGCTCAGCGCACCCGCGCCCCTATCCAACGCGTGGCCGATTATGTTTCCTCACGTTTTGTTCCTGGGGTCATCGCCGCGGCCGTCGCCGCCTTTATCGTCTGGAGCCTTTATGGCCCCGCGCCCGCGCACGGTTACGCCCTTATCGCCGCGGTCAACGTTCTCATCATCGCTTGTCCTTGCGCCTTGGGCCTTGCGACGCCTATGTCGATCATGGTGGGAGTCGGGCGCGGCGCGCAATCCGGTATCCTCATCAAGAACGCGGAGACGCTTGAGCTTCTGGAAAAGGCCGACATGTTGGTCGTGGACAAGACCGGCACCTTGACCGAAGGAAAACCGGAAGTTGTCGGCGTCACCGCCTCCAATGGTTGGGCCGCCGACGGCGTTCTTGCTCTGGCTGCGGCCTTAGAAACAAACAGCGAGCATCCGTTGGGCCAGACTATTGTGGGGGCATCCCGTAAAAAGAACCTTGCGCTGCCCGCCGTCACGGATTTTCAATCCGTCACCGGCAAAGGCGTAACGGGAAAGCTTGGCGGGAAAACCGTCGCGCTTGGTAACGAGGGTTTCATGCGCGAACTCAACGCCGATACGAGTTCTTTGATGGCTTACGCGAATGAGGCGCGCGCGAATGGCTCAACGGTCGTCTTTCTGGCCGTCGACCGACAGACCGCCGGATTTATAGCCCTTGCGGATCCCATCAAGCGGACAACACCGCGAGCGCTTGCGAAGTTGCGGGAAGAAGGACTTAAAATCGTCATGTTGACGGGAGACCATCACGCCACGGCCTCGGTCATCGCGAAACGCCTCGACATTGCGGACTTCAGAGCGTATGTGTTGCCGCAGGACAAGATCCGTTTCGTGGAGAAATTGAAACGCGAAGGGCACGTCGTGGCGATGGCAGGGGACGGAATCAACGACGCGCCTGCATTGGCCGCGTCCGATGTCGGGATAGCGATGGGAACGGGCGCCGACGTCGCCATAGAAAACGCGGGCATGACTTTGCTGAAAGGCGATCTTGCGCGCCTTGTTCAGGCCCGCCGTTTATCGTGCGTCGTCATGCGCAACATCCGTCAGAACCTTTTTTTCGCGTTCGCCTATAACGCAGCCGGCGTACCAATAGCCGCGGGCGTACTTTATCCTTTTTCCGGCATTATGCTTAGCCCCGCCGTGGCGGCCCTTGCCATGGCGCTAAGCTCGGTCAGCGTAATCGGCAATGCGCTCAGGCTCAAGAACGCGTCGCTTGGATAATTTTTTCGGCTTGATTGTTGATTCAACAAGAAAACATGCGGCCATAAAATCGGCGCAATACGCCAGTTGAGTGTTCGGATCGCTTTCGATCAAAGACTGTCTTCATGAAACGTCTCGATCTTGTCACGCTTTTTTGCGTTATAATGCTCGGCGCATCGACTATTCAAGCCGAGGCCCTTGCCGCCACCAGCGTTTACAGGGTCAAACGCCTTAAATCGGGCACTCATTTTTTCCATCAGACAAGGGGTCACGTCATGTCTTTCACGCTCGAATCGCCGGCCTTTACGGATAAAGGCCCCATCCCCACGGTTTGCACATGCGACGGGAGGGATACGTCGCCGGAATTGCGTTGGTCGGGCGCGCCAAACGGCACGAAAAGTTTCGCGTTGATCGTCGACGATCCCGACGCGCCCGATCCGGCCGCGCCCAAGATGACTTTTGTTCATTGGGTGTTGTTCAACATCCCGCCGGACGTGACGGAAATGCCCGAAGGCGTCAGCGAACTTCCCCCCGGAACGCGGGAGGGATTCAACGATCAAAAACGAACGGGATACACAGGCCCTTGCCCGCCCATCGGCACACACCGCTATTTTCACAAACTCTACGCTCTGGACGCGATGCTCGACATCTCAGGCACGCCGACGAAAGAGCAATTGCTGAAGGCGATGGAAGGCCACATCCTCGCGCAAACGACGCTGATGGGCTCTTATGCGCGAGGGAAATAAGACGGCCTTATAACGCGGGCGTCGCGCGACTGATTAAAGAAGCCAGTTCGCCGTTGCATACGCTTGAAAGCCGCTGATACTCATACGGGCTATCGAACGCGCGCTGTTGTTCCTCACGCACGGAAGCCACGTTCGCCCCCAGACTGCGCAAATAACCGTTGATGGCCGCGCGCAAATGCGCTTCTGCAGCTTCAGCCGAGACGGCGCGAACGGAGCCGATGCGGCGCAATTCGGCGGCGATCAAACCTTGGATTTGCGGCAGATAGTAATTCACGATGTCGCGGTCAATCGCCATGTGACGCCGTTCGTGCGCAACCACTTCGTGGTAACCGCAGGAATAAGGAACTATTTCGCGCGCCACGAACACCGTCGTGTCGTCGAAACCGAAACGCATGTCAAAACGCGAAATCCGTGCGCACACCGTGCCGTCATGCGGCATAGGTTGAGACGTAACTTCGAAGGAAGAATCTAACTTCAGGCTGGACGCCGTCAGGCCAATCGGCACTTCGCGCATGCCGGCAGTCGCTACGTTCGGCTGCCCCGCCATGTTTTGAAGTCCGGCGAGATCGACGTTGTTGTCGTAACGCTCCGGCGAAAAGACGGGTTGAACGGCGATGATGGGCTCTTGATATGCGGCGCATCCAAAGTTTTCCTCGGCGCGAGCCATTGGCGCGACGACGATCAGCCCCAACACGGCAAGGAGCGGAAGAAAAGCGCTGAATGAGCGGAAGATGGAATAAGAGTGATTCAAAGTTGCCTAGCTTCCCTTTTATCGCCGTCAACCTGCCGCAAAACGGCGGCAATCGCAAAGCTTTTGCATAAAACCCTTAAGTAGGACGCGGCCATCCTTCAAACTACATGCCGTTTTTTGGCCCCTTGTAATCCCTCACCCTTCCCCAGGCCCCGTCGATCTCTCTTTGGGTCACTGGCGGCTTTTTATCGGGATCGGCCCACGCGGGCGCATCTGAAATATCTGTAACGTCATAAACAATGCCTGAGCCTGACGCATGTTGTTGTTTCAGAGCGTCCCTCGCCGATGGCGCTTTGCTCTTTTTCCCAAACCCCCAGCCCATCGCCTACTCCATAAAAAATTTTTTCCTTGAAATACAGGATATTGTACCAAATACATGATTAACGTTGGCTTAATGGAGACGAATAATTAAGAAATGCCGGAATTTCACGCCTTTGCGCGGCGTTAATCATTACGTTTTTTTGGCTAACCTTTTGTCAACCAACCACAGGTAAACCTGAAACATTGATGCGTGGTATAAAAATTACCCGTCGATTCGCCATATTTTGAGTGTGTATATCGCCGATGCCCCAACGCCGTCCAAAATTTTTAGGCTTCGATACCGCCGGCGGCAAATTTACGCGCCGCGCTGTGTTGAAGTTCGGGACTGCTCTGCCTTTAATGATGTTGGGGGCTTCGTTTTCTTTGAAGGCGCTGGCCGCGGCTCCGTTGTCTTCGGGCGATGCGCCGCTGCCCGCTAAAAAACCTCGCGCGCCGCGTTTGCTGATGCTCGATCCCGGCCACGGCGGTCACGATCCCGGCGCAACGGGACTTAATGGCGTTCTGGAAAAAGACGTCACGCTGGATATCGCCAAAAACATGGCCAAGTCCCTGTTCGGAAAACCCGATATCAACGTCAAGCTTACGCGCGATTGCGATATCTTTCTTCCGCTGCAGGAACGCGTGAAAATCGCCCGCGACGCGGGGGCCGATCTTTTCATCTCTATCCATGCCGACAGCGCGCCGAGCAAGGCCGCGCGCGGATTATCGTGTTATACGCTTTCGGAAAAAGCGTCCGACGCCTTGGCGGGAGCCATCGCCGAAAAAGAAAACCTCGCCGATATGGTCGGCGGCGTGGACTTGTCGCAAGCTGATCAGGAGGTCGCCGCCATATTGTTCGATCTTTCCGCGCGACGCACGCGCAACACGTCGCAGCGCGTGAAGGTGAGTTTCGTCCGCGCCATGAGCAAGAAATGGCAAATGCTGGAAAGTCCCATGCGCTCCGCGAATTTTGCCGTGCTGCGCTCGCCAGATGTGCCGTCCATCCTTGTTGAGACGGGTTTCCTCTCCAACCCGAAAGACGAGGCCCTGCTGCGCCAGCCCAAACAACGCGAGAAAATCGCCCAGCTGATGGCCAAGGAGCTGTCTTGGATCGTGAACAGCCCGCTGTTTGGATAGCCATTTGATTATCCAATTGAAAATATACGATTTTTCGCCTTTTCTGCCTTTGCGTAGCCCTCTAGCGTTTGACTCTACGGCCTCCAGCCCCTATACACCTTCGGCTTTAGAAAATTAGGAGTAAGTCTCGTGAAACGTACGTATCAACCCAGCAAGCTCGTGCGCAAGCGTCGGCATGGCTATCGGTCCCGCATGGCCACCAAAGGCGGCCAAAAAGTCATCGCGCGCCGCCGCGCCAAGGGCCGTAAGCGGCTGACCGCCTAGGCGGAGCTGCCACAGACCACAGTCATGCGCCGCGCCCCTCTTCTTGCGACACTCAAGAAACGGCCTTCGTTTCTGGCTGTCGCGGCGAGCGGCAAAAAATGGATAACGCCCGGCGTCATCGTGCAAATCAAGCCGCAGACGCGCGAGCAAGAAGATAAAACCGCAAACACAAGACGCTTGGGCCTTACAGCCAGCAAGCGCGTGGGCAACGCCGTTATGCGCAACCGCGCAAGGAGAAGGTTGCGCACCTTGGCGCATGAAATCCTTCCCAAACACGCAATGGAAGACCATGATTACGTGCTGATAGCGCGGCCCGAGACGGTTACGCGCGATTATAAAAGTTTGCGCAACGATCTGATCACCGCGCTGAAGCGGTTGAAAGTATGGCAAGACTGAACATATCATCTGCGGCTTTACGCGGCCTGATCTGGATTTACCGGCATAGCTTTTCATATTTGTTGGGGGGACAGTGCCGTTTCGTGCCTACGTGTTCAGCTTACGCCGATAAGGCGTTGGAAGCCCACGGATCATGGAAAGGAAGCTGGCTCGCCATCAGGCGCGTTTGCCGTTGCCACCCGTGGGGTGGCCAAGGCTTTGATCCCGTCCCTGAAAACACGCCCAAAAAGCTGAAAGAATAACGCTTTTTTGGACCTCTAACATCTGGTAGCTGTTGCACCTATGTGATAACCCTGACCCCTGACCCCTGACCCCTGACCCCTGACCCCTGATCCCTGACACCTGAACAATGCAAAACGAAAACTTTCTGCTCGCCGTCTTCCTGTCCATCGCCATTCTTGTCGGTTTTCACTACTTTTACGAAAAGCCGCGCATGGAAGCGTACCGGCACCAGCAAATGGTCA